>DASTPP010000077.1:0-38280 GCA_035762175.1 Polyangiaceae bacterium | reverse complement strand
GACGGGCGGCCCCGCCGACGACGTCCGCCGGGCACCCCGAACTCGCCACCCTGACGGGAGGCTCAAACAGCGGGGGCCCCGCCCTCTGGACGTCGTCGGCGGGGCCGCCCGTCGCCCGAAGGCGCAGCGACGTCAGCGTTCGGGGTTCAGAGCGAGCACTGGTCGCTGGGGCCGCAGGCGCAGGCGCCGGGCGAGGCGGGGCAGCCCTGGATGGTGGCCTCGGCGCCGCAGACCGTGCAGTCGTTGCTCGTGCCGTTGCACTCGACCGCGAAGTCGTTGTTGCAGGCCCCCTCGAGGCCATTGCAGACGACCTCGCAGGCGCCCGAGCCGCAGCGCACCGTCGCGTTATCGCACGAGCTCTTGCCCGAGCAGATGACGCGGCAGTCGACCGTCGCCGAGCAGTCGAGCAGCACGTCTTTGCAGCTGCCTTCGCCCGTGCACAGGAAGGTGCAAACCTCGTCGCCGCCTTCGCTCGGCGCGGCGCAGGGAGCGGGCGGGTCGTTGCGAGGGCATGAATCTTTCTTGTCGCACACCACGGGGCTCGCCGACTCGCGCGGCAGCGGCCCGCAGGTGGGCGCCGCGCCGGCCGCGCCGCCGCTGCCGGCCGGGCCGCCGCCCGCGCCGCCCCCGCCTTGCTGGGGGCCGCCGGCCGCGCCGCCCCCGCCGCCCGGGCCCGCGGGGGCCGAGCCGGCCTCGCCCGAGGGGGCGCCCGAGCCCGCGCCGCCCGCGTCGGGCGAGCCGCCCGTGCCGCTCTCGGTCTCGGGCGACGTGACCGACCCGCCCGTGCCGGTCGACTGCAGGGCGCAGGCGCCCGCGAACGCGAACGCGATGGCGAGGGCCCAAAGCGAGGGCGCCCGCGAAATGTGCGGCATGGTCAGACCTCGTGACGCGAACGTGGCGTGGTCAGCCGCTTAGCTCGGGCGGCCGCGCGCGACGCATGACAACGCAAGCGCGGGGGCGTTGCAAGGGCCCGCGCGTGGGCCTTGTGAGGATGGCGCCGCGCGCTCAGCGCGGGCAGCCGAGGGGGCGGCCCTGGGCGATGACGCGCTCGACGGTGGCGCTCTCGATCTGCAGATCGCTGCCGTCTTCGCCGCGCAGGACGAGGTTGATGACGGCGAGCGTCGAGCGGCCCTCGAAGCGCTCGTCGCGCGTCATGCGCACGGCGAGGCGGCCGCCGCCGGTGGGGGAGGCGGTGACGCTGAGCTCGCCGACGAGCATTCGCTCGGCGGGGTCTTTGTGCCAGCGGGCGGCGAGGGCGCGGGCGAGGTCGGCGCGCTCGCCCTGGAAGTCGAACCAGCGCACCTGCGGGGCGTAGAAGGTGACGAGGCGGGCCTCGTCGTGCAGGTTCCAGGCGTGCTCCCAGAGCTGGAGGAAGTGGGCGGCCTTCTGCTCGGGCGAGTCGGCGGCGAAGCGCTTGAAGAGCTCGGCGCGGTGCTCGGCCTCGAGCCGCTTGAGGTCGTCGGTGCGGGCGCGGGCGAGGCCGCGGGTGGCGTCGAGCTCGGCGAGCTTGCGCTCGTGCTCTTCGGCGAGGCGGCGCCGGTCGGCCACGACGTCGTCGTACTTGGCCTTGAGCTCTTTGAGGTGGTCGTTGCGCACCTTCACGTCGCGGTCGCGGGCGCCCTGGATCTCGAGGTAGAGGCCGGGGCCGCCGACGAGCGCGGCGAGGGCGACGGCGAGCAGGGCGTTCTTGGCGAGGGCCTCGCGGCGGGCCTTGCGGGCGGAGGCGTCGACGAGGTCGGCGAAGTCGGGGGCGAGGTCGGGGCGGCCCTTGGCGAGCTCGCGGGCGCGCTCGAGGCGCAGGCCGCGCAGCAGGAGGTCGCCCTTGGCCTCGCCGGCCTCGCGGCGCCAGAGCGCGGCGGCGTCGGCGAGCGCGGCGGCCTCGGCGCGCTCGACCCGCTCGTCGTCGAGCCACGCGCGCAGGGTGGCCCAGGCCGAGGAGAGGGCCTCGTGCGAGAGGGTGAGCGCGCCCGACTCGTCGGTCGAGAGCAGGCGCGCCTGCGAGAAGGCGGCGATGGCGGCGGCGTGGGCGGGGCCGCGCTCGCGCAGGGCGGCCTCGGCGACGCGGGCGCGGGTGCCGTCGGGGTTGACGAGGCGCAGGAACAGGTCGCGCGCGGCGGCGCGGGCCTCGGGGCCGAGCGCGGCGAGCACGGCGTCGGCGTGGCGCGAGAGGGCGCCGGCGACGCCGCCGATGGCGCGCCACGAGTCGGCCGAGAGGCGCCCGCCCTGGCGGGTGGCCCACCACTCGGAGAGGGCGAACGAGACGAGCGGCAGGCGGCCCTCGCCCGAGCGCAGCTCGCGCGTCACGTCGTCGACGACGACGCGCTCGCCCTCGACGCGCACGCCGGCGAGCGCGGCCGGGGCGGTGACCATCTCGTCGGCCGAGGCGGCCGAGGGCGGGGGCACGAAGCGCAGCGCCTCTTGCCAGAGCGGGCCGAGCAGGGGCAGCGAGCAGACGCGCGTCGTGAAGTCTTCGCGCAGGGTGCAGAGCACGCGCAGGCCGCGCTGGGGCGAGCGCCCGTCGCCGAGGCAGGGGGCGAGCGCGTCGGCGAGCCGGGGCAGGGCGTCGGGCTCGTGGCGCGTGACGAGCTCTTCGAGCTGGTCGAGCACGACGACGAGGCCGACGCGGCCCTGGCGCGCGCGGGCGAGGGCGCCCTTCAGGTCGTGGCCGGGCCGCACGACGAGCGGCTGCCAGTCGTCGCAGCCGTCGACGAAGGCGCGGGCGAGCGCGGGCACGACGCCGGCGACCGCGAGCGACGACTTGCCCGAGCCGCTCGCGCCCTGCAAGACGAGCATCGGCCGCAGCGCGAGCTCGCCGGCGAGGCGCGCGGAGGCGTCGTCGCGCCCGAAGAGAAAGCCCTCGCAGCGCTCGTTGTAGGCGGTCAGCCCGAGGTAGGGCTGGCCGGGCACGCCGTAGGGCCGGCGCCAGGCCTCGTCGAGCGCGCGCCCGAGCGCGCCGGGCGGCGGGCGCAGGAGCGGGTCGAGCGCGAGCAGCCGCTCGGCGAGCGCGACGAGGGCCGGGGGCGCGGGCAGGTCGGCGAGCGGCGCGAGGTCGCCGGCGACGGTCGAGGCGCGCAGCTCGGCGCGCCAGGCCTCGATCTCGGACGCGTCGGCGCCGCCCGCGGGCACCGGGCGCGCGCGCTGCGGCAGGCGCGCCGTCAGCAGCGTGTAGAGGCAGACGCCGAGCGCGTAGGCGTCGGCCGCGGGCGCCGCCTCGCGGCCCTCGAGCACCTCGGGCGCCATGAAGCCGGGCGTGCCGACCACCGAGGGCGGCCAGCTCGGCGCGCGCGGCGGGGCGGTGCCGGCGTCGGCGAGCCCCGGGTGCTGGGCGACGAGCGCGGCGGTGCCGAGCGGGTCGCCCGCGCCCGTCGGCGGGCGGGCGGGCGCCCGCGGGGGGCCGTGGCCCCAGCGCCGCGCGATGCCGAAGTCGACGAGCTTGACCGCGCCGTCGGCGCCCACGAGCACGTTCGCCGGCTTCAGATCGAGGTGCACGATGCCCGCGGCGTGGATGGCGTCGAGCGCGTGGGCGAGCTCGCGCGTGAAGGCGAGCGCGCGGCGCCAGGGCACCGGGCCGCGCGCGAAGATGGCGTCGCCGAGCGAGCGGCCCTCCGAGAGCTCCATCGCGACGAAGGGGGTCGGCTCGCCGCCCTCGAGCACGCCGGCCGAGTAGACGGTGACGAGCGCGGGGTGGCGCAGCGAGGCGAGCACCTTCGCCTCGTGCGCCCACTCGGCCCCCGAGCGCCCGGGCGAGAAGAGCTTGAGGGCGACGTCGCGCACGGGGCTGCCGTCGGGCAAGAGCTCGCTCGCCCGCCACACCTCGCCGAAGCCGCCGCGGCCGAGGCGCGCGCGCAAAAGAAAGCGCCCCCCGAGCACCTCGCCCCCGCCGAGCGCGCCGGGCGCCGGGGGCTCGTTGCGGAGAGGGGTCGTGTGCGCCATGGGCCGGGCCCCTTTTTGCCCCGCGCCGCGCCGGCGGCAAGGGGGGCGCCCCGGACGCCGCCGCGCTTTCCTGCCGCCGCAAACCGGGCCATGCTGGCCGCCCTCGCCCGATGTCCGACACCGGCCCCCCGCCCTGGCTCGTCCAAGCGCTCACGCAGACCGTCGTCGAGGGGCCCGAGGGCACGCGCTACTACGCCGCGGCGCTCATCGGCGAGGGGGGCCAGGGCTGGGTCTTTCGCGCCCACTACGACGAGCCCGACGGCTTCTGGGTCGTGCTGAAGGTCTTGCGCCCCGAGGGCATGGGCACCGACGCGCTGCGGCGCTTCTTGGGCGAGGCCGACGTGCTGCGCAAGCTCGGGGGCCTGGCGGCGCCGAGCCCGAACATCGTGCGGCTCTACGACCACGGCGTGGTCTACCTGAGCCCGCCGCGCGGCGAGCCGGTCGCCCTGCCCTTCATGGTGCTCGAGTACGTCGACGGCGAGACGCTCGCCTCGCTCATCGCCCGCTCGGGCGGGCGGGGGCTGCCGATCTCGCGGGTGCGGCGGCTCTTCCGGCAGGTGGCCGGGGCGCTCGCGCGGCTGCACCGCGCGCGCATCGTGCACCGCGACCTCAAGCCCTCGAACCTCATCGTCGCCCGCGAGGGCGGCTACGACGTCGTCAAGGTCACCGACTTCGGCCTCGTCAAGCGCTTCGACGACTCGCCCCTCGGCACCGTGAACCTCGCCGGCGCCAGCGTCGGCTACGCCCCGCCCGAGCAGTACGAGACGGGCAACCCCCGCGTCGGCCCGCCGACCGACGTCTTCTCGCTCGCGCTGACGCTCTACGAGGCGCTCTCGGGCGCGCCGGGCTTCCCCGTGCCCGCGGGCGAGTCGGCCTTCCAGGTGCTGCCCCGCCTGCTCACCGCGCCCCGCCCCCAGCTCGCGCCGCTCGCCGCGCGGCTGCCCCCCTCGCTCGGCGAGCGCCCCGAGCTCGTCGCGGCGCTCGACCGCGAGCTCGCGCGCGCCCTGCAGGCCCAGCCGCACGACCGGCACCCCGGCGTCGAAGCCTTCTGGGAGGCCGTCGAGCCCGTCCTGCGCGAGGCCGAAGACCCCGAGTCGACCTTCCGCCCCGACGAGCTCGAGCCCTACCGCATCTCCTACGAGATCCTGCCGGCGACCCCCGCGCCCGCGCCCATCCCCGCGCCCGCGCCCGAGCCCGCCCCCCCGGCGAGCGAGCCCTTGCCCTGGCAGTCGCTCGGGCCCGCGACGCTGCCCGGGCCCGCGCGCCTCGTCGCCTTCTCGCCCGACGGGCGCACGGTCCTCGCCCTCGTGCAGGCGCAGCTCTACCGCCTGGGCGCCGGCCGCTGGGCCCCGGCGCCCGTCGAGCGCTCGCTCGACCTCGGGGCCGCGCGCGGGCTGCGCTGCCCTTCGCCCGAGCAGGCGCTCGTGGTGGGCGAGCAGGGCCTCATCGCCCGCATCTCCGCCGCCGGCGTCGCGACGAAGCTGCTCTCGCCCGACCCCTCGCTCACCTGGCTCGACGTGGTGCTGCACCCCGACGAGTTCGTCGTGCTCGGCGAGCGCGCGGGCGGCGGGTCGCTGCTCGGCCGCCTGCCGACGCACCGGACGATGATCTTGCAGACCCTCGAGGCGCACCCGGGCCTGTGCGCCGTCGCGCGCCTCGGCTCGGGCGACCTTCTGCTCTGCGGCGAGGGCGGGCAGCTCGTCGCCGTCACCCGCGAGTTCACCGAGCCGGTCTCGTGGGCCCGCACCGGCAACCTCGGCGCCCTCTGCCCGGCGCCCGCGGGGGGCGCGTACGTGGTCGGCCAGGGGGGGCACGCCCTCTCGCTCTCGCCGCGCTTCGAGGCGAAGCTCGAGCCCGTGCAGACGACGCGCGATCTGGTCTGCGTCGCCGCCTCCGAGGTCGAGGGCACCTGGGCCGGGGGCGAGGCGGGGCGCCTCCTGCGGCGCACCGCGGCGGGCTGGCTCCGGGTGCCGCTGCCCGAGTGGGTCGAGGGCAACATCCTGGCGGTCTGGGCGGGCGAGGGCCTGGTGCGCGTCGCGCTCGACGACGGCCTGGTGCTCGAGGGCCCCGCCGAGCGCCTGCCCGATGGCTACTGAACGGGCCGAGCGTTCCGAGGGGCGGGGCCGCGGGGGGCACGGGCCGTGCAAGGGAGGCCCCGAAGGACGCTTTCTGCGGGCGTGGTCTCAGGCCCTGCGCTACGCCTTTTTACGCAGCGCAGCGGCCGACGCGCCGCGCCCCGCCCCGACGCTCGCCGCCGTGACCCTCGCCAACCCCCAGCCCACCGACGCGGGGCTGCCGCCCCGACGGGCCGCCCGCAAGGCGCGCCCCAACCGCTCGCCGCGCGAAGAGGGCGGCTTTTTTAAGTTCCTCTTCCGCCTCACCTTCGCCACGCATGTGCCGGTCGCCCTCGCCTGGGGCGAAGCGCTGCGCCGGCTCGGCGTGGGGCTGCCCTGGCTCTGGGGCGCGGGGCTGGCGATGGTGGCGGTGCTGCTCTTCCGCGGCCGCGTCCGGCCCATCGTCTGGGACAGCCCCCGCGGCTTCTGGCGGCGGGTGCTCACCGAAGAGACGTACTTCATCCACTGGTGTGCGGCGCTCGCCTCCGCGCTCGTCTCGGCGCTCGCCCTGCCGCTGACCGGGCTCTTCGTCGCCCTCGGCCTCGCGCGCGGCTCGGCCTTCGGCGCGGTCGCCCTCGCGGTGTACGGCACGTTCCTGGCGCTCGCGACGTACGCGGTCTGGGTGCGCCGGCACTGGGTGGTGGTGCGGCGGGTGACGCTGCCGGTGCGCGACCTGCCCGAGGCGTTCGAGGGCGTGCGCATCGCGCACCTGTCCGACCTGCACATCGGCGGCTTCATGCCGCGCGCGACGGGCGAGCGCTGGGTGCGCATGGCCAACCGCGAAAAGCCCGACCTCGTCGCCGTCACGGGCGACCTCGTCACGTCGGGCACCGCCTTCCACCACGACATCGCCGAGGTGCTGGGCGGCCTCGAGGCGCCGCTCGGCGTCTTCGCGTCGATGGGCAACCACGACTACTTCGGCGACGGCGAGCCGCTCATCACGCTCCTGCGCGGCAAGGGGCTGCAGGTCTTGCGCAACGCCTCGGCCACCGTCGAGCGCGGCGGCGCGCGCCTGCGCGTCGCCGGCGTCGACGACACGTGGACCAAGCGCGCCGACCTCGACCAGGCCCTCGCCCGCCCCGAGCCGGGCGTGCCGACGGTGCTGCTCGCCCACGACCCCGACCTCTTCCCCGAGGCGGCCGCGCGCGGCGCCGACGTCGTGCTCTCGGGCCACACCCACGCGGGGCAGGTGGCCGTGCCCTTCCTGACCCGCCGCTTCAACCTCTCGCGCCTGCGCCACCCCTTCTCCTACGGCGTCTACCGCAAGGGCGACTCGAGCCTGTACGTGCACGCCGGCCTCGGCATCACGGGGCCGCCGGTGCGGCTCGGCGCCGCCCCCGAGGTGGTCATTCTCACGCTGCGCCGCGCGCGCTGAGCGGGCGGGCCGTCGTCAGGTGCCCCTCCGGGCGTTCGGCGGGGGCCCGCCGGCGCCCCTACGGCCGCGGCACCCGGCGGATCTCGTCGCCGGCGACGAAGAAGAGGTCGCGGCCGTCGTAGGCGAGGTCGCCGTCGCCGACGCCCGTCGCGAGCACCCTCGGGCCGCCGGCGCAGCGGCGGCCGGAGGCGCAATAGAGCAAGGCGCCGTCGGCGTTCCAATAGATGTTGGCGTTGGCGCCGGCGTCGTCGGCGACGACCGCGAAGAGGTTCTTCTGGCCGTCGACGAAGACGTCTTGCTCGTCGGCCGCGGGGTCGGCCCAGACGATCTTGCCGTCGGCGTACTGGCTCGCGGCCGAGCCCCGGTCGACCGCGAAGAGCTGGCTGTCGGCGAGGGTGAAGCGCGTCGGCGTCGCGAGCGGCGGCGACTGGGCGACGGGCAGGGCCGAGGGGCCCTTCAGGCGCTTGTAGAGCCGGCCGCCCTCGACCCCGTCGAGCCAGTAGACGAACTGGTCGCCGCTGACGAGCTGGCGCGGCCGCGAGAGCCCCACGGCGAGCACCGCCGGGGCCTCGGCGCCGCAGCCGTCGGCGGGGCACGAGAGCAGCGCGCCCGCGTCGGCGTTCACCCAGAACACGACCGGCACGCCCCCGCCCCCGGCCCCCGCGGCGCCGTCGAAGGGCAGGCTCGCGCTCGCCCGCACGCCCGCCGGGCCCGCCTGCCCGAGCGCGAGGCGCGTGGGCCCGCCGGCGCCGCAGCCCGTCTTGAGGCAGCGCATCACCTCGCCGCCGCTCGAGTTCGTCCAGTAGATGTACTTTTCTTCGTTCTCGCCGAGCAGCCGGACGAAGTTGTCGTCGGCGAGCTCGACGAACTCGGGCCCGCCCTGCCCCTCGGCGAGCACGACGGGGCCCGTCGCGGGGCAGCCCGCCGTCGGGCACGCGAGCACCTTGCCGTCGCGGAAGCCCTCGGCCTCGCTGCCCTTCACCACCCAGAAGAGCGTCGACGCGCGGGCGACCATGCCCCCGACGTTGCGCTGCCCGCTCGCGACCAGGGCGCCCGGCGCCGCCCCCGCGCCCCCGCCCGCGCCGCCCGCCCCCGAGGCGCCCGCCGGCCCGGCCCCCGCCGCCCCGGCCGCCGGAGCGCCCGCCTGCCCCGCGCCCGCGGCGCCCCCCTCGCCCGCCCGCCCCGCGCCCCCGCCCGGCTCGAACGAATACTCTGGGAACGAGCAGCCCCCGGACGCGGCGAGCCAGGGCGCCCCGAAGGTCACCCCCACCACGAGCGCGCCCGCCCCGAGCCGCACGCCTCGTGCGCTCGTTCGGGGTCGCCGCGTACCGTCGCAAGGAGAAGCCATGGCCGCGCTTCGATTCACCGCGAAGCGATCTCGACCCTATCGCCCCGCCCCCGGCCGCGCAAGCGAGCTGGGCGCCCCGAAGGGGGCCCGGCGCGCCCCCACCGCCGGGCCGTATTTCGTCATTTTTCAGAAAAACGCCTCGCCCCCTGCCCCCCGCCCGGGGGCGCGCGCCGGCCGCCGCGCGCGCCTTGTCGCCGGCGCCGGCCCTCTCTAGGCTGACGCCCGAGGCCGGCCCCTCGGGGCGCCGGTTCGGCAGTCATGGCGAGGTTCGGGCGACGAGCTTGTGCTTGGGCGGTGGTGGCCCTCGGCGTGGGGTGCGGCGGCGCCCCCGGCGAAGGGCGCCCGGTGGCCGCCCCCGCGCCCTGGGCCCCGCGCACGGCCGCCCCGACCTCGGCGAACGCCCGCTGGGCCTACCTGCCCGCCCGCCCCGCGCGCCTCTCGGGCCGCGTGCCGCTCGGCGAGGGCAGGCAGCTTCTCTTCGGCGCGCGGGGCGAGCGCTGGCTCTGGCACGAGGGCAGCCGGCAGGCCGAGGCGGCCGGCGAGCTCGCCGACCAAGATCTGGTCGCCGCCTCGCGCGGCGCCGGCGGCTCGTGGCTCTTCGTCGGCCACAAGGGCTCGCTGTACGAGGCCGACTCGCCGCTCGGGCCCTTCTTGCGCACGCGCACGCCGCCCGAGCCCGTGGTCCGGGCCGACGCCCAGGGCCGCACGCTGCTCGCGGTCACCGCCCGGGGCACGCTCCTGCGCTCCGACGACGCGGGGGCCTCGTTCCGGCCGGCCGCGCCGGGGCCGGGCGCCGTGGCCGACGTCGCGCTCGTCGACCCCCAGGTCGGCCTCGCCCTCACCTACCCCGAGCGCCTCGCGGCCACGAGCGACGGGGGCGCGACCTGGGCGCCGGTCGACGCGCCGACGGTGGGCGCGTTCCGTCTTTTTCACGAAGCGTCCGGCGGCGTCGGCGTCGTCGGCGTCGAGCGGGCGCTGCGCTGGCGGCCCGGGCGGCCCGTCGACCGGCTCGGGGCGGCGCCGGCGCCGGCGGCCCTCGCGCTCGAGGCCGAGCTCGGGCCCGCGCCCGACGCGGCCGACCTGCGCGAGGGGCGCGGCGCGGTGGTGGGCGGCGAGGCGCTCGCGCTGCGCCCGCCCCCGCAGGGGGTGGCGGGGCCCTGGTCGCTCGGCCGCGCGCCGCTCGGCGAGCGGCTCCGGCTCGCGCCGCTGCCGGGCACCGAGGCGTGCGCCCACCTCGTGCTGAGCGCCGCGCCGGGCGCGCTGGTGCTCGCCTGCTCGCTCGCCCCGACCGAGGGCGGCCTCTCGTCGGTGCTGCTCTTGCGCGCGCCCGGGCCCGAGGGCCCCTGGGCGAGCGCGCCGGCGCTGCTCGAGGGGCAGCCGGGCGACGTGCGGGTGGTCGCCGGGGCCGGGGGCCAGCTGCTCGTAACGGGCGGCTGCCGCCGGGCCGCGAAGCGCTCGTGCGACCCCGACGCCCCGCTCTGGCTCCCCTCGTGGGAGCAGCTGCCCCCGCCGGCGCGGCCCGGCCCGAAGCCGGCGGCGTCCGGCGAGGCGCGCGCGGCGGGCGGCGAGGGCGGGTCGCCCTTCCGCGCCGTCGTCGCGCCCTCGCTGCGCGGCCGCCCGCTCGCGATGGCCTTCGGCCCCGGCGGCGCGCGCGCCTACCTCGTCGGCCGCCGCGACAAGGGCGACGAGCTGACGCTCTTCGTCAGCGACGACGGCGGGCGCAGCTTCCAGGCGCGCGACTGGGGGCTGGCGAAGCGCGAGGGGGCCGAGCCGCTGGCGCAGCCGGCCGACGCGGGCGACGAGCTGAAGGCCTCGCTCTCGGTGAGCGACGACGACACGGTCGCGGTCGTGATGGAGGGCCCCGCCCGCGCCTGGCTCGCCACCGCCGACGGCGACGGCCGCATGCTCACGCTGCAGGCGCCCCCCGGCCCCGAAGACGTCGTGCGCGTCGGCGCCTACGGGCGCTTCGCCCTCGCGGTCGACGGCGAGGGCGCCTTCGAGACGCTCGACGGCGGCCAGCACTGGGCGGCGCTCGGGCCGGTCGCGACGCTCGCCTGCCCCGGAAAGCGCGACGAGTGCGCGCACCCCGTGGTCTGCGGGCCGGGCGGCTGCGTCGTCGGCGGCGACGTCGCACGCGTCGGCTGGGGCGCGACGCCCAAGGCCGGCCGCGAGGCGCCAAGCGAGGTGGCGACGCCGCCCTTGCCCCTGCCCCCGCCGCCGCTCACCTGCCGGCTCGACCGCGAGCGCTGGCTGCCCTTGCCGCGCGGCGCCTCGCTGCCGGGCGCCGCGCAGGCCGACCGGGGCAAGGTCGCCTGGGCCGTGCTGGCCGAAGACCCCGCGCGGGGCAGCGTCAGCATGGTCCACGCGCCCGCGTCGAGCGCCGGGCGCCTCGAAGAGGTTACGCTGCTCGGGCCGACGCCGCAGGCCGGCCAGATGCTCGTGGCCGCCCAGCCCCAGGTCGAGGGGGGCGTCGCCCTGCGCCTGAACCTGCCCCCGCCCTCGGCGGGCAACGCCGAGCGCGTCGGCGAGCTCGCCTGGGAGAACCTCTTCGAGGGCAAGACCTACCGCGTCACGCTGCGCGATCAGGCGCTCTTGCGGCCCATTCGCCTGCGGGGCCGCGGCGCCGGCGTCGCCGCGCGCGCCGACCCCGACCTCCTCTCGATCAGCGCGGGCGGCGTCTTCGTCGTGCCGCAAGAGGTCGAGCGCAATCTCTTCTTCGTCGACGCCCGCGGCAAGGTCGAGCGCTCGCACCTGCCGCCCCTGCCCGCCAAGACGCTCGACGGCGACGAGTTCGAGGCGAGCCTCGAGGCCGCCCGCGTCGACGGGCGCTCGCTCGCCCTCGGCATCGCCGACCCTTGGGCCTTCTTGCGCGCGACGGCGCCCGGCAAAACCTGGGACGCCCTCGCGCTCGGCCGCCCCGACCCTTCGTCGGGCTCGAGCGCCCTCGTCCGCCTCGTGTACCAGGGCGCCTCGCCCAGGCTCGCCCTCTTCACCTTCCCGCCCGCGCCCCTGCCCTCCTCGGGACAGGCCTTCGCCCTGCGCGCCGAGGGGCCCATCGTGGGCGACGCCGCGACCGTGCCGACGCAGGGCGCGCTCGTCCGAAACTACCGGCCCTGCTCGCCCGCCGACCGCGCGCAGTCGCCCCGGATCGTCGCCCCGACCGAGGTCGGCACCCGCCGCGGCGTGCTCATCGAGTCGCCCGACGGCAGCCCCCTCAGCGCCCTCGCCTCGGCGGCCATGGTCCTGTACGGCAGCGCCGCCTCGCCCTGCGCCGCCGCGCTCGAGGCGACGCCCCTGCCCGCCGCCGGCCCCGCCCGCCTCGCCGAGGGCCCGCAAGAGGGCGCCCTCGTCTTCCTGAGCGATCTCGAGCACGGCTGGTTCTTCCGCAGCGGCGTCTCCGACGAGCGGCCGCTCGAGGCGCGGCCCATGCGCTGCCGCTTCACCCCCGGCGCGTCGCTGCCCCCCGCCCTCGAGCAGGCCTTGCGCACCCGCGCGCCCGACGCCCGCAAGGCCCGCCCGACGCCCGACGAGCCCGACGAAGAGTGAAACCGACGGGGGCCCGCCCCCGGACGGGGGGCAGGCCTCGTTCTCTCACCGCCTCGTCCCGGCCGGCGGCGCCGCGGCCCGAGGGCCCGCGCGCCGCCCGGCGCTCGCGACGCCGGGGGCCGACCAGAGCGCCGCGGGGGGCCGCACGTTGCAGACGTCGGGCCGCTACGGGGCGGAGTTCGGCGCGCCGGGCGTCTTGACCCCGAGCGCGAAGTCGACCCCGTTGTTGTTGGTGTCGTCGCCGTCCGGCAAGCGCGACAGGCTCAGGGCCGCGTTCGCGCCGGCGGGCTGCAGCGTGAAGGTGCCCTCGCCCAAGAAGACGTTGGGGGTGAAGTTCCACAACCCGAACTTTTCTCTCGCCCCCGGTCCCCGTCACCCCCGAGGCACCTCGGCGCGCCTTGACACCGCAGGCCCGGTCGAGCGTCGGTCGCTCTTCTTGGTTCGAGGGAATGTTTGCTCGGCCCTTCGCCCCGAACACCGGGCCCCACCGCCGCTCGGCCCCGCGACGTTAGCGCCCCGCCCGGCCGCCCTGTGCCTCTCGGCGGGGCGGCTCGGCGCGCCCGACGCCCACCCCCTCGCGGGCCACGACGACGACGGCGACCACGCGGCCGCTCCCGCCCTCGCACACGATCTCGATGCGGCAGTCGCGCGCCTCGAACACGGTACTACGGACGAAGAGGGGTGCCTCGACGGTGGGGGCTTCGGCCATGGAGCTCATGCCTACCCCTTCGGCCACCGCGGGCGCGGGTTGCGCGTGGTTTACCCCGACGCCGCGAGGGCCCTCGCCCGGCCTCGCCGCAGGGCCGACAAAAAAAATGCTCGGGACCAGCAACTGGGGCGCGGGGTGGCCGAACCGGGAAGTATGAGCACCTCTTTCCCTGCCGGGTTCGACCCCTCTACCCGCGCCCGCCACGCGCCCTCCCCTGCCCCGGCCGAGCCCGCCCCGCCGCCAGCACCACCTGCGCCTCCGTCACCGCCGGCGGTCGCGGGCGATGCGCGCCCCGCGCTCGAGCGCGGCACCTTCGACCCCGCTGGTCGGCCACTGGCCCGACGACGCCTGGATGACCTTCGATCGCAGCCGCGAGGGCGAGCGCCTCGGCCGCGGCATTTACCGGTGGGCCGGCGAGCGCTGGCGTGAGGTTCGCCGGCATCGCCACGAGACGCGCGGCCTCTTCACCCCACGAGACATCACCTTCTCGTGGCGGGGCACGACCTTCTTCGGCACCTACGCCGACGGCGAGGCTCGCCTCTGCGGCCTCCTTTCCTTCGGCAAGGCCGGCGCCCCCTTCGCTACGTCCGGCTGCTCTCCCGACCTCCTCGAGCGAGGCGACCGCGGCCCCTCGCCCTCCGTTTTGCGCTCCTCTGGCACCAGCCGCCCGGCCAGGCCTGGCGCCGCGTGGCCCTGCCTCGTGCCAGCGCGCCGCCCCGAGACGGCCGCCCCGTCGGCCAACTTCGCCTGACCCTGCGCGCCCCGGGCGACCTCTGGGTGACGGCCATCGCCAGCGCCGGACGCGGCAAGGGCATGACGATCGTCTACCGCACGCTCGCGCCGGCCGAGCCGGTCGTCTGCGGCGGGGGGGCGTGCCCGCCCGACGTCGAGCCAGCTTCCGGCGGAAAAACGCGGCCGATTGCCGGGGGCACGCGGGCGGCGCCCGGGCGCGGGGGCCCCGAAGAAAAAAAGCACGCGAAGCGCGCAACTGGGCAACCCGGCGCCCGATAGGAAGGACAGGAAGAGCGACCAAGGCAAGACGACCGGGGGTCGGGCCGAGCCCGGGGACAGGCCGGGGGGGCCGGGCGAGCGCTTTCGTCCCCTCCGGCGACGCTTCTTTTCAACGCCTCGAATTCGGACAATTTTCAAAAAAACCGCCCACGACCCGTTGCCAAATCGAATAGACCCATTAACGTACTCAACGCCCGCCGGGCTCGCCAGCGACGCACTCTGCTGGCAACGCCAGCCGACGTTCCGTCGAAAACGAACCTCGGGCGAACTACAAAGCGCAAGCAAGAGCATCGCCAGCGACTCGGTGATGACTGCCGGGGCGAGATTCGAGATGGAAGACAGGGCACCCGGCCCGGGCGCGGAGACGACTACCAACAGCGAAAAACATGCCAATGATCACGCTAGACGATCTGAAACATTTCATAGAAAAGTCGAAAGCCGAAGCGCAAGAACAGGACAGAATCGTCGACCAATTCTTCGACCACCTCAACGGGCTCGCCCCCGACGCCTCGCTGAGCTTTCGGGCTGACGCCTTGCCGGACGTCGGGCCCCGTCGTCCCCTCCCCCGTTTCAAGCCGGCCGCGAATTCCGGCGCTTTTCTCATCCGAGGTTGACTCGCAACGCGGGGGCCACGCCTTCCTCCGGGGTGAGCGACGCGTCGGCCCGCCGAAACCTTTCCCGGGCGACCACGGCCCGTCCACCGGTTTAAACAGAGAGTCTCCAGCCATGTCCGTCAGCAACGTCCCTTCCAATCCGCCCACCGTCCCCCTGTACAACACCACCGGCGTCGGCATCTCCGGCGCGCTCGCCATGCGGACCATGTCGCCCGAAGACATCATGAACTATGTTCGCTCGCAACTCGGGAGCATCGACGGCCAGATGGCCGACTACAAGACCGACGTCGAGGCGCGCCAGAAGAAGGCCGACGAGCTCCGGGAGGCCATGAGCCTCTTGCGCGAAATGAAGCAAGGCGACGGCTCGATTCAGGGCCATTTCCCCGAAGAGAAATACAATCGGCTGATGACTCTCTTGGGCAAGAACTCGGGCGACCCGTCGGCGAGGGCCGCGTACGAAACGCTGCTCGACAGCTACGGCGGGTACCATGCCACCGAAGACTTTTCTCTTCCCGGCCCCAACGGCAACACTCTCATCGAGCGAGGGCAACAGCAGGGCAACATGGCGGGCGCCGACCGAGACCCTTACCTCAGGACCCCCGACGGCACGCCCCAGCTCGACGCGAACGGCCAGCCCGTGGTGAACCCGAACCGCGGCCAGGACGACCAAGACTGCATTTTGGACCCGACCGAGACGCAAGGCGTCATGGACAACGTCAAGCAGGCACTGGAAAGCATCAACAGCGACAACGAAATGGTGATGATGGAGCTGCAGAAGCTCATGCAGCAGCGGAACCAGATTACGCAATTTGCCTCGAACGCGATGAACCTCGACAACGAAACCAAGAAGTCGGTCATCGGCAACATCCGCTAACCCGCCGCCCCGCGCCGTGACCGCCGTCCCAACCTCCGCCGCGAGGCGGCCGGGGCCTGGCGCTACGTGCCTCGACGAAGTCCCTGCGCGCGAGGCCAGGCCAGACCTTCGTCGGAGCGCCGGCGCCAGGCCCCGGGCGCTTCACGGCGGGGCCGGCGCGAGCGCGGTGCGCGCCACGAAGAGGAGCCAGTCATGTCCCCCGTTTCACAGGGCGTTGTCAACGCCGCGTTCAACCAAGCCGTCAAACGTCACGCGGAGGGCGACTTGGGGAAGGCCATGAACATCTTGCAATTCCTTACCATATTGGCGCCGACGGACGCGGGCGTGTGGTTCGCACTCGCTCGCTGCCACGACGACGCCGGCGAGCCTGAGGTCGCCGAACGCCTCCGGTGGCTGGGCCGCTCCCTCGCCGAGGCCGGGGCCGGGCCATGACTGCCGTAACCGCAGTCGGCGCGCCGCGGGCGGACGTGGCCGAGTTCGAGCCCAGCGTCGACCGTTCGGGGCCACCCGAAGGGCCGCCCGACGACCTCCCGGTCCGCGAAGGCGCCGACCCGGCCGCCCTCGCCGAGTTCTTGAAGACCGCCGACGACCTGTCCCTCCTCTATGCCATTCAGATCCTGATGCGCGACGGCCAGATCGAGCTCGGCAAAGAGGAAGTTCAGCTAAAAAAGGAGCAAGTCGAAGAGATGTTCCAAAAGGTCCAAGAGGCCATTCAGAAGGCGCAAGAGGCGGCCGAGAAGAAGGGCTTCTTCGGAGAGCTCTTCGACCAGTTCGGTGCAATCGCGAAGATCGCCGTCGTCGTGGCGGCCGTCGCGTCCGTCGTCGTGACGGGGGGCGCCTCACTCATCGCGATCGCCGCCCTCGCCGGCACGCTCCTGTCCAGCTTCTCGAAGGAGTTGGCCCAACTCGCCGGAGGCAGCGACCTCGCCGAGAAGATCTTCCGCTACGGCGGCATGGGGCTCTCGCTGGCCGCAGGCGGGGCGGGGGTCTTGCAAAGCTTCGGCGTGATCGGGGGGTCGGCCGCCAACGCCGCCGGCCAGACCGCACTGCAGAAGTTCGCCGCCCTGGCCGGCAAGGCCGCGACCTACACCCAGGCGGGGGCGACCGCCGCCCAAGCTGGGACCGGCTACGCCCGTGACCAGTACGCGGCCGATGAGCTCGGCGCGCGCGCCGACGAGCGCCAAGGCCGGGCCGAGCGCGCCGCCGCGATGAAGCAGATGGAGCAGTTTGTCGAATTTTTGCAGGAGGTCGAGAAGTCGTTCACGAGGGCGAAAAAGTCGTTGGCCGAGGCGATTGACAACGAAGCGGCGAGCGACCTGACGCTCGCCACCATGGGAGTTCGAGCATGAGCATCGGAGCGGTTTCGGGCGGCGCTGGCCTGCCCTTGGAAGTTCTGCGAATGATGGACGAGGTCGGCGAGGACTTGCGCGACGAGGGCCGCGACGCCGCCCGGGACGAGGCCAATCTCGCCCTCGAGAAGGGGCACGAGGAGGCCGACAACCTACGCGAGCAGGCCGACCACCTGCGCTCCGGGGCGATTCTCGGGGCGAGCTTCACGGCGGGCGGCGCCGTCTTGCAAGGCGCGGGCGCGGCGACCACGAGCACGGACGTCGAACTACTCGCCAAGACGAAAGGCGGGGTCAACGATCTAAGTAGCAGTCTCGGGAGGCTCGGCGGCACGACGGCGCAGCTGGGGGGTAACCTCAACGAGCTCGAGCAGTCCTCCGGAAAGCTCGACGAGGCGGACGCCCGCCGAGCGGCGGCCGAAGCGCAAGCGGCCAGCAAGCGCGCCGAATCCGAGCAGTCGGAAGCCGATGGTGCGCAAAAGGTGATGGACCGGGGGCGCGAAGCCTACCGCGAGATTTTGTCCCTCGAGCACGCCTCGAAGATGGCTGCCATCGGCCAACGCGCCTTACCTCCCGCCGGACCACCCCGCCCCGATCCAGAGCGGTCCGGGTGGCAGCGCTCACCCGGGGGGCCATGTGGGTCCCCACACGCCACCTCGGGGGCCGCCGCGATCCCACCACGGCGCGTGCGCGTCGTCGCCTCAAGCTGCGGCCATCTCGCCTAGGCCGCCGCGGCCGTGCTACGCAAGCCTCATGCGCCGAACCACGACCCCCCGCCTCGCTGCCCTCGCCCCGGCCGCCGCTGTCGTCGCCCTCGGCCTCTTCGCCGCGCGGCCGGCCGCCGCTCAGTCCATCATCAAGAGCCCCGGCGACCACCCCGACGCGTGGGAGCTCGAGCCCCACCTCAATATTCGCCCCTTCGACACGCCCGACCGCGACGTCGGCCTCGGCCTCGGGTTCCGCGCCCGCGTGCCCATCGTCGAAAACGGGTTCGTGCCGAGCATCAACAACAGCGTCGGCATCGGCTTCGGCATCGATTGGCTCAATTATCGCGCCTGTCGCCGGGGCGACTGTGGCAGCGTCAACCACTTCATCATACCCGTCGTGATGCAGTGGAACTTCTGGCTCACCCGCAGCTGGAGCGTGTTCGGCGAGCCGGGGTTGAGCCTCAACTTCTACTCGGACCGCGGCGACTACTGCGAAGACAGGTTCGGCAACCGGTATGGCCGCTGCTACCGCGACCGCGACGTCGATTTGGTGCTCTTCGCGGGCGCGCGCTGGCACTTCTCGCAATACACGACGCTCACGATGCGGGTCGGCTGGCCCTACTGGAGCGTGGGCGTTTCGTTCCTCTGACCGGGGCGCCCGGGCCGCTCGGCGGCCTTGGGCGGGGCGGCGGGTGGGGCGGCGCCGAGCAGCGCGAGGAGGCCGTCGCGCACGGGCGTCGACGTCAGGGGGTCGTGCAGGGCGTAGGTGACGAGCTCGTCGGCGCGCGCCCCGCCGACGCGCAAGAGCGCGCGCGCGGCGACGACGACGGCGGCGGCGAGCGGGGGGTCGTCGTCGGCGGCGCAGCGGTTGAGCGTGAAGAAGGCCTCGAGCTCGTCGCGCTCGGCGGGCGTGGCCAGGGCGTCGAGCGCGGCGGCGATGCGGCGCGTGACCGGCGAGGGCAGCGCGGGGTCGTTCAGGCGCGAGGCGAGCGGGCCGGCGGCGTCGGCCGCGCCCATGCCGGCGAGGGCGTCGGCGAGGGCGCCGAAGGGGGGGCGGCGCAGCACGCCGCGGATGCCCTCGAACGAGGGCAAGAGGGCCTCGATGAGGTGGGCCGCGCCGTCCCTGCGCGCGGCGAGCGCGGCGTCGAAGTCGCCCTCGAGGGCGTCGGAGCGCAGCGGGTGCACGGCGAGGTCGAGCAGCAGCGCGGTCGACTCGGCCGAGGGCGAGGCGGCCAGCTCGCGGAGCAAGAAGCGCTGGGCGGGGGCGAGCTCGGGGTCGTTGACGAGCAGCGCGAGCGCGGCCTGGTCTGCGAAGGGCGGCGGCGGGCGGCCCGAGGGCTCGCGGCGCAGGGCGTCGGCCTGCACGACGCAGGAGCCGACGGCGGCGCCGAGCCGTCGCATCGAGGCGACGAGGCCGCCCTCGCGCTCGAGCAAGAGGACGCGCCCCGAGGCGTCGCAGAGCGCGAAGCCGCCCGCGAAGGCGGCGCCGCCGACGATGACCTCGTCGTGGGCGTAGACCCAGCGCAGCGCGCCGGTCGAGGGGCGCAGCCCGAAGGCGAGGCGCGAGTAGGTCGCGTACGCGGCGTCGTCGTCGTAGCCCGCGGGCCGGCCGTAGGGGGCCGGCCGGGCGTAGACGCGGACCTTGTCGGCGCGCTCGGCGACGAGCCCCCGCGGCTCGGCGGCCGGGCGCAGCCAGGGCATCGCGCCCCAAATTTCGTGTTTCGGAAGAAATAGAGCCGGGGCGCGCGCCCCCGCCCGCACGAGCGCGGCGTCGAAGCGCGCGAGGCCCCGCTCGCCGAAGTAGAGCGCGCCGCCGAGGGTCAGGGCGTGGCTCGCGTCGGTGGGCAGCGCGACGCGCGCGACGTCTTCTCCGTGCGTCAGGTCGTACGCGGTCACGAAGCGCTGGCCCCAGGGCAAGAACGCGATGCTGCCGATGACCGCGGGCCGGCCGAGGGGCTCCTCGGTCTCGAGCTGCCTTAGCACGGTGCCGTCGCGGTCGACCGCGAGCAGCACGTGGCCGACGCCCGCGCGCGAGGCGAAGGCGGCGACCGTGGTGCGCCCGTCGTCGCCCGCGCCGAGCAGGCGCATGCCGCCGACCGGCCGGGCCCAGAGGCGCTCTCCGTTCGAGGCGCGCAGGCAGAAGAGCTCGCCGCCGCCGACGCCCACGACCACGCGCCCGGCGATGAAGGGCCGCGCGTCGAGCGGGTGCTCGAAGCGCCAAGCGACGCCGCCGTCGAGCGGCGCCCCGACGAGCAGGCCGGGCAACGCCCCCACGGCGACGTCGGCGCCGGGCTCGACGGGCACGTACTGCAGATCGCCGACGAGGCGCTCGAGCCGCTCGCCGCTGTCGTCTTCGAGCCACTTGCGCGAGAAGACCGAGCCGAGCCGGGTCTGCCCGCCGATGCAGCCCGAGAGCGCGAGCGCCGCCGCGGCGAGCGCCGCCCCCCGTCCGAACGCGCCCGCCGCCCCGAGCAGGGCCCGCCCGAGCGCGCCCGCCGCCCGGGGCGCCGACCGCCCGAACGCGCCCGCCCGCATGGTCAGTCTCGGCGCGCCGGCGCCGTCACCTCGGCCGCGCGCGCGAGCGCCTCGGCCACGGCCGGCGAGCCCGTCCAACGGGCGCGCCAGCCGGCGACGAAGCGGTGCACGTCGGCCGGGGGTAGATCGTGCAGGCGGCGTAGCAGCGCGACCTTCTGGGCGTCGGGCACCTCGGCCGCGGGCCGGAAGAGCAGCGCCTCGCAGCCGGGGGCGAGCAGGGAGAAGGGCTGGGCGAAGAGCCGGCCGCCGAGCCCGTCGCAGGCGCTCGCGTGGCAGAGGCGCCCGAGCGCGGGCGCGGCCTCGGGCACGCCGCGGTCGAGGGCGCGGTAAAGGTCGTCGGTCGCGTCGGTGGCGCCGAGATCGGCGAGCGCCGAGGCGGCCTCGCCGCGGACGCGCGCGTCCGGATCGTCGAGCGCCGGGCGCAAGGCGGCGACGGCGGCGGGGCCGCCCGCCCGCCGGAGCGCGCGCAGGGCGCCGAGGCGGAGGTCGGCGCGCCGGTGGCGCAGGTAGCGGCGCAGCAGGGGCACGCTCTCGCGAGCCCCGATCGCGCCGAGCGCGTCGAGGGCGGCGAGGGCGAGCGGGGGGGGCAGGCCCCGGGCCGCGAGCGCCTCGATCGGAGGGCGCAGGGGACTCGCCGCGGCGCCCGCCCGCGCCGCCTCGGCGAGGGCCGCGGCGAGCGCCTCGGGATCGCGCCCCCGCAGCCGCGCCTCGATGGCGCGCAGGTCGGGCGGCGGCTCGGCCGCGGCGGGCGGGGCGAGGGCGGCGAGAGCGGCGAGGGCGAGGGCGGCGGCCGCGTTCGGGCGGAGGGGCGACCGGGGCACGGCGGTCAATAGGGGGTCGGCGGCGGGCCGGGGGGCGCGCCGGGAGGGGCGGTCGGCGTCGACGTCGCGCTGACGGAGATTTGCGGCGTCAAGGGGCTGGGCGCGCGGCCGGTCGGGGCGGGGCGCGCCGAGGGCAGAGGGGGCAGCTCGGCCTCGGACGAGCCCGAGCCGGCCGCACGGGTGCGCACGGCGGCCATCGCCGGCAAGACCTCGTCGGCGCTCTGGGGAAAGGGGGTCTCGCTCGACGAGCCCCCGCAGGCCCCTGCCCCGAAGAACGCGACGACGAGTGCGGCGGCCCAGCGCGATGCCATGGGCGCCAGCCTAGTCGGCGGGCCGCGGCCGACAAGCCCCCTGCCGCGCAGAAGGGCGCCCGGGGTGCTACACTGCCGGCGCGATGAAGGTGCGCCTGACCCACGAGTTCCGCTTCGAAGCCGCCCACCGCCTGCCGCGCGTGCCGCCGGGCCACAAGTGCGCGCGCCTGCACGGCCACAGCTTCAAGGTCGAGCTCGCGATCGAAGGCCCGGTCAACCCCGAGACGGGCTGGTTTCTCGACTTCGGCGAGCTCTTCGACCTCTGGCGCCCCCTGCACGATCGGCTCGACCACAACTACCTCAACGAGGTCGAGGGCCTCGAGAACCCGACGAGCGAGAACCTCGCCAAGTGGGTCTGGGACGAGCTCAAGCCCTCGCTGCCGAGCCTCTGCCAGGTGACCGTGCACGAGACCTGCGAGTCGCGCTGCGAGTACCGCGGAGACTGACGTGAAGACGCTCGCCTGCCGCTGCGAAGACGTGACGCTGCACGAGCTCGACGAGGCCATCGAGCACGGCCACCGCGACGTCGAGTCGCTCAAGCGCTACACCGGCTTCGGCACCGGCTGGTGCCAGGGCAAGGCGTGCCTCGCGCTCTGCGCCGCGCGCTTGGCCGAGAAGGGCGGCGAGGTGCTCAAGCCCATCACGCCCCGCCCGCCCTACCACCCGGTCGAGCTCGCCCTGCTCGCGGGCCTGCCCGACCCGCCCGAGAGCCCCCGCAAGGGCTCGCACTAAAAGCAGAGCGGCTCACCCTCGGGTTCGGTCCGGCCCGGCTTCACGCCGCGCCTTTTCTTCGCCGTTTGGCGAAGAGCGCGCCGAGGGCCGCGAGCGCCGCCGCCACGGCCGCCGCCCGCCCGCCCTCGCGCCCCGGGCCCTGACGGCAGGAGCAGCCCCCCTCGCGCGCGCCCGCCGACGGCGCGGCCGGCGCGGCGAGCCCCTCGAGCGAGACGAGGGCGCTGCCGCCCGCGTGCGCCACCTTGACGCGGACGAAGGGGCCCTCGACGGCCCAGCCCGCCTCGGACGCGTCGAGCGCGGCCGCGCCTTCGGCGCGCGCGAGCGGGGCGCCCTGGTGGAGCACGCGCGCGGGCTCGGCGGCGAAGACGCGCAGCGAGAGCGGGCGCGGGGCCGAGCCGAGCTCGAGATCGAGCGCGCCCGCGCGGGGGCGCGCCGCGAGCGAGGTGCCGTCGTAGAGCGCGACCGACGAGGCCGCCTCGGCCGGGTAGACGTCGAAGGCGAGCGAGGCGTCGGCCGTGCGCACCGCCGCGCCGCGCAGGTAGGCCGGGTCGACGAGGGTCATGACGTCGTCCCGGCCGAGCAGGGGCAAGAGCGCGCCCCGGCGGACGAAGAGCGGAAAGTGCGACGGCTCGGGGTCGGCCCAGTCGAGCCACCCGCCGCCGGGGTGGTAGGCGTGCGAGAAGTAATCGTACCAGCCGCCGGGCGGCAGAAAGACGCGGCGCGAGCGGGCGCGCTCGGCGAGCACGGGGGCGACGAGCAGGTCGGGGCCGAGCAAATACTCGTCTTGAATGCCCTGCACCGCGGGCTCGTTCGGCCAAGCGAGCGCGAGCGGCCGGAGGAGCGGCAGGCCCGTGCGCTCGGCCTCGCCCGCGAGCGTATAAAGATACGGGAAGAGCCGGGTGTGCAGCCGGGCGCAGGCGACGTAGTTGGCGAGCGCGGCGGGCGAGTAGCTCCACGGGTACTGGCGGCCGAGCGTCACCTGCCGGTGCAGCTGCATCAGGGGCGAGAGCGCGCCGAACTGCGCCCAGCGCGTGAAGAGATCGTCTTGGTCGGGGCTCGGGTTCTGGTCGAGGTAGCCGCCGACGTCGTGGCCCCAGAAGGCGTAGCCGCTCATCGCGGCCGACAGGCCCGCGACGACGACGCTCGGCAGGCCGTTGTCGGCGCCGAAGTTCGCCTCGTTGTCGCCGCTCCAGGACGCGGGGAAGGCCTGCGAGCCGGTGAAGCCGCTGCGCGCGAAGAGCACGCCCTCGCGCCCGAGCACGCCCCAGACGGCGCGGTGGTACTCGAGGCCGTAGCCGTTGCGCATCTCGTCGCCGCGCCGGCCGTCGGCGTACGCCGCGTCGAGCGGGATGTAATCGCCCTCGCCGTCGTCGGCCTTGAAGCCGCCGACGACGCCGTCGCCCGCGGCGGCGAGCGCGCCGAGGCGCCCGGCGAGCCAGGCGCGCGCGGCGGGGTTGGTGAAGTCGAGGGGGCTGCCCGAGCCCTTCCACCAGTCGACGACGAGCGGGGGCCCGCCCGGCGCCGCCCGCACGAAGAGGCCCGCCGCGGCCGCCTCGTCGTAGGGCGCGGCCTTGCCGGTGTTCTGCCCGGGCACGCCCTCGTCGTTCGAGCGCACGTTGACGAAGGGCGTCAGCCAGAGCACCGCCTTGTAGCCGTGCGCCCGCAAGAACTCGAGCATCGCGCGGGGCGAGTCGAAGCCCGCCCACGCGCGCCCCTCGTAGGTGCCGCCGCGGGCGAACTGGGCGGCGTTCCACGTGAAGTCGTTGTACGAGGTCTCCCAGGGCGAGTCGAAGACGAAGACCGAGCCGGGGATGCCCAGCTCGGCGAGGCGCGTGAGCACGTAACGGACCTCGCCGCCGTCGCGCCAGTGGTCGCTCGAGACCCACGGCGCGAAGGCCCAGGGCGGGGGCGCGGGCGGGCGGCCGCTGTAGCCCGTATAGCGCGCGAGGGCGTCGGCGGGCGCGGGGCCGCCGACGACGTGGTAGCGCAGGGCGCCGCCGAGCACGTCGAGGGCGAAGCGGTCGCGGGCGCCCGCGCCGAGGTCGAAGAAGGCCTCGTGCGAGGCGTCGAAGTGAAAGCCGTGCCCGCGCGAGCTGAGCCACCAGGGCGCGACCTTGTACGCGGCGTCGCCCTTCGCGCCGGCGACGTCGCGGGCCGTCAGGTGCGCGCGGCGGCCCGCCTGGTCGAAGGCGTTGAACTTCTCGCCGAGGCCGTAGGCGTGCTCGCCGCCGGGCGTCTGCACCGAGACGCGCAGCCGCTCGGGCGCGGGCCCCCGCCAGTCGAGCACCTCGTAGCGCAGCACGCCCTCGGCCGAAAAGCGCAGCGACGCGCGCACCGCGCCCGCCCCGAAGGCCTGCTCGAGCTCGAGCCCGCCCCCGGGCGCGGGCGTCGCCGCGGCGAGCGCCCCGACCGCCGCCCAGGCGCCCCCGACGCGGGCGAGCGCGGGCAGCACCGTCACCGAGGTGCCCGGGCCGACCAGGCGCAGGTGCCCGCTCGCGCGGTCGAGCTGCGCCCGCCAGGGCGGCGCGTCGAGCGCGACGAAGTCGCCCGCGGGCTCGGCCTCGGGCTCGACGACGAAGGCGAAGGGCGCGGCCCGCGCGAGCGCCTCGTCGGCCGTCGCGCGCGAGGCGTCGTCGTCGCCGTAGACGAAGGTCGTGTCGTGATCGTCGTAGGCGACGCGCAGGTAGTACTCGACGCCGTCGCCCGGGCGCAGGCCCGACGCGGACAGCTCGGCGACGTAGTACTTGTTGTTGCCGGCCTCGGCGAAGAAGGCCATCGGCGCCTCGACGAAGTCGGCCGCCCCCGCCCGGCGCCACAAGACCGCGCTGCCCGTCTGCAGCTGGTTGCCGGGCTCGCCCCCCTCGCCCTTGAACTGGTTGCCGCTGTAGACGCGCACCGCGCGCCCGGGGGTGACGCCGAGCACCGGGTCGCGCATCGACGCGATGCCCGGCTCGGCCCCCCGGGGCAGGTGCCACGCGTTGCCGGGCAGGGCCCACGCCCGCCCCGCGAGCAAGAACGCGCCGAGGGCCCAGGGCGCGAGGCGCATCGTCCGCATGGGACGACAGAAGCCCCGGCGCGCGCCGGCGGCAAGGGCGCGGTGGCCCCGCGTCGCCCGCCGGCCGGCCCGCCCCCCGGCCCAGGACCCGGGGCCGCCCGTGACCGACGGGCGAAGCTGCCCGGCTCAGGGCCTCGGGCCGCCCGTGACCGACGAGCGAAGCTGCTCGCCGCTCACCTCGAAAAGCGTGCCGTCTCGGCGCACGAAGGTGTCGAGGTACGTGCCGACCGAGATCTCGTTGTAGACGACGCCCGCGGGCGAGCGCAAATCGAGCACCGTCGTGAGGGTGACGACCGCCTCGATGCGGTCGCCCCGCACCTTGACCTGCTCGATCGTCACGTTGTGCTCGAGCGTGCGCTCGATCGCCGCCATAAACTGGGGGAAGAACTGCCGCAGCTCGGCCGCGCGCGCGCGCGAGCCGTCGACCTGGGTCGAGGTAAAGTCGTCGGGGATGTGCCGCAGAAAGAAGTCGGGGTTCTTCTCGACGAAGGCGCGGCGGTAGTCGCCCTTGTAGAGCGCGTCGAGGTCGTCGCGCGCCGCCGCGACGGCGTCCGCGTCTTCGGCGGCCTCGATGGGCGCCGCCTCGACGGGCGGCGCGCCGCCGTCGTCGTCCGAAGTGCAGCCGAGGGGGGCAGCAGCGAGCAGGGCCGCGAAGAGCGCGGCCCCGCGCAGGTTCGAGAGTCGCATGGTGGTCTGGCTCCGGGTGGGGCTGGGGGGGCGCTCAGGGCCTGGGGGCGCGGGCGGTGTGGCTGCGCAAGAGCTCGGCGCTCACCTCGAGCAGCGAGCCGTCGGCCTGCTTGACGAACGCGTCGCGGTAGGTGCTGACGCCGGTCTCGGTGTAGATCGTGCCGGCGGGCGAGCGCAGATCGAGCACCGTCGTCAGCGTGACCACGGCGGTGATGCGCCCGGCCTCGTCGACCGTGACGTGCTCGAGGCTCACGCTGTGCTCGACCACCCGCTCGATCGTGGCGATGCGGCCCGCGACGAAGGCCTTCAAGCCCTCGGCGTCGGCCGTCGAGCCGTCGTACGACGAATAGCGCAGGTCGGGCGCGATGTGCCGGCCGAAGAGGTCGGCGTTCTTCTCGACGAAGGCGCGGCGGTAGTCGCCCTTGTAGAGCGCGTCGAGATCGGCGCGCGCCGCCTGGGCGGCATCGGGCGCGGATTGGGCCGCGGCGGGCGAGGCCGCGGGGGGCAAGAGGGCGGGTGCCGCGGCGGCAAGGGCCGCCGCGAGCCAGGCTCGGGTTCGCATGGGGTGGCTCCGGGGTGAGCCGGGGCGCGCGGCCGCCGGGGGCCTTCGCGGCCCCTCGGCGACGACGCCTCCGGACAACCTTTACCTAAGGCCCTCGCGCCCCCTCCGCTCATTCGTTCGATCGATGGGCGGCATCGCCCGGCCGAATGCGGGGCCCCCGCGCGATCTACCCGCCGCCGCGCGGCGTCCGCAGCCCGAAGGCGGCGAGGCGCGAGGCGAGCGTCGTCGGCTTGACGCCGAGCAACGCGGCCGCGCCGCCCTCGCCGTAGACGCGCCCGCCCGCCCGCTCGAGGGCGCGCTCGAGGTTGCGCCGCTCGAGCGCGCGCAGCTCGGCGTCGGTCAAGATCGCGTCGGGCTCGGGCGGCGCGGCCCGCCTCGCGCCCGCGCGCCGCCCCGGGCCCGCGAGCGGCTCGAGCTCGAACGCGAGCCCCCGACCCCGGATGATGGCACGCTCGACCACGTGCTCGAGCTCGCGCACGTTGCCCGGCCAGCCGTACGCCTCGAGCCGCGCCGCCTGCTCGGCCGAGATGGGCGGCGGCGGCCGGCCGAGCCGGCGCGCCGCGAGCCGGGCGAAGTGGCGGGCGAGCGGCACGACGTCTTCGCGCCGCTCGCGCAAGGGCGGCACCTCGATCGGAAAGACGCTGAGCCGATAGTAAAGATCTTGCCGGAAGCGCCCCGCCTCGGCCTCGGCGGCGAGATCGCGGTTGGTGGCCGCCACGACGCGCACGTCGACCCGGCGCGCGGCGTCGTCGCCGACGCGCTCGAAGGTGCCCTCTTGCAAGACCCGCAAGAGCTTGCCCTGCAGCGCCAGGGGGATCTCGCCCACCTCGTCGAGAAAGAGTGTGCCGCCGTCGGCGAGCTGAAAGCGCCCCGGCCGGTCTTTGACCGCGCCGCTGAAGGCGCCCCGCACGTGGCCGAAGAACTCGCTCTCGAAGAGCTCGCGCGGCACCGCGGCGCAGTTGACCGTGACGAGCGGCCGGTCGCGCCGCCGGCTCTGCGCGTGCACCGCCCGGGCGAAGAGCTCTTTGCCCGCGCCCGACTCGCCCACGACGAGCACGCTCGCGTCGGACGCCGCGACGAGCTCGACCTGCCGCAGCGCCCGCGCGAACGCCGGGCTCGCGCCGACGATGTCGCCCGGCGGCCTCGCCGCGCCGAGCTCTTCTTTGAGCGACTCGTTCTCGCGCTCGAGCCGCTCGCGCAGCCGCTCGATCTCGTCGAACGCCCGCGAGTGCGCGATCGCGATGGCCGCGTGGTCGGCGAACGTTCGCAGCCACCCGAAGTCGACCGGCGACAGCCGCGCCCGGCAGAAGACCCCGAGCACCCCCAGCACCTGCCCCCGAAAGATCAGCGGCTGCCCCGCGAAGCTCTCGATGCCCTCGCGCTCGGCCCACTCGGGCCGCACGACCCAGCGCCGATCGGTCGCGACGTCGGGGACGAGCAGCCCCTCGCCGCTCGCCCCGATGCGCCCGATCTTGCGCACCCCCAGCGGAAAGCGCCGGAAGTCGCCCCCCGCCTCGCCCCAGCGCCCCTCGCCCGCCCGCGACTCGCCCTCGCTCGCCACGAGGTGCAGGCAGCGCGAGCGGTCGGGGCACTCGGCCCGCATCGGGCAGGCGTCGCAAACGTCGCCCGGCGCGACCAACCACACGCGCGCGAGCGCCACCTCGGGCCGCGCGGCGAGCCCGCCCACGATGCGCCCCAGCACCGCGTCGACCGAGCGCTCTTGGGCGACGGCGAGCGCGGTGCCCTGCAACGCGTCGGACCACATGGGGACCGGGACGTAGCTACCACGAAAAATCGTCACGAGACCACGAAAAGACGTCACGACGACGAAGCTTCGTCGCCTGACGAGTCCCGTTTCATTCTGCCCGTGTCGAGTCCCAGGCTCAGGTGCATTACCCGTGGCACCCCTCGTTCGGGCAGCGCGTCGAGGTCGTCTACCGCGAACAGCGGAAGGGAGAGCACGTCGCCGTCTGCTCGACCCCGCAAGGGGCCAATCTCGTCATCCCGGCGTGGATGCTCGACGCCGGAGCGTGCGTCGGCATGACGCTCGGCCCCCGGCGCGCCTCGCTCGGGGCACTTCTCGATCTCCGCCGCGCGCTCGACGTTCTCGGTTCTGATCGCTCCGACGCCCCCGCGGGGGGCAAGGAGGTCGATCGTGAGAAGAGCGAAGCGACACGTCCCTCTGGCAACGACGGGCCCCGACCGGATCGCGCCCCTGGACGCACTCGCGCGGACGCACCTGGTCGCCGTCCTCGCCGAACTTCTTCTGGCGGCCGCGCGGGCGCGAGCGAGCGGTCGGCGCGAGGGCAGCGATGAAGCGCGCTGAGCTGCCGCCGAACGTGCTCGGCCGACGTGCCGTCGTATACGTGCGGCAATCGACGGGCGCCCAAGTGCTCCACAACCTCGAGAGCCAGCGACAGCAGTACGACCTGGCCGACCTGGCGCGCGCCTATGGCTTTCGCGACGTCACCGTCCTCGACGACGACCTCGGCCGCTCGGCGAGCGGCCACGCCGAGCGACCGGGCTTCCAAGCGCTGGTCGGTCAGTTGTGCGAAGGCACGGTCGGCGCCGTCTTCTGTCTCGAGGCGTCGCGTCTGGCGCGCAACGGCCGCGACTGGCACCACCTGCTCGAGCTGTGCGGGTTGGTCGGCGCGCGTGTGATCGACGCCGAGGGCGCCTACGACCCGAGTCAGCCCAACGATCGCTTGCTGCTCGGCCTCAAGGGCACGATGAGCGAATTCGAGCTGACCGTGCTGCGACGCCGGCTGGTCGAAGGGGCGCGGACCAAGGCACAACGCGGCGAGCTGCGACTGCCCGTGCCCGTCGGCTACCTTTGGTCGAAAGAGTCGGGCCTCGAGCTCGACCCCGATCGGCGCGTGCAGCAGGCCGTGCGCACCGTCTTCCGCTTGTTCGAGCGACTCGGCAGCGCCCGCCAAGTCCTGCTTCACATGCGGCGCGAAGGCCTGACGTTCCCCCGCCCCGCCGACGGCAAGCGCCTGCGCGAGTTGGCGTGGCGAGCGCCGGCGTACCGCAACGTCATCGCCGTACTCCGCAATCCATTTTATGCGGGCGCCTATGCCTATGGGAAAACTGAGCCGCGCACGCGATTGGCCGACGGGCGGTTGCGTACGACGTACGGCCACGAACGCCCCGTCGGCGAGTGGTCGGTCTTGCTGCACGACCACCACGCCGCGTACGTCTCGTGGGCTCAGTACGAACGCAATCTCGCCCTGCTCGCCCGCAACACGTTCGCCAAGCCCGCGGGCGCCGCGAAGTCGGCGCGCGGCGGGGGCGCGCTGCTGACCAGCCTGCTGCGCTGCCGCCGGTGCGGACGCATGCTGCAGGTGGCCTACAGCGGGCGCCGCTTGCTGCGCTACGCCTGCCGGGGCGGCCACACCATGCACGGCATCGCGTGGTGCATCTCCTTCGGCTCGCGCCGTCCCGACGAGGCCATCGCGCGTGAGATCCTCGTTGCCGTGCAACCGGCCGCGGTGGAAGCTGTCGCCGTGGCGCAGCGCGAAGACGACCAGCGACGGGAGGAGCGGCGGCGGGCTCTCGAGCTCGAGTGCGAGCAAGCGCGCTATGACGTTCGCATCGCCGAGCGCCGGTACGCCACCGTCGACCCGGACAATCGGCTCGTTGCTGCGGAACTCGAAGCGCGCTGGAACGCGGCCCTCGAACGACTGCGCGCGTGCGAAGCGCGCCTCGCGGCGAAGGCCACGGCCGCGGAGCCGAAGGTCGAACGGGCGCAGCTGGCATCCTTGGCGACGGACCTCGAGGCGGCGTGGCGTGCCCCCGGGGTCGACATGCGCGTCCGACAGCGACTGGTGCGCACGCTGATCGAAGAGATCGTGGTCGACGTCGACGAGGCGACGCGCGAGGTCGTGCTCGTGCTGCACTGGCGCGGCGGCGCGCACTCGGAGGTGCGGGTCCGAAAGCCGCGACCGGGGGAGCACACCCACCGCACCTCGCCCGAGGCCGGCCAAGTGATCCGCGCGATGGCGACGAAGTGGTCGGACGAGCACGTGGCGGCGACGTTGAATCGCATGGGTTCGACGACGGGCCAAGGGCACACGTGGACGGCCCAACGCGTCGGCAGCTATCGGCGCAAGTCCGGCATCCCGGGGTACGAATCGGCGACGAAGGACGGGCGCTGCCTGACGATGGTCGAGGCGGCGCGCGAACTCGGCGTTCCGAGTCACGTCATCCGAAAGCTCATTCAACAGAAAGTGCTGCCAGCGCGGCAGGTCGTCTTCGATGCACCCTGGCAGATCCTGTCCGAAGATCTGAAGCGTCCCGAAGTTCAAGAAGCGTTGCGCCGCCGGCGCGTCCTTGGCGGGCGCCCGTGTCGAGTCGAGGAGCCCCCCCGCAAGCCTGGCAAACCAGCCCGGGCAAGGAGTGCCGCACAATGAAGCCCCGATCACCAAGGCCCGAAAAAGGCATCTGAGAAAGAACGACTGCGACTACTGCCTCGCCGCCCACGGCGCCCTCGGCAAGGCGGGCGGACTGTCCGAGCGCGACGTCGCCGAGGCCGCGAAGGGGCGCGCCCCCGCGCCGAACGACGCCGCCGCCCTCGCCTTCGCCGCGGCGGCGCTCGAGGCCCGCGGCGACGTCGCGGACGCCGAGGCCGGGCGGGCGCGGCGGGCGCGGCGGGGGCGCCGCCGGCCGCGCCCATCGACGACTTCAACGGCCAGGCCTCGGCGCGGCTCGGCGCCGGCAACAACCAGGCGACCTGCGCGACCTGCCACTCGAACGACGGCACCCAGAGCCCCTACTCGGGGTACACGATGGCAGACATCGCGTACCACACGGCGTTCAAGGGCCCGACGCTGCTCGACGTCGTCAACGCCTGCGTCACCGGCTGGATGGGCGGCCCGGCGCTGACCGAAGGAGACGCCGGGTGGGCGGCCTTGCGGGGCTACCTCGAGGGCATCTCCGACCCGGCGGCGACGGCGCCGAACGTTTTGAGCCCCGAGGTGCTCGGCGACGAGGCGGCGTACGAGGCGAGCTACGCAGGCGGCGACGCCGCCGCGGGCCGGGCGAAGTACGAGGCGCACTGCGGCTCGTGCCACGACCAGAGCCTCGTCGTCGGCGGCAGCACCCCCTCGCCCCCGCGCGCCGTCCTGGCCGGCGACTCGGCCGGCCGCATCGCCCAGCAGGTGCGCACCTCGGGGCCGCCGCCCTCCGACGCCTCGGGCGGCGCCGATACCACGCCCGGGCCGATGCCCTTCTTCGAGCCCGGCGACCTGCCCGCGGGCGACCTGCGCGACCTCATCGCCTTCCTCAAGGCGCCCTGAGCGGCGCCGAGAGAGAGCCCACGGCCGTGGCCCATCGTCGCCGAGGCGATGCGCCCGGGGTGGGCCCTCGCGGGCTTCACCGTCCTGGCCTCGTACGCGGACCGGCCCGCGCTCGGCGCGTTCGTCGCCCCCCCCCGGCCGCGGCCTCGCCCCGCGCGCCGTCAGGCCGCCGCGGCCGCCGCGAGCGCCTCGTCGAAGGCCACCCCATCCGTGTAGATGCGCATCGCCTCGCCGAGCTCGGAGAGCTGGCGCACGAGGTCGGCGGTGAGCTGAATGAACTTCGCCCGCACCAAGATGCTCACGCCCCGGATGCGCGGGCGCTGCGCGCGCAGGAGCCCCGCCCACTGCGCCCCGACGTCGAGGCTGGCGCCGAGGGCGTCGCGCGCGTCGATGAACAGGTCGGCCTGGCCGGCCTCGCGCAAGAAGGCCGACACCTCTTCGAGCGGCCCGTCGCCGAAGGCCCCCGCGTCGCGGCCGACGACGCGGACGACGACCGTCGAGGCGCCGAGGCGCGCGACCGTCACGGCGCCGTGCGAGTTCTTGAAGCGAACGCCTTCGCGCTCGATTCGCTCGATCAGGGGGGAGGTGGTCGTGCCCACCGCGCCATCGTACAGGGGGCGCCCCCGCCCGTCGAGCCCGCGGCGTCAGGCGGCCGCGCCCCAGGCGGCGCGGCAGGCCTCGGGGGCGGCGTCGCAGAACTCGCGCTGCACCTGGCCGAGCAGCGCGTCGAGGGCGAGGAGCTCGGGCTCGATCTCGCGCGCGAGCGCCTCGACCACCGGCGCGACCTCGGCGGCGGCGGCCGCGAGGGCGGCCGAGGGGCTCACGCCCTGGCCTTGCCCCTCGGCGAGCAGCTTGCGCGCGGGCTCGACGAAGATGGCGTCGGCCGAGAGCAGCGAGCGCTCGAGGCCCTCGACCACCTCGGCGACGTGCTGGCGCACCGCCGCCGTGCGCCGCGCGTCGAGCTGGCGCAGCGCCGCCTCGCGCCCCTGCGTCGCGGCGACCTGGGCGTTCTGCAAGAGGTCGGCCGCCCGCTGCCGCTCGGCCGCGATCTGCTTGAGCCGCGCGTCGACCCGCGCCCCCTCGTCGAGCCGCGCCCGCGACTCGGCCTCGAGCGCCTCGACGCGCGCGGCGGCGCCCGCCCGGCGGTGCTGCGCCGCCTCGAAGGCGGCCTGCGCCTCGGCCTCGGCGGGCGGCCGCGGCGGGCGCGCCGCGCCGAGCCGCGCCTCGAGCTCGGACGCCGAGGCCCGCAGCGCGTCGCGCTTCTGCCGCGCGTCGGCGAGCCACGACTCGACGAGCTCGCGCTGCCGCTGCTCGGTCTGCACCTGCACCGAGAGCGACGAGAGCTCGATCTTGAGCTGGTTCAGCACCCCGAAGCGCTGCGAATGGAGGCCCCGCTGCGCCTCGATGTCTTGCTCGAGGGCGGCGACCCGCAGGCGCCACTCTTCTTTGCCGAAGAGCACCGGCTCGCGCTCGCGCTCGTCTTCGGCGCGCTCCTGGGCGCGGGCGATCTCGCGGGTGCGGTTCTCGAGCTCGGCCTCGAGGGCCGCGATGCCGGCCTCGGCCTGCTTGTGCCGCTGCCAGGCGGCGCCCGCCGCCCGCAGCCGCTCGGACTTGCGCTGCTCGAGCGCGCCGAGCGCCCGCTCGGCCTCGGCGAGCGCGGCGCCGGCGGCGGCCCACTCGACCAGGGCCGAGGCCCGCTCGAACTCGTGCTTCGCCTCGGCCTCCTTCGGCGCGAGCGCCGCGCGCTCGGCCTCGAGGCGCGAGAGCGCGAGCTTGAGCTCGTCGCGCGTGCGCACGAGCCGCGAGGCCTCGGCGTCGAGCGCCGCGAGCGTGTCGCGCGCGCGCCCGAGCTCGGGCGAGTCGGCCGAGGGCAGCGCCAGCAACTCGTCGGGGATCGCCTTGGCGAAGGGCAGCGTCTCGGGCCACGACCCCGGCACCTCGGCGCCGACGAACTCGTAGAGGCTGGCGAGCGCCTTGTGCAAGAAGGGCAGGCAGGTCTGGTAGAGCTTGTCGGCCTTGCTCACGTACTTGGCGTACTCGTCGGCCGCCGACTCGAGCGACCCGACCTCGGGCGCCGGGGCGCCGCGCACCGCCTCGGCCGTCTGCTTCGCCCGCGCCACGACCTGCTGCGCCAGCGCGTCGAAGGCCGCGAGCCGCTCGCGCCGCCGCGCCTCGCCCGTGCGCGCCTCGTCGGCGGCGAGCCGCTCGGCCGCCGCGCGCGCCGCGGCCGCGAGCTGCCCGAGGTCGGCGAGGCGCGTCCTCTGCGCGTGGATCTCGTTGCGCGCGTTCGACACGAGCCACTGCACCCGCGCCAGGTTCTCGCCCCCCTCGCCCTGGAACGAAAAGCGCCCCACCACCTCGTAGACGTCAGCGAGCCCCCCGAGCGTCGCCTCGTCTTCGGGCCGCCAGAGGCCCTCGAGCTCTTCGGGCGTCGGCCGGCCGGGCTCGAGCGCCGCCGCGAGCGCCGGGCTCGCGGCGGGGGCGAGCGGCCCCCGGAAGGGCTCGAGCGCCGAGCCCACCGCCCCGTGCAAGCGGGCGAGCGAGGCCCAGGCCGCGGCGAGCTGGTCGGCCACGGTCAGGTAGAAGCGAACGTACGAGCGCAGGAGCGACAGATCGTAGGCCATGGGCGGCGGCTCGGACGGGGCGGCGGGGCGGCGTCAGGGGGCGCGGGCGGGGGCGGCGCCCTCGGGCCGCGGGGCGGGGGCCTGGCGGGCGCCGCCGAAGAGCTCTTCGAGCGCCTCGATGTCGGCGCGGGCGCGCTCTTTCTCGGCCTCGATGGCGGCGAACTTGTGCGGCCAGATGCGCGCGCACTCGGAGCGCACCCAGCGCCGCAGCGACTGCTCGCCCTCGCGGTCGAGCCACGAGTCGTGCACCGTGCGCACCGCCTCTTCGTGGTACTTCTGCAGGCCGCGCGGGTGCTTGGCGAGCGCCTCGAGAAAGTTGCAGATGCGGTCGACGTCGGCGCGCACCCGCGCCAGCATCTTCGACCAGTCGCGCGGCGCGCCCGCCGGGGCCGGCGCCTGCCCTGGCGCCTCGGCCCCGCCGCCGTTCGGCGGGGGCGCCGCGGGCGGGGGCGGCGCCTTGGGCTTGGGCTGCGCCGCCCCCACCGTCGGAAAGGCCCCCGCCGGCGCCGCCATCGCCGGAAAGCCCGTCACCGCGGGCGGGCCGGCCGGCGCCGCCTCGCCCCCGAGGCCGATCTTCGCCTTGACCTGCGCGATGACCCCGGGCCCGCCCTCGCGGCCGTAGGCCCCGGGCGGCGGCGCCCCCTGCGCCAGGTCGGCGATGCCCATGCCGAAGAACTGCTCGAGCCCGCTCATCTCGCGCTCGCGCAGCTCGCGGTCGCCCGGGTCGGTCGCGTCCAAGATGTCGATGATCTGCCGGGCGAAGTAGCGCGAGAGCACCTCGAAGGCGACGTCGGCCTTGGCCATCTCGTTGTTCTGGTAGCGCACCACGCTCTCGGACACGTGCCCCGAGCGCCCGAGCGCGTCGATGCGCTCGACCAGGCCCCCCCCGCCCGGCGGCAAGAGCACCTCGAGCCGCCCGCCCTCGTAGTTCGCCTCGACGAACATCTCGTGCAGCATTCGCTCGACGCTCTCGCGCGCGGTGTTGCGAAAGTCTTCGCCGAGCCCCGCGATGCGCGCCGCCACCCGCTCGCGCATCTGCTTGCGCATCTCGATCTCGACGGCGGTCTCGTTCATCAGGCCCGGGCTCGGCATCTGCCGCCGCTTCGCCTCGGCCTCGGCCGGCGTCATGCGCGCGAGCAGGTCGGCCCGGATCTGCCCGATGCGCGCGTCGGCCCGCGCCGCCCGGGCGACGCGCTGCGACTCGCTCATCTCGTGGTCCATGAACGCGCTCATGCGCTTTCGGATCTCGGGCAAGAGCCCCGTCGGGTCTTCGCCCGCCCGCACGTGCTCGAAGTGCAGGTCGAAGACGCGCTCGGCCCGCCGCTCGAACTCGCGCTCGCTCAGCGCATCTTTCACCGAGACGAGCGCGCCCCGGAGCTGCGCCTCGAGCTCGGCGAACTCGGACCGCACCTGCCCCATCACCCGCCGGTCGATCGCCTCGACGTCCGTCGACAGGTACCGCTCGACCGCCGCCTGCAGCCGCTCGAGGCCGCTGACGGGCGAGGTCACCCCGTAATAGTCCATCACCTGGCGCGCCACCGGGTGCCCGAGGTCGGGCCCCGCGTGCACCCAGGGCTTCGCGTACGGGAAGACCCGGTCGACCCCCTGCTCTTTGAAGTTTCGCGCCGCGAGCTGCCAGTGCCAGTTGCCGTTCTCGTCGGGCCGCTCGAAGAGGTCGACCTTGGTCAGCACGACGAACATGCGGTCCTTCAGCGACACGCTCCGGTCGGCCGACTGCGCCGCGCGCAAGAGCTCGATCTCGTTCTTCACGAGCGAGGGGCGCGTCACGTCCTTGACGAAGATGGTCACGTCGACCTCGTCGGCCAGCGCCTCCTCGGTGTCGCGGCGCGCCTTGTCGCTCGGCGCGTCGATGCCGGGCAGGTCCATCAAGACGACGCCCGGCATCGCGCCCGCCACCGGCAAGGTCACCGTCACCTTCTGCACCGCCCGCACCCCGGGGAAGGGCCGGTTGCCGTTCTTCGTGTCTTTCAGCGCGATGTAGGGCCGAATCAGGTCGGCCAGCTCGTCGGCGCTCGCCGCCTCGACGCGCAGGGGCGGCTTGCCCAGCCGCGCCTTGATCTCGGGCAGCCCCGCCGCGATGTCGTAGAGCTCGGCGAGCGCCGCCTGCTCGCGCCGCCCCGCCCGGTCCGAGTCGTCGACGTCGTAGCCCGCGCGCGCCTTGAACGCCGCCTTCAGCCGCAAGATCTCGGCCTCGTCGAGCCCCGGCCACCGCTGGGCCGAGCCCGGCTCGAGCGCGTCGAAGTAGCTCGCGATGCGCGCGCGAAACTCGCCCTCGCCGTAGAACGTCACCTCCGCCCCGTAGCGCCCCGCCTCGGCCGGCTCGACCACCGTCGTGCTCCACGTGCAGCGCTCGGCCTCGCTCGGCAAGAGCTTCTCGCTCTTCAGCCAGGCCGACAGAAAGGCGCTCTTGCCCTGCTTCTCGAGCCCGATGACGCCCACCTTCACCACGCCCTTCGCCAGGCGCTTCTCGCGGTCGAGCGCCCGCGCGCGCAGGTCTTCGATCTTGGTGCGCAGCTGCTTGAGCTGCCGCGCGTTGTCGCTATCGGCCGGAAAGTACCCGAGAAAGCGGTCGGCCAGCTGCCGGTAGCGCAGCATCTTGTCGGCCAGCTCGCGCAGCTCTTCGGCGCTCCTCTTGCGACCCTCGGGGCTCCACATGGGGCGCCGTTATAGCACCCCGCCGCCGGCGCCCCCCGGGCCGAACGCCCCCCACGCCGCGCACGGCCGGTTTTCGCGCGCCCCGCGGGCCCCCGGGCGCGCGCTCCGCCCGCCCCGGGGCCGCCCGGCCCGCCCCCCGCCCGCGCCGCCGTCGCCCCGCCCCCCCGCCGACCGCAGCGGGTCCGCCGGCAAGCGCGCCCGCCCCGCCACGACGCGTCGTTAAGAAGTCTCGGCTTGCGCGATTGGAGGCAAGATTATTAGTTAATTCATCCACACTATTTTCGGGCAACCCCCAAACCCCGCAAACGTCTCGCCGTGCCGCGATTTGCTACATGTGACGCCCGACGACAACCCCAGCCGCCGGCCCGCCCGAGCCCGAGCCGGAATTCCGGTGGGGCGTTCGCGCCGCCCCGCCGCCCGGAGGCTCCGGATGGCTCGGCGCGCGGCGCGTACGGTCGGGCTCCCGCGCGAGCGCGGCCGCGAACTCAAGGCCACGAATTACTTACTAATTTTGAATTGCCCCACGCGCCCGCGCGCCCGCGCCCGCGCGAACCGCCGCGCCCGCGCGCCCCCCCCCGGCCGAGCGGAGGCCTTGGTACGGCGGCTGCACCTAGCGGGGGCGCGAGCGAACGGCGATGTAGTCCGGAAGCTCCAGACGATCGACGGCGGGGGCTCCGAGCCCCAACGCCCCCGGGACGACGCGCGCCGCAGGGCCCCGGCGCGCCGAGCCCCCCCTCGCTCGCACCTTCCTGCACAAATTATCTGGAAAGGACTGGCATAACCCATGAAAACCTTGAAGACCCGCCTCCTCTCCGTCGTCGGTGCCGCCGCCCTCGCCATCAGCGTCCCGCTCACCGCGGTCGCCTCGTGGTCGACCCCGAACTCGGGCGACGTGACGTACGCGGTCGGCAACATCCTCGTCGAGGCCAGCAAGATCCTCGCGCTGGTGAACATCGATGTCAGCAAGGTGAAGGTCGTCGAGATCGAGGACGTGCTCACGGGCGACGAGCTCGTGCAGGTGAAGAACAACCTGAACAACCTGACCACGCAGTTGCAGCTCATCGCGCTGAAGAACAACCTGAACAACCTCGACATCTTGAACGGCAACAACATCCTCACGATCGGCGACGTGCTGAGCAACAACGACGTCGACATCGACGACGTCGTCGGCACCCAGCTCTTCTCGGACGGCAACTTGCTGATCTTCTCTTGCAAGACCTGTAAGTTACCGCCCCCCGCCGCGCGCCGCCCCTTGCCCCGCGGCGGCGCGCGGCGACGCCCCGAGCGCCGGCATCGCCGGCCGGCGGCCCGGCAGGGCGCAGCGCGTGACGTTGCCCCCTCGGCCGGGCCGCCGCCGCGATCGCCCTCGCTCGGGTCGGCCGGCTCGGCCGGCGCCCCGCCCC
>DASTPP010000076.1:0-32607 GCA_035762175.1 Polyangiaceae bacterium | reverse complement strand
CCGGCGTCGGTGTCGGCGAGCCGGTCGGGCGCGATGGCCGCGTGCTCGAGCGCCTCCCAGGCGGTCTCGAGCAGCAGGCGGTGCTGCGGGTCCATCTGCGCGGCCTCGCGCGGCGTGATGCCGAAGAAGGCCGCGTCGAAGCGGTCGACCTCGGGCAGAAAGCCGCCGTAGCGCGAGGTCGTCTTGCCCGGGGCGTCGGGGTCGGGGTCGTAGAGGGCGTCGATGTCCCAGCGCTCGACGGGGACCTCGCCGATGGCGTCGCCGCCCGCGTCGAGCAGCCGCCAGAACGACTCGGGGTCGCGGACGCCGCCCGGGTAGCGGCAGCCGATGCCCACGATCGCGATCGGGTCGTCGGCCCGCGCCGGGGCGGCCCCGCCGGCCTTCGGCCCGGCGGCCTCGGGCGCCCGGGCGGCCTCGGCGGGCGCGGCGAGCGAGCGCACGTGCGCCACGATCGCGTCGACCGTCGGGTAGTCGAAGACCAGCGTGGCCGGTAGCTTCGCCTTGAGCGCCCGCGACAGGCCGTTGCGCAGCTCGACCGCCATCAGCGAGTCGAGGCCCAGCTCTTGGAGCGGCTGGTTGGTCGCCAGGCTCGACGCCGCGATGCCCAGCACCCGCCCGGCCTCTTCGACGACCACGCGCGCGACGTCGAGCGCCTGGGGCCGCGCGATCGAGGGCGGCGGCCCCGCGGTCGGCTCGACGTGGGCCCGCGCCCGGGCGCCCGCGAGCGCGCGCAGCACAGGCGCCGCGGACTCGGCCGCCGCCGCCTGGGCCAAGCCGAAGGCCGCCACCTGCGGGTAGCCCGAGCCCACGCCCGCTCGCATCAGCTCGAGCGCGTCCTCGGGCGAGAGCGCCTCGAGCCCGAGCCGGCGAATGCGCGCCCGGTCGGCCTCGGCGAGCCGCCCCGCCATGCCGCCGCCCTCCCAGGGCCCGAAGCCGATGCTCACGGCCGGCAGGCCGAGCGACCAGCGCCAGCGCGCCAGCGCGTCGAGAAAGCCGTTCGCGGCCGCGTACGTACCCTGCCCGGCCGGGCCGAGGAACGACGCGACCGACGAGAAGAGCACGAAGAAGTCGAGCTCGTGGCCGAAGGTGGCCTCGTGCAGGTTCCAGGCGCCGCGCACCTTCGGGGCGAAGACCTCGCGCAGCCGCGCCGCCGTCTGCTGGCCGATGACGCCGTCGTCGAGCACGCCCGCGGCGTGGATCACGCCCGAGAGCGGCGCGTCCGCCGGCATCGACGCGACGAGCGCCCGCACCGCGGCGAGGTCGGCCACGTCGAGCTGGGCCACCTCGACCCTCGCGCCGAGCGCGCGCAGGGCCTCGATCGACTCGGCCTGCTCGGCCGAGGGCGCGCGGCGCCCGACGAGCACGAGCCGGCGCGCGCCGACCTCCTCGACCAGCCAGCGCGCCGCCCGCAGCCCGAGCGCCCCGAGCCCGCCCGTGATCAGCACCGAGCCCGACGGCGCCGCCCAGCGCGCGCCCGTCTCGGGCGCCCGCGCGAGCGAGAGCACGTAGGGCACGCCCCCGCGGATCACGATCTCGGGCTCCTCGTGCCGCGCGCAGATGCAGCTCCACAGCGTCTCGACCGTGCCGCGCGCGTCGCCCCCGATCTCGAGATCGATGCGGTGGCAGGGCGCGTCGGGGTGCTCGGCCGAGAACGAGCGCGCGAGCCCGAACACGGTCGAGGCGACGAGGTTCGGCATCTCCTCGTCGAGCACGGCGTGCACGCTCTCGACCACCAGCCAGAGCCGCGGCGAGCCCGCGGCCTCGGCCGCCTGCAGCGCATCGAGCGCGGTCGCCGCCGCGCGCTCGGCGGCGAGGGCCGGGTCGGCGTCCGAGGTGTCGCGCCACCAGCACACGACGCCCCCGAGGCCCGGCGTCTCCCGCATCCGCCGGGCGGCCTCGTGCAGCGGGGCGACCTCGGCCGGGCGGCCGATCGCCTTGAGGCGCTGCGCGAGCGCGAGGCCCTGCTCGGGGCACTCGCTCAGGACCAGCCACGCGCCCCGGGGCAGGCTCGACCCGTCGTCGCCGCCCGGCGCCACCGGGCGCCAGCGCGGCACGAACAGCTCGCCGCGGCCCCGCGCGCGCCCCGGCGCCCGCCCGGCGCCCGGGCCGAGGGCCCGCGCGCGCTTGCAGGCGAGCCCCTCGATCTCGAGCAAGAGCGCCCCCGAGGCGTCGAAGACGCGCACGTCGCTCGACCGCACCTCGCCGGAGCCGCCCGGACGCGCCGCCCCCGCCGCCCACGCCGGCACGCCGCGCAGATCGTGGCAGCGCAGCGCCTCGATGCCCCAGGGCATGAGCTCGACGCCCGCCTCGAGCCCGCCGCCGACCCAGGCCGTGGCGGCGCCGCTGGCGAGGCCGTTGTCGAGCACGATGGGGTGCAAGAGGGGCGCCTCGCCCTCGAGGCCCTCGAGGCCCTCGAGCCGCGCGAGCAGCGCTCCCGGCCCCGTCCGCAGCTCGCGGATGCGCCGCCAGCGCGGGCCCCACTCGATCTGCATCGCCGCGAGCCCCTCGTAGACGCGCTCGATCTCGGCCGGCGCCGGCGCCGCCGCCTGCGCCTCGGCGAGCGAGCCCGCCCGCGCCCCGTCCGCCCGCAGCGACAGGCGGCCGCGCGCGTGCTCGGCCCACCGCTCGGCCGCGTCGCCGCCGCGCTCCTCGCGGGTCGACGTGGCGAAGTCGTACTCGCCCTCGCCCGCCGGCGTCAGCACCACGTGCAGCTCGGCGTCCTCGGCGAAGAGCGGCTGCGGCAGCTCGACGTCGCGCAGCGTGGCCCGCGTCGCGCCGAGGCGCTCGGCCGCGATCGCCAGCACCGCCGCGAGGCTCAGCGCCCCGGGCGCCACCAGCCGGCCGCGCACGAGGTGGTCGGCGAGCCAGGGCTGGTGCGAGGGCCCGACCGGCACGACGTGGTGCACCGCGTTCGGCGTCGCGACGGCCGACCCGACCAGCGCGTTGGGCGCGCCGCGGGACGCGGCCTCGCCGGGCGCGCGGGGCAGCGTGTCGACCCAGTGGCGCGCCCGCTCGAAGGCGTAGGTCGGCGCCGAGATCTTGCGCCGCACGTAGGGCGCGTCGAGCCGGGCGAAGTCGACGCCCGCCCCGCGCTCGTAGAGGCCCGCCACCGCCGAGAGCAGCGTGGCCCACTCGGGCCGGCCGCGCCGCAGCGAGGCCCACGCGGGCGAGGGCCGCTCGGGCTCGGCGTCGGCCAGGAAGGCGAGCAGCGTCGGGTGGGGCCCGATCTCGACGACGGCGTCGACCCCCGACGCCCGCAGCGCGCGCGCCGAGTCGGCGAAGCGCACCGCCCGCCGCGTGTGCTCGCGCCAGTAGCGCGCCGTCGCGACCTCGGCGCCCGCCGCCTCGCCGCTCAGGTTCGAGATGAGGCGCTTGCGCGGGGTCGAGAGCTCGACCGCCTCGAAGGCCCGCTCGAGCTCGTCGAGCATCGGCTCGAGCAGCCGCGAGTGGAACGCGTGCGACACCCGCAGCCGCTTCGCCTCGACCCCCTCGGCCTTGAGCTGCTCGGCGAGGCGGCCGAGCGCCGCCTCGGCGCCCGACACCACGACCTGCTCGGCCGCGTTCACCGCCGCCAGATCGAGCCCGAGCTCGGCCAGCCGCCCGGCCAGCCGCGCCTCCGGGGCCCGCACCGACAGCATCGAGCCCCGCTCGCCGAGCCGCGCCATCGCCCGGCCGCGCGCGGCCAAGATCTGCAGCGCGTCTTGCCAGCGCATCACGCCCGCGGCGACGGCCGCCGCGTACTCGCCGACGCTGTGCCCCAGCACGACGTCGGGCTCGACGCCGAACGAGCGCCACAGGGCGACGAGGCCCTGGGCGACCGCGAAGAGCGCCGGCTGCGTGATCTCGGTGCGCTCGAGCGCCGCGTCGTCGTCGCCGAAGAGCAGCGCCGGCAGCGGCCGCCCGAGCGCCCCGCCGAGCTCGGCGTCGCAGGCGTCGATCGCCTCGCGGAACACCGGGCTCGTCGCGTACAGGGCGCGCCCCATGCCGGCGTACTGCGCCCCCTGCCCCGTGAACACGAACGCGACCTTCGGCGCCGCCGTCGCCGCCGCCCCGCCCCGCGCGCGCTCGGCCGCCGCGGCGAGCTGCCCGCGGAGCTCTTCGGCGCCGCGCCCCACCACCGCCACGCGGTGCGGGAAGTGCGCGCGCCCGACGTTCAGCGTGAAGCAGGCGTCGCCGGCCGGCGGCGACTCTTGCCCGAGCCACGCGGCGACGCGCTCGATCTGCGCCGCGAGCGAGCCCCGGGTCCGGGCCGAGAGCGCGAGCACGTGGGCGTCGCGGTCGCGCGCCGCCGGCACGGCCCGCGGCGAGGCCGCCGGGCCGTACGCCACGTCGAGCGCGTCGAGGCGCAGCGGCAGCCCCCGGGCGTAGAGCGCGCCCGCCGCGTCGAGCAGCGCGCCGCGCTCGTCCTCGTCGCGCCGCAGCGTCGCGAGGGCGAGCTTGGCGCCCCCCTCCTCGAGCGGGCGCGTCAAGAGCGGGTGCGGGCTCAGCTCGACGAAGGTCTCGAAGCCCTGGCCGACGAGCCCGGCGACCGCGCCCCGCAGCAGCACCGCGTCGCAGAGGTTGCGCACCCAGTGCTCGGGCCCAAACGCCGCCCCCTCGCCCGCCACCGTGGTCGTCACGAGGGGCACCGACGGCGCCCGCGGCGCCACCGCCGCCACCTCGGCCAGGAGGTCCTGGCGGATCACGTCGAGCAGCGGGCAGTGCGCCGCCACCTCCGAGTCGACCCGGCGCGCGAAGATCTTGCGCTCCGAGAGCTCGGCCACGAACGCGTCGATCTCGCTCGGCACCCCCGCGACCACGCACGAGCGCGGGCTCGTGTCGATCGCCCGCCAGAGCCGGCGGCCCCCGAGCATGTCGCCCACCTCGCCCCAGGGCCGGGACACCAGCGCCAGCGCCCCCTGCCCCCGCAGCCGCCCGACCTGCCGGCCCTGCGCGCAGATGACGCGCATCGCGTCGGCGAGCGAGAGCGCCCCCGCGACGTGCGCGGCCGCCACCTCGCCGACGCTGTGGCCCACGATCGCCGAAGGCTCGACGCCCCACGAGCGCAGGAGCGCCGCGAGCGCGATCTCGACCGACACGATCGCCGGGCAGGCCACGTCGATCTCGCGCACCCGGGCCGCGCGCGCGGGCGAGGTCAGCACCTCGACGAGCGACCAGCCCAGGTGCGCCCGCACGTGCTCGTCGCAGGCCCCGATCGCCGCCCGGAACACGGGCTCGGTCGCGTAGAGCGAGCGGCCCATGCCCGCCCACTGCGAGCCCATGCCCGAGAAGACGAAGACCGGGCCGCGCTCGTCCTTGCCCTCGCCCGTGAACACGCCCGCCCGCCGCCCGCCCGCCGCGAGCGCCTCGGCCTGCGCCGCGAGCTCGGCCCGCGAGCGCGTCACCATCGCCGCCCGGACCCCCGCCGCCTCGTCCCGCGGGGCGCTCCGGCGCAGCTCGGCCAGCGTCGCCTCGGGGCGCCCCGCCGAAGCCTCGACCGCCGCCCGCCCGAGCTCGCCCGGGCCCTTCGCTGCGACGGCCACCAGCTCGCCCTTCGGCGCCCGGAAGCCCTCGACGACCAGGTGGCAGTTGGTGCCGCCGAAGCCGAAGGCGCTGACGCCCGCGAGCGGCGTCCCGTCCGGGTCGGGCCAGGCCTCGTGCCCGCCCTGCACCCGCAGCCGCAGGTCGCCGAACGGGATGTGCGGGTTCGGCGTGACGAAGTTCAGGCTGCGCGGCAGCTCGCGGCGGTGCATCGCGAGCGCCACCTTGGCGAGCGAGGCGACGCCGGCCGCCCCCTCGAGGTGCCCGATGTTCGTCTTGACCGAGCCGACGCGCAGCGGCCGCCCCGGGTCGCGCCCCTCGCCGTAGACGGCGCCGAGCGCGCTCGCCTCGATGGGGTCGCCGAGGAAGGTGCCGGTGCCGTGCGCTTCGACGTACTGCACGTCGCGCGGGTCGACCCCGGCGCGGGCGCAGGCCGCGCGCAAGACGGCGATCTGCGCCCCCGCGTGCGGCGCCGTCAGGCCGTTGCTCGGCCCGTCGTTGTTGACCGCGCTGCCGCGCAGCACGCAGTAGACGCGGTCGCCGTCGGCGATCGCCTTCGAGAGCCGCTTGAGCAGCACGAGCCCCGCCCCCTCGCCCCGCACGTAGCCGTTCGCCCGCGCGTCGAAGGTGAAGCAGCGCCCGTCGGGCGACAGGCCGCCGAACTTGGCGACCCCGATGGTGCTCTCGGCGATGAGGTTGAGGTTGACGCCGCCGGCGAGCGCGACCTCCGACTCGCCCGTGCGCAGGCTCTCGCAGGCCTGGTGCACCGCCACGAGCGACGACGAGCACGCGGTGTCGATCGCGACGCTCGGCCCCTGCAGCCCGAAGACGTACGAGATGCGGTTCGCCACGATGCTGTGGTGAAACCCCGTGATCGTGTGCTGGGCGATCGAGCGGCCCTGGTCGCGCACGAGCAGCGAGGCGTAGTCCGTCCAGACGACGCCCACGAACACGCCGGCCGCCGTCTCGCGCAGCGACCGGGGCGGCACGCCCGCGTCCTCGAGCGCCTCCCAGGCGAGCTCGAGCATCAGGCGCTGCTGCGGGTCCATGTAGCAGGCCTCGCGCGGCGAGATGCCGAAGAACGAGGGCTCGAAGCGGTCGACGCCCTCGAGGAAGCCGCCCCAGCGCGTGTTGAGCTTGCCCGGCGCCGACAGGTCGGCGTCGAAGAGCGCGCGCGCGTCCCAGCGCGAGCGCGGCACCTCGACGATCGCGTCGACCCCCTCGCGCAAGAGCCGCCAGTACGCCGCCGGCCCCTCGGCCTGCGGGAAGCGGCAGGCGAGCCCGACGACCGCGATCGCCTCGTCGTCGCGCGCCGGCGCGCGGGCCGCCCCGGGCCCCGGGCCCTCGGCCGCGGGCGCCGCCACCGCGCGCGCGAGCGCGCCGATCGAGGGGTGCTGCCAGAGCAGCACCGGCCCGAGCTCGCGCCCCGCCGCCGCCGACAGCTCGGCCATCAACGCCACCGCCCCCACCGAGTCGAGCCCGTAGCGCGTGAAGCGCTCGTCGGGGTCGATCGCCGCCGGCGCCGTGCCGGCCTGGGCCGCGACGCGCGCCGTGAGCCACGCCCTGAGCGCCTGTTCGTCCATGATCATCCGCAAGCCTCGTCGAGCGGGGGGCGGCGGGAGCGCGGCGCCGCGGCGCGCGACGACGCGCGGGCCCCGCTCGCCCCCCGACCCCCTTCTGGATATCTGTGTTCGAGGGCGCGCGTCCGTTTCTGACAACGGCCGCGCGCCCCGCGCCGCGGGCCCGCCGCGGCGGCCGCAGAGCGGCCCCCGCCATCGCGCTAGCCGGCCCCCGATACCACCGGAAACGCCGGCGCAGGCCCCGCTAATGCGATAAAACCGGCCCTTTTACTACGAGCCTTTTTCACCCCACAAGCAGAAATCGGCCGTGCCGCCCGAGACTGGAAACCAACGACGTTACTTCATTCGCCCGGAGCGGCGCCGACGACCCGAGCGAGTGAGCAACGCGCGTGCCACCCGCCGCGCGCATGCGCGCGCATCGCCGCGAGACGCCGCCCCCTCGCCCCGCCCCCTCGCCCCGCCCCCTCGCCCCGCCCCGAGCGCCCCCCGAGCGCCCCCCGAGCGCCCCCCGTGCGCGCCCCGAGCGCCCCCCGAGCGCCCTCCGCGCCCGCCCCCGCACGCCTCCCGCCCGCGCCCGCGCACGCCCCCCGCGCACGCCCCCCGCGCACGCCCCCCGCATGCGCCCCCCGCATGCGCCCCCCGCACGCCCCGTCCCGCCCCGGAACGGGAGCCCCGCCCGCTGTACCGCCCCGGCACAGGGCGGGCGCCGCGCCCCGGCACGCGCGACACAGCGCCCCCCGTGCCTGTCGCGGTACCGCCCCTCGCCACGCGGCGCGCCCGCCCGGCGCGCCCGCTCAGAGCGCGTCTTTCGAGATGACGAGCCAGTCGTCGTGCGCGTGGCCGCGCTCGATGAACTCGTCCATGCGCCGGGCGATGGCGGGCGTCGTCATCAGCGCCGCGCCGCCGCGCTCGGCCGCCTCGAGCATCAGGCGGGCGTCCTTGCGGGCCATGGCGAGCTCCCACGAGGCGTTCGCGAACTCGCCCTCGACCATGCGGCGCGCGCGCGCCGGCAGCATCGACGCCGGGTTGAAGTGGTCGAAGAGCGAGGCCGCCTCGGCGGCCGAGACGCCGTGCGCCTTGGCGAGCGCGAGCACGTCGGCGACGCCGGCGCTCATCGCCATCAGAAAGAGGTTGCCGAAGAGCTTGAAGGCCGCCGCGCGCCCGGGGTCGGGGCCGAGGTAGACGAGCTTGCCCGTCATGGGCATGAGCGCGGGCTTCGCCCTCTCGAAACGCCCCTCGTCGCCCGACGCGAGCATGATGCCCGTGCCTTCGCGCGCGTTCTGCGGGCCCATGAACACGGGCGCATGCAAGAATTCGACGCCGCGGGCCCGCCAGCGCTCATGGCGCGCAGCGGCGCCCTCGGCCGAGGTCGTGGTGTGGTCGACGACGAGCGCCCCCGGCCCGAAGCCGCCCGCCGCCCGCTCGAGCACCGCGTCGACCGCCGCGTCATCCGAAAGCGTCAGGTGCACCCGCTCGGCCCCCCGGGCCGCGTCGGCCGGGTCCTCGAATGCGCGCGCACCCTCGACCTCGAGTGCGCGCGCACGCTCGGGGCTACGGTTCCACACCTGAACGCGCTCACCCCGCGCCAGAAGCGCGCGCACGAAGTTCGAGCCAAGCAACCCCATGCCATAGAACGCGATCATTCCGGGCCTCCTCGTCGGCGAGCTTGCGACGTGCCCCACCATGGCACATGCGGCGGCTTCGGCACGCCCGGCCGTGCCCGCGCCCCTCCGGGCGTGCGCCCCGCCCCCGTTTGCCCTAGTCTCGCGCCCATGTACGCCCTCGCCATCCTCCGTTATCGCCGGCCGCTCGAAGAGGTACTGAAGATCGTCGACGAGCACCGCGCCTACCTCGGCGCGCTCAAAGAGCGCGGCCTGCTGCTCGCCTCCGGCCCCTGCGAGCCGCGCCACGGCGGCGCCCTGCTCTTGCGCGTGCCCGAGGGCGCCGACCTCTGGCAGACGCTCGACAGCGTCCGCGACGGCGACCCCTTCATCAAGGCAGGGCTCGTGCAATACGAGTTCCTGCCTTGGTCACCGGTCATCGGCCGCGACGACCTCGATCGGCTCTGACCCCCCCCTCGCCACCACCGCCCGCACGGGCCGCGGGCCTTTCACGTCGTCCGGCGCCCGGCCCGCGCCCCTTCGGGCTGTCCGGCGCCCGGCCCGCGGGGCGCCCCTTCGGGTCGTCCGGCGCCCGGCCCACGGGGCGCCCCTTCGGGTCGTCCAGGGCCCGAGCCCCACGGGGCCTCGCCTTTCACGCTGTACCAAATTGAAACGGCCGTCTGCCTCAATCCGGGACGACCGCCCCCCCTCGCTGGGTGCCTTCCCCCCCCGGCCCCCGTGCCCTGCCCCGGCCTGCCGCGCGTTTCAGCCGCTAGCAGCCCTCACGCGCGCCCGCCCGCGACCGGTCGCACCACCGCGCCCCCTGGGCCCGCGGCGGCCGGCGGCGCCTGGTAAGCCCTTTGCATGGAAGCTCGCCATTCGGAGGGTCACCCAGGGCCGAAGGGGGGCGACACCGCCGAACCCAACCGACCCGAATGTACGCCGCCGCCGCCTCGCCGGCCCGAAGAACCATGCCGCTCAACCCCTACGCGCAGAGCCTGTCCGTGCCGGCCGGCGCCCGCGGCCCGCGCGCGCGGCAGCCCTCGTCGGCCGGCCTGCCGGCCATCGGCGACGTGGTGCTCGGGGGCAAGTACCGCATCGAAGAAGAGCTCGGCGCGGGCGGCATGGGCGTGGTGATGGGGGCCGAGCACGTCGCGCTCGTGCAGAAGGTCGCGCTCAAGTTCCTCGCCCCGGGCGAGACCGACGGCATGGCCCGCTTCCTGCGCGAGGCGCGCGCGACCGCGCGCATCGACAGCGAGTACGTCGCGCGGGTCAGTGACGTCGGCTCGCTCGAGTCCGGCGTCGCCTACATGGTGATGGAGCGCCTTTACGGCGAAGACATCGGCACCTACGTCCGCCGTGCCGGCCCCCGCCCGATCGACGAGGCCGTGCACTACATCCTGCAAGCGTGCGACGGCATCGCCGCCGCGCACGCCGCGGGCATCGTGCACCGCGACCTCAAGCCCTCGAACCTCTTCCTCGCCCGGCGCGCCGACGGCACCAGCACCATCAAGGTGCTCGATTTCGGCATCTCGAAGCTCTTCGGCACCGACCCCCGCGACGGCGTCGGCCTGACCCGCTCGGGCGTCGTGCTCGGCTCGCCGCGCTACATGTCGCCCGAGCAGGTGCGCGGCCCCAAGAACGTCGACACCCGTACCGACGTCTGGGGCCTCGGCCTCGTGCTCTACGAGCTCCTGACCGGCGAGCCCATGTACGGCCCCGACCCGCTGCCCGCGCTCTGCCTGGCCATCGTCAGCGAGCCGCCCCGCCCCCTGCGCGCGAAGCGCCCGGACGCCCCCGCCGCGCTCGAGGCCCTCCTGCTGCGCTGCCTCGAGAAGGCGCCCGCCCGGCGCTTCCAGTCCGTCGTCGAGCTCGCCCTCGCCCTCGCCCCCTTCGCGCCCCCCGAGGCCGCCCCGATCCTCGCCCAGATCGCGGGGCGCGGCGGCTCCTCCACCGCCTCGCTGTCGACCGGGCCCCGGCCCGCCTCCGAGCCGGGCGACGAGGGCGGCGCGAGCGCCTCGATGCCCGTCTCCTCGACGCCCGCCTCCGCGACGCCGCGGCCCAAGGCGCAGGGCCGCCGAAGCCGCACGCCCCTGCTGGTCGCCGCCTTCGCCCTCGCTGCCGCCTGCAGCTCCGCGCTCGCCTTGCGTACCGGCCGCGACGCGCACCCGCCGCCGAGCGCCGCGACGCCCCTCGCGCTCGCCACTGCCCGCCCGGTCGCCCCCCCGCCCGCTTCGCCCCCGCCTCCCGTCGTGTCGGTCGACGATCTGCCGGCCGCGCCCGCCCCGGCGCCGACCGTCGTCCCCATCGACCCGCCCGTCGCGCCGGCCGAGGCCGCGCCCGCCCCGGCGCCGCCGGCCCCGGCCCGCCCGGCGCCCTCCGCGAAAAGGCCGGCGCGGGCGGGCGACACGATCGACGATCTGAACAACGACGCCCTCCTCAACCGCCGCTGAGCCGAAGCGCCGGGCCGGCCCCGGGCGCGACGACGAGCCGCGTTCGGCCGCTCACGCGCCCGCGTCCGCGCGGCCCGGCCCCGCCCGGCAGACGGGAGCTCGAACGTCAGGCCTCGCCCCCCCCGATTCGGCTCGTGCCCGCCCTCAGAAGGCGTGCGCGCTCTGGCCGAGCGCCCCGCCCTTGCGCCCGAACACCTCGACGCGCACGCCCCGGGGGTCGACCGTGATGCGCGTGAAGTTGTCTTCGATCACGATGGGGGTGCAGGCCGTGACGCGGTACTTGCCCTCCGACCGAATGTACCCCTGCGTCTGAAAGTGCCCCGCCAGGGGGCGGCGGTAGGGCCAGAAGAAGGGCGAAGAGACGACCGAGACGATCTTGAAGTCGGGGTCGTCGTCGCACCCGAGCTCGGCCGTGAACGACGCGTGCACGTCGCCCGAGAGCGCCAACACCCGGCGCACTTTGTTCTCGCGAATGAAGCCGAGCAAGGCGTCGCGCTGCTCGAAGAAGCCTTCCCACTTGTCGACGCCGGCGGCCCCGAAGAGCGGCACCGACGAGACCACGATCTTGACCCGCCCCGACCCGTCGCCCAGAAACGACTGCAGCGCGGCGAGCTGCTCGGGGCTCACGATGCGCCGCGCGCCCTCGTCGAGCACGCGCTCGGTGCGCGTGTCGGTGACGAAGACGTCGGCGCACCCGTCGGTGAAGGCGTAGGAGAGCGCGCCGGGCGTGCCCTCGAGCTTGCCGCCGCGCGCGGGCTGGGCGGGGCTGTGGCTGAGCTGGTAGACCTGGTAGGCGTGCATCGCCGCGGGCAGCTTCCGCACGTGGTCCTGCCGGGCGGCGCGCGCGGGCCAATCGTCTTCGATCTCGTGGTCGTCGAGGGTCATGTACGTCGGCACGCGGGCCATCAGCTCGCGCAGACCGCGCGTGGTGAAGGCGTCGCGGTAGCGCGCGAAGAAGCCGTCGACGCACTGGTCGGCGCGGAACTCGTCGAGGTCGTCGGCGTAGATCTGGTCGCCGATCATGAGAAAGGCGTCGGTGCGGCGCCCCGCCTCGATCTGCCGCACGATCGAGCCGAAGGTCTTGTCGCTCCGGTCGTCGAACCAGGCGCCCCCGAAGAGGCGGAGCAGGTAGCGGCACGAGCCGAAGACGAACGAGCGCTCGCGCCCGCCGTCGCCGGACGCGGTCGTGAACCCGCGCCTCGGCGCCTCGGCCCAGTCGAGCGCCGCCGAGGCGTCGAGCGCGGCCGAGTCGGCCTCGGAGAAGAACCAGCCCGCCTCGTAGTCGTAGGCGGTCTCGGGCGAGAGCCCCTCGAAGACGACCACCCCCGTCAGATCGAAATTCGGGTTCAGCTTGAAGAAGCGCGGCGGGCCGAACTCGCGCCCCCGCTCGCGCAGCCGCGCGACGCCGTGCGCCCGCCTCGGCTTGCCCCCTTCGAGCTCGAGCTCGCCCCGTACCAGAATGCGCACCGAGCCCGCGCCGGTCGCGCCGACGATGGGCCCCACGCTCGGCTCTCTCACCTTCATGATCACCCCACGACGCGTGCCCCGCCCCGCGCGGTCACCCCGTCGAGTATGCCTCGTTCGCGCCCGGCGGGTAGGCGCGGACGCCGGCCCGCGGGCCGCGGGGGTAGAATGTTGAAGGCGGGCGCCGCGCCCTCGCCCGTTGCCTGGCGGCGTGCGGGCCGCGTATCCTCGGCGGCGATGGCGTCCGAACGGCGTGGTGGCGGGGGCGTTCGGCGGCACGTCGGGCGCGGGCTCGCCCTCGGGCTCGCCGCGGCGGCGCTCGGGGGCTGTAGCTTTCTGTTCGACGACGGCGATCTCGGCGACGGGGGCGGCGGGGGCGGCGGGGGCGGCGGCCGCGCCGGGGGCCAGGGGGCCGGCGGCCGCGCGGGGCAGGCCGGGGCGGGCTTGCAAGGCGGGGGCGGCGCCACGGGGGCGAGCGGGGGCGGCGGCAGCACGGGCGGGTCGGGCGGCGCGGGGGGCAGCGGCGGCCAGCCCTTCATCACGCCCTACGTCGACCTCGTGCTCGGCGATCGGCCCCTGCTCTACTTTCGCTTCGGCGAGCCCGACGACGCAGACCCCGTCGATCTCGTGTCGGGGGCCCCGCTCGGGCGCCTCTTCGGCTCGCCCTCGCCCACCCTCGGGGCGCCCGGGGCCCCGATCGAAGAGCCCTCGCTCGGCGCGTTCTTCGGCGGCGGCATGATGGAGGTATCCGGGGGCCCCGACCTGAGCTTCCTCGCCTTCGGCTCCTTCAGCTTCGAGGGCTGGTTCTTGCCCGACGTCGAGCTCGCCCAGGGCACGCGCCTCTTCGCCCAGGAGGGCGCCTTCAACCTGCCCCAAGACGGCGGCGTCGCGCTGCTCATCGACGAGGGCAACGTGGCCCTGCGGCGCGTGCTGCAGGGCGGCGCCACCATCACCAGCTTCGCCGTCTTCGGCCTGCGGCCCGGGGCGTACAACTACGTCGCGGTCTCGGCCGGCCCCCAGTTCATCAACTTCTGCCGGGGCCTCGACGGCGACTTTCTCTGCTCCGACGACGGCATCGCCGAGGGCGTGCTCGCCGACGGGCCCCTGCTCGTCGGCAACGGCCCCACCGGCGTGAACGCCTACAAGGGCGCGCTCGACGAGTTCGCCCTCTACGACCGCGAGGTCGAGACGGCCGTCTTCGAGAAGCACTTCCGCGCCGCCGCGCCCGCCCTCGGCGCGAAGCACGACCGCGCCCCCGCACCCGCCCTCGGCGCGAAGCACGACCGCGCCGCCGCTTCCGCCCTCGGCACGAAGCACGTCGGGGCCGTCGCGCCGGCGCCGCGCCTTCGCCCGGCCGGGGGCGCGCCGAGGTCGAGATAGCGGCTGCGGCGGGCCGGTGGTACCTTCGGGCCATGCCCGACCGGCGCGAGTTTCGGCCCCTGCGCGTGAGCCCCCTCGTTCTTTCGTCCGCCCTGCTCGTCGCCTTCCACGCGGTCGCGGCGGGCCCGGGCGACCCTGGGGGTGGGGCGGCGGCGTTGCAGGCGAAGGGGGGCGCGAAGGCCCCGCTGCAAATCGATCTCGACAAAGACAAGGTCGATCTGAAGGGCCACCGCCTCGAGCTCAAGCTCTCGCGCGACGCGGCGAAGGTCACCATCAAGGTGGTGGGCGACTCGGGCGCGGTGCTGGCCGACCAGACCCACGAGTTCCGCGGGCAGCGGGCGGGCACGCCGCTCGTCGTCACCTGGTCGCCCTCGCGCGAAGAGCCCGTGGCCCGCATCGAGCTCTTCGCCTACGACACCGAGGGCTATTACAAGGGCGTGGCGCTGACGCCCTGGTCGGTGTCGATCCCCCACGAAGAGGTCAACTTCGCCACCGGCTCGGCGCAGATCGGGGCGTCCGAGCAGCCCAAGCTCGAGGCGAGCTACGCCAAGATCGCCGACGCGGTCGCGAAGCACGAGGCGCTCGGCCGCGTGACGCTCTTCGTCGCGGGGCACACCGACACCGTCGGCGGCGACGCGAGCAACCTGCGCCTCTCGCAGCAGCGGGCCCAGGCCATCGCCGCGTGGTTCCGCAAGCGGGGCGTCAAGGTCGGCATCGCCTACGAGGGGTTCGGCGAGTCGTCGCCGCTCGTCAAGACGGCCGACGAGGTCGACGAGCCGCGCAACCGGCGGGCCGACTACATCCTGTCGCTCGACGAGCCGACCCTGAAGACGAGCGGCTTCCGCCCCGCCTGGAAGCGCGTGCCCTGAGCCGGCGCCCGCGGCCCGCGGGCCGATGAGCGAGCGGCCCTGCGAGCTCTTCGGCGCCCGCGACCGGTTCGTCAGCGCCGCCGCCCCTCCGCCCGCGTAGCGCGCGAGGGCCGGGCGGGCGCGGGCGAATCGCGTTGGCGCGACGCCGGGGCCGTTTCGTGCGAGTCTGCGGGGGCCGCCCGGTTCGCCCCGGGGCCGGCCGTCGCGCGCGGCTTCGCGCGGCGCCGCGCCCGAGGGCCCTTGCCCCCGATTCGCCATGCCTTCGCTCTTTCTCCGCCCCCTCGCCCTCGCCCCGATCGTCTTGGCCGCGGCCTGCAACGCGCTCTTCGGCATCGAAGAGGCTGACGACGACGACGCGGCCGGCGGCCCGGGCGCGGCCGGCGCGGCCGGCGGCGGGGGCCCGGCGGGCGGGGCGGGCCGGGGCGACGCCGGCGCGGGCGGCGCCCGGGCGGGCACGGGCGGGGCCGGCGGCACGAGCGCGGCGGGGGCGCCGGGGGCGGCGGGCGCCGGGGGCGCGGCGGGCGGCGAGCCGAAGGGCCCCGTCGAGTTCACGCGCGCCGCCGGCCCCGTGACGAGCCTCGCCGCCGACGCGACGCACCTCTACGTCGCGACCTCCTCGGGCGCGGCCGTCTACCGCGTGCCGCTCGCCGGCGGCGAGCCCGAGCCCCTGGCGGCGCCGGCGCTGCCGAGCCTCGGCTTTCTGACCGCGAGCCCCGGCGGCCTCTTCTGGATCGGCCGCCCCGAGGGCGCCAACGTCGTGCAGGGCGTCTCGCTCATCGGCGGCCCCCTGGCGACGCTCGCGAGCGGCCCCACCAACCAGTTCAACTACCTCTCGGCCACCGCCTCGCGCCTCTACCTGCGCTCGTCGCTGAGCCTCATCGTCACCTCGAGCTTCGCCGGCGGGGGCCTCTCGACCGTGTTCGAAGACGTCGACGAGTCGACCCCGCTCGCCGACATCGTCGCGCACCCCGTGATCTGGCAGTCGTCGCTCTTCTGGTTTTCGAACACGTCCGAGACGCCCATCAAGCTCAAGCGCGCGACCCTCGCGCCCGACGGCCTCAGCGCCTCGGGGCCGACGACGCTGCTCGAGAACCTCTCGGCCTCGAACCTGGTCGCGCGCGACGCCACGCTCTACTGGTCGCAGACCGACGCCGGCACCCGGCGCGTCGTGCGCATGCCCGTCGACGCCGTCGCCCCCTCGCACGTCACCACCGCCGACAGCACCATCAGCGACCTGGCCGTCGGTGACGCCCACGTTTACATCCTCGAGACCCACGGCATCTTCATCTTGCCCAAAGAGCGGCTCGTGCGGCGGGCGCCGCGCGCGGGCGGCCCGCTCGAGACGCTCTCGCCCCGCGACGTGGTCGTGTCGGCCCTCGCCGTCGCCGGCTCCGCGGCGTTCTGGGCCGAGGGCGAGGTCATCTTCCGGCAGAGCGACGCGCCCTGAACCGGCGCGCGGCGTCGGCCCGCTAGAGCGCCGACCGAAACATGCCCAGTCTTGGGCATGTTTCGGTCGAGCGGCTCTAGCGTCGAAGCATTTTCTAGAGCGCCGACCGGATCTTCCGGTCAGCGCTCTAGCCCTGCGGCCGGCCGATGGCGATGCTCGTCTCGAGCACCCACGCCGAGTCGCGCCCGAACCAGCCGTAGGCCCGCGGCGCGCCCGTGACCTCGTCGGCCACGACCAAGATGGTGCCGAAGCCGAAGCCCGTGCGGCCGGTGCCCGCGCGCGAGTCGTTCTCGTGCTGGTACGACGAGGCGTCGGCGATGCGCAGCAGAAACCCGCCCGGCACGCCCTCGAGCGGCTCGGGCGCGCCGACGACGAAGGCCACGTGCCCGGTGTTCGCCGAGCGCACGATCGCCGGCTTCAACCAGGCGATGACGTCGCCGGGGCGGGCGTCGGCGACGCGCGCGACCGGCGCCCACCCCCGCGAGGGCGCCCGGGCGGCGGCCATCGCGTGGTAGTAGTCGCGCGCGAGCGGCCGCTCGCCCCCCGCCCGCGCCAGCACCGCGCGGTGCGCGCGGGGCGCCGCCCGGGCGAGCACCCAGGCCGCCAGGCCCGAGCAGTCGAAGTCGTAGAGGCCCTGCGCCACGTTGACGCGCGTCGCGTGCGAATAACGCGACGAGCGCAGCGACGCGTCGATCGACGTGATCACCCCCATCACGGCGTTGCCCGCGTCGGCCGCCAGCGACGCCGGGGGCACGGGCGGCGCGGCCGAGGGCGAGCCGAAGGCGACCGACGACCAGAGCGCCAGCGGGCCGCCAAGCCGGAGCGCGGCGCGCCGCCGCGACAGATACGATCGAGCGCGAATGCCCGAGTATGTTGCGGGCGCCCGGCAGCGTCAACCGGGCCCACGCCCCCCGCCGCCCGCCCGCACCGGCCCCGACGGCGCCGGCGCGAGCCTCGCCGCCCGCCCGCGCCGCCCCCGACGACGCCGGCGCGAGCCCCCCGTCGCCCGCGCCGGCCCCGACGACGTCGGCGCGGGCCGCGGCGGCTTCCGCCGGGCGCTCGCCACGCGCCCGCCGCCGCGCGCGAGCCGCCCATGCCGGCGCGGGCGGCCCGTGCTACGCCAGCGCCGCCTCCAGGGGGCGAGAATGGAGTTCGCATGAGCGAAGACGTGGCGCTGGGCTGTCGCTGTGGGCAAATTCGCGGTCGCTTGCGGGGCGCCTCGCCGCGCGCCGTCAACCGCGCGGTCTGCTACTGCGACGACTGCCAGGCCTTTCTTCACCACCTCGGCCGCGCCGACCTGCTCGACGAGCACGGCGGCACCGACGTCGTGCAGGTCGCGCCCGCGGCGGTCACCTTCGACGAGGGGGTGTCGCACATCGTCGGGCTGCGCCTCTCGCCGAGGGGGCTCTACCGCTGGTACGCCGACTGCTGCAAGACGCCGCTCGGCAACACGCTACGCCCCAAGGTGCCCTTCATCGGCATCGGCACCGAGCTCTTTCGGGGCGCCCCCGACGCGCGCCGCCGCGACGCGATCTTCGGCCCGCCGCGCGGGCGCATCATGGGCAAGTACGCCGTCGGCGGCGCCCCCGAGGGCTCGACGAAGCTGAACGTGGGCCTGCTCGCCAACACCGCCAAGTGCATCCTCCTCTGGAAGCTCGGCGGCAAGGCCTGGCCCCACCCCTACTTCGACCGCGCGACCGGCGAGCCGAGCCGGCCGGTCAAGACGCTCTCGCGCGCCGAGCGCGACGCGCTGCGCCCGCTCTGCGGCCCGCACCCGACGGCGACGGCCGAGCCCGGCGGCTCGAATTTAGCGCGCGGGGGCCGGGCCCCGGGCCCGCGGCGACCGGGTTGTCTCGGCCGCCGCATGGGCTAGCTTCTCTCGATGTCGTTCGAACCCCGGCCCGGCGGCGCGCCCCCGGCCGACCCGCCCGATCGCGACGAGCTGCGCGAGCACCTGGTGCGCACGCGCACCGCGGGCGACGTCGCCACGCGCCGCGAGAGCAACCTCGAAAGCATCCGCCGCGCGAGCGAGCGCGACCCCGAGTACCTCTTCGGCCTGCAGCCGAGGGGCCGCTGGTCGTTCGACGACCTGTTCGCGCTGATGGTCGAGCGGGTCGGCATCCGGCCCGACCGCCGGCACCGGCGCGGGCCCGACACCATCGACCCCGACCGCACGGTCGCGCGGCTCGACGCGATGCGCGCGCGGCTCGCCGCCGCCGCGCGCGGGCGGCAGCGGGTGCTCGTGGCCACGGGCCACCCGAACGGCGTGCACGCCGTCCACGCCGCGATCGCCGCGGCGCTCGAGCGCGCGGGCTGCGAGCTCGTGCGGCCCGCCAGCGGCGCCTCGCTCGACTGGGGCGAGGGCCCGCGCGCCATCGACTACCTCCAGGGCGTCGCCGTCGTGAGCGAAGGCGGCTGGGCTTGCCACACCCACTCGCCCCGCCCCATGGAGGCCATGCTCGCCACCCTGCGAGGCCGGGGCGAGCCCCCGCCCGACCTCGTCGTCGCCGACCACGGCTACGCCGGCGCGGCGGGCGAGGCGGGCGTCGAGAGCGTGGGCTTCGCCGACTGCAACGACCCCGCGCTCTTCCTCGGCGAGGCCGAGGGCAGCGTGCTCGTCACCGTGCCGCTCGACGACGGCATGCCCGCCGACGTCTACGCGCCCGTCAGCGGCTACCTGCTCGCCGGCCTGCGGCCCCGCTGAGCCCGCCGCCGCGGCCGGGCGCCGCGCCCCCGCGCGCCGGCGTGGGCGGGGGCGGCCGCGTCTGCTAAAACGGGTCGGCCATGCCCGGCGCGCTGCCCGTCTACTACGATTCGCGACAGAACGCGCCCGCGGGCGGCAGCTTCAGCCCCTCGGCGAGCAAGCCGGCCCAGGTCGTCGCCTCGTGGCAGGCGCTCGGCGTGCCGCTCGACATCCGCTCGTTCGAGCCGGTGCCGCGCGAGCACTGGTACCGGGTGCACGATCGCGCCCACGTCGACGGCGTGCTCGAGGGCACGCGCAAGAACGGCTTTCACAACACCTCGCCCGAGATCGCCGCCTCCCTCCCGTGGACGAGCGGCAGCATGCTCGCCGCCGCCCGCCACGCGGCGACCGCGGGCCCCGTGGCCGTCTCGCCGACCAGCGGCTTTCACCACGCCGGCCCCGCGTCGTCGAGCGCCTACTGCACCTTCAACGGCCTCATCGCCGCCGCGACCGCCCTGCTCGACGGGGGGCTCGTCGACAAGGTGGGCATTCTCGACCTCGACATGCACTACGGCGACGGCACCGAGGCCATCATGCTGCGGCAGCGGCTGCTCGCGAAGGTCGAGCACTACACCTTCGGCCTCTCGGCGGTCGAGCACGGGCCGGCCCGAAACCCCGAGGGCACCGAGCGCTGGCTGGGCGGCCTCGCCGCGATCGTGCGAGGCTTCTCCGAGAAGGGCTGCGGCGTGCTGCTCTGCCAGCTCGGCGCCGACCCGCACGTCGCCGACCCCCTCGGCGGCGTCATGACCTCCGAGCAGATGCGCCGGCGCGACCGCATCGTCTTCGAGACCTGCCGCGACCTCGGCCTCCCCATCGCGTGGAACCTCGCGGGCGGCTACCAGCAGCCGCTCCGCGGCGTCCTCGATCTGCACGACGCCACGCTGCTCGAGTGCGCCCACGCCTACGGCGTGCTGCCGCGGCCGGCGCCCGCGCCGGGCGGCTGACCCGAACCGGCCGCCGGCATGGCCGCTTCGCTCGCCGAAGCAAGGCAGCCGACGCGGTCGATCCGGCGCCCGATTCGCGAGCAGGGCCTTCGAGGTAGGCCGCCGCTTGACGGCGCCCGCCCGGCCGGGCTCTAGTTGCCTACTTTGCGCCGATCGGCACCGAGCTCAGCCATGCCCGCAGGGCGCGGCAACGAAACGTCGCCGCCGTCGGCCGCCCGACCGCCCTCGCCCCGCGCGTCGAAGCCCCGCGCCCGGCCGTCGTCGCGCGCCCGGCCGTCGTCGCGCGCCCGGCCGCTCGCCTCGCGCCTCGCCTCGCTGCTCGCCCTCGCCCCCGCCTGCTCGAGCCCCGGCGGCCCGCCGCCCGGCCCTTCGGCCTCGGCCTCGACCTCGGCCTCGGCCGCCGCGAGCCCGGCGCCGAGCGCGGCCGCCGCGAGTCCGGCGCCGAGCGCGGCCGCCGCGGCCGAGCGCACCCGCACGGCCGACCGCCGCATCGTGCCCTGGTCGAAGCAGCTCGCCCTGCGCGAGGCGTGGCTCGCCCGCCGGCACGAGCTGCTCTTGCCGATGCTGCGGCGGCACAACGTCTCGATGTGGGTCGTGGTGAACGAAGAGTTCCACGACGACCCGCTGACCGAGTTCGTCGCGCCGCCCCGCCCCTACGCCGGCAACCGCGACCTCTTCGTCTTCGTCGACGCGGGCGAGGCGGGCCTCAAGCGCTTCGCCCTCACGGGCTTCACCGAAGAGCACCTGGCGCGCTTCTTCGAGACCCCGGCCGACCCCGGCAAGCAGAAAGAGGGGCTCGCCGCGCTCTACGCCGCCTACCGCCCCCGCACCATCGCCCTCGCCGCCGGCGGCAAGCGGGGCGTCACGCGCGGCCTCACGTACGACGGGCGCCGCTTTCTGGTCGAGGCGCTCGGGGCCGCGGCCGAGCCGCGCTTCGTCAGCGCCGAGCCCCTCATCGAAGAGTACCTCGACACCCGCCTGCCCGAAGAGTTCGAGCCCTACCGCGGCATGGTCGAGCTCACCGACGAGATCGTGCGCGAGGCCCTCTCGGGCGCCGTCATCGCCCCGGGCAAGACGCGCGTCGGCGACGTGCGCGCCTGGCTCTACGACCGGCTCTGGGCGCTCGGGCTGCGCACGTGGTTCCAGCCCGACCTGCGCGTGCAGCGGGCCGGCGCCCCGAACGCCACCTCGCGGGGCTTCCTCGCCGTCGCGCGCGAAGACACCGTCATCGAGCGCGGCGACCTCGTGCACGTCGACTTCGGCATCAGCTACCTCGGCCTGCACACCGACTGGCAGCGCATGGCCTACGTGCTGCGCGAGGGCGAGGCCGACGCGCCCGCCGGCCTCAAGCGCGCCCTCGCCGACACCAACGCCCTGCAAGACGCGCTCGCCCGCGCCTCGCGCCCCGGGCGCCCCTCGGCCGAGGTCTACGCCGCGACCATGGCCGAGATGCGCGCCCGCGGCGTCGAGGCCCAGATCTACTCGCACCCGCTCGGCAACCAGGGCCACGGCCTCGGCGCCGCCATCGACTTTCGCTCGGGCGCCCGCGGCGAGCCCCCCAAGCCCCTGCGCCTCGGCTCGTACCTCGCGATGGAGCTCAACACCCAGAGCGCCCCGCCCGAGTGGGGCGGCCAGAAGGTCTACGTGATGCAAGAAGACCCGGTCTACCTCACCGAAGAAGGCTGGAAGTTCTTCGTGCCCCGCCAAGAATCGTTCTACCTCGTTCGCTGAACGAGAGCGGTGGCCGGGTGGTCTGCGCCTGCCTGGAGGCGGGGGCCCCACTGTTTGAGCCCGAAGGGCGAGTTTGGGGTGCCGGAAGGCAGGCGCAGACCACCCGGCCACCGCTCTCGCTCTCGCGCGTCGACCGGGTTCGGTACGCCGCGAACCCTTGAAATTACCGCCCCACGGCGGACGAACCAAGCCACCCGACCGGTGTTTTTTCTCTGCCCCCCTCTGCCCCGCGCCGTCGGCCGCGGCGAAGCGCCCCGCCTCGCCCGCCCCGCCGGGGCCCCGCCCAGGAGCGCTTCAATGATCTCGAACGACGGCCGCCCCGCGGCCCGAACCGCCCTCGCCCTCGCCGCCGGCCTGCTCGCGGCCTGCACGAGCCCGGCGCCGACCGACAAGCCCTCGGCCCCCGAGGGCTCGGCCCCCGCGCCCGCCTCGGCCGTCGCCTCGGCCGCGGCCCCCAAGCCCGCCTACGGCGCCTTCGGCGTCGACACCGCCGGCATGGACCCCTCGGCCAAGCCCGGCGACGACTTCTTCCGGCACGTCAACGGACGCTGGTACGACCAGACCGAGATCCCCCCCGACCGGGCGAGCTTCGGCATGTTCACCAAGCTCGAAGAGGAGACCACGCAGCGCAACCGCGAGCTCATCGAGGGCGCGAGCAAGGCCGGCGCGGCGCCCGGCAGCGAGGCGCGCAAGATCGCCGATCTCTACGCGAGCTACATGAACGAGGCGGGCATCGAGCAGAAGGGCGCCGCCCCGCTCAAGCCCGAGCTCGATCGCATCGCGGCCATCGGCGACCGCCGCGCCCTCGCGCGCGCGCTCGGCGAGACCTTGCGCGCCGACGTCGACGTGCTCAACACGGGCCGCGTCACCACCGACCGGCTCTTCGGCCTCTGGGTGACCGAAGATCTGAACGACCCGAGCCGCTACACGCCCTACCTCTTGCAGGGCGGCCTCGGCCTGCCCGACCGCGACTACTACCTCGTCGACAACCCGCGCTTCCACGAGCTACGCGACAAGTACAAGAAGCACGTCGCCGCGATGCTCAAGCTCGCAGGCGTGGCCGACCCCGACGCGAAGGCCGCCCTCGTCTTCGACCTCGAGAAGAAGATCGCCGCGACGCACGCGACGCAGGTCGACACCCGCGACGTCAAGAAGGCCAACAACCCGTTCAAGCGCGAAGACTTCGCGCGCAAGGCCCCCGGCCTCGAGTGGGCCGACTACTTCGAGGCCGCCGGGCTCGGCCAGCAGGCCGACTTCGGCGTCTGGCAGCCGGGCGCCATCGTCGGCACCGCGAAGCTCGTCGGCCGCGAGCCCCTCGACGCCTGGAAGGCCTACCTCGCCTTTCACGCCGTCTCGCGCGCCGCGCCCTTCCTGCCGAACGCCTTCGCCGACGAGAACTTCGCCTTCTTCGGCCGGGCGCTCTCGGGCGCCGAGAAGCCCCGCGACCGCTGGAAGCGCGCCGTCGGCTTCGTCAACGCCGCGATGGGCGAGGCCGTCGGCAAGCTCTACGTCGAGAAGTACTTCCCCCCCCGGGCGAAGCGCGCCGCCGACGAGATGGTACGCAACCTCGTCGCCGCCCTCGGCCGCCGCATCGACAAGCTCGACTGGATGGCCCCCGAGACCAAGGCCAAGGCCAAAGAGAAGCTTGCCACCGTCCGCATCAACATCGGCCACCCCGCCGCCTTTCGCGACTACGCGGCGCTCGAGGTGCGCCCCGACGACGCCTACGGCAACGCCGAGCGCGCGGCCCTCTTCGAGTACAAGCGCAACCTGAAAAAACTCGGCGCTCCCGTCGACCGCGCCGAATGGTTCATGGTGCCCCAGCTCGTCAACGCCATGAACGCGCCCCAGCAGAACTCGATCTCGTTCCCCGCGGCCATTTTGCAGCCGCCCTTCTTTGACGCCGACGCCGACCCGGCCGTCAACTACGGTGGCATCGGCAGCGTCATCGGCCACGAGATCGTGCACAACTTCGACGACCAGGGCGCGCTCTTCGACGCCCGCGGCAAGCTCTCGAACTGGTGGACAGCAGAAGACGCCGCCAAGTTCAAGGCCGCCGGCCAGGCCCTCGCCAAGCAATACGGCGCCTACAAGCCCCTGCCCGACGCCGCCATCAACGGCGAGCTGACGCTCGGCGAGAACATCGCCGACGTCGCCGGGCTCGCCGTCGCCTTCGACGCCTACCAGGCCTCGCTCGGCGGCACCCCCGCCCCCAAGCTCGAGGGCTACACCGGCGAGCAACGCTTTTTCCTGGGCTTCGCCCAGATCTGGCGCACCAAATACCGCGAGCCCACCCTGCGCCGCGTCTTGCTCACCGACGGCCACTCGCCCGGCGCCTTCCGTGCCGCCACCGTGCGAAACCAAGACGCCTGGTACCAGGCCTTCGACGTCCAGCCCGGCCAGGCGCTCTTCCTCGCCCCCGAGCAGCGCGTCCGCATCTGGTAGCCCGCCGCCGAGCCCCCCCGAAAGCGCCCGCGCGCTCGGGGGGTGCCCGCGCCCCCGGGGGCTTCGTCGTCGTCCTCGCGAAGACGCCCGCGCGCTCGGGGGGTGCTTGCGCTCGGGCCGCCCTGAACAGGGCGCCTTCGTCCGGGGCGAGCCCCGAAGGGCGCCCTCCGCGGGCCCAGGCCGGGCGGGCCTGCCAGGCGCCCGAGCGTAAGCGGCGCAAAAAAACGAGAAAGTGCGCAACCAGCCGGAGGGCCTGGCCGAGGGGGTGATCAAGATGGCAAAGCTCACCCCTGTCAAAGCCCACCGACCCGCCCACCAGACGGACGAGCAACTCCCGAACCAAGCGTCCGAGCCCCCGAAGGGGGCCCTGCCCCGCCCCTCCGCCCGCCGCGCGAAGGGCAGCGCCACCGCGGAGCGCCCCTCCGAGCGTCTCCCCGCCCTCGAGCTCCTTCGGGCCGAAATCGACGCCCTGCCCCGCGGAGAAGCCCGCCGCATCAACGTCAACGTGCCGGCCGCGGCCATTCTGGCGCTCGGCGCCCTGCCGAAGATCATGGCGCTGCGTGACACGATGCTCGCGAAGCTGGTCGACCCCCCGCTCGAGGCGCTCGACAAGCTCGCCGACTACGCCTTGGCCGCCGCCCAAGCCCACGCGCGCGTCTCGCCGCGCGGCGAAGGCGAGACGCGGGTGCGCACTCTCTTGAACGAGGCCGGGCCGCTGCGCGAGCGCATGCTTCTCAACGCCGAATCGCTCGCGAACTTCGGCCTGCTCGACGCGACGAGGGTAGCGTCCATTCGGCGCGGCGCCGGCCACGTCGACACCGCCCAAGACCTCCTGGCCCTCAGCGCCGTCTTCGGCGAGGCCTGGCCCACGCTCGCTTCGAAGACGCCCCTGACCGCGGCCGACGTCGCGCGCGCGGCCCAGCTCGGCGAGCTTTTGCTCGAGGCGCTCGGCCATCGCCAGTCGGGCGCCGACGGCTCGGCCGACCCCGACGCCGCCGAAGAGCGCCTCGCCAAGGCCTACGAGCTCTTCTTCCGCGCCTACGACGAGTGCCGCCGCGCCGTCATCTACCTGCGCTGGCACGAGGGCGACGCCGACCAGATCGCCCCTTCGCTGATGCGAAGCCGGCGCCGCCGACGCCGCTCGCCCGACGGTAGCGAGCCCGACAGCGTCGCGCCTCCCCCCGACGAGCCCGGCAACGAGGCCGAGTTAGCCCCCGCGTCCCCCGCCGCCGCTTCGAAGCCACCACCCCACGGCAGACGGCGCCCGGCTTCGCCTTGCTTCCGAAAGCCGTCTTGCTAGCCGTGGCGCGCGCCCGTCTGCCCCGCAGAGCTAGGCTTGGCTCCGCCCCGCCCCCAGAGAAGCACCCAGTGCTTCGGCCGAGACATTTCGGGGTTCAGACAAGCACCCAGTGCTTCGGTCGGGTCGATTTTCTTGCCCGACGAGCACCGAGTGCTTCGGTCGGGTCGATCTTTGTACCGGGGTCAGCACCCAGTGCTGGGGTCGGGTCGATTTTTCGTCCGGCTGAGCCCCCGGTGCTTCGCCTGGGCCGTTTTTTTCATCAGACGAAGCACCCGGTGCTTCGCCCCCGCCCGCCCCCGGGCGGACCAGAGCATCGGGTGCTTCGGCCAGTCTGACGGCGAAGGTCGGCCCCATACCGAACGTCTCGTGCCAGGCCGCCCTCGCGCGATCGGTTCGTTCGATAGCTCGCTGTGCTTCGACGCGACCAGAATTTACCGCTCTATCGGCCGCCGACGATTGATTCTTCGCACTCATCGGATGGCAGAATGTGGCACTTCGCTACGCGGGCCGAGGGCGGCCGGCGCAGGCGACCGTCGAGAGCGCGGCCCCCGCGGGGGGGGGTGTATGGTGCCGCCATGAAATCGATTCTGCCCTTTGCCTTGCCTCTTCTCTTTTTGCCCTTCGCCGCGTGCGACGATGACGACGAGGGCGGCCCCGCGGGCCACGGCGGCGGCGGCAGCGGCGGCTCGCCAGGGCGCGCGGGCGCGTCCGGGCAGGGTGGCTCGGGCGGCGGGTCGGGCCAGGCGGGCGCGGGCGGCGGGTCGGCGGGCTGATGGGCCCCGAGGGCGCCCTCTACGCCGCCACCGACGCCAAGCCCGGCGGCGACGAGATGGCGCATCGTCGCCGAGTGACCCCGCCCGCGGGCGGCGCGCCCGGCGGGGCGCCGCCGGCCCTCGTCGGCCGGAGCCCGCGCCTGCTTCAGCGCGGCGCGCCCTTCGTCGCCCGGCGCGCCCCCTTCCGGGGCGCTTTCGTCGGCGCCGTCGCGCCCGCGCGCCTCGCCGCCTTCGCCCCCGCCCGCGCCGCCTTCTCGCCCTTCGGCGGCGATACGGCCTTCTGACCCTTCGACGGCGACGGCGCCTTCTCGCCCTTCGACGGCGACGCCGCCTTGCCCCGCGGAGAGCGCCGGGCGGGCACCTTGCCGATGCGCGCGTCGCCCGCCCGAACGAGGGCGCAGGCGCGCAAGACGTTGTCTTCGAAGCCCGGGTCGTCGGCCGGCAGGCACTGCCAGCCCGTCTCGCCGGGGCCGAGCACGCCGATCGAGCGCAGGCCGGCGAACTCGCCCCGCAGGCTCGCGTGGTGCTCGGGCGTCGTCGCCACCCAGACGCCGTTGTCTTCGCGGTAAGTCGGGCGGTCGCGCAGAATGAAGACGATCTGGTCGCGCACGTAGACGGCCGTGCAGCCGAACATGGGCTTGGTGGTCGGCGCGAGCTCGTCGAGCTCGTGCAGGACGAACGCGAAGGGCACCGCCTTCTTTTCGGCGACGGCGAAGAGGGCCTCGGCGGGCGGCGACGGCGGCCCGCGGCGGGGCGTCGAGCGCATGGCGCGCGAGTGTAGCGCGGCGGGGCGCGACGCCGGGGGGGAACGACGGGGCGCAACGACGGGGCGCAACGACGGGGCGCACCGACGGGGCCGCCGCGCTCGGCTCACCCACCGGGCCTGCCGGGCGAGCGGCGCCGCAGCGCCTCGCGCCGCCGGCGGAAGGCGAGCCGCTGCGCGAGCAGGGTGGCCACGCCCGCGACGACCATCGTCGCCAGGTTGAGGCCGAGCTGGACCGCCGCGCCGCGCGCCTCGGCCGCGTTCCGGTAGGCGGCCGCGATGCCCACGTTCACCGCCGCGGGGAGGGTCGTGACGCTGATGAAGACGCCGATGAGCGCCCCCGGCTTCGACGTCGTCAGCGAGAACATGCCCGCGACGCCCGCGAGCAGCGCGATGATGGCCGCGTAGGCGTCGGGGCGGGAGATGAAGAGCATGTGGGGGCGGGCGGCGGGGGCGGGCGGCGCGAGCCCGGTGGCCACGAGCAGCCCCGTGAACGCGGTCGCGGCGACGATGCCGACGGCGAACCCGATCGCCAGCGCCAGCGCCGAGCGCCCGGCCAGGGCGAAGCGCCGCTGCACGAGGGCGACGCAGAGGCCGGCGAGCGGACCGAACTCGGGGCCGACGACCATCGCTCCGATGAGCAACACCACCGAGTCGGTCAAGATGCCCACCGCCGCGATGAGGGCGGCGAGCGCCATGAAGAGCAGGTAGCCGAACGAGAGCTCGGCGCTCTCGGAGGTTTGCGCCGTCACCTCCTCCCAGACGACCGCGTCGGCCGGCGAGCCCGCCGCGCGCGCCTCGGCGGCGTCGGCCGCGCGCGAGATCGAGACCTCGATGGCCTCGACCGCGACGGTGCCCCTCGCCTCGCACCCGAGCTCGCGCAGCGTGGCGAGCACGACGCTGCCGTCCTCGCGCGCGACGTCGCAGGTGACGAGATCGCCGTCCGGCTTGCGGGCGGCCCCGGGCAGGTGCACGACGTTGATCACCGACTCGAGCGCGCCGAGCTGTTCGAGCACCGAGGCCGCCAGGGCGGGGGGCGCGACCACGCGAATGTGCAGCATGGGCCGAGCGTCAGGCCGCCCGGGCGCGGGCGGCAAGGGGGCCCGCGTCGGCCCGGGCGCGGGCGGCAAGGGGGCCGGCGACGGCACAAGCGCGGGCGGCGCGGGCCCGCGGGGGGCTCACTCGCAGCGGGGCGCCTCGGCCACGCAGGAGGTGAACCAGTTGAGCCGGCTCGGCTCGAGGACGTCGCCGTCGCCGAAGAGGCACGACCAGGTGGCGTCGCTCGTGGCGCCGTCGGGAGCGTCGAGGGCCGTCAGGCACGAAGCAAAGAAGGAGGGGTCGGCGAGCTGGCAGCGCTGGGCGGGCGGGTCGGTTTCGAAGCCCCGGCCGTACACGTCGCGGGCGTAGCGCACGCCGCCGTCGGCGGACACGAGCATCAGGTGGTTCGCGCCGATGCTGCCGTTGCTGAAGGTGTGATCGGTGCCGTGCTCATAGAGCCCGGGCGTGCGGTCGCGCAGCCCCCGGAGCACGCAGCGGGCGTCGGCTTGGTTCACGTTGCGCATCGAGTTCTCGATGAACTGCGCGAACGACTTCTCGCAGGGGTCGGGGGCCCGGCAGGCCTTGAGCGCCTCGAACTCGGCCGACACCGGGTTGCCGCCCCCCGCGCCGCCCCCGCCGTTACCGGCCTGGGGCCGGCCGCCGCTGCCGGCCTGGGGCTGGCCGCCGCTGCCGCCCGTCGAAGGGCTGCCCCCGCTGCCGCCCTGGGTGCTCGTGCCGGCCGCGCCGCCGGGCTCGTCGCTCTCGCTGTCGTCACCGCAGGCCGCGAGGCCGAGGGACAAGAGAAGTGCCGCGCTGAAGAGAGAGGTTCGGAAGGTCATGGTCATTGTGTTGAGCAACGCTCGTGCCACGAGGACGCGCCCTTTGGTTTTGAAGACGAAATTTATCTGCGATGCGCCGTGCGCCGAGCGAGCGCCGGACACCGGCGCCTCGGGTGGCACAAGTTGTAGCAAAGACGGGCGCGGCGGGCTGCGAATTCACGCGCCGCCGGCGCATCGACAGCGCGCGCCAACGGATTGACATTCTACGCCAAGGGGCGCCGGGCGGCGCGCGCAGCACGGGCCGGGGGGTCTTCTTCGGCGTGGGGTCTTGGTACGGCACGCAGCTGAGCAGGTGCGCGATTCGATTGCGGCGTATCTTCTTCTGGTCGCAGGACGCCCGAGCGCACCAGCGCGCGCTCGACCCCGGGCGCCGGCCCCGCCGGCACGTCGCGCTGGGCGCCGGGCGCGGCCGGGGGTAGTCTGGGCCGCGCCATGCTCCCCGGCGAATCGCCCCGGCCCGAAAGCACCGACCCGCGCCCGCCCTTCGGCGAGCCGACCCCCGCGCCCGCCGCGGCCGGCGGGGGCCGGGGCGTCGGCGCCGGGGTTGCCGCCGCCGGCGCGCTCGCCGTCGTCAAGTCGAAGGGCGCCCTCGGCCTCCTCAAGGCGCTGCCCTTCGGCAAGCTCGCCCTCACGGGCGGGTCGGCCGCGGTGATGGTGCTCCTCGAGGGTATGCGCTCGGGCCTGCCCTTCGCGCTCGGCTTCGTCGCGCTCATCTTCGTGCACGAGATGGGGCACGCCGTCGCCATCCGGCGGGCGGGGCTGCAGGCGGGCTGGCCCGTGTTCATCCCCTTCTTTGGCGCCATGATCGCGCTGAAGGGCCGCACCCCCGACGCCGACACCGAGGCCGAGATCGCCTTCGGGGGCCCCGTCGCCGGCACCGCCGCCAGCCTCGCCTGCGCCGCCGCCGGGCTCGCCCTGCACTCGCGCCTCGCCCTCCACCTCGCCTACGTCGGCTTCTTCTTGAATCTCTTCAACCTCGTGCCCGTCTCGCCGCTCGACGGCGGGCGCGTCGCGCAGGCCTTCTCGCGCCGGGCCTGGCTGGTCGGCGGCCTCCTGCTCGGGGGCATGTTCCTGACGACCGGCTCACCTCAGCTCTTGATCATCGGGTTGATGGCCATCCCCCAGGCGATCCGGCGGTCCCATGGCGAGGGCCACGCGGCCCTCTCGCCCGAGCTGCGCCAGACCTGGGCGCTGCGCTACTTCGGGCTTTGCTTCTTTCTGGGCGCCGCGGTCTACCTCTGCCGCCGCCTCATCACGCCGCCGGGCGCCTGAGCCCGGCGGCGCTGGCCGCTCAGGCGCCCTCGGCCGGCTTCTTGCCGAAGAGCCGCTTGACGAGGCCCACCGCCGCGACGGCCGCGACCACGATGAGCTTCTTGCCGGCGATGAGCGCGGCGACGAGCACCTTCCAGAATTTGGCGAGCAGGCCGAGCTTGACGAGCTTGGCCGCGCCGAGCCCCGCGCCGCCGAGCACCAGGCCCGCCAGCCCGTACTCGGCCACCTTGTCGCCGCCCTTCGCGTCGAAGTCTTCGTAGCGCGAGCCCGGCTTGAAGTGCGTCGCCGCGAGCAGCGCCGCCGCGTGCGGCTTGTACTTCGCGAGCTCGCCCGGGTCGGTCACCAGGTTGATCGAGACGTAGCCCCGCCGCCCGAGCACGCGCGTGTTGAAGTTGACCGACGAGCCCTCGTCGTCGCGCGCGGTGAGCGCCCAGACGAGGTGGTGCAGCGACCGCTCGTAGCGCGGCGGCTCGGCCCAGCCCTCGACGTGCAGCGCCTTGAAGCCGAGCTTCACGCGCTCCTCGTTCGCCTCCTCGTTGCCCTCTTTGATGGCCTCGAGCAGCTCGGCCGCGTCGATGGGCTCGTCGTCCTTGATGAACCCCTCTTCGTCGTAGCGCACCGTGACGAACCAGTCTTCGCCCTCGACGCCGCTCACCACGAGCCCGAGCAGCCCGTCGTTGTGCAGGTTGCCCATGCGCTTCATGATCTCGGCCGCCTTGGGCTGGCCGATGAAGTTGTAGCCCTTGGGCAGATCGAGGCGCAGCTCGTGGCCGAGCTCGACCGTCGCCGGCCCCTCGCGAAAGGGCTTGGGCCCGCCCGCCTCGGGGGCCTCGAGCCCCCCCGCCTCGCCCGGGCCCGCCGCCGCCGGCTCGGCCGCCGGGGGCGCCGCCGCCGCGGGCTTGTCGCCGGCCGCGGCCTTGGGCTTGTCGCCCGCGAGCGAACGCGCCGGCCACGTCGCCAACAAAACCCACACCAACACCGCAACCCACCAAACGAACCGACGAAGCATCGTGCCCCCCTTCGCCCGACCTGCGGGCAGGAATCGCCCCAGGCTAAAGAAGCCACCCCCTCTGTCAAGGCCCCGCCTCCGCATTCGAGATAGGTCGCGGCGTGCAGGCCGGGCAGGCGGGACAGGCGGGGCAGGCGGGGCGGGCGAGACGGATGGGCCATGGCAAGCGCCCCCCGGCTCACTTCGCCAGCTTCATCACGCGGCCGCTCTGGTCCGTCCAGTAGACGCTGGTGCCGTCGACCGCCAGGTCGAGCGGCGCGACGCCGGCGGCCAACGTCGCGGGCTTGCCGCCGCCGACAGGCACCCGCCGGATCGCGCCGACGGCGCCGAGGCTCGCCCAATAGACGTGGGTCGCGTCGATCGCGAGATAGTACGGAAAGATCTCGCCCGAGGCGAGCGCCACCGGGGTGCCCCCCGCCTTCGCGGCCTTGTTCACCGAGCCCGTGCCCGGCCCCTCGCCCGGGGTCGTCCAGTACGCGTGGGCCGCGTCGAGCACGATCTCGTGCGACTCGAAATAGCCCGAGGCAAGGGTCACGGCGGGGCCGCCCGTGGTCGGCACCTTTCGAATCGTGCTCGAGTCCGAATTGGCCCAGTACGCGTGCTTGCCGTCGACGGCCACGCGGCGCGAGCCGTTCCCGAAGGCGAGCAGCTGCGCCACGCCCCCTTCGAGCGGGGCCCTTCTCACCGCGTAGGTGTCGCCCACGTAGATGCCCGCCGCGTCGAGGGCGAGGCCCACCGGGTCTTCGAGGCCCGTCACGATCCGCGCCGGGGGCCCGCCGCCCAGGGGCGCGCGAACGACGCCCGGCGGCTCGGCGCAGGTCCAGTAGACGTTCGCGGCGTTCACCGCGATACCGTACGACGGACAGCTCTCGGCGACGGTGACGGGCGCGCCGCCCGCCAGGGGCACCTTCATGATCGCGCCCACGTCCGCGTGCGTCCAGTAGACGTGGGTCGCGTCGACCGTCAACGCGAGCGGAACACCGGCCGCCTCGGCCAGCACCACCGGCTGGCAGGCCCCGTCGGTGCAGGCCCCGCCTTGACAGTCGTGGCCGCACGCCCCGCAGTGCAGCTCGTCGTCGCTCAGATCGGCGCACGCGCCGCCGCAGCACGCCTGCCCGCCCCCGCACGCTTTGCCGCAAGCGCCGCAGTTCGCCGCGTCGGTCTTCGTATCGACACACACGCCCGAGCAGTCGACCGTCCCGCCGCCGCACCCGCCCGCGCCGCCTTCGCCCGACGCGCCGCCTTCGCCCGACGCGCCGCCCCCCGCGCCGCTCGCGCCGCCCCCCGCGCCCGCTGCGCCGCCTCCAGCTTGTCCGGCGCCGCCCGCGCCGGCCTCACCGCCCCCGGCGCCGCCCGCGCCGGCCTCGCCGCCCCCGGCGCCGCCCGCGCCGGCCTCGCCACCGCCGGCGCCCCCGTGACCGCCTGCGCCGGACAGG
>DASTPP010000075.1:0-23201 GCA_035762175.1 Polyangiaceae bacterium | reverse complement strand
CGCCGCCCGGCGGCGGTGCGGGCGTCGTGTGCGCGCGCGGCCCGCGGCCCGCGCGCGGAGGAGCAGTACCCATGCGGCAGATCGAGATCGAATGGTTCAACCTTGCGCCCGGCATCCCGAGAAAGAAGGTCGTCGCGACCCTCGAAGAGCAGAGAAACCCGGCCCTCTGCGATCTGCTCTGGGGCCACCTACCGTACAGCAGCATTCAACACCACGCGCTGATCTCGGGGCAGCACCTTTACCACTACAGCCCCGTCGTCGAGTCGTTCTTCGCCGAGGCGAAGACCAAAGAGAGCCGCTCGCGCTCGCCCGACGGCACGGTGTTTCTCTCGTACCTGCAGCACCTGTCGGTCAAGTACGGCTTCTTGACCGAAGACCTGCCGGCGGCGCCGGTCGCGCGGGTGCTGCCCGAGTGCCTCGCCGACCTCAGAGAGGTGGGGCTCGCCTGCTGGGGCAGCACCTTCAAAGACAAAAACCTGGTCGAGGTCCGCGTCTCGCGCCGCGGCGAGCCCCTCGCGGGCGCCTACCGCGTGCCGCCGCCGGGGCCCCTCGCCCGGCCCGCCGCCCGGCAGCTCGCCGCCGACGTCCACGGCGAGACCGAGCGCATCTGGCTGCGGCCGCCCCCCGAGCTGGTCGACCTCTTCTCCGGCCGCATCGCCTCCGGCGCCGGCGCCTACAACCAGTACTTCTCGACGCTCGTGTTCGTGAACGGCGAAGAGCGCGCGCTCGCCTACAACGCGCTCGGCGGCCTGCTCAAGAGCTGCCGGCGCTCGGACATCTCGCTCGAGACGCTGCGGCAGATCACGCCCAACTTCGTCCTCGTGCCGGCCGAGTTCCTCGGCTACTGCGGCCTCGAGACGCTCGCGCACTTCGTCACCCGCTTCGTGGCCGTCCTGGGCGAGCTCGAGAGCAAAGATGAGTACTCGACCCTGCTCTCGGCCCTGACCATGTACGCCAACAAGCTCAACGGCTGGAGCCTGCACTACTTCCCCTGGGTCCACGGCCGCGAGTACCTGTACCCCACGCCGCTCGCCGAGCAGCCGCTCGGGCCCCTGCTGGCGGCGGAGTGAGCGGGCCGGCGGGGGCGCCATGGCGAGCTACGACCTGGGCGGCGAGGCCTTCTTCGCCGACCCCGACCCGACCTTTCGGGCGATGCGCGAGCGCGACCCGGTCTACTGGTCGCCCGAGCTCGAGGCCTGGGTGCTGACGCGCTACGAAGACGTGCGGCGGGCCCTGCGCGACGGGCGCCTCGGCGCGGGCACGAACTCGCGCGTGCGCGCGGCGAGCCCCCCGCGCGTCGAGGCGAAGCTCCGCGAGTGCTTCCGCTTCCTGTCGACGTGGATGATCTTCCGCGACCCGCCCGCGCACGCCCGCCTGCGCGCGGCGGTCGGCCGCGCCTTCGCGCCGGGCGCCGTCGCGGGCCTCGCCCCCTTCGTGCGCGCGCGGGTGGGCGAGGCGCTCTCGGCGGCGCTCGGCCGGGGCCGGCTCGACGTCGTGCGCGATCTCGCCTACCCGCTCACCGCCGCCACGAGCGCCCGGTTCGTCGGCGTGCCCCCCGACCTCGTGCCCGACCTGCTCCGCTGGAGCGCCGACGTGTTCCTGCTCTTCGGCGCGGGCGCCGAGTCCGAAGAGGTCGTCGAGGCGGCGCACCGCAGCCTCGTCGCGTGCCGCGCGCGCATGCGCGAGGTGCTCGCGGCCCGCGGCCCCGGCCCCGCCGACGATCTGATGGGCCGGCTCGCCGGCGCGCCGGGGGCCGACGGCGCGCTGGGCGAGGACGAGATCATCGGCACCTGCGTCATGCTGATGATCGGCGGGCACGAGACGACCGCGCACCTCATCGGCAACGGCCTGCTCGCGCTCCTGCGCCACGGGGCCGAGCGGCGAAAGCTCGCCGCGCGCCCCGACCTCCTCGACGCGGCCGTCGAAGAGCTGATCCGCTACGACGGCCCCTCGGTGAGCGTCGTGCGCCGCGCCCGCGAAGACGTCGCGTTCGGCGGCGCCACCGTCCGGGCCGGGCAGTACGTCTTCGCCGTGCTCCGCTCCGCCAACCGCGACCCGGCCGCCTTCGCGGACCCCGACCGCCTCGACGTCGAGCGGAGCGACAACCGCCACCTCGGCCTCGGCCACGGCATTCACTTCTGCGTGGGCGCGACCCTCGCGCGGCTGCAGGCAAAGGCGGCGATCGGCGAGCTACTCGGGCGGCTGCCCGGACTCGCGCTCGAAGAGGGCGCCCGGCTGCGCTGGCTGCCCAGCCTCGCCACGCGGGGCCTCGAGTCGCTGCCCGTAACGTTCCGCGCGGCGCGGCCGTCGGGGGGGGGCTAGGCTCTGTCGGGCGAAGGCGGACCGAGCCTAGGGCGTCGTGCCCCCGCGCGGCGTCCGGCCGCGGCCCGCGCCGGCGCGCGGGGCGAGACGCCCCCGACAGCATGAAGGTCGGCGCGCGCCCGCCCGACGGCGTCTTCCGCGAGGCGAGCGCCTTCCGCGCGCGGGCGGCGCGATCGCGATTGCGATCAGGCTCCTCAAGAACCGCTAGCCCGGGGGCCTTTGTGCTACGCCGCCGCCATGACGGCGGTAGACCGGGGCCGGGCCCTCGCGCTGGCGACGATCGTCGCCGGTGCGGCCTGCGCGAGCGGGGCGGGCACCGCGCGCGACGCGCCCGCGGCCTCTTCGCCTGGCGCGCCCGCCGCTTCGCCGCCCGACACGGCCCCCTCGCCCGGCACGGCCGCCGAGGCGCCGCCCCCCGACGCGCCGGCGGCCGGGGCGGCCCCCCCCGCGGCGGGCCCGGCGAGGCCCTGGCCGCCGCCGCCCCCGGGGGTGCGCACCGACTGGTGCATCGAAGGCGTCAGCGCGCTCGACGAGGCGACCTGTTACGCCCTGCCCGACGCACCGCCCGAGGCGCTGCTCATCTACTTGCACGGCATCGTGCCGCCTTCGGGGCCGAGCGCGCAGAAGACCAACCTCGAGACGGTGGTGACCAACGCCTCCCGCCGCGCGGGCGTGGCCGCGATCATGCCGCGGGGCGAGCAGGGCCTGGGGCCGAAGGGGCAAGAGCAGTGGTGGGGCTGGCCGACCGGCGAGGCGTCGTACCGGCGGCGCGGCCCGGCGCTCATCGCGGCCATCGCCGAGACGCGCCGGCGCTTCGAGGCGTTCACCGGCGTCGCCTTTTCGCGCGTCTACGTCGCCGGCTCGTCCTCGGGCGCGTACTTCGTGAGCGAGCTCGCCCTGCGCGGCGGGCTGCGCGCCGACGGCTTCGCGGCCATCTCGGGCGGCGCGCCGCGCCCGACGGCCGAGCTCGCCTCGCTCGCCCCGACGCCCTTCTACATCGGATACGGCACGCACGATCCCGCGGCCGCCTCCGCCCGGGCGCTCGCCGCGCTCTTGCGCCGCGCCGGCTGGCCCCTGCGCGTCGAGGCGCACCCCGTGCCGCACGGCACGCACGAGGTGTACCTCGACGAGGCCTTCGCCTTCTTTCGGTCCGCGGGCCGCTGAACGCCGCCTTCGCCTTCCTTCGGTTCGCGGGCCGCGGAACGCGGCCGCCACGTTCCTCGGGCCGCCGGGGCGCCCGGCGAGGCGGCCGACGTCGTTCGAGCGGCGGCTCACCGAACGAAGCCCCGCAGCCGCGGTCTGCTATAAGCGCCGCCCGATGGCCCGCCTCGCCCGCTTCACGTCCGCGGTCGCGCTCGCGCTCGCCTCCGCCTGCGGCCCGACGCCAGGGCCGCCCTCGCCCCCCTCGCGGGGGGGTACGCCCGCGAAGGCCGCTGCGCCGGCGGCGAGCGCGGAAAGCGGCGCGGCGCCCGGCAAGCGGGCGCCGACCGAGATCACCGTTTTTCACCTGTACAAATTCCTGCGCCGGGTGGGCGTCGAGCGCGACACCTTCTTGCCAATCGAGGGCGGGGGGGGCGAGGCGAAGGCTTGGTTCGGCTTCCAAGACCGGGGCACGCAGGTCCCGCTCGCGGCCTCGTTCCGCCTCGGGCCCGACGGCGCCCCGCGGCTCTACGAGGCCTGGGGCAGCACTTCGCGCAGCTCCGATCTCGACGACCGCGTCTCGCTCGAGCCCGACGGCGCCTACCTGCGGCAGCGCCTCGGCCTCGCGCCCGCCCGCGCCCGCCCCTCGGGCCCCTTCGCCGTCGCCTCGGGCTACGCGCCCTTGCTCGCGCAAGATCTGATGCTCCGCCGCTGGGTCGCGAGCGGCCGGCCGGCCACGATGGCGCTCTTGCCCGAGGGCTCGCTCGCCCTCGAGTCGCGCGGCCGCGAGGCGTACGACGCGGGAGGCAAGCGCGTGACGCTCGAGCACGTGAGCGTGCGGGGGCTGGTCTGGGGGCGCGAAGACGCCTGGCTCGACGAGGCCGGGCGGCTCGCGGCGGTGGTGACGCGCGACGCCGAGTTCGACCACTTCGAGGCGGCGCGCGACGGGTTCGCCGAGCTCGTGCCGGCCCTCGCCGCGAGCGCCGGCGCCGACGGCATCGCCTGGCTCGCCTCCGCCGCGAAGCCGGCCGAGCGCGCGGCGGGCGAGGTCGTGGCGCTCGTCGGCGGCGATCTCGTCGACGGCACCGGCCGGCCCCCCGTCCGCGACGCCGTCGTCGTCGTGCAGGGCGGCACGATCGTCGCCGCCGGCCCCCGCGCCTCGACCAAGGTGCCCGGGGCGGCCACCTCGATCGACGTCTCGGGCAAGACCGTCCTGCCGGGCCTCTGGGACATGCACGCGCACGTCCAGCAGGTCGAGCAGGGCGCCGCCTACCTCGCGGCGGGCGTCACCACGGTGCGCGACATGGGCAACGTGCTCGAGTTCGTCACCGGCGTGCGCGACGCCATCGACGCCGGCAAGGGCCTCGGCCCGCGCGTGCTCGTCTCGGGCATCGTCGACGGCGAGGGCCCGAACTCGATCGGCACCACCCTCATCAAGACGAAAGATGACATCGCCCCGACGCTCGACCGCCTGCGCCGCGCCGGCTGCCGCGAGGTCAAGCTCTACTCGAGCTTCCCGCCCGCGCTGGTGCGGCCCACCGCCGCCGAGGCCCACCGCCGCGGCCTGCGCGTGGTCGGGCACGTCCCCTCCGGCATGACCGCCGTGCAGGCCCTCGACGCCGGCTACGACGGCGTCAGCCACATCACCCACCTCTTCGGGGCGCTCTTCACCCCGGCCGAGCTGCAGGGGCCGCCGAGCGACGCGATGCGACGGCGCCTGCTCGAGGCCGACTTCTCTGCCCCGCCGATGCGCGACGTCATCCGCGCGTTCGCCGCGAAGAAGGCGGTGCTCGACGACACGCTCGCGCTCTACGATCTGCTCAACCACACCGACGAAGAGAACGCCCGCCGCGAGCCCGGCCTCGCCACGCTGCCCCGCGAGCTGCGCGGCACCATCGGCGGCGCCCGCCCCGAGAAGGCCAACGAGCGCGCCGCCGCCTTCGACAAGTACCTCGCCCTCTTGCGCGCGATGCACGAGGCCGGCGTGCCCGTCGTCGCCGGCACCGACATTTCCGTGCCCGGCCACTCGGTGCACCGCGAGCTCGAGCTCTACGTGCAGGCGGGCTTCTCCCCGATGGAGGCCCTGCAGGCCGCCACGAGCGTGCCCGCCCGGGCGATGCGCCTCGAGGCCGAGGCCGGCACGGTCGAGCCGGGCAAGCGCGCCGACCTCGTCGTCGTCGCGGGCGACCCCCTCGCCGACGTCAGCAACGTGCGCAAGGTCTCGCTCGTCGTCGCCCGCGGCAAGGCCTACGACCCGGCCGAGCTCTGGCGCCTGGCGGGCTTTTCGCCGTAGCAAAGTCGGCCGGGCCCTCAGCACTCGAAGTCGAGCTCGGGCTCGGGCTCCTCGAGCCGCAGAGGGCGCTTACTTGTCTGACAACGTCGGCGCGCCCGCGCTCTGGCCGCTCGCGGGGTCGGGCTCAGACCCGCGGAAACACGAAGTAGCGCAGAACGAAGGGCTGCGTCGTGCCGAGCAGCGTGAAATCGGCCGCCATCTTGGCGAGCACGAGGGGCACGCCGAGCCGCTCGCGCAGAAACCACACCGCCACCGCGTGCCCCGCGCTCAGCACCGCGAGCGCCCCGGCGAAGCACAGCGCCTCGTGCGCGAAGTGACGCTTGGCGCGGTCGGCGAACACGACGTTACGGTTGAGCAGGAAGTTCCACGCGCCGCCGAGGGCGAGGCCGGTCACCGTGCCGACGGGGGTCGGCAGGCCCAGAACGGCGACCAAGAGCAGGACGGTCGCGTAGTCGAGCGCGCTGCCGAAGGCGTTGACGGTGACGCTGCGAAACGCCCACGTGTTCGCGAGCCGGGTGGCAAATGACACGGTACCTGGAATGTGACTCCGAACGGTGGCGAGCGCCACCGCGGGGCGGGACAGAAAAGCGCCGAGGGCTAAACTCCCGACCCGGGCGGGCGGCCGAGTGCCGGGCGGCGGGCGCGGGCGGCCCCAGAATCTAGGGGGGGGTTCGCCCGAGGGAGCCCAGGCCGGGCGTTCGCCCGAGAGAGCCCAGGCCGCGCGTTCGCCCGAGAGAGCCCAGGCCGTTGGTAGGTCGCCCTGACACCGCCGCCGGCCGCGTGTTTCGGCGGCGGCCCGGCCGAGCGGGCCACGCGAACGGGGCCCCGACCGCGGGTCGGAGGCCGCCCGGCGCGCGCGGGATTGAGGCTTCCCCCCGTCGCGCTAGCTTTCTAGGCTCGCGGCCACGAGCGCTGCGATGGAATCTGACACGCTACCCCTCCCGGCCGACCTGCGTTGGCGGCGCCTCATCGCCGTCGCGCTCTTTCTGGGCCTGCTCTTCGCGTTCCGGCGGCTCGCGCCGGTCTTCGTGTGCTTCGTGGTGCTCGAGCGCGCCATCGGCTGGGCGGCCGGCGCGCTCGCGAGCCGGGCCAAGCTCTCGCCCCGGGCCTCGCTGCTGACGGTGCTCGGCGCGCTCGCCGCCCTCGTCGCCGTCGAGGGCTACCTCGGCGTCCGGCGCGTCGTCGCGGGCGTGCGGGCGCTGCGGGCGGAGGCGCCCGGCTACTGGGACGCCCTCGTCGCCAACCCGGTCGTCGGGCACCTCCGCCAGCTCGCCGGCGCCGAGGGCGAGGGGCTGGTCGAGAGCGTCAAGGCGCACGCGATGTCGGCCCTGCACTACGCGACCGCCACGGCCCACGTGGCCGTCTACCTCATCATCGGCCTCCTGCTCGCGCTCATCTACCTCTTCGAGCGCGACGAGATCGACCACTTCTTCGACGAGCTCGCCCCCTCGTCCGTCGGCGGCACGCTCGCCCGCTGGCTCGGGTACGCGGCCGACGCCGTCGCCGTCACCGCCCGGATGCAGGCCGTCGTCGCCGTCGTCAACGCGGCCCTGACGCTGCCGGTGCTCTGGCTCTTGCGCCTGCCGAACGTGCCCCTGCTCGGGCTGGTCATCTTGGTCTCGGGCCTCTTGCCGGTCGTCGGCAACCTCCTCTCGGGCGCCGTGCTCTGCGCGGTCGCCTACCAGGCCCGGGGCGCCTGGGCGGTGGGCGTCTTTCTGGGCGTCACCTTCGTCTTGCACAAGATCGAGAGCTACTACCTGAACCCGCGCCTCGCGGCCGAGCACGTCAAGCTGCCGGGCCTCTTGCTCGTCGTCAGCCTGCTGCTCTTCGAGCAGGTCTTCGGCTTCGCGGGGCTCTTCCTGTCCTTCCCCTCGCTGTACGTGGCGATGCGCGTCCGCAACGAGTGGCGCGCGGCCGACGCCGCCCGGCGCGCCGCCCTCGGCCCGGCCGGGCCGCCCGCGGCCGGCGACGCGCCGCGGGCCGCGGCCTGACCCCCCTGCCCTCATGGCCCCGCCCCCCGCCCTCGTCGAGATCCGGCCGGTGCACGCGTGCGACGCCGACGCGCTCTACCCCCAGATCGCGGGCACCGCGGTGCCCGACACCCTGGTCTGGGACGGGCCCGCCTCGCTCGACGAGTACCGCGAGAACCTCGCCTGGCAAGAGCGCGAGACGCTCGGGGGGCTCGGCCACGTCTTTACCATCGTCGTCGGCGACGCGGGCCGCGCCGTCGGCTCGATCGCGCTGCGCCCGAAGGGGCCCTCGGGCCGCGCCGACGTCGGGCTCTGGGTCGGGGCGGGCGCGCAGGGGCGGGGCTACGGCACGGCGGCCATCGGCCTCGTCGTGCGCTACGGCTTCGAGCAGCTGCCCCTCGATCGGATCGAGGCCTACATCTTCGTCGGCAACCTCGCCAGCCGGCGCGCCTTCGAGAAGAACGGCTTCGCGCTCGAGCAGACGCTGCCCGGCGCCGCCGTCAAGCGGGGCGCGCCGCGCGACGAGTGGCTGCTCGCGCTCACGCGCGAGCGCTGGGCCTCGCGCTGATGCCCGAGGGCGTTCTCGAGCGGGCCCGGCGCGCGCTGGGCTTCGACCCGGCGCGCCTGCGGGGCGAGCTGCTCGCGCGGGGCGAGGGCCGCGTGCAGGGCCTGGCGGCGCGCGTCGCGCAGCGCCTCCACGCCGACGGCCGGCTCTCGAGCCGGGTCGAGGCGCGGCTCGGGTGGGCGTCGGGCTACGACGGGCGGCGGGGCTGGTCGGTCGACTTCTGCGGCTGGCCCGGCCCCTGCGAGCTCGAAGATCTCGAGGTGCTCCGCGTCGTCGCGGCGGTCTGGTCGGGCCGCTGGCTCGCGCCCGGGTCCGAGATCGAGGCGCTGGGCGCCGAAGGGGGCGGCGACGGCGCGCGGCTGACGCTCCGCCTGCGCGGCGGCGCCTCGCGCTTCTCGCTCTCGCTCGAGGCCGGCTCGTGGCGGCCGAGGCGGCTCGATCACGCGGCCGGGCACGAGCGGGCCTGGCTCTTCGGCGAGTACGGGCCGGGGCCCTGGGGCCCGCTCGCCCGCCGCGTCGTCACCAAAGAGGGGTGGCTGCAAGACGATCTGGCCTTCTCGTCCGTCGAGGCTCGCCCGGGCGGGCCGCCTTCGCCGGGCGCCGCCGGCGACGGGCCCGGGGGCGCCGACGGCGGCTACGGGCCGCCGGCCCCGGACCTCGACGGCACCTCGTTCGACGACGCCGCGGGCGCGTCCGTCGCCCTCTCGCTCACGCCGCGGGGGCGCCTGCCGATCGTGCGCCCCGCGCTCGAGGGGCGCGAGGTCGGGCCCTTCTTGCTCGACACGGGGGCGGGCATGCTGGGCGTCGAGGGGCGGGTGGCCGACGCGCTGGGCCTCGAGCGCTGCGGGCGCACCTGGGTGCAGACGGCGGCCGACGGCGGGGGCGCCTGCTTCCGCGTCGGGTCGTCGCTGCGCCTCGGGCCGCTCTCGATCGCGCGGCCGGTCTTCGTCGAGATCGAGCTCGCCGAGCTCGGCCGGGCGCTCGGCGTCCGGCTCGCGGGCGTCTGCGGCTACGACCTGTTCGCGCGCGCGATCGTCTCGCTCCGCGCGTCGCCGCCCGGGGCCTCGCTGCGCCGCGGCGACGCCCCGCCCGAGGGCCTCGCCTGGCAGCCGCTCGCCTTCGAAGGCCGCCGGCCGCTCGCCGCCTGCGCGAGCGAGGGGGGCGAGGCGCTCCTGGCGCTCGACAGCGGCAGCTCGCTCGGCGCGCTCCTCTACCCCGCCGGGGCCGAGCGCTGGGGCCTCGCGGGCCGGCCGGGGCGCCCCGTCGCGGCCCGCGGCCTGAGCGGCTCGCGCCGCGTCGCGGCCGCGCGGCTCGCCTGGCTGAGCGTCGCCGGCCGCCGCCTCGAGCGCGTGCCGGCCTCGCTCGCGCTCGAGCGCGAGGGCATCGCCGGCGCCCCGCACCGGCTCGGCGTGGTGGGCTGGGGCCTGCTCAAGCGGTTCGATCTGGTCTTCGACTACGGGCGCCGGCGCATCGCGCTCGGCCCCGGGCGCGGCTCGCCCCCCGGCGAGGCGGGCTAGCCGCGCCAGCGCACGGTGATGCGGCCGCCGTCGGGGGTGCTCAAGGTATCGGCGCGCACGGCGCGGCGGCCGGCGAGGCGCAAGATCGACGCGGCGCCGAGCGCGAGCGACGAGATCTCGCGCTCGGGCATCTTCGGCCAGTTGCGGATGACCATCTCGGCGACGCCGGGGCCGGTCACGCGGGCCGTCATCGTGCCGACCGAGCGCGAGCGGGCGTAGAGCAGGGGGGCCCGCGCGATGAGCGCGTCGTCCGAGGCGCTCACCCCCAGGAACGCGCGCCACACCGTCTTGATCGAGCGCTCGACCGAGAGCGGCACGATGCGCTCGGCCATGTCGCGCGGGCTCAGCCCCACCTCTCGGGCGACCGCGTCGTAGACCTGGTGCGCCTGCTCGCAGGGCACCCACGAGAGGTGCGTGGCCGCCTCGTAGACCGCGCGCACGTCGTAGGGCACGCTGGTGAGGGCCCGCGCCAGCACCTCTTCGCCGTAAAGCTGCGTGATGGCCCAGCGCGTGTCGAGCAAGACGGTGCCAGACAGGCAGGGCTGCTCGGTCGACATGGGCGCGCCAGTATAGGGACCCCACGCCGGGGTGTCAGCCCCGGACGGCGCGGCCCCCCCGCCGGGCGCCCGGGCCTCACTCGGCCTTGCGGACGACGACCTCGCCGAGCGTCCACGCGTTCGCGCCGTGGTTGCTCACCACGAAGGTGATGGGCGCGCCCGCCGGCAGGTCGGCGGGGCTCCGGACGTGCACCTCGCGCAGGTCGGCCCGCCCGGGGATGGCCACGCTCTCTTGCCATACCTCGTCCGGGCCCAGGAAGAGCCTGAGCCGGCCCGTCGCGGGTTCGGGCGCGTCGAGCGTGCTCCACCAGACCCAGACCGTGAGCTCGTCGCCCCGGGCGAGGTCGGCGAGCGCGGGCTGCCTCAGCACGGCGTGGTCGCACTCGGCCGTCGAGACCTCGAGCGAGCTGCCCTCGACGCGCAGATCGCGCTCGCCGCACATCACCTTCGGCCCGCCGCCGTCGGCGGGGCCCTGGCCCTCGGCGGGCGGCGCCGCGCGCCAGAGCTCGGCGCGCGCGAGCGCCACCGGCAGGCCGCCGGGCAGGGCGCGCTCGCCGGGTTCGTCCTCGGCGGGCGCGCACCCGAGGGCGAACGACGAGGCGACGAGGGCGGCCGCGAGCGGGCCGAGGGCGCGGCGCGGGCGCGCCGAAATCGCGAACGAGTGGGCGGAACTGGAGGTCATGGCGGGCTCTCTCTCCCCCCGCGGGGCGACGCCCGGCGGGGCGCGCCGGGCCCCCGCGCGGCGCCGCGCGGCCTTTCGCGCCGCGGGGCAAGGCCGATGTAAGGCCGCGGGGCTGGACGACCGGTGCCGCCCGCGCCAAAGTGCGGGGTCGAGCGCGCCAGGGGCGTGCGCCGCCCGCGAGGGCACCTTATCTCTCGATCCGCGCATGAACGCACGAACGGCCCTCGCGAGCCTCGCGCACCCGGTGCTGCTGGCCGCCCGCCAGGCGAACGTCCGGCTCGACGACCTGCCCCTGCCCCCCTCGCTCCGGCGGCTCGAGCCCCCCCCGCCCGGCGAGCGCATCCCCTACGAGACGCTCCTCGAGACCTGGCGCGCCGTGGGGCTGCGCTCGAACAACCCGACCTTCGGCCTCTACGTGGCCGAGCACTTCACCAACGCCTCGACCTTCGGCGTCGTGGGCTTCCTCGCCCGCCACAGCGAGACCGTCGGCGAAGCCTTCGACAGCGTCGCCCGCTACGCCGCCGTCATCAAAGACGAGAAGATCATGCACGTCGAGGCCCGCGGCGGCGAGGCCGTGCTCGTCGCCGGCGTCTCGCTCCCCTCGCCGCCCTGCTCGCACTTCGGCGTCGAGTCCTCGATGGCCTCGTACGCCAAGGTGCTGCGCCTCTGGACGGGCCTGCCCAACGCCGCCCCGCGCCGGGTCGACTTCCGCCACGCCGCCCCCGCCGACCCCGCCATCTACGAGCGCTTCTTCGGCTGCCAGGTCAACTTCTCGCAGCCCCTCGACCGCCTCGTCCTGCCCGCCCACGTCCTGTCGGCGCCGCTCACCACCTCCGACCCCGAGCTGCGCTCGTTCTTCCGCGCGCAGGCCGACGCCGCCCTCGGCGCCCTGCCCCCCCTCGACGACACGCACGCGCGCCTCTTGCGCGCCCTCGGCGAGGCCCTGCCCCGCGGCGTGCCCTCGCTCGGCGAGGCCGCCCGCTCGCTCGGCCTGAGCGCGCGCACGCTGCAGCGGCGCCTCGCCGAGCAGGGCGTCTCCTACCACGACGTGCTCGACGAGGCCCGCCGCGACGCCGCCCTGCGCTCGCTCGCCTCGCGCCGCCGCGCCCTGCGCGAGGCCGCCGAGGCCGCCGGCTTCCGCGACGAGAAGGCCTTCCGCCGCGCCTTCCGCCGCTGGACGGGCCAGGCCCCCAGCGCCTACCGCGCCTCGGCGTAGCCCCCGGGTGTAAGGGCGGGCCCCTTCGCCGTTGGTGGAGTCAGCTCGCCATGCTGCCTACCCCCGCGGCCCTCCGCACGCTCGCCGCCCTCGCCGCCTGCCTCTCGCTCTCGCCCGCCCTCGCCCGCGGCGCCCCGCCCCCCGGGCCCTTCGCCGAGCCGCCGCCGGGCGAGCCGGACGACCCGGTCGAGCCCTTCGCCGAGCCGCCGCCCGACGACGACGGGCCGCGCCGGCGGGTCGTCGAGATCGTCGAGCCGCCCGACGACCCCCTCGTGGCGGCCGAGCGCACGACGCACCCGCTGGTCGTCTCGATCTTCGCCCCCGCCAGCACCAACGCCGGCCAGCCGGTCGAGACCTACCTCGAGATCAACGCGCTCTACGGGCAGGTCGGCGCGCTGCGCGGCGTCAGCGCGGGCGCCTTCGGCCGCGTCGACGGGCCCGCCTGGGGCCTGCGCCTCGGCGCGCTCGCCAACGCCCAGACCGCCGACGACGAGTCGGGCGGGCTCTGGGTGGCGGGCCTCGCGAACGTCGCCCGGGGCGACCTCGCGGGCCTGCACCTCGCGGGCCTGCTGAACCGCTCGGCCGCCTTCGACGGCGTCGCGATCGCGGGCGGGGTGAACCTGGCGGCGGGCCCCGCGCGGGGCGCCCAGCTCGCGCTCGGGGCCAACGTCGCGACGAGGGGGCTGAGCGGCCTGCAGATCGGCGGCCTCTTCAACCACGCCTCGCACGGCTCGGGCGCGCAGCTCGGGCCCATCAACGTGGCCGCGGGCGAGCTCGGCGGGCTCGCGCTCGGGGCGCTCAACCTGGCGCTCGAAGACTTCGGCGGCGCGCAGCTCGGCGCCCTCAACTACGCCGGCGAGGCGGACGACTCGCTGCAGCTCGGCGCCGTCAACGCCGCGCGCGAGCTCGAGGGGGGCCTGCAGGTCGGCGTCATCAACTACGCCCGCGGCTTCGTGCGCGGCGGCCTGCAGCTCGGCCTCGTCAACGTCGCCCCCCGCGGCGAGGGCACGCAGGTCGGGCTCGTCAGCGTCGGCGAGCGGCTCGCCGTCGAGCCCCTCGCCTGGGGCTCGTGGGGCCGCGGCTCGACCTACGCGGCGGGCCTGCGCCTGCGCAACGGCGCCCCCTACAGCCAGCTGTTCTTCGCCTACGCGCCCGGGGGCGACCGCGACCGCGCCGGCGCCGGCGCCGCCCTCGGCGCCCGCGTCTCGCCCGAGGGCCCCTTCTCGGTCGACCTCGACGCCGCCTACACGTACCTGGCGCGCGCCGAGCCGGGCGACCGCCCCGAGCACCGCCCCGCCCTGCGCGCCTCGCTCGGGCTCGACGTCAACGAGCACTTCGGCTTCTTCTTCGGCGCGAGCGGCGGGGCGCGCGTGCGCGGCGGCGACGCGCGCCCCGCGGTCGAGGGCTTCGCGGGCCTGCACTTCTGAGGCCGCTCAGCGCAGCGCCCGGACCCGATTGCGCAGCCGCTCGCGGTCGTGGGCAAACCCGAGCGTGGCGTACGCCGACTCGAAGTTCTGCGGATCGGTGACGCGCGGGTAGAGCGCCGCGAGCGCCTCGACCTGCAGCGAGGGGTGGGGCACGGTTTGCGCGAGCGCGACGGCCTGCGCGGTCGTCACGCGCTGCCCCGCCGGCGTCGCCTTGACGCGCGCGACCCGATCGTGCGCGAAGGGCGTCGACTCGACCGACTCGATGAAGCGCGCGAACTGCTCGGGCGTCATCGCGCCGGCGCCCGCCCCCGGCGCCGGCGGCGCGCCCGCCGGGCCCGGCGCGGGCGCATCGGTCGGGCCCGGCGCGGGGGCGGCGGGCGGCGGCGGCGAAGGCGCGGCCGCCCGCGGGCGCCGCCACGCGCCCGTCGCGCCGCGGCCACCGGCCCGCAATGCACACCGGACGCCCGCCCGTCAAGGCGCCACGCCGGGGCCCCGCGCGCGCGGCCGAGCTTCCGTTGATACTCCAAAAACGAAGGGATCGAATCGCGACGCCGCCCGCCTTTCGACCTTGGCACGCGTTGCCACGTTTGGCGCAATGCGTTCGGGGGAACGACCATTTCGGCCCCAAAACCGGAAGAAAACCGCCCTGGCGCTCGAACATCTGGTCCAAAGTGCGACCTCGGCGCCAACGCGGGCAAACGGAACAGGCCCCCCGGCGACCGCGCGCAGAGCCAAAAGAAAGGGGCGCCGCGGGCGACCCCGCCCCCGGAACGCCGGTCACGACGCCCCCGGCCCGCCCCGCCGGCCGCCCCGGCCGATGACGCGCTGCCGCCGACCCGATTTCTGCAGTGGTCGAAAAGGTCGACCGAGAGACCACCGAACTGCATGGCCCCCTCCGCTTGGTACTGCTCACGGGGGTCGAGAGGCGATATAAACCCGCTATTGGCTCGCGCTCGGCCGCCGGCCTCCGCGCCGCAGTACGCCCCCATGCTACCTACCTCGCCCGACCCCGCGCCCTCGACGCCGACCCAGATCGGGCGTTACCGCATCGTTGCGCGCCTGGGCGGCGGGGGCATGGCCGACGTGTACCTGGGCGTGGCGAGCGGCCTCGTCGGCTTCACCAAGCTCTCGGTCGTCAAGGTCGTCAAGCGCGAGATCGCGTCCGAGCCCGAGCACGTCAAGCTCTTCCTCGACGAGGCGCGCATCTCGGCGCGGCTGAACCACCCGAACGTGGTGCAGACCAACGAGGTCGGCGAAGACCAGGGCACGTACTACCTGGTGATGGAGTACCTCGAGGGCCAGACGCTGCGCCGGGCGATGCGGCCCGAGGTCGGCGGCGGCGGCCGCGGCGCGCTGCCGATGTTCTTGCGCGCGCTCAGCGACGTGCTCGCGGGCCTGCACTACGCGCACGAGCTCTGCGACTACGACGGGCGGCAGCTCGGCGTCGTGCACCGCGACGTCAGCCCGCACAACGTCTTTCTGACCTACGAGGGCTCGGTCAAGCTCGTCGACTTCGGCATCGCCAAGGCCGCCGGCGCCCTGCACCTGACGGGCGCGGGCGTCCTGCGCGGCAAGTTCGCGTACATGGCGCCCGAGCAGGCGCGCGGCGAGAAGGTCGACCGCCGCGCCGACATCTACTCGGCCGGCGTCGTCCTGTGGGAGATGCTCGCGCGCCGCCGCATGTGGAACAACGAGCACGAGCTCACCATCTTGCGCCGGCTGACCACGGGCGCGCTGCCCTCGCTGCGCGAGCACGCCCCCGACGCGCCCCGCTCGCTCGTCGCCGCCTGTGAGAAGGCGCTGCAGCTCGACCCCGAGAAGCGCTTCGAGACCGCGCAAGACTTCCGCGCCGCGATCGAGTCGGTGCTCGTCACGCGCGGCTGGCACGCGACCTCGGCCGACGTCGGCGCGCTCGTGAGCGAGCGCTTCCGCGACGAGCGCGCCGACTTCCGGCGCCGCGTCGAAGAGGCCTTCACCTCGGGCTCCACCATCCAGACGCTCAACTCGGTGCCGAGCCTGCCCGCCGTCGCCGCCGCCGCCGCCTCCGGCTCGCCCTCGGTGCCCAACCTGCGCCCGCTGCCCGCCGCCGGCCGGCCCGCCTCGACGCGCACCAAGGCCGCCCCGGCCGAGAGCGGCAGCCAGCCGCCGGCCCAGGCCGCCCGCAAGGCCCCGAGCACCAACCCCCCGCGCAGCGGCCCCTCCTCGAACTCCGCCGTGCGCATGCTCGCGCCGCCCTTCCCCTCGCCCTCGCGCACCACCCCCGAAGGCACCGCCCTGCCCCCCGGCGCCCTCGCCCCCACCGGCCTCTCGGTGCCGCCGCCCCCCGAGCGCGCCCGCGCCGCCGGCGTCACCTGGGCGACCCCCTTCCTCGCCGTCGCCCTGCTCGCCGTCGGCAGCCTCTACCTCTGGCAAGGCTCGCCCTTCGCCGCCCCCGCCACCGCCGCCCCCGTCGCCAGCTCGCAAGCGGTGCACTCGCCCCCGCCCCCCGCGCTGCCCCCCCCGCCCCCCGCGGCCAGCGTCGAGGTCCACTTCAAGGCGTCCCCCGCCGAAGCCACGCTCTACCTCGACGGCCACCAGCTCGCCGGCAACCCCTTCCGGGGCTCCTTCCCCCGCGGCGGCGAGCACGAGCTGCGCGTCGAGGCCAAGGGCTACGAGACCTCGACCCAGACGCTGCGCTTCGAGCAAGACGTCTCCGACTTCCACGTCGCGCTCGCCCGCCTGCCGGCCTCCGCGCCGCCCCCGCGCCCGCCGCCGCGCGCCGACCACAACCGGCCCGACACCGGCGACGAGCCCTCGCCGAAGCGCAAGCGCCCGCAGCGCAACATCGACTCCGAGCTGCCCTACTGAGCGGCGCCCCCCGGGCGAAGACCGACGCGTCGCGTCGCGCCCCCGGCCTTAATTTCGCCGAGCGCCGCGCCCCCGTCGCGACGGGGTACCCGCGGGCGCGAGCGTCGTCGTAAGATCCGCGGTCCTACGCCGGGTTTGCCCCCGAGCCGGGCCTGGCCTAACGCCCCCGGCGCCCGCCCGCGAGCCCCGGGCCGCCCCCGCGCAGGGCCCGCTTCGAGGGCAAACCCGGCACGACCGAGAGGGTATGATCTTGGCAGAACCCACCGCCATCAAGAGCACCCTCGCCGAAGAGGCGAGGGCCGAGCTCGAAGAACTCGGGCGCGCGAACGTCGCGCAGTCGCGGCGCTACCCCGGCGAGCGCCCCGACCGGCAGCCGGTGCACACGGTCTACGGCGGCGCGCAGCTCTTCCGCGCCGAGACCTCGAAGCGCCTCGGCGAGCTCGCCCTCGCCTCGCTCGCGCAGTACGCCCCCAACGCCTTCGCCTTCGCCGCCGCGCTCGCGCTGCCGGGGCACGAGTCGCTGCCGCAGACCGCGGCCGAGCGCGAGCGCCTCCTCGAGCGCTTCGGCCGCGACCCCGCGGGCCTGCGCGCCGAGCGGCCCGAGCAGTGGCTGCCGCTCGCGGTCTACGACCGGGTCACGGCCAAGCTCGCGCGCGAGCCCGTCGAAGACTTCCGCATCGACTTCGAAGACGGCTTCGGCGTGCGGCCCGACACCGAAGAAGACGAGGCCGCCGTCCGCTGCGCGCGCGAGGTGGCGCGGGGGCTGCGCGAGGGGCTCTTGCCGCCCTTCCTCGGCATTCGCATCAAGACCCTCAACGAAGAGCTCAAGGCCCGCGCGGTCCGCACGCTCGACCTCTTCGTCAGCGCCCTCGTCGCCGAGGCCGGCCGGCTGCCCGACCACTTCGTCGTCACCCTGCCGAAGATCACCGTGCCCGAGCAGCCCCGCACGCTCGTGCGCCTCTTCGAGCGGCTCGAGCGGCGGCTCAACCTGCCCGAGCGCGCCCTCACGATGGAGATGATGGTCGAGCTCACCCAGTCGATCGTCGACGCCGAGGGCCGCTCGAACCTGCCGCGCCTGCTCGCCGCCTGCGAAGGCCGCTGCACCGGGGCGCACTTCGGCACCTACGATTACACCGCCTCGTGCGACATCACCGCGCTCTTCCAGGCGATGGACCACCCGGTCTGCCAGTTCGCCCTGCACGCGATGAAGAACGCCTTCGCGGGCACCGGCGTCTTCCTGTCGGACGGGGCGACCAACGTGATGCCCGTCGGCCCCCACCGCGCCTCCGACGACAAGCGGCTCACGCTCGAGCAAGAGGCGCAGAACGTCGCCTCGGTGCACGCGGCCTGGCGCCTGATGTACGGGCACGTCCGGCTCTCGCTCAAGAACGGCTTCTACCAAGGCTGGGACTTGCACCCCGCCCAGCTGCCCGTGCGCTACGCCGCCTGCTACGCGTTCTTCCTCGAGGGGTTCGAGGCGGCGGCGGCGCGGCTCTCGAACTTCGTCGACAAGGCGGCGCAGGCGACGCTCGTCGGCGACGTGTTCGACGACGCGGCGACGGGCCAGGGCCTGCTCAACTACTTCTTGCGCGGGCTCAGCGCGGGCGCCGTCACCGAGGGCGAGCTCGCGCAGACGGGCCTCACGATCGACGAGGTGCGCACCCGCTCGTTCGTGAAGATCCTGGCGGGGCGAACCGGGCGATGATTCACGAGTGGCTGCACTACGCGCTCAGGCTCTTTCACCTGATCGCGGGCATCATGTGGATCGGCACCTCGTTCTACTTCGTCTGGCTCGACTCGAGCTTCGAGCCGCTCGCCGAGCCGAAGCCCGGCGTCGAGGGCGAGACGTACATGGTGCACGGCGGCTTCTTCTACCGCGTCGAGAAGCAGCTGCCGCTCGCGATGCCGCGCGCCCTGCACTGGTTCAAGTACGAGGCCCTGCTCACCTGGGTGAGCGGCGCGTTCTTGCTCGGGCTCGTCTACTGGGCCGGCGCGGGCTCGCCGCTCGTCGACTCCGCCCGCTTCCCGCTGCACCCGCACGTCGCGACGACCATCTCGGCGCTCGGGCCGGTCGCCGGCTGGCTGATCTACGACACCCTGTGGAAGGTCGTCGGCCCCCGCGCCCCGCGCGCCGCCCTCGCCGCCTCGATCGCCCTCTTGCTCGGCGCCATCGCCGGCTTCTGCACCGCCTTCACCGGCCGCGCCGCCTACATTCACGTCGGCGTCTTGCTCGGCACCGTGATGGTCGCCAACGTCTGGATGCGAATCCTGCCGAACCAGCGCCGCATGATCGCGGCGCGCCTCGCCGGCCGCGAGCCCGACTGGAAGCAGGGCGTCGCGGCCAAGCAGCGCTCGATGCACAACAGCTACATGACGCTGCCGGTGCTCGCGACGATGGTGTCGAACCACTTCTCGTTCGCGTTCGACCACGCGCTCAACGGGGTGCTCCTCGTCGCCCTCTGCGTCGTCGGCGCGAGCGCGCGGCACCTCATGATCACGATCGAGAAGAAGCAGACCGCGTGGTGGGCCTTCGCGCCCGCCGCCGGGGGCCTCGCCCTGCTCGTCGCGCTCACCATGCCGAAGGCCGCCCCCCCCGACACGAGCCCGCCCGTCGCCTTCACCGAGGTCAACGACATCGTCGCCCGCCGCTGCCGCTCTTGCCACTCGGGCGCGCCCACCGACGACGTCTACAAGAGCCCGCCCAACGGCGTCTCGTTCGACTCGCCCGACACCTTCAAGGCCTTCGCCCCGCGCGTGCGCCTGCGCGTCGTCGAAGCCAAAACCATGCCCCTCGCCAACAAGACGAACATGACCGACGAAGAGCGCGCCATCCTCCGGCGATGGATCGATCAGGGGGCGAGGCTGCCATGAGGGGCCCGGGGCTTCCGGCGGGCGGGCGGGCGCGCGACGCCCGGTCGCGACCGTTCGGCGGGCAGGCTCGGGTGACGGCGCGGCGGGCGGTGGCGCGATGAGCGGCCCCCGCGCGATCCGCTCGACGCGGGCCTTCGTCGACGGGGCCTTCCGGCCGGCCGCGGTCGTGGTCGAGGGCGGGCGCGTCGCCGACGTGCTCGGCCACGGCGAGCCGGGCCCGAGCCTGCCGGTCGACGATCTCGGCGACCTCTGGCTCTTGCCGGGCCTCGTCGACCCGCACGTGCACATGAACGAGCCCGGCCGCACCGAGTGGGAGGGCTTCGCGACCGCGACGCGCGCGGCCGCCGCCGGCGGCGTGACGACGCTGGTCGACATGCCGCTCAATTGCATCCCCGTGACGACGAGCGCGCCGGCGCTCGAGACCAAGCTCGAGGCCGCGCGCGATCTGCTCGCGGTCGACGTGGGCTTCTGGGGCGGCGTCGTGCCGGGCAACGCGCGCGAGCTCGCGAAGATGGTCGAGCGCGGCGCGCTCGGGGCCAAGTGCTTTCTCTGCCACTCGGGCATCGACGACTTCCCCGCCTCGACCGAGGCCGACCTGCGCGAGGCGATGCCCGTCTTGCGCGACGCGAACGCGCCGCTCTTGGTGCACGCCGAGCTCGAGCGGCCGGGGGCGCCGGCCTGCGCGGGCGACGTGCGCTCGTACGCGACCTACCTCGCCTCGCGCCCCCGCGCCTGGGAAGACGACGCGGTCGCCCTGATGGTCGCGCTCTGCCGCGCGACGCGCTGCCCCGTGCACATCGTGCACCTCTCGTCGTCGGGCGCGCTCGACGCCCTGCGCCGCGCGAAAGACGAGGGCCTGCCCTTCAGCGCCGAGACCTGCCCGCACTACCTCTGCCTGAGCGCCGAAGAGATCGCCGCGGGCGCGACCGAGTTCAAGTGCGCGCCGCCCATCCGTGAGGCCGAGAACCGCGAGAAGCTCTGGGCCGCCGTGCGCGAGGGCCTCATCGACCTCGTCACGAGCGACCACTCGCCCTGCACCCCCGGCCTCAAGAAGCCCGCCGAGGGCGACTTCTGCGGCGCCTGGGGCGGCATCGCCTCGCTCTCGCTCGGCCTGCCCTCGGTGCTGACCGCCGCCCGCGCGCGCGGCGTCGCCCCCGAGCGCGTCGTCACCGCCATGAGCGAGGCGCCCGCCCGGCTCGCCGGCCTCGCCCGCACGAAGGGCCGCATCGCCCGCGGCTTCGACGCCGACCTCTGCGCCTTCGACCCCGACGCGCGCTGGGTGGTGCGGGCCGAGGCGCTGCCCTTCCGGCACAAAGTGTCGCCCTACGTCGGGCGCGAGCTTCAGGGCCGCGTCGTCACCACCTGGCTGCGCGGCGAGGCGACCTACGGCGACGGGGCGCGCGAGGGGGCGGCGGGGGGGCGGCCGCTGTTGGGGCGGAGGTGAGCCCCCGACTGAAGTCGGGGGCAACGAACGCCCGCAGAAACGGCCCGCAAAGCCCTGCCCGGAGGCAGGGCTCCCGCGAAGCGAGCCGCTTCGCGCGCTCGCCCGGCGGCCAAAGCCCGAGGGAGCCCAGCCCCAACGAGGGCTGGGCTTTGCGCGCCGAATCGGCTCGATACCGCGTCGCACGACGGGGCGTACGCTGCCCCCGACTTCAGTCGGGGGCGAAATGACGGGAGGCGAGAGAGAACATGGCGACAGACACCGGCGGGGCGTCCTTCGGCGGCCTCATCGACCTCGCGGCCGAGGCGATGGGGGGCCAGGCCCTCGCGTGCAGCGACGACTTCTTCGCGGGCATGGAAAACCTCATCAAGCCGGGCCGCGGCGTCTTCTTGCCCGACGAGTACACCGACCGCGGCAAATGGATGGACGGCTGGGAGAGCCGCCGAAAGCGCGGCCCCGGCCACGACTGGTGCACCGTGCGCCTCGGCGTGCGGGGGCGCGTGCGCGCGCTCGACATCGACACCAATCACTTTCTCGGCAACCACCCCCCCTTCGCCTCGCTCGAGGCCGCCCGCGCCCCCCACGACGCGACCCCCGCCGAGCTCGACCGCGCCACCTGGACCGAGCTCGTGCCCCAGTCGCCCCTGCGCCCCGGCTCGCAGAACCTCTTCGCCGTCTCGTCCGACGAGGCGTTCACCCACCTGCGCCTGCGCATCTACCCCGACGGCGGCGTCGCCCGCCTGCGCGTCTGGGGCAGCGCCGACCCCGAGTGGGGGCGCATCGAGGCCGACCACGAGACCGCCCCCCGCCTGCGCGAGGGCGAGGCCGACCTCGCCTCCGTGCGCAACGGCGCCCTCGCCCTCGCCTGCAGCGACGCCTTCTTCGGCCCGATGAACAACCTCATCGCCCCCGGCCGCGCCGCCAACATGGGCGGCGGCTGGGAGACCCGCCGCAAGCGCCTGCCCGGCCACGACTGGATCCTGGTGCGCCTCGGCGCCCCCGGCTCGGTCGGCCTCGTCGAGGTCGACACCAACCACTTCAAGGGCAACTACCCCGACCGCTTCGCCCTGCACGGCGTCTACGCCCCCGGCGCCGCCGTCACCGACCTCGTCCCCGTCGGCTCGTACGGCGGCGGCGACGCCGACTGGCAGACGCTCATCGCCGAGACCAAGCTCGGCCCGAGCGCCCGCCACTTCTTCCGCGACGAGATCGCCGCCCGCGGCCCCTTCACCCACGTCCGCCTCGACGTCTTCCCCGACGGCGGCGTCAGCCGCCTGCGCATCTGGGGGTCCCGCGCGTGAGCGCCGCCGCCTTCCTCGCCCGGGGGCCGCGCGTGAGCGCCGCCGCCTTCCTCACCCGGGGCCCGCGCGTGAGCGCCGCCCTCCTCGCCCGGGGGCCCCGCCCGTGAGCGCCGCCGCCTTCCTCGACGCCGCCCCCGCCGACGACGCGCGCGAGGCCCTCTTCCGCTGCTGCGGCTCCCGCCGCTGGGCCGACGCCATGCTCGCCCGCCGCCCCTTCGACTCCGACGACGCCCTGCTGCGCGCCGCCGACGAAGAGTGGTCGGCCGTCGGCGACGACGACGTGCTCGAGGCCCTCTCGCACCACCCCCGCATCGGCGCGAGCCTCGACGAGCTGCGCAAGAAGTACGCCTCCACCGCCGGCTGGGCCGCCGGCGAGCAGTCGGGCGCCACCGGCGCCCCCGAAGCGGTGCTCGTCGCCCTGCGCGAAGGCAACCTGCGCTACGAAGCCAAGTTCGGACACACCTTCGTCGTCTGCGCGACCGGCAAGTCGGCCACCCAGATGCTCGACCTGCTCGACGCCCGCTTCGGCAACGACCCCGCCACCGAGCTCGCCATCGCCAAGGGCGAGCAGGCGAAAATCACCAAGATTCGCCTCGAGAAGCTGGCCTGACCCCCCGCGCCGCCGGCGGGCGCGAGACACACGCCCCGGCCCCGCCAGCGGGCGCAAGACATTGCCCCGCCGCCCCCCGTCGGCGGCCCCGAGGAAGCCACCATGAGCGCCCGCAGCCCCATCACCACGCACATCCTCGACGTCTCGCTCGGGCGCCCCGCGCGCGGCGTCGCCCTGCGCCTCGAGCGGCTCGAAGGCGACGCCTGCCGCGAGCTCGCCCGCGGCGAGACCGACGCCGACGGCCGCGCCGGCGCCCTGCTCGCCCCCGGCTCGCTCGAGGCCGGCACCTACCGCCTGCGCTTCGAGGTCGGGCCCTACTTCGCCGCGAGCGGCGTCGCGACCTTCTACCCCTACGTCGAGATCGTCTTCGCGGTCGGGGCGACCGACCAGCACTACCACGTGCCGCTCTTGCTGAGCCCCTTCGGCTACTCGACGTATCGGG
>DASTPP010000074.1:0-38301 GCA_035762175.1 Polyangiaceae bacterium | reverse complement strand
CGCCGTGCAGGTGCGCCACCTGCCCCGGCAGCTCGGCGATGTTGCGCAGCGCCGAGCTCTGGGGCGAGCCGCCGAGCACGATGTGCAGCTGCGCCAGCGCGATCTGGATGCCGATGCCCGCGAGCATCGCGTGGATGACGGCGGGCGAGATGGCGAGCGCCGTGCGCGCGATGCGCGCCGCGCCCAGGGTCACCTGCACGAGGCCCGCGGCCACGACGATCGCGCCGACCACGCGCGGCCCGAACTGCTGGATGTACCCGAACACGATGACCGCGAGCCCGGCCGCCGGCCCGCTGACCTGCAGCGGCGCGCCCGAGAGCAGGCCGACGACGACGCCGCCGATCGCGGCGGCGATGAGCCCCGACATGATCGGCGCGCCCGACGCGAGCGCGATGCCCATCGAGAGCGGCACCGCGACGAGGAACACGACGAGCGACGCCGGGACGTCGCGCGCCATCAGGGCGGCGAGCCCCCCGGGGGGCGGGCCCGGCGGGGCGGCGGCGGTGGGCGGGCGTTCGGCAGGGGTTTGCATGCTTCGGGGTCTCCGCTACGGCGTCAGGGCTCGTCAGATGGGCCCCGGGCGCGCCCCCGGGGCCGGGCCGCCCGGGCCGCCCCCCGCGCGATCGCGGCGGGGCGCCCGCGCGGCCGCGCTCAGATGGTCAAAGAGGCCTCGCCCACGGGGGCGGTCGCCTCGGACGCGGGGCGCTCGGTGACCAGGGGGATGAACTGCCCCCGGCCCGGCTCGAACGTGAAGACCTCGCCCGTCTCGAGCTTGTAGACCCAGCCGTGCAGGTGCAGCGCCTTGCGGTTGAGCGCGGCCGCCACGGTCGGGTGCGTGCGCAGGTTCTCGAGCTGCACGAGCACGTTCTCTTCGACCGCCGCCGTCAGCCGCGGCCCGTCGGTCAGGTGCCCGTAGTTCTGCGCCATGATCTGCCGCGTCGCCTCGGCGTGCTTGAGCCAGCGCGCGACCGCCGGCAGCGCCGGCTCTCGGTCTTGGATGAGCGCGTTCATCGCCCCGCAGTGCGAGTGGCCGCACACGATGATGTCGCGCACCCCGAGCACCGCTATGGCGTACTCGATCGTCGCCTCCTCGCCGCCCTGCACCGCGCCGTAGGGCGGCACGATGTTGCCCGCGTTGCGCAAGATGAAGAGCTCGCCCGGCCGCGTCTGGGTCAAAAGGTTCGGGTTGATGCGCGAGTCGGAGCACGTGATGAACAGCGCCTCGGGGCGCTGGCCCTTGGCGAGCGCCTCGAAGAACTCGCGCTGCGGGCGGAACACGTCGTGCTGAAACTGGTGGAGACCTTCGATGAGTCGTTGCATGGGCCCTCTGCAGCCTCGGAACCTTTCGGCCGCGAAACCTTACCGCTGCGAAACCTTACCGCATTGTAAGCCGCCGCCCCGCGAAATGCGCGCCCCGGGCCGGCCGAAGTCGGGAATTCGCCCCGACACTTTGTAGGCGTTCCCCAACAACGTGGCGTTGGTAATGGCCAACAGTCGAACGGCGCCGATGAGCGGCGCCGTCTGTTCTTGCTGACAAAGGCCGTCTGGTTTCGCCGACGGGCCGCCGCGACGCGGCGCCGAAAAAATCGCCCGCGCGCCGACCGGGCTCGTCCGGCGCTCGCACCCGTTCGGGCTACGAGAACGTCGGCATCATCGCCGCGCAAAATCCGGCCTGGAAAGTGGCTCCAGAAGGGGCGTTGTGCTCGGCACGCTAAGCCGCGCACGTAGCGCGCGATGAGGTAGGCGAGGCCCCCCAGCGCCGTGATCAGCGCGAGCCCGACGGCGAGCCAGGCGAGCAGCGGCTTGACGCCCGCGCTCGGGACGGGTTCGGGGGGCAGGGCCGAGGGCGTCGGCGGCAGGGGCACCATGCCCTCTTCGAGCGGACGCAGCGGCGCTTGCCCGGGAGGCAACCCGTAGCCGACATTGCTCGGCGGCGTCTCGGGCGGGGCCGAGCGGGGCGGGTACTGGGCGGGCGGCGTGGCGTAGGGCGCGCCGCCGGGCCCCGACTGCAGCGGGGGGTAGGGCGTGTGTCCCGAGGGGGCGGGCCCATAAGGCCCCGGGCTCTGAGGCCCGGGCGGCGGCCCGTAGGGCACCGAGGCTTGGGGCCCCGGCGGCGTGCCATAAGGCCCCGGCGCTTGGGGCCCCGGCGGCGTGCCGTAAGGCCCCGGCGCCTGGGGCCCCGGCGGGGTGCCGTAAGGCCCCGCCGCCTGGGGCACGGGCGCCCCCGAGACCCCGCCGCCGGGCGTCGGCGCCCCCGAGACCCCGCCGCCGGGCGTCGGCGCCGGCGTGCGCAGGGGCTGGACGCCGACGCCGGGGGTGGGCGCCTTCTTGCGCGCCGGCACGGTGGGCGGCAGGCCCGAGTTGGGCGTGTGCGCGGGGGCGCGCGGCGGCGAGCTCGGGTGGCCGAAGAAGTCGGGCCGCTTTTCGCCGGGCTTGACCGTCATCGACAGGGGCGAGGCGCCGGGGCGCGCCTCGACGCCTTCGGCGCCTTGGGCCGTCGGGCCGAAGGGGTCGACGTGCGAGGTCGGCTCGGGGGTGGGCCCGGTCTCGGCGAGGGGGCTGATCGAGTGCTCGGGGACGAACTCGGCGGTCGGGGCGCGGTCGTTGACGGTCGCCGGGCCGCCGCCCCAGGTGGGCGCGGGGGTGCGCTTCGGGGCGGCCGAGCCGTTCGGCTCGAGCGGGGGCGAGTGCCACGTGTCGGCGTCGTTCATCGGCGGCAACACGGGCGGGTTGTGCCACGAGGCGGTCATCGGCGGCGCGCTCGTGGCGGCGTTGCCGTGGGCCGGCTTCGAGAGGGGCAGGGCGAAGGCGGGCGGGGTGGTCGGCGGCGCCGAGACGGCGGGCGGCGGGTCGGCCAGGATGAACGTGCCCTTGGCCGTGTGCGAGCCCGAGGGCCGCGTGGCGGCGGGCCCGGCGACGTGCTTGAGGTGCCCCCAGAACTCGCCGACGTCGACCGGGCGCCGGGTCGGGTCGACCGAGAGCGCGCGAACGAAGACCTCTTCGACGGCCGCGCCGACCGCGGCGCCGCGGGCCTGGGGCGTGGGCCGGTTGGCCGGGTCGCAGGCGCGGGCCATCAGCGCGAGCAGGTCGTCGCCGTCGTTGGGGGTGCGGTCGGTCAGCAGCTCGACGACGACGAGGGCGAAAGAGTAGACGTCCGTCCAGGTGCCGACGGGCCCGACGCGGTCATCGAACTGCTCGGGGGCGCCGTAGGGGGGGGTGAAGAGGCGCAGCTGGTTGAGCGTCGCGGTGCGGGGGCCGAGCGCGAGGGCGTGATCGCTGACGACCTTGGCGACGCCGAAATCCATCACTTTGGGGCGCAGGTTGCCGGCGGCGTCGAGGGCGAGGAAGATGTTCGAGGGGTTCAGATCGCGGTGCACGACGCCCATGCCGTGCGCCATGGCGAGCGCCTCGGCGACCGGGTCGAGCAGGCGCAGCACCTCGGCGAGCGGGCGGCCCGACTCGCCGCGGCCGCGGCGGGCCCGCAGCTCTTCGGCGAGCGGGTAGCCCTCGAGCCACTCGAGCACCATGAAGGGCACGAGGGCGTTGACGCTCGGGGCCATGGCCGTGCCGGCGGCGATGGTGCGGGCGACGTGCAGCGAGGCCTGCGAGAGCTTGTACTGAATCTTGCTCTCGTCGCGGAAGCGGCGGACGAAGTTCTCGACGATGGCGCTGCCGAGCCGGGGCGGCAGCTTCAGGCACTTGATGGCGATGGGCTCGCCGAGGCCGAGGTGCTTGCCGCGGTAGACGACGCTGAAGCCCCCCTCGCCGACCGGCCGGTCGACGCGAAACTGGCCGTCGAGCACCTGGCCGGCGAGGCCGTACGGGTCGGAGGGCTGCACGCCCCGAAACCTACACTATTCTTCGCCTGCTGTGGCCCCCCCCCCTCCCCCCTCCGAGCTCGCCGACCGCGCGCTGCGCCTCGCCGCCGCGGGCGCCGTCGGCGCGAGCGTCGTGCACGAGCTGCGCAACGCCCTCGCCGTCGTCTCCTCGTCGCTGTACCTGGCGCGGCGCGACCGGCACGACGAGGCCCGCCTCACGGCCCACCTCGAGAAGGCGGCGCGCGAGGTCAACCGCGCCCAGTCCGTGGCCTCGGCCGTGCTCGGCCTCGCCCGCGGCGAGGCGCTGCAGCGCGAGCTGACCCCCGTCGCCGCCCTCGTCGACGCCGCCCGCGGCGCCGTCGTCCTGCCGACCAACGTCACCTTCTCGGTGCGCCTCGACCCGCCCGAGCTCGGCGTGCTCGGCGACCCGGTGCTGCTCGAGCGCCTGCTCTCCAACCTCTTTCTCAACGCCATCGAGGCGCTCGCCGGCCGGGGCCGCGGCGCCATCGAGGTGCGGGCGTCGGCCGCGGGCGGCTCGGTCGAGTTCGTCGTCGAGGACGACGGCCCCGGGCTCGACCCCGCCGTCGCCGCCCACATCTTCGACCCGCTCGTGACGACCAAGCCGCAGGGCACCGGGCTCGGGCTCGCCCTCGTCCGCACGGTCGCGCGCGCGCACGGCGGCGAGGCCGAGGCCGGGCCGCGCGAGGGCGGGCCGGGCACGCGCGTCGTCGTGCGCCTGCCCGAGGCGTAAGGCCGGCGCGCGCGGGGCCGGGCGTCGCACCGCGGTGCGCTCGCGCCCTACAACTTCTTCGAGAGAAAGAGCGCGCCGCCCGCCGACTCTTGGTAGGTGAGCGGCGCGAAGCCGACCGACTCGTAGAGAGCGCGCGCGGGGCGGTTGTTCTCGAGCACCTCGAGCGTCAACTTGCAGCACCCGAGCGCGCGGGCGCGCCGCTCGACCGCGCCGAGCAGCAGGCGCCCGACGCCGCGGCCCCGGCACTCGGGCAAGACGCCGAGATCGTGCACGTTCACGAGGGGCTTGGCGGCGAAGGTCGAGAAGCCGAGAAAGCAGACCGCGACCCCCACGGCGCGCCCCCCGAGGTACGCGAGAAAGACCAGCGTGGTCGGGTGCGCCCGCAGGCCGGGGATCAGCCCCCCCCGCGCCTCGGCCGAGAGCGGCTCGCCGCCGCCCATCGGGTCGCGCGCGTACGCGTCGACGAGCGAGACGACGGCCTCTTGGTGATCAGGTCGGCTCAGGTCGGCTTCAACGACCTCGACGGGCGCCATGCGCCGAGTCTGCGCCGCGCGGCGCCGGGACGCCAGCCCCCGCGACGCCTTTCGCCCGGGCGCCGGCCCCCGCGGCACCTTTCGCCCGGGCGCCGGCCCCCGCGGCACCTTTCGCCCGGGCGCCGGCCCCCGCGGCACCTTTCGCCCGGGCGGGGCGGGCGGCGGGGGCGGGCTCGAACGACGAGCGCAGGTGCTCGACCTCGAAGCCGTAGCGCTCGGCGAGCAGGGCGCCGACGCGCAGGCGGTGGCACGTCTCGGGGTCGGCCTCGAAGCAGAGCAGACACGCGGGGCCGCGGCGGGCGAGGTCGGCGGCGGCGGCGAGCTCGCGCTCGGCCTCGGGCGTCGCGAGCCGCCCGTCGACGATGCGCCAGAACTGCGCCATCTTGCCCTGCTTGTTGGCGACGCGGCCCTCTTTCGGGGTGCCGAGCGCGCGCAGGTGCACGTAGCCGATGCCCGCGTCCGAGAGCTCGGCGTTCAGCGGCCGCTTCGAGAAGCCGGCGCGGCGCGAGAGGGGCAGCTCGCGCACGTCGATGAGCGTCTTCACCCCGCGCGCCCGTAGCGCTTCGATGACCGAGGGCAGCGTCGCGAACTCGTAGCCGACCGTGAACAGTGTAGGGGGGGGCACCGGGCCTCGTCGCGCGCGGCTCGCGCGCCACCTTGCTTAGCCCCGCTCCTCGCCCCGGTCGAGCCGCGCCATCGCGACACGCTGGCAAACGCGCCCCCGCCCCGGGAGGGGGGGAATGTCACCCCCGCCCCGGGCGCTAGTCTGTCGCCGGCCCGGGCTCCATGGTACGCGGGCTTCCTTCCCCCGTGACGTCTCGTGCCGCGCCCCGGGCCCGTGCCCTGCTGCTCGTGGCCTTCTCGGCGGGCCTCGCGCGAGCGCAGCCGGCGCCCGTGCCCGTGCGAGCACAGCCGGCGCCCGTGCGAGCACAGCCGGCGCCCGCGCCCGTGCGAGCGACCCCGTCGCCGCAGCCCCCATCTCCGCTGGCGCCCGGCGCCCCGAGCGCGGCCTCGCCGCCGGCGTCCGGCGCCCCGAGCGTGGCCCCGTCGCCGGCGCCCGGCGCTCCGAGCGTGGTCCCGTCGCCGCCGGCGCCCGGCGCCCCGAGCGCGGTTCTGCCGCCGACCTTGCTCAGCTCGTCCGAGGTCGCTTACCCGGCGGGCGCGGCGGGCGAGGCGAAGGTGCTGCTCGACCTCGTCGTGAGCGCCGAGGGCGCGGTGCTCGAGGCGCGCGCGATCGAGGGGGGCGAGCCCTTCGCGGGGGCCGCCCTCGAGGCCGCGCGCCGCTGGCGCTTCTCGCCGGCGACGAGAAGCGGCGCCCCGGTGCGGGCGCGCATTCGCTTCGCGCTCACCTTCCGCCCGCCCCCGGTCGACGAGCCCGACGCGCCGCCCGCCGCGGGCCCCGCCGGCCGGGCCGCGCGCCCGGGGCCGCCGCCCGCGCCCGACGAGGTGATGATCCGGGGGCAGCGGACGCCGCCGGGCACCTCGAGCCTGACGCGGGCGGAGGTGCGGCAGCTGCCGGGCGCCTTCGGCGACCCCTTTCGGGCGATCGAGGCGCTGCCCGGCGTGACGCCGATCTTGTCGGGCGTGCCTTACTTTTACGTGCGGGGCGCGCCGCCGGGCAACATCGGCTACTTTCTCGACGGCGTGCGGGTGCCTTACCTGTACCACGTCGGGCTCGGCCCCTCGGTGGTGCACCCGGGCATCGTCGATCGGGTCGACCTCTACCCGGGCGGCTACCCGGCGCGTTACGGGCGGTTCACCGGCGGCATCGTGGCGGGCGAGACGACGCCGCCGCGGCCCGAGTGGCACGGCGAGGGCAACATTCGCTTGCTCGACGCAGGGGCGCTCGTCGAGGGGCCCTTCGCCGGCGGGCGCGGCACGGCGCTCGTCGGCGGACGCTACTCGTACACGGCGCTCGCGGTCTCGCTACTCGCGCCCGAGGTCAAGCTCGACTACCGCGACTACCAGGCCCGCATTTCGTACGACCTCGGGCCCCGCGACACCCTCACGCTCTTCAGCTTCGGCGCCTACGACCTGGTGGGCGAGCGCGAGAACGACCGGCTGAACATTCTCTTCGGCGCCGAGTTCTACCGGCTCGATCTGCGCTATGACCACGGTTTCGGCCGCGCCAGCAACCTGCGCACCGCCGTCACGCTCGGCTACGACCAGACGCGCCTGCCCGAGAACCGCAACGCGCAAGACCGCCTCGCCGGCGCCCGCGTCGAGCTCACCCACCCGCTGCGAGAGGGGCTGCTCTTGCGGGCCGGCGCCGACGTCATGGTCGACGACTACGCGATCGACTTCGTCGGCTACACCGACCCCTACGACGACGACGCGAAGACCCTGCGCGAGGCGCTGCCGCCCCGCACCGACGTGGCGCTCGGCGCCCGCGCCGACCTCGTCTGGCGCCCCCTGCCCGGCGTCGAGCTCGTGCCCGGGCTGCGCGCCGACCTCTTCGCCTCGGGCGGCGCGACCGCCGTCGGCCTCGACCCGCGCGTCGCCGCCACCGTCGGACTCGCCCGCGGCGTGCGCGCCGTGCACACCCTCGGCCTCGCCCACCAGCCGCCCTCGTTCATCGCGCCCGTGCCCGCCATCAACGTCGGCGGGCTGCGCGGCGGGCTGCAGCGCGCGGCCCAGGCGAGCTCCGGCGTCGAGCTCGACCTGCCGGCCGGCGTCAGCGCGACCGCCACGGTCTTCAAGAGCATCTTCTTCAACATGAGCGACGCCCTCGGCGCGAGCGGCGACGGGGGCGACGACGAGCCCGAAATCTCCCCCTCCTCGCGCAGCCTCGGCTCATCGTACGGCCTCGAGCTCTTCGTGCGCCGCCGCCTGACCAGCCGCCTCGGCGGCTTCGTCACCTACACCCTGTCGCGCTCGATCCGCGCGGTGGGGCGAGAGAAGTTTCCCGCGAGCTTCGACCGCGCGCACGTGCTGAACCTCGCGCTCGCCTCCGACCTCGGGCGGCGCTGGCGGGCGGGCGGGCGCTTCGTGTTTTACACCGGCTTCCCCCGCTTCGACCCAGACGAGGGGGCCGACGAGCTGCCCCCCGGCGCCGCCGAGGCGCTCGCCTTCCGCCGCCTGCACCCGCCCAGGCAGCCGCCCTTCTACCGCCTCGACGTCCGCCTCGAGAAGCGCTGGCAGGTGACGCAGACCCGCTGGTGGTCGCTCGTCTTCGAGGTCTTGAACACCACGCTGAACAAAGAAATCATCGAAAACGAGCCCATCGGCCCGGTCACCGTCCCGAGCATCGGCGTCGAGGCGGGCTTCTAGCCCCGGCGCCCGCCCCCCATGCGCACCCCCCGAACCGCCGACCGCCGCGACCCCGCGCCCCCGCCCCGTCACGCCCCCGCGGCCCCGCCCGCGCCCCCGCCTCGTCGCGCGCCCGCGCCCCCGCCTGGCTGCGCCCCCGCGGCCCCGCTCGGCCGCGCCTCCCTGCTCGGCCGCGCCCCTGCGCCCCCGCTCGGCCGCGTCTCCCTGCTCCGCCGCGCCTTCGCGGCCCCCCGCGCCGCCGCCCCGCTCGTCGTCTTCGCGCTCGGCGCCGGCGCCTGCCTGCCCGGCGACCAGCGGCCCGCGCCGGGCGTCGCGACGGTCTGGCTCGCCGCGGCCGAGGGGGTCGAGGCGCGCGCGCCCTTCGTGGACCGCGACGGGTGGGCCGTCACCTTCGACCGGGTGCTCGTCTCGTCGTACGGCGTGCAAGAGTCGTACGGCAGCTCGTTCGGCGGGCCTTGGGTCGAGGGCGGCGAGGGGTGCGAGCGCTACTACGACACCTCGATGGCGGCGCTCTACGACGTCGTCGTGCCGGGCGAGCGGCTCGTGGGGCGCTTCGCCGGGCTCGGCACGTGCGGCTTCGGCGTACGCTGGGGCTGGGGCGGCGAGTTCGACGTGCTCGGCCCCGGCGTGACTGACGAGGACGCGCGGCGCGTCCTGGTCGACCCCCGCAGCAACCTGCACGAGGGGTGGCCCATTCTCTACGTCATCGGCGCCGCCCAGAAGGGCGCGTCGACCAAGTCGTTCGCGCTACCCTTCTCGTCGTTCTCGTTTCTCGGCGGTTGCGAGGGCGAGGGCGCGCCCTTCAAGGCCGACCTCGTCGAGGGCGTTGCGATCGACAAGTGGGTCACCGTGCACCCCGAGTGGCTCTTCTTCGACCACCGCGACCGGTCGGTGGCGAAGCTGCGCTTCGGGCCCTTGGCCGACGCCGACGACGGCGGCGAGGGCGACGGCGACGGCGTCATCACCCCCGCCGAGCTCGCCAAGCGCGATCTCTCCGAGCTCCGCGACGCGGATGGCGCCTACACGCTGCCGCCGTCCGGTGTGCCCTACTTCCCGCCCGGGGGCGACGACGAGGGGGGCCCTTCGCTGCTCGACTTTCTCCACTGGCAGGCGCGCTACGTGTTCGAAGAAGAGGGCGACAACAACCGGCTCTGCGCGAGCGCCAACCGCTGAGCCCCGGCCGCGCCCGCTCGGCGCGCGCCCTCGCCCGGGCCGCGCGCCTCCCCGCGCCCGCCCGCGAAGAAGGCGGCGCCGGGGCGGGGCGGGGCGTATACTCGGCCCATGCTCGAAACTTGCGGCATTTGCGGGGGCGACGGCCGCATCGCCAACTCGTTCAGCGGCAGCACCGCGACCTGCCCCGGCTGCCACGGCACCGGGCGCAAGTCCGAAGACCGGGGCTTTCACGACGTCACCAAGACCAAGCCCTCGCACCACCGCCCGGCCAACCAGCCGGCCAACCAGCCGAAGCAGCAGGGGCCCTCGACCCCCGCCGGCGTCATGCTCGCGAAAGAGGTCGAGGCGGGCGGCCTCTCGGCCGAGGCCAAGGCGAAGCTCACCCGCGAGATCGCCGAGCACGAGGCGGTGCACGGCCAGTGCACGCAGACCTTCATCAAGAAGGTCCGAAAGCAGCTCCGGCCGGCCGCGCGCTGAGCCCCTTCTCTCCCGGGGCTCGCCGCCCTCGCGCGCCGCCGCCCTCGCGCGCCGCCGCTCCTCGCGCAGCGCTGGCCGCCCCCTTACCCCCTGACCCGCACCCAGGTGCCCGGCGTCGTCGGCCCGCCCGACTTGATGCCGTGCCAGCCCGTCGGCAGGGGCGGGTCGGTCCAGAAGAAGAGGCGCCTCGCGTCGACGGGGGCGAGGTTGATGCAGCCGTGGCTTCTGGGCTTGCCGAAGTCGTCGTGCCAGTAGGCGGCGTGCAGGGCGTAGCCGCGCTCGAAGTATTGCACCCAGGGCACGTCGCGCAGCTCGAACGAGTTCTCGGGGTCGTCGGCGTCCATCGTGGCCGTGACGTGCTTGTAGTCGATGCGAAACTCGCCCCGCACCGTCGACTTGCTCGTCTGCGGGTCGCCCATGCCGTCGATGCCGGTCGAGACCATGGTGGCGTAGACGGGCTTGTCGCCCTCGTACATGACCATGGTCTGCTGCCAGATGCTGACGTCGACCCACTTGGTCTTCTGCCAGTCGAAGGCCTTGGGCGGCTCGCTCGGCGTGTCGAACACGGCGATGTCGTCGTGGCGCAGCCAGCGGCCGTCTTTGGCCTCGAGGTAGCGGGTCGACGCGTACCACTTCACCCGGCCCGTCAGCGGTATGACGTCGCGGTACGCGAGCTCGCCCGCGCGCGGCCAGTTGGCGCCCGGCGAGGGGGCGTAGGCGGGGGCCCCCTCGCGCTTGACCATGGCAAAGGGGAAGACGTACGCGCCACCGACCGGCACCCCGTGAAAGGCCGAGGCGTAGTGGGGCTTGATCTTGTCTTCGCCGATGATGCGCCCGTCGAGCAGCACCGCGAAGCGCCGCCCGCCCGCCTTCTCGTCGCCCTTGAACGAGCCGACGATGGCGAGCCCCGCGTGCCGCTGAATGCGCCCCATGAACACGCCGTGCTCGGGCGCCTTGAACGACGAGAGGTTCGGCAGCTGCCGCCGCCCGCGCAGCCACCAAGGCGTCTCGCCGTCTTCGAGCAGGCCGAAGAGGTTCTCGGGGTCGGGCGGCGGCGGGGGCGGGGGCAGATCTTTCGGCGCCGCCTTGGCGTTGCCCGCGGCGTCGAGCGGGACGTGGTTGGCGCCAGGCTTGTCGACGCGGTTCCACTCGGCGTGGCGCTTGGCGTACGACTTTCGATACTGCTTGATGGCGAACTCGAAGCGCTCCTGGTCGGCGACCGTGGGCACCTGGTGGTAGAGCGTCGAGTTCGCCCGGACGAAGCCGTAGGTGTACGGCATCGGCTTCGACAGGTCGGGCTTGACGCCGAGGGCGCGAATGGTGCGGTGGCCGAGGTCGGTCGTCGCGTCCTCGCCCGCGCAGACGTGCCCGAAGGGCGCGACCGCGTACCAGCCCTCGGCGCAGCCCGGCCCCGGCACCGCCTTCGCCGCGCGCGCGAGCGCCTCGCCGAGCCTCATGTAGCCGAGCTTGCGCGAGGCCCGGTCGGGCTTGTCGTAGATGACCGTCTGCAGCGAGAGCGCCGCGATCTTGTCGCCCTCGGCCCGGCTCGGGTCCGAGGGCACGACCGACGCGAGCGGCGTGCGGCGCTCTTTCTTCGCCGCGCCGCCCCGGTCGGCGCAGCCCGCGGCGAGCGCGATCGAAGCGAGCCCCGCGGCGAGTGCGATCGGCGCGATGCCCGCGGCGGCGGAGGCGTGGCGCACCTTGCTTGCCAGCGAACGCATGGCCCCACCAGGTGGCATGGGGCGCGGGCGTGGGCCAAATTCGGGCGTCGCCTCGTACGACCTGGGCCCGGTCGGCGGCCCGCCGCCCACCTTCGGCCCGGCGCTGAGGCAAGACGGCTCGACGGCACCGCCGAGGGCCACCCCGTTCGTGCCGTCGTCGCGCGGTGGTGAAGCGAACCCGCCGCCCGCCCCCTGTCGCCGGCCCTTGCGAGGGTCGGTGCGGGTTGTCGTCGCGCGGTGGTGAAGCGACCCCGCCGCCTGCCCACCGCCGGGCCTCGGGGCAGGGCAAAAGCGACCGGAAACCGGACGAACCGCCACGTCGGCTCGGGTCAACCCCCGAAACGAATGCGATGATGGGGGGGTCTCGACCCCTCCGATTGAACCGTCGATGTTACGATCGGCTGGTTCGCGCCCGCCGGTAGCCCCCGTAGAGGCGACGAAAGACCGAGCGGAAGGGCCTATCGCTGCACCGGAGGGCCAGAATGTATCGCTTGGGCAGACTAATCGCGCCGTCGAACGACGATGGGTAGGGCTCTCGACCCCCCTGTCATGCCCTTCGATAGGGCGATTGCGACGGCGCGACCGTCGCAGCCCGCGCTCGATGTCGCCACGGCGCGGGGGGCGCCCGGCCCGCTCAGAACTCGAGCCGGATGCGAACATCGGCGCCGAGGTTGCCGAGGCCCTGGCTGCTGATGTCGTTCTGGTTGTCGTAGTTGCCGATGAGGCTGGTCTCGGGGGTGATGCTCCACTCGAGGTTCGAGCGCACGTCGCGGTTCTCGGTGAGGCCGGTGGTGACGTTGGCGCGCACGCGGTCGGAGACGCGCTTGCCGACGGTGACGGTGGGCTCGGTGCGGCCGCTGCGGGTCGAGTAGGCCGAGCCCACGCGGAAGTCGTCGATGATGGGCAGCACGGTCTTGACGGCGGCGTTGGCGCCGGAGATGGCCGAGAGGGCCTCGAGCGCGGCGGCGCCGCCGACGTTGGCGGCCTGCAGCTGCTGCAGCTCGGCGCGCGTCATGCCGATGGCGAGCAAGAGGGTGATGTCTTCTTGGGCGAGCGAGGGCTCGCTCGACAGGTCGACCTTGAGCTCGTCGGCGCGGCCGTAGAGGCGCATGGTGATGCGCCAGAGGCCGCCGGCGTTGGCGCCGCCGACCCCGCCCGCGGCCCCGGCGGCGGGGGCCGCGCCCGAGCCGGCGGCCGCGCCGGTGCGGGCGTAGCGGCGGTAGTCGGTGGTGGCGGTGACGTCGAGGTAGGGCTCGACGCGGCTGGCGTTCTCGAAGCGAATGACGCCCTGGCGCACCTCGAACTCGCTCGCGCGCAGGTGCAGCCGCCCGCCCTTGACCGTGCGCAGGCGGCCCTGCAGGCCGTAGCGCTGGTTGGTGCCGGTCAGGTAGAGGGCGTCCGAGTCGATGGCGACCTCGCCCTCGAAGAGGTTGTTGCGAAAGCGTAGCGGGCGGCTGGCGCGGACGGCGACGAAGAGGTCGACGAAGTCGCGCTCGGGGTCGTAGGCCTCGACCTGGGTGCGCTTGCCCGACTTGCCGAGGTTGTCGATGCCGACCGACGAGATGTTGACGGGGCGGGTGTAGACGAAGTTGCCGATGGTGACGTCGCCGGTGACGGCGGCGCGGCTCTTCGGCTCGTCGTCGCCGGTGGGCGGGCGCCAGGCGACGACCAGGTCGGCGTCGGCGGCGGCGTCGATGCCGTCGGCGAAGGGCAGGCGCAGGTCGCTGGCGACGACGCGCAGGCTCGCCTCGCCGAGCTCGAAGCCGCGCAGGGGGGCGCGGCCCGCGGCGCGCACCGAGCCGGTGCCGACGCGGGCCTCGGCGCGCTCGACGCGCACCTCGCGCTCGTCGACGCGGGCGACGAGCTCGACGTCCTCGAGGGCGAGCGGGAAGCCCTCGACCTTGAGCGCCCCGTGCTCGAGCAAGAGGTCGCCGCGCACGAGCGGCGCGGCGGCGCGGCCGGTGACGGCGAAGGCGGCCGAGACCTTGCCGCGCACCGACTCGACGCGCGGCAAGAGGGGGGCGAGCGCGCGCAGCTCGAGCGGCTCGAGCCGGGCGCTCAGCGCGAGATCGCGCGAGCCGGTCAGGCGCCGCACCTCGCCCGCGAGCTCGAGGGCGGCGACGACGCCCTGGCCGAGCGCGGCGCTCACGCCGAGCGGCGAGATGGCGAGGCGGTCTTCGGCGAGCTCGAAGCGGGGCGGCTGGGCGCCGGGGGCGCGCCGCAGCGTCAGGCGCTGGCCCTCGCGCTCGAGCTCGAAGCCGAGCAGGTCGAGCCGCGCCTCGGTGCGCTCGGGGCGGGCGAGCTCGAAGCGGTCGAGGCGCAGCTCGGCGCTCACCTTGCCGGTGACGGGGGTGGCGCTCAGGGCGAGCGAAGGCGAGAGCTGCCCGACGGCGCCGAGGTCGAGATCGCGCAGGCTCACCTCGCCCGCGGCGCGCTTGTTCTTCTGGCGCGTCACGCGCACGTCGCGCAGGAGCACCTGGCCGCCGAAGAGCGCGCCGTCGAGGTGCGTGAGGCCCTGCGACTCGTCCGACTCGTAGACCGACAGGTCGGAGGGCGGCGGGGGCTTGCCGCCGCAGCGCCGCTCGGGCGGCGAGTCGTCGGCGCGCGGGGGGCCGCCGGGGGGCTCGACCCGCACCGCGATCGACGAGGCCGGAAGCTCTCCCTGCCCGATGCGCAGCGGGCTCACCGAGGCGACCCCCTGGAAGGTGAGCGCCTCGAGGGTGCCGCCGAGCTCGCCCTGCAGCCCCACGTCGCCGCGCAGGGCGCGTCCCCAGGGCTGCATCGCCTCGAGCGAGGAGAGCGGCAGGTGGTGCGCGAACACCTGCCCGCGCAGCCGGCCGCCCGGCAGCACGGCGGCCGAGCCGGTGACCGAGCCCGCGCCCTTGCTCAGGGCGAACGAGCGGACGTCGACCTCGATGCCGCGGGTGCTCGCGCCCCGGTCGTACCAGGCGAAGGCGACCTCGGCGTGCCCGGCGCCGAAGTGCTCGCCGAGGAAGGCGAACGACGCGAGGCGCGCGCTCGCCTCGAGCGACAGGATGCCGTCGGCGCAGGCGTCTTCGGGCCCCCGCAGGTCGTAGCGCACGCCGAGCTCGATCTCGCCCTCGCCCTCGAGGTCGGCGAAGCGCGGGTCGCGCTCGAGCGAGAGCACGGCGAGCAGGTCGCGCACGCGCGCCTTGGGCGAGCTCACGTGGGTCTCGACGCCGACGCCGGGCCGGTCGAAGTCGAGGCGCAGGCGCGGGGTGACGAAGGGCGTCTCGCGCTTTCGCGCCTGCACCTCGAAGAACTCGAGCAAGAACGGCTGAAACTTGACCTTCGCCTTGAGCTCGTCGGCGAGCGGGGTGTCGCCGAGCCAGAACTCGGTCGCCGCGATCGTGCCCTCGATGTGCGGGTCGTTCTGGGGGCCCCGCACCCGCGCCCCGAGCGTCGCCTTGCCCTTGAGCCCGATGCTGGCGAGCGGCGAGATTTCTTCGAGATCGACGTACGAGCCCGGCCGCACGTCGACCTCGAGCTCGCCGTGAAAGCCGACCATCACGTGGTCGGCCCAGAGCTTCGAGCGGCCGAGGTCGGCCGTCGCGTGCTCGAAGAGCACGCCCCGGGGGCTGAAGCCGAACTCGCAGCGCACCTCGGCCCGCCGCACGCCGAAGACCCGCTTCTTCGCCGGGTCGTCGTAGGCCGCGTCGTAGATCTCGAAGTTCGTCGTCTGCCCCACGAGGTCGCCCGAGAGCACCGGGCCGCCGCGCTCGGGGTCGACCGCGCGGCCGCGAAAGCGCTCGAGCCGGGCGGTGTCGACATCCCACCGGATGTGGGTGTGCTTGGTGACGTCGAGATCGCGCATCAACCCCTCGAAGCGGATGCCCTCGACGTCGGCCCGCGCGACGTCGATCTCGACGCCGGGCCGGAAGGGGAAGACGCGCGCGTCGTGCAGCGCCACGTGCCCGTCGGCCCACTCGACGTCGGCCCGCACGAGGCGCGCCTCGTCGGGCGTGGTCTCGAGCCGGGCGTCGAGCTTGTTGGCGAGCGCGAAGCCCGCGAGCTTCAGGCCCGCGGCCTTGAGCGTGCCCTTGAGCGAGGGCAGCGCCAGGCGCCCGTCGTAGTCGGCGTCGGCCGCGAGCGCCACCCAGCCCTCGAGCGGCGGCGCCGCCGGGGCGACGCGGGCGGCGAGGCGGGCGGGCGCCTCGAGCGCGAGGCGGCCGGCGAGGCGGGGCAGGGCCTCGGGGCCGGGCTCGACGCGCAGCCGCTCGAGCGAGAGCGCGAGGCGGTTCTCGGGCGCGACGGGCCCCTCGCACGAGGGCGCCGCCCCCGCGGCCGGGTCGCCGTCGAGGCGCGCGTCGAACTCGAGGCGGTGCACCAGCGCCCCGCGGAAGCCCCCCCGCAGGTCGCCGTGCGCCCGCAGGCGCAGCCGGCAGAGCGCGTCGTCGTCGGCCCACTCGGCCCCGTCGGGGCCCGGGCGGCGCCGGTGCAGCTCGCCGCCGGCGAGGCGCACGGACAGGTCGAGCAGCGGCCCCTCGCCCGCGTCGAGATCGACGTCGAGCGAGCGCAGCGCCACGTCGAGCGAGGCGCCCTCGACCCGCAGATCGATGTCGGCGCCCCGCAGGGCGAGCGAGCGGAAGGGCAGGCGCTTGGGCGGCGGCTTCTTCGGCGACGCGTCGTCGGACTTCGGCGCCCGCAAGCGCAGGTTCTTCACGCCCTCGTCGCCCAGCACGAGGCGCGCCCGCGGCCGCTCGAGCTCGACGTCGCCCACGTCGAGCGACCCGGCCAAGAGCGACACGAAGCTCGGCGCCACCCGCACGCGCGGCACGTAGACCGCCGGCTCGGGGCCGTCGGTCGAGGCGAGGCGCAGATCGTAGAGCACGAGCTCGAGCGGCAGGGCATAAAGCTCGGCCCGGAACGTGGCGTCGAGCCCGAGGGCGCTCTCGAGCAGCGCCGACGTCCGCTCGGCAATCGTTCGCCGGACCCATGGTAGGCGCACCACCCCGTCGAGCAAGAGGGGCAGGGCGCCGACGACGGCGAGCAGCGCGCAGAGCAGGCGCGCCAGCAGGTTGCGCCGCTGCCAGGCGCGCGAGCTCGGCGGCGGGCGCGAGCTCGTCGACGAGCGACGCGGGCCCGGCTGCGAGGGGCGCGCGCCGGGGTGCGAGGGGCGAGCACCCGGCTGCGAGGGGCGCGCGCCCGGTTGCGAGGGGCGAGAGGGCGGTTGCGTCATGCAAATACTACGGGGGCTCATCCTCACCGTGCCGCGCCCGCGCCGCAACCGGCTCGGCGCGATCCCAGTCACCTCGGATGGGAGCAAGAATCGGCGGGGCGCGGCTGCCCCCGAGTGAACTCGGGGGCAGCGAACGCCCGCGGGAACGGCGCGCAAAGCCCTGCCGGAGGCAGGGCTCCCGCGTCGCTCGCCGCTTCGCTCGCTCGCCCGGAGGCCTGGCGCCCGAGGGAGCCCCGCTCCCGGCGAGGGGGCGGGCTTGGAGGGCCGAATCGGCTCGATTCCGCACGGCACGCAGGGGCGTTTGCTGCCCCCGAGTTCACTCGGGGGCGGCCGCGCCCGACCGGGTAACGGCTTGATGGCGAGTACGTCCGAACCGCCGAGGGGCAGCCGCACCCGCGCGCCGCCCGGCACCGCCTCGAAGGGCAGGGGGCCGCGGCGGGCGCTGCGCACCGAGCGGGGGGCGAAGGGCAGCGAGACGGTGAGGTCGTAGTCGTCGATGGGGCCGCCCGTCCAGTTGAGCAGGGTGAGTGCGGCGCCCTCGGGCGAAAGCAAAAGGGGGGTCTCGACGAGCTCGACGTTGGCGCGCACCGGCGGCTTGACGCCGGCGGCGAGGGCGGGCTCGACGAGCCAGCGGCGGAGCGCCTCGGAGAACGCGACGGGCAGGTGGTCGTTCTTCGCGCGCGACGAGTAGAAGTACGAGACCCCGGGGAAGAAGTCGAAGTGCAGGTGCCGCCCGCGCCCCACGCCGCGCCGCACGATCGCGGGGGCGCCGCTCTCGAACCAGGCGAGCGCCTCGCCGGCGTGTCGGCGCATTCGGCCTCGGGGGCCCCAGACCGGGCCCTGGGGGCCGGCGGCCCGCACGAGCCCCGCGGCCGGCGGGCCCTCGCGGCCGACGATGAAGCGGCCGGGCGCCGGCCCTTGCTCGACGCCGGTCGCCGACGAGAGCAGCGCGCTCGGGCGGCCGTAGGCGTCGGCGGTGCCGGCGCCGAGCACGGTGACGAGCGTGCCCCCGCCGCGCAGCCAGGCGGCGAGCGCCTTGAGGCTCTCGTCGGGCAGCTCGGGCGCCGTCAGGTAGACGGCCTTGTAGCGGGCGAGGCCCTGGGCGCTGACGTCGTCTTCGCCCAAAAAGTCGACGGGCACGTTGGCGTGGGCGAAGGCGAAGAAGATGTCGGCGACCTCGCCCGCGTAGTCGGGGTGGTACGCGTTGGGGTGGGGGTTGGTCGCGTCCCGCACGCCGACGCCGTCCCAGACGAAGGCGCTGCGCGGCACGACGATGGCGGCCTCGGCGGGCGGCCGGCGCCCGGGCCAGAGCACGTCTTCGGCGGCGGCGACGAGGCGCAGGGCCGAGGCGACGTGCGCGACGCGCCCGGGCCGCTCGGAGTAACAATTGCCGGGAAACTGGTACTCGGGCCCGAAGGTGAAGAGCGAGATGGCCTTGGCCCCGCTGCCGACGAGCGCGAGCGTTTGTTGCTCGAAGCCCTCGGCCGCCCGCTGCCCGACGGCGCGCGGCACGAGGTAGCCGCCCGTCGCGAGGCCCGCGCGTGCGGCGGCGCTGCCGAGCTTGCCGAGGTAGTAGGGCCAGAAGTAGGCGTAATCGTCGCCGAACCAGCCCTCCGTCCAGAGCATGGTGCCGCCGCGCTCGCGGGCGAAGTCGAACCAGTCGTGGCCGGCCATGGCCGCGTCGGGGTGCTTGGCGCCCGGGTTCTTGCCCACGTCGCCGGCGACGAAGAGGCGGCCTCCGTAGGTGTTCCAGTTGGTGAAGACGGGCAGGTTCGGCCGGATCGCCCGCTCGACCGAGCGCGTGGCGGCGGCGTAGTGGCGCGACGAGTCGGCCGACAGAAAGCGCGTCGTCCAGTAGTGGCGCTTCTTCGTCGGCAGATCGCGCGCGCCCGAGCGGCCGAGCGGCGCGACGTCGGCCCAGCGGGCCGCGCCGAGCTCGGCGGGCGTGAGGCCGCGCGCGCGCAGGTAGCCGCGGAAGCGCTCGAGGCCCTCGGGGCTCGCGGCGAGATCGTCGATCGCGGCCGGAAAGTACCAGCCCGGCTCGTCGGCGAGCCCGAAGAGGGCGACGTCGTCGGGCCGGAAGCCCGCCTCGCGGTAGGGCCGAAAGAGCCCCTCGGCCCAGGCGTCGAGCTCGGGGGGCGAGGCCCGGCCCTTGTAGTCGAAGGCGTAGCCCGGCGGCGCGTGGACCGAGAGCGCGAGGCGCGCGTCGCCCGCCGCGAGCGCCTCGCGCAGCGGCGCCGCGGGCGGCACGAGGAAGGTGTTGACCCCGATCGAGCGCAGCGCGGCGATCCCCTCGCGGTAGCTCGCGAGCTCGTCGCCCGGCTCGGTCAGCCGGTCGGCGACGGGGAAGCGCTTGGGCCGGTCGGCCTCGGCGAGCGCCGCGGCGGCGAAGTCGGGCCAGTAGCGGCGGTTGTACGCGGCCGTCGTGGTCGCCCGCCACCGGCCGCCCTCGTAGAGAACGAGCACGAGAAACTTCGGCCCGAAGAGCTCGACCTCGATCGGGAAGACCGCGGGCGAGCCCTCGAGCCGCACCTCGAGCGCGACGCGCGTCGGCTCGACGACCTTGCGCAGGCCCAGCATCAGGCGCAGGGGCGTGCCGCGCTCGGCCCGGCCCCGGTTGCTCTCTTCGAAGCGCTGCGCTTCGCGCGGGCCCATCTCGGCCCAGGGGCTGAAGCCCGCGCCCGGAGCCGTGACCGTAGGCGCGCCGGCGCTCTGCCAGTCGAAGACGAAGGCCTGGCCGGGCTCGGGCGGCCGCCCCGCCACGCTGACGACCCGCGCCCGAAACGAGACGCGCGGTGGCGCGAGCGGCGCCACGGCGGCCGGGGGGCCGGGGGCGGCGGCCGAGGGGCTGGGGGCGGCGGCCGAGGGGCTGGGGGCGGCGGCGGCGGCCGAGAGGGCGAGCGTCTCGGCGGGCTCGCCCGCGGGCGGCGCGCGGCAGGGGCTCGCCAGCAAGGCCGCCCCGAGCGCCGAGAGCGCGAGGGCGGTCCGGCGGGCGGGGGCCGCGCGGCCCCGGGGGCCGCTCACGGGCCGAGCGGGGCGTCGCCGAGGAGGTAGGTGATGGCGACGGGCGAGTGATCGCTGACGGGGCGCAGGTGCTCGGGGAAGCCCTGGTCGAAGTCGTGCCAGACCGTGATGCTGTCGAGCCGGCGGGCCGCGGTCATCGAGGGGCTGGCCAGCTGGTCGTCGATGATCTGGTTGGGCGAGCCGAAGGGGTGCGTCCAGGCGAGGTGGGCCGGCAAGAGCGAGACGCCGCTCGTGAGAATGGGGCTCACGTCGGTGATGGCCTGCAGGGGCGGCGACTCGGGCGTGTCGTTGAAGTCGCCGAGCACGACGAGGCGGGCGTTCGGGTCGGCCTGGAAGCGCGCCTCGACGAGCTTGCGGGTGCGGCGCGCCTCGGCGAGGCGCCTGGCGGGGTCGTCGTTGCTCTTGGCCTTGTAGTGCACGACGAAGAGCGTGACGGGGTACCCCTGGTACCGGACGGTGACCTCGAGGCAGTCGCGGGCGAACGAGAAGGGCCCGTTCGTCTGCAGGTTGCCGAAGGCGTCGAAGCGGCCATCGACGCCGTCTTTGTTGTGCGAGATGACGTCGGCGGGGTCGATGGGCAGGGTCGAGATGAGCGCGACGTTGCGCACCGGGTCGTTGCCCTTGATGAGCCAGCGCGACTCGTAGTTGACGCCGAGCTTCTCGCCGAGCTTGTTCGCGAGATCGTTGAGCACGACCTCGCGGTTCTCGACCTCTTCGAGCGCGATGACCTCGGCGCGCAGCATCGCCAGCAGCTCGGCCGTGTCGTTGATCTGCACGGCGTACTCGGCGGGCGTCGGGGTGAGATCGCTCTCGCCGAAGCCGCCGCTGTTGATGGTGTCGAAGAGGTTCTCGGCGTTGAAGTTGACGATGCGCAGGTTGACGCCGGCCGGCGGGGCGCCGCCCGAGCCGGCCGGGGGGATCACCCCGCCGAGGCCGCCCGCGCCGCCCGTGCCCGCCCCCGCCGTGCCCGACCCGCCCATGCCCGCGCCGCTGCCGCCGGCGCCCGCGCAGGCGGTGGTGCAGGTGCCCGAGCCCCCGGTGCTCGAGCCGTTGCCGCCAGGGGCGGCGCCGCCGGCGCCCGGGCCCGCGCCGCCCGAGGCGCCGTCGCCGCATTGGGCGGGGCGGCACTTGGGGTCGGGCTCGGGCTCGCCGGTGCTGAACGTCGCGTTGGCCGTGCAGGCGAAGACGGCGAAGGGCAGGGCTAGGGCAAGAAAGCGATGAAGTCGTACCACATGCGCATCTTCGGCCCACACGAGCCCAGCCGCAAGCGAATCGATGGCTGGGGCGGGGGTGAAAAATGGGCTAAAATGGGCGGTTCTCCTGGGCGGCGCGTCAGGCTTTGGGCTTGCCACGTCGCCTTCCCCTGGCCGAGGGCTGAAAGGCCAGGTAAAAGCCCGCCCCCCTGCCATGTCGCTCGCCGAAGAAACGCCGCCGCCCGACCCCCGCCGCGCCCTCGAAGCCCTCGACCGGGCCGTGGCGTGTGCGCGCGCGGGCGCGCCCGACCGGCCCCTGACCCTCGTGCGGCCCGAAGACTTTCGGGCGGCCAGCGCGTCGATGGTGCGCGATCTGCGCGCCCGGCTCGACGAGGTGCTGATGGCGGCCGACCCCGAGACGGGGCTCGACGCCCTCTTGACGTGCGGGGCGCTCGACGCCCTCTTGCCCGAGGTGCGCGCGCTCGTGGGCTTCGGCGACGGCGAGTGGCGGCACAAAGACGTCTGGCGGCACACCAAGCAGGTGGTGCGCCAGGCGGTGCCGCGCATCGAGGTGCGCTGGGGCGCCCTTCTGCACGACATCGGCAAGGTCAAGACGCGCTCGATCTCGCCCGACGGCGAGGTGCACTTCTTCGGGCACGCCGAGGTCGGCGCCCGCATGTTCGACAAGATGGAGCGGCGCCTGCGCCTCTTCTCGGCCGACGACAAGCTCGGCGGCGCGGTGCGCTTCTTGATTCTCTTCCACCTGCGCCCCGCCGGCTACGACACCTCGTGGACAGACAGCGCCGTGCGCCGCTTCGGCCGCGAGCTCGGCTCGCACCTCGACGACCTCTTGTGCCTCGCGCGCGCCGACATCACCACCAAGCGCCCCGAGAAGAAGCGCAAGGGCCTGCGGCAGATCGACGAGCTTGCCGAGCGCATCCGCAGCATTCAAGAGCAAGACTCGGTCGTGCCCGTCTTGCCGAAGGGCATTGGCGACGCGCTGATGGCCCACTTCGGGCTGCCGCCCTCGCGCATCATCGGCGAGGTCAAGCGCGCGCTCGAGGGGGCGGTCGAGGCGGGCGAGCTTCCGCCTTACCAGTCGCCCGAGTTCTACGTCGACCACGTCGCGGCGAACGCCGAGCGCTACGGGCTCAAGGGCTGAGCGGGCGGCCCCCGGCCCGCGCGGGGGGGGCGAGCTGCAAGGGGGCGTCACGGCGGCGGCCCCCGGCCCGCGCGGGGGGGCGTTCGGGCCCCGCCGCGGCGCGCCCGGCCCCCCGCGCCAACGGCCTCGGCCGGCGCGGGGGGCCCGCCCGGGCCGCGGCCGTTCAACCGCGAACGCGGCCCGGGCCGGGGGCGTCGCCGCCCCGGGCGCGTTATGAGGCACCGGCGCCCGGGGCGCGTTATGGTCGGCCATGCGTCGCGCGCTGCTCTGGCCCCTCGCCGCCCTCGCCGGCTGCGCCGGTACCCCCGTCTACCCGCCCCGCCCCGCCGAGGCCCCCGCGGCGCCCGTCGCCGACCCGACGCCCTCGCGCGTCGTCGTGCACGCCACTGTCACGGGGGCCGCGCTGCGCGAGGCGCTCGAAGGGGCGGTGCCGGCCGAGGGCGAGGGCACCTTCCCGCTGCTCGGCAAAGAGCGCAAATACTCGTGGAAGCGCGACCCGGTCGCCCTGCGCTTCGACCAGGGGCGCATCGGCGTCGGGCTGCGCATCAAGACCAAGGCTGACCTGCCGGTCGGGCACGTCGAGCTGCCGCTCGAGGTGCGCGTCTGGGCCGAGCCGGTGGTCGGCTCGAACTACGTCGCGAGGCTGCAGTCGACGCGCGTCGAGGTCGCGTCCGACGACCGGCTCGTCAAGCTCGCCGACAGCGTCGCGGGCCTGCTCGAGAAGGTGAAGGGCGAGGTGCAGGCGAAGGTCGACGCGTTCGCGTACGAGCTCAGGCCCCTCGTCGCCGAGGCGCACGAGCGGCTGGCGAAGCCCCTGCCGCTGCCGCTCGAGGGCGCCGCGGGCTGCGCGTCGCTCCGGCTGCTCGGCGTCGAGGCGGGGCCGACGGTGCTCGCCGACGGGGTCGAGAAAGACATCGCCTTCGTCGTCGCGCCCTCGGTCACCTTGCCCTGCGCCGACGAGGGCAAGACCTTCGCCCTGCCGCCGCTCGCCAACGTCGCCGCGGTGCCCGCGGGCCCCTTCGCGGTCACGGTGCCCGTCGCGGCCAGCTACCCCGAGCTCGGCCGCGCGATGGGCCAGGCCTTCACGAACGGCAAGCTCTTCTTCTCGAAAGAGTACCCCGGCCTCTACCTCGAGCGGCCCGAGGTCTTCGCCTCGCAAGACCGGCTCGTGCTCAAGCTGCACGTCGCCGGGCCGGTCAAGAAGATGTTTGTCTCGACCGACATCGACGGCGACCTCTACCTGACCGGGCACCCGACGGTCGAAGACAACGAGCTTCGTATCCCCGACCTCGAGCCTACCATCGAGACGTCGAACCTGCTCTTGCGCCTGAAGGCCGACCTCGACGGGCGCGGCATCCGCGACCAGGCGCGCGCGGCGCTCCGGCTCGACATCGGCGAGCGGGTGCGCTCGGTGCGCGACAAGCTCGCTTCGGACCTGAGCTTCGGCGGCGGCAAGGGCTGCTTTCGGGCCGAGGCGCACAAGATCGAGGTGACGGGCGTGCACGCCCACGCGAGCTACCTGCGCGTTTACGTCACCGTGACGGCCCGCGCCAACGTCGACCTGCCCTGCGCGACGCCGCCGGCGCCGCCCCCCGGCTGAGGCCGCCCGCGGGCTTCGGGCGCCGGGGCGGGCGGCGTGACCGACGGACGCGGCCGGGCCTCGTCTGTCGGGGCGGGCGGCGTGACCGGCGGACGCGGCCCGGGCCGCCCTTGCGCCCCGGGGCGGCGCGGGCAACGCTGGGCACGAGCAGCGGCGCGTGCGAGGGCGCGGCCGGGGCGGCGGAGGTCTCTGTGATCGAACGAAACCTTCTTCTCGACGGGGCCTGGCTCGAGGGCTCTTCGCGGGCCGAGGTGCGCTCCCCGTGGGACGGCGAGACGGTCGCGCGCGTGGCGCAGGCGACCACGGCCCACGCCGACCGGGCGCTGCGGGCCGCGCGGGCGGCGCTGCCGCGGCTGCGCGCGCAGCCGGCCGGCAAGCGGCGCGAGACGCTCTTCGGCATCGCCCGCGGCCTCGGCCGCCGCGGCGCCGAGTTCGTCGAGGTCATCGTGCGCGAGGCGGGCAAGCCGCGGGCGGCGGCGCGGGTCGAGCTGGCGCGCGCGATCGAGACCTTCACGCTCGCGGCGAGCGAGCTCGCGCGCTACGGCGGCGAGATCGTGCCCGTCGATCTCGCCCCGGGCGCCGAGAACACCTTCTGCGAGGTGCGCCGCTTCGCCTCCGGGGTCGTCGTGGGCATCGTGCCCTTCAACTTCCCCCTGAACCTCGGCGCCCACAAGGTCGCCCCCGCCCTCGCGGTCGGCGCCCCCATCATCATCAAGCCCCCGCCCCAGGCGCCCTCGGCGCAGATCATGCTGGCCGAGCTCGCCCTCGAGGCCGGCGCCGACCCGGCGGCGCTGCAGGTCTTGCCTTGCGATAACTCGGTCGCCGAGGCGCTCGCCACCGACCCGCGCGTGCGCGTGGTCAGCTTCACCGGCAGCGCCCGCGTCGGCTGGCGCCTGAAGGCCTCGGCCCGGGGCAAGGTGGTGCTCGAGCTCGGGGGCAACGCCGGCGCCATCGTCTGCGCCGACGCCGACCTCGACGCGGCGGCCGAGCGCCTCGCGGCCGGCGCCTTCACCTACGCGGGCCAGGTGTGCATCAAGGCCCAGCGCCTCGTCGTCGAGGCGCCCGCCTACGACGCGTTCGTCGAGACGTTCGTGCAGAAGGTCAAGGCCTTGCCGGCCGGCGACCCCGGCCGCGACGACGTCGTCGTCGGGCCCGTCATCGACGACGCCTCGGCCGAGCGCATCGAGGCCTGGGTGCGCGAGGCCCTCGGCCGGGGCGCCAGGGCGCTCTGCGGCGGCACGCGCGAGGGGCGCCTCTTCGCCCCGACGGTGCTCGCGGGCGTGCCGCGCGACACGAAGGCGTACGGCGAAGAGATCTTCGGCCCGGTGGCGCTCGTCGAGCGGGCGGCCGACTTCGGCGCCGCCCTCGAGGCGGTCAACGCGGGCGACTACGGCCTGCAGGCGGGGCTCTTCACCAACGATCTGCGCAAGGTGCGGCGCGCCTTCGCCGAGCTCGACGTCGGCGGCGTCGTCGTCAACGACGCGCCCTCGTTCCGGTCCGATAACATGCCCTACGGCGGCAACAAGGGCTCGGGCCTCGGCCGCGAGGGCGTGCGCTACGCGATGCACGAGCTCAGCGACGAGCGCGTGCTCGTGCTGCGGCCCTGACCCCGCCCGTTGACGAACGCCGCCCCCTCGCGTACGCGCTCTCCGTGACCACCCCCGACACGACCAGGCCCCCGGGCGGCGAGCGCCGCGTCCTCGTCACCGGCGCCGGCCGCGGCATCGGCCGCGCCATCGCCACGGCCCTCGCGGCCGGGGGCGCCCGCCTCGTCTTGCACGCGCGCGATCACGCCGCCGAGGCCTCGGCCCTGCGCGTCGAGCTGCCCGGCGGCCCGCACGCCCTCGTCCACGGCGACCTCGCCCGCCCCGAAGAGCTGCGCCGCGTCTTCGAAGAGGCCTGGGGCGCCTTCGGCGGCTTCGACGTGCTCGTCAACAACGCCGCCATCTACGAAGAGCACCCGCCGCTCGAGCTCGACGTCGAGGCCTTCCAGGCGGCGTGGGCCCGCACGATCGCCATCAACCTCGACGCCCCCGCCCTGCTCTGCCAGCTCGCCGCCCGGCGCATGGCCGAGGCGGGCTCGGGCCGCCTGGTCAACGTCTCCTCGCGCGGCGCCTTCCGGGGCGAGCCCACGGCCCCCGCCTACGGCGCCAGCAAGGCCGGCCTGAACGCCCTGACCCAGTCGCTCGCCAAGGCCCTCGCCCCGAAGAACGTGCTCGCCTTCGCCGTCGCCCCGGGCTGGGTCGACACCGAGCGCGTCGCCCCCTTCGTGCGCGGCGAGCGCGGCGCGGCCATCGTGCAAGACATGCCCATCGGCCGCGTCACCACCGCCGACGAGGTCGCCGCCGTCGTGCGCTTTCTCGCCCTCGAAGCCCCCGCCTCGATGACCGGCGCCATCATCGACGTCAACGGCGCCTCGTACCTGCGCAGCTGACGCGCCCGCCGGGCCGGGGCCGGGCAGCGCGGGCCACGCGCGGCGGGCCCGGTCGCCACCAAGTCTGCGGTGAGGGCGCCGCCGGTCGGTGCGGTCTGGTTCATAGCGCGGCCCTCAAGCCGGTTGGCGCAGCGCGAGCTCTTCGCCCAAGGCCCGCGCGACCGCGGGCCGCCCGAGCAGCCGCTTGTGGTAGGCCGCCAGCACCGGCCAGCGGCCCAGATCGACGCCGCCCGGCGCGGCCCAGGTCAAGCTCGTGACCAGGTAGGCGTCGGCCACCGTGAAGCGGTCGAGCAAGAACTCGCGGCTCTCGAGGTGCCGCGACAGGTGGTCGTAGCGCGACGGCAAGATCGCGTCGCGCACGAAGGCCTTCACCTCCGGCGGGCTCGCCGGGTTGAAGAGAAAATAGAACACCGCCTTGTGCACCTCGGTGGCGATGTAATTGAGCCAGAGCTGAAGCTCGTACCGGGCCGGGTCGCCCGCCGCCGGCGCCAGCCCCGCCCCGGGCGCCCGGTCTGCCACGTACTGCAGCACCGCCGGGCCCTCGGTCAGAAGGCGCCCGTCGCCCGTGCGCAGCGCGGGCACCTGCCCCTTGGGGTTGATCGCGAGGTAGTCGCCGCCCTCTTTGAGCCGCTTGGTGCCGAGCTCGACCTCGTGAAAGCCGGCCGATTGCCCGCTCTCGTAGAGGGCGATGCGGGTCGCGAGCGAACAAGAAAGGGGCGCGAAATAAAGGTCCATGGCGGGTCTCCTGGGGGTGTGCTTTCTTTTCCGACCGTATCGCCCGAAAATCGGGCGCGCAAGGAATTAATTGCGAAACGGTCGGAAAATGAACCCACCTCGCCCCCGCGGCCGCCCGCGCACGTTCGACGAAGACCGCATGCTTGATGCGCTGCTCGACACCTTCTGGACGAAGGGGTTCGGGGGCGCATCCCTCGACGACCTGGCCGAGGCCGCGGGCGTGAAGCGGCAGAGCCTTTACCTGGCCTTCGGCGACAAAGAGACCATGTACCTCAAGGCCATGGCGCGCTTTGCCGGCTGGCTCGAGGCAGCCTTCGTGCAGGCCTTCGCGCCCGGCCGGCCCTTGGCCGAGGGGCTGCGCGCGTTCTACCTCAAGAGCCTCGAATTTTACCTTTCGGGCGACGCCGGGCCGCGCGGCTGCTTCGTGCTTTGCACCGCGCCGGTCGAGGCGCCGAGCACGCCCGCCGTTCGGGCCGCGCTGGCCACCCTGCTCGGCCGCATCGACGCGGGCTTCGAGCGGCGCTTCGGCGCGGCCGCGGCCGCCGGCGAGATCGCCGCGGCGGCGAGCCCCTCGACCCTCGCCAAGCTCGCGGCGGCGGCGCTGCACAGCCTTGCGATTCGGGCGCGGGCCGGCGCCGACCGAGCCGCCCTCGAGGCCTTCGTGGCCGAAGCGGTCGCGACGCTCGCCCCGCCCTGCGCCCCTTCGCCCCCGGGGCCCCCGCCTCGATGACCGGCGCCATCGTCGACGTCAACGGCGCGTCGTACCTGCGCAGCTGACGCGCGCCCCGCGCGGTGCCCCCGGCACGACGGGCGGGGTCGACGTCACGAGGGCCCCGTACCCGCGCCCGTCAGGCGACGGCCCCCGCCCGTCGGGGTTCAGGGCGCCGTCGGTGGCGCAAAGAGACAACGGTTGCCGTACCCATTGTCGCCGCAGGCCGCGAAGCCGAGCGTCTTGCAGTCGAGCCGCTCGAGCCGGCCGCCGTTGCAGAACACCAACGCGTCGCCCTCGCACCGGAGCATGCGATCGGAGAAAGGGTCGCATTCGGAGGCGACGCCGCAGAAGTAGACGGGCTCTCCGGCCCCCGGGTCGATCGCCTGCTGGCACGACGCGCCCGCCACCCACGCCCCGCAGTCGACGTACGCCTCGCTGCCGTCGGGCCCGCACGCCCGCAGCCTCGTGCCCGAGCAACCGAGCCCGTGCAGCTCGCGACCCGCGAGCTGAGACCACCTGCGCTGACAAGGCAGGGGGCTCTCGCCCTCGCAGCGAGCGACCGGACGGTCACCCCTATCGTCTACGACGCAGGACTGCCCGAAGAGCCCGCAGGCCATGCCGACCTGCTCGACGCCCCCCTCGCAGCCGATCGGAGCCCCCGCCACGCAACGTCCCCGGTGGGTTCGTTCGTCGCAAGGCGCGCCGGTCGAAACGCACCCATACTCGCCGCAAGCGAGGCCGAAGGACGCGCAGTCGGTGCGCAGCACCGAATAGAGGCCCGACCCGAGCGCGGTGCACGTCTGTACCACCGAGCCCTCGCACGGGGCCGCCTGGCAGAGCTCGGGCGCCACCGCGGCGGTCGTCGCCAGGCAGTCTTCGAGGCCGGCGCAGCCCTGCCGGGGCTCGGCCAGGCAGGCCACCCGGTCGAAGAAGGCCGGGCCCTCTCTCGAGACCTGGAGGCCGCCGGGGTCGTAAAACCCGAGCGTACCGGCCACGACATCGACCGGGAATCGGCCGCAGCTCGTCGTGAGCAGCTGCCAGCGGGCGATCGCCTCGGCGGTGATTAGGGGCGCGCGCGGCCCTTCGTCGGCCGCCCCACAAGACGACACGATACAGCCGGCCGCGGCCGCCAGCAGTGCCCGCCCCCACGCCCGCGCCGAGCGCCCCCCGATTGCGCCCATCGGGGCCGCAGGATACCCACTCCGGCGCGGCGCGCAACGGCGACCGCCCCCTGCGGGGCCGCGGCGACCGGCCCGCGCGGGGCTCAGGGCCCGCAGCGCCCGGCGCGGCACTTGGGCGCGCACACCTGCGCCTCGCACTGGTGCGGCCAGGGGCACTTGGCGGCGTAAAACTCGACCTCGATCAGCGAGAGCCGCCCCGCCGTCGCCCGGTCGGTCGTGCCGCCGCAGGCGAGCCCGCTCGCCACCGGGTTGTAGCACGCGCAGTCGGCGTCCGTGCCGCACGCGCCGCCCTTGTCGAGCTCGGCCCGGAAGCGCCTCGCGATCGCGGAGCACTGCGCCGCGCGCTCGTCGCAGCCCGGCAGGGCGGCCGCGAGCGCGGCGGCGAGGGCGAGGCCGCGGGCGAAGTCGTTTCGTGCCACCGGCCGACGCACTCGTGCCACGCGCGCCGCTCAGGTGCGGTTGTAGCTCTCGCCCTCGAGCAAGATGACGTTCGTCTTCGAGCGCGTCTCGCCCACGCTGGTGACGTAGACGGCCGGCTGGTCTTGCACCGGGCAGACCTTCTCGCACGCCCCGCAGCCGATGCAGAGCGCCGGGTCGACGTGCGGGCGCTGCACGTGCACCGTGAGCATCGCGGGCTCTTTGCCGTCGGGCCCGGGCTTGTCATCCCGCTTGGGGATGTCGACCTCCTCGACCCAGATGGCCTTGGGCGAGGTCGGGCAGAACTCTTCGCAGACGATGCAGGGCGTCGACATCGCCCAGGGCAGGCAGCGGCCGTGGTCGTAGAAGGCGGTGCCGATGCGCACGGGCGCCTGGCCGATGCCCTGCTTCTCTTTCTCGGTGATCTTCTGAATCGCCCCCGTCGGGCAGGCCTGGCCGCAGAGCACGCACGAGTGCTCGCAGTAGCCGATTCGCGCGATGAGAATGGGGGTCCACAGGCCCTCGACGCCGGCCTCGAAGAGCGCAGGGTGCAGGGCGTTGTTCGGGCAGACCTTCATGCACTCGGCGCACCGGATGCACCGCTCGAGAAATTCGCGCTCTTCGACCGAGCCCGGCGGCCGGATCACCTTCGAGTGGTAGTTGGCGTCGAGCCCGTCGGCGATGCGCATCGCCGGCAGCGCGATGACGCCCGCCCCGGCCACCGCGAGCGCGGTGCGCCGCTCGGTGTCGGGCTTGGTGATGGTCGAGCCTCGGCTCGGCAAGAGCCGGAACTTGATGACGTCTTCGGGGCAGGCGGCCTCGCAGTTGAGGCACATGTGGCACTCGTCCTGGCGGTGCTTGACGCCGCCCTGGGGCGAGTCGGCGCCCTGGCAGTTGACGAGGCAGAGGTTGCAGTCGGTGCACTTGGCGTGGTCTTTCTCCATGCCGAAGAGCGCATAACGGGCGAACACCCCGAGGAAGGCGCCGAGCGGGCAGAGCACGCGGCACCAGAACCGGGGGATGAACCGGTTCATGAAGAGCACCGCGACGAAGAGAAAGCCGATGAGCCAGGCGTGGTGATAGTAAAACTGCTTGGCGTTCCAGACGTGGGCGGCGAGCAGGTCTTGGGTGCCATCGCCGAACGCCTGCAGGGCCCGGCTGTTCGACTCGGACGCGACCGAGAGCCCGTGCCCCGTTACGTACTGCGCCGCCGGCAAGACGGCGAGGCCGATGGCGCGCACGACCACGCAGATGGGGTCGAAGAGCCCGCCGAGCGCGCTGCCCGCCGCGGCCGCCACCAGGAAGAAGTAGAGCAAATAGTACTTCGCCCGCTGGTAGCCGTGCGTCTTGTTCGCGTCGACGCGGCTGCCGCCCCGGCCGACGCGGCTCGGCCAGAGCCAGGCGGTGAAGTGGTGCAGCGTGCCGAAGGGGCAGATCCAGCCGCAGAAGACGCGGCCGAAGACGAGGGTCAGGGCCAAGAGCCCGAGCGACCAGAGCAGCCCCCGGTAGACGGTGTGCGTCGAGAGCAGGGTCATCGCCGCCACGAAGGGGTCGGCGAGCAAGAACGCCTCGACCGGCAGGGGCAGCCGCACCGCCTCGCCCGCGGCGGCGTTGAACGAGCCGCGGAAGGTCGTCTGGAAGAGAAAGTACATGAAGAGGGCGAAGAAGCCCGCCTGCGCGAAGCGCCGCACCCAGACCAGGATGCGAATCGCCCGCCGCGCCGGAATGCCCGACCCGGGCCGTTTGGGGTCGAGCTTCTTCGGCCGCGCCGGCTTCGCCTCGAGGGCGCCGCCCATCGGCACCGACGCGGCCGACGCGAGCGCCGGGCCCCCGTCGCGCGGGGTGCCGAGCCCGAGCCGATCGCTCGTCGCCCGCAGCCGCGCCACCGCGCGCCCCGCCATCGTGCGCTCGAGCTTCGCCGCGTCGGCGCCGGCCGGCGCGCGCTCGACGTCGGCCGAGGCGGCCGGCGCCTTGGCCCCCGCCGCCTCGGCCCCCTCGACCACCTCGCGCTGAAGCTTCGCCGCTTCGGCTCGCCGCGCAGCCGAGGTCGACGCGACGTCGGAGGCTTCGTTCGTCGGGGCCGCCGGCGTCGGGCGCCGCCCTGCCGGAAGGGGCGGCGGCGCGAACAGGTGCGCGTCGAGCGCCTCGACCGGGCCCGCCTTGCCGAGCCAGGGTATCGGCATGGGGGCGTCGTTCGTCGGCGGGGGCAGCGCCCCCAGCGCCGGGTCGAGGTGCGTGCCGGCGTGGGCCGCCGGCGGGGCCACGGCGCGGGGGCCGGCAGGGGGCGAGGTGCCGGGGGGGGCGGCTCGCCCGAGGACGGGCAGGCGCCGGGGCGCGGGGGCGCCCCGGCCGCCCTTGCAGCCGCAGTCGTGAGAAGAACAGCCCATGGCGTTTACCACCTCGCGCCGGCGCTCAGACTTCGCGCAGGCGCAGAGACTCCCAGTGCATGGTGCCGAGCTTGCGCTCTTCGCCCATCTTCAAATAGGCGATGTTTTCGCGCTTCTGGCCGATGAGGGTGCAGCCGTAGGCGTCGACGGCGACCTGGTCGATCGAGGCGACGACCTGGTTGAGCACGCGCGTGTCGTCGACGTTGCCGCCCTGGGGGCCGTTGCGCAAGAGCACGCGCGTCGCGTCGAGGACGGTGAGCGTCGGGCGCATGAAGGTCGCGAGGTCGGCGACGCTCGTGTCGATGTTCTGGTGCAGCCGGTTGCGGCGCCCGCCGAGCGAGCCGTACCAGTTCTTCATCGCGCCGGTGTACTTCGCCAGGTTGTGGTGCTTGGCGACGGGCACGTTGATGACCTTGTCGGCGTGCACGAGCGGCGTGTAGACCGGCCACTCGTCGAGCACCTCGCCCTTGAGGCGCATGGTGCGAAACCGGTGCTCGCCGGGGATGACCACCTCGGCGCCCTTGCCGTAGGCCGCCTTCCAGATGCCCGAGCGCTGGAAGCACCGGTTCGGGTCGTTGCAGCTCGCGTCGGTGACGACGACGTGCTTGGCGCCGGCGTCGTACGCGAGCTCGACCACGGCGGCGACGACCTCGGGGTTGGTGTTGGCGGCGTGCATGGGCATTCGGTCCCAGCCGATGTTGGGCTTGACGACGACCACGTCGCCCCGGCTGACGAAGCGCTTCATGCCGCCCAGCGCGTCGACCGCCGCCTTGACGAGCGCCGCGGCGCCCTCGGCCGTCTTGGCGACCGCGAGGTCGGCCGGCAGCTCGGCGTCTTTCAGGCGAAAGTCGCGCACCTGCCGCTCGCCCTGCTTGGCCGAGAGGTCGAAGCCGCCCTTGTCCCAGCGCAGGGCCGAGAGCGCGGCCGCGCCGGCCATCACGGCCCCGGTCGTGCCCACCCGCGTCAAGATTTGTCGTCGCGACAGCCGCTCGCCTGCCATGGTCGTCTCCCAACTAACCAGAAAGTGACCTTACGGCAAGTTCCCCCGGGGGGCTACAATTTCCCCCTGCCGGACGCGTTCGCGCTCGGGCCAGGGGGCCGCCGGACGCGTTCGCGCTCGGGGCCCGCCGCGCCGGGCCCGCCGCCCGCGCGCTGCGGCCGTGCTGCACCCGCGGGGGAAACCGGGGTAAAAAGGGGGCCATGACGGTCGGGGTCGGCTTGCGCGTGACGCTGCGGGTACGGATGGGGGCGCACGACGCCCATTACGCGGGCGAGCTCGTCGACGGGGCGCGCATGCTCGCGCTCTTCGGCGACGTGGCGACCGAGCTCTTGATCCGGCTCGACGGCGACGAGGGGCTTTTTCGCGCGTACGAGTCGGTCGAGTTCTTGGCGCCGGTGCTCGCGGGCGACTACATCGAGGCGACGGGGGTCATCACGCGCGTCGGCGCGACGTCGCGGCAGATGGCGTTCGAGGCGCGCAAGGTGGTGAGCAACGCGCGCGACGCGCGGCTCGCGGCCTCGGCGGCCGACGTGCTGGCCGAGCCGGTGGTGGTGTGCCGGGCGGTGGGCACCTGCGTCGTGCCCGCCTCGCTGCAGCGGCGGCCGAAGGGGGCGGGCCCGGCGCTGCCCGAGGCCGAGCGGCCGGCCGAGCCGCGGCTGCCGGCGGGCGTGGCGGTGGTGACGCCGGCGCCCTCGGTCATCGTGACGCCCGAGCCCTCGCGGCTGCCGCGCGAGGTGGTGCTGACGGCGGCGATCGTGGGGGCCGAGATCACGCGGGCGCAGACGCCGCACCTGCCGATCACGGCGCGCGAGATCGCGGCCGAGGCGGTCCGCTGCGCGGGCGCGGGGGCGGCGGTGATTCACCTGCACGTCCGCAACCCCGACGGCACGCCCTCGCAGTCGGCCGAGCTCTTCGGCGAGGCGATCGAGGCCATCCGGGCGAAGACCGACGTGGTGGTGCAGGTGAGCACCGGAGGCGCGGTGGGCATGGCGCTCGAAGAGCGGCTCGGGGGCCTCGCCTGCCGGCCCGACATGGCGACGCTCAACTGCGGCACGATGAACTTCGGCGACGAGGTCTTCGTCAACACGCGGCCGCAGGTGCGCGATCTGGCGCGGCGCATCGCAGAGTCCGGCGCGGCGGTCGAGCTCGAATGCTACGAGGTCGGCCACCTCGACGAGGGGCTCGCCCTCGCCCGCGAGGGCCTCTTGCCCTCGCCCCTGCACGTGCAGTTCGTCCTGGGCGTGCCGGGCGGGGCGGGCGCGAGAGAGTCGGTCTTGCGCTTTCTCGTGTCCGAGCTGCCCCCGGGGGCGCAGTGGGGCTGCGCCGCGGTCGGCCGCCACCAGCGGCCGCTGACCGAGCTCGCCATGCGCCTCGGGGGCAACGCCCGCGTGGGGCTCGAAGACAACATTTACCTCGAGAAGGGGGTGCTCGCCGAGGGCAGCGCCCCCCTGGTCGAGCGGGCGGCCGCCTACGCCCGCTCGATCGGCCGCGAGCCCGTCTCGGCCGCCCGGGCGAGGCAGCTCTTGCGGTCCGGGGGCTGACGCGCGGGCGGGCCCCTGCGCGCCGCCGCCGGGCGGCCTGGGCGGGGCCGGCGGCGAGGCGTCGCGCGCGCGGCCCGCGCGCGTCGTCCGCCGCGAAAAAACGCGCCCCGCGGCCGCACCGAGGCCGCCCGGCGACGGCCCGAGCGCCGCCCCGTTGCGGCCGACGGGCCCGGTCGGCTACCCTGCCGTGCCGCGGGCGCCGTTCACCCTCCCTATCGACCCCCAGGCCAGAGGTCACCCGTCGATGCCGTTCGTAAACTTCATGAGCCGGGAAATCACCTGCAAGCTCGTTTATTACGGGCCCGGCCTTTGCGGCAAGACGACGAACTTGAAGTTCATCTATGACCGGGCCAACCCCGACGCGCGCGGCAAGCTCATCTCGCTGGCGACCGAGACCGAGCGCACGCTCTTCTTCGACTTCCTGCCGCTCGACCTCGGCACCGTGCGCGGGTTCAAGATCCGCCTGCAGCTTTACACCGTGCCCGGCCAGGTGTTCTACGACGCCAGCCGCAAGCTCATCTTGCGCGGCGCCGACGGGGTCGTGTTCGTGGCCGATTCGCAACAGATGCGCGAAGAGGCCAACATCGAGAGCATGGAGAACCTCGTCGAGAACCTCCAAGAGCACGGCCTGAAGCTCGAGAAGATGCCCTTCGTCATCCAGTACAACAAGCGCGACCTGCCCGACATCATGCCGGTCGAGCAGCTGCGCGAGGCGCTCAACCCCCGCAAGGTGCCCGACCACGAGGCGGTCGCCCACCAGGGCGGCGGCGTCTTCGAGACCCTGAAGAGCGTCTCGAAGCTGGTGCTCGCCGAGCTCAGCTCGGGCGGCCTCGCCCCGAAGAAGTTAGCCGCGCCGGGCCCGCGCCCGGCCGGGCGCCGGGGGGCGCGCCAGGTAACGTCGTCCCCGTGGTCCACCGCCTTTCGCGGCTCGCCGTGGTCGTGCTCGCGCTGGCCTCGGCTTGCGCTCCCCGCCCGCCGGCCCCCCCGCCGGCCCCCCCGCCGGCACGCCGGCCCGACGCGGTCGCGCGCGCGGCCGCGGAGCGCCCCCCGCCGCCCGCCCTGCGCCTCACGCTCCGGCCCGAGAGGGCGCCCTCGGCGCACGTACGGGTCGAGCTCGTGGCGCGCGGCTTGCCGGTGCGAGAGCTCCGGATGAGGGCCGGCGGCGAGGGGGTCGGGCGCGTCGCGGCCGAAGACGAGCGGGGGCCCGTCGGGGTCGTGACCTCGGCCGAGGGGCCGGGGCTCGTTGCGAGCCTCGAGCGCCCCTCGGCGGGCGCGCTGCGCGTCCGCTACGACGTGCGGGCGACGAGCGATCCGCACGCCCGCCCGGGCGAGGTGGTCGTGGCCGAAGACCGCTTTCGAGGCGACGGCGAGCGGCTCGTGCTGGTGCCGACGGGCTTCGAGGCGATCGAGGCCGAAGTGACCGTCACGATCGAGGGCGAATCGATCGAAGCGCCCGACGCCGCGTCGAGCCTCGGCGGGGGGCGCGCGCGGACGCGCCCGGCGTACGGCGGGGCGCTCGGGCGGGCGTTCTTCCTGGCCGGCTCGCTCGGGCGGGCGCGCTTCGACGACGGCATCGACCACGACGAGGGCGCGTGGCTCGGGTACACCGCGTTCGACCCGCGGCCGGCGATCGCCGAGGTGGCGCAGGTGCGCACGGCGTTGCGCGAGCTGTGGGGCGGCGGGGGCGAGCCCGAGCATGCGCTCTTTTTCGTCTCGACGCGGCGCCCGGCCGGGTCGTACGCGCTCGCGGGCCGGGCGAGCAGCCTCGTCGTTTACCTCGGCCCTTCGGAACCCTGGTCGGCCCCGCTGCGCGTGGGCATCGCCCAACACCTCATGCGCGCGTGGGTCGGGGGCGAGCTCCGGCTGCAAGCGCCCGAGGCGGCGGGCGGCGCCGGGGCGGCATGGTTCTCCGAAGGGGTTTCGCGCTACCTGGCGGCGCGCGCGCTCGGGCGGCTCGGGCTGCTCGGCCCGGGCGACGTGCAGGGCTTCATGAACGGCCTGCTGGCCGCGCAGGCGACGTCGGCCCTGCGCGGGCGGGGCAACGCCGACGCGGCGGCGCTCGCCGAGCGCGACGCGGCGGCGCGGGCGCACCTGGCGGCGAAGGGGGCGCTGTACGCGGCGCGCGTCGACGCCGCGCTTCGGTCGACGTCGCGGGGGGCGCGCTCGATCGACGACGTCGTGCGCGCGCTGTTGCAGCGGGCGCGCGAAGCGCGCGGGCGGCCGCTGCCGGCCGAGGCGTGGCTCGACGCCGTCGCGGGCGAGCTCGGGCCGGGCGAGCGCCGGGCGTTCGACGAGCAGATCGTCGCCGGGCGCGACGTCGTGCCGCCGCCGGGGGCGCTCGGGCGCTGCTTTCGCACGCGCTCGGGCGACTACGCTGCGTTCGCCCTCGGCTTCGACGCCGCGGCGACGTTCGAGTCGCCGGGCCGCGTCGTGGCCGGGCTCGACCCGCGGGGGCCCGCCGCCGCCGCGGGCCTGCGCGAGAGCGACGTGATCGACGAGGTGAGCTTCCGCGACGGCGACGCGGGCGCGCCGGCGGTCGTCGCCGTGGCGCGAGGCGGGCAGAAGGCCACCCTGCGCTACCTGCCGCGTGGGCGCAGCGGCCGCGGGCCGCGCTTCGAGCGCGTGCCCGGCCTGGGCGACGCCGCGTGCGCGCCGGTGCTGTGAGGGGCGGGCCGCCGCGGCCGCCGCGGCCGCGCGCCCGGCCCGCGCGCGGCGCGAGCGGCCCGGGGCGTCGCCGGGCGCGCGGGCTCAGCCGGCGCCGGGGCGCTTCGGGCGGGGCCGCGTCTCGGGGGGGCCGAGCGTGGGCGACGGGCGCAGCTTGAAGTGCTCGCCCAGCAGGGCGAGAAAGGCGCGCACCTTCGGCGCGACCGCTTCGCCGCCCGGCACGAGGGCGAACAGGGCGGTCTCCGGCGGGGTCCACGATTCGAGCACCGGCGCCAGCGCGCCGCGCCGCACGTTGCCCTCGGCGTAGAAGGCGGGCAAGCGGGTGACGCCGAGCCCGCCGACGGCCGCTTCGCGCGCGAGCGCGTAGCTCGGCGTGCGCAGCCGGGCGGGCGGCGCGACGCGGACGCGCCGCCCGCCGCGCGCGAACGGCCACGTGACCGGCCCGGGCGCCGAGGCGATCACGACGGCGTCGTGCGTCTCGAGCGCGCGCGGCGTCCGCGGCGCCCCGCGCGCGCGCAGGTAGCTCGGGCTGGCGTAGTAGCCGTCGCGCCCCCAGCCGAGCAACGTCACGCCGGCCCCGGCCTCGGGCGGCGTGCCCGAACGGATCACCACGTCGAACGCGCCCGCCGGCGCGTCGACCAGGTGCGAGCTGATGTCGATGTCGACGGTGACCTTCGGGTGCGCGGCCAGGTAGGCGACGAGGGTGGGGCCGAGCATCAACTCGACCACGAGCTGGGTCGCGCTCAGGCGCAGGACCCCCGCCGGCTCGCCGCTCGCCTGGCGCACGATCGACGCGGCCCGCCGCGCCTCGCTCACCACGCGGCTGGCGTGCTCGTAGTACGCGGTGCCGAGCTCGGTCAGGTGGACCGCGCGCGTCGTCCGGTGCAGCAGCCGAGCGCCGAGCTGCTCTTCGAGATCGCGCACGCGCCGGCTGAGCGTCGCCTTCTGCCAGCCGAGCGAGCGCGCGGCCGCGGTGAAGCCGCCGGCCTCGACGACGGCGACGAAGAGGCCCAGCTCGTCGAGCGGCGGCAGCGTTGGGGTCGTCACGGGTGACAGTGTGTAGCAAAGAAGGCGTCTACCGCGCCAGCGAGCGCGTACGCATAGATAGGGCCATGAAGACAATCGCAAGACGCTTGCTCCCGACCCTCGCCGCGCTCGGCGCCTTCGCGGCGCTCGGCAATTGCTCCGGAGACGACACGCCCGCCAACGGCGGCGCGGGCGGCGGTGGCTTCGTCGGCGCGGGCGGCGCGGGCGGCACCCTCGCCGGCGCGGGCGGCGCGGGCGGCGCGGGCGGCGCGGGCCCGCAGC
>DASTPP010000073.1:0-13091 GCA_035762175.1 Polyangiaceae bacterium | reverse complement strand
GGGCGGCGCGGCGGGCGCAGGCGGCGCGGCGGGCACGGGCGGCGCGGGCGGCGCGGCGGGCGCGGGCGGCGTGGCGGGCGCGGGCGGCGTGGCGGGCGGCGGGGGCGGCGGGGCGCCCATCAACGTCAAGCCGGCGTTCCTCGGCGAGATCGTGAGCACGAGCTACGACGGCGCGGGCGACGACCTCTTGACCGCCGGCCTCGGCAAGTCGGGCTTGCAGTCTTCGAACGCGCCGACGATCGCCGACCCGCTGAGCCCGACGCGCGCCGAGCTGCGCAAGCTCGCCATCTACCTCAACTACCGCGCCCTGAACGACGTCTTCCCCAACGGCGGCTACGGCACCTTCTTCGGGCCCAACGTCGACGCGAGCGGCGCGGCCACGGGCGGCGAGGGCAAGATCGCCGGCACCGAGCACCTCGCCTTCGCCCGGCAAGAGGGCGGGGCGAACGTGACGCTGATGGTGCAAATACCCAGCACCTTCGACCCGGCGAACGCCTGCATCGTGACGGCCACCTCGAGCGGCTCGCGCGGCGTGTACGGCGCGATCGGCACCTCGGGCGAGTGGGGCCTCAAGCGCGGCTGCGCCGTGGCCTACAACGACAAGGGCACGGGCACCGGCTTCCACGATCTGCAGCGCGACACGGTGCACCTCATCGACGGCCGGCGGGCCGGCGCGGCCGCGGCCGCGGACGCCTCGCACTTCACCGCGCCCCTGACCGGCCCCGAGCGCGCGGGCTTCCTCGCGCAGTTCCCCGAGCGGTTCGCGGTCAAGCACGCGCACTCGCGGCAGAACCCCGAGCGCGACTGGGGCAAGCACGTGCTAGAGGCCGTCAAGATGGCCTTCTACGTGCTGAACGAGCAGTTCGGCGACCCGGCCGGCCCGGGCGGCGAGAAGGCCGAGAAGCTCACCGCCGCGAACACGCTGGTCATCGCCTCGGCGGTGTCGAACGGCGGCGGCGCGGCGCTCGCGGCGGCCGAGCAAGATACCGAGGGGCTCATCGACGGCGTCGCCGTCGGCGAGCCGCAGGTGCAGCTCAAGCCGGCCGAGCGGCTCGTCGTCAAGCTCGGCGCCGAGGCCGCGGCGGGCAGCGGCAAGACGCTGCTCGACTACCTCACGATCGCCAACCTCTACCAGCCCTGCGCCACGCTCGCGCCGAGCGCGGCCGGCTCGCCCGGCGCGCCCGCCCTCGTCAACCCGACCCGGGCCGCCAACCGCTGCGCCTCGCTCAAGGCCAAGGGCCTGCTCACCCTCGACACGACCGAGGCGCAGGCCGAAGAGTCGCTCGACCGGCTGCACGAGGCGGGCTTCCCGCCCGAGGCCGACCTCTTTCACGCCTCGCACTACGCCATCGCGACGGCCGCCATCGCGCTCACGTACGCGAGCGCCTACGGCCGCTTCGGCGTCGCCGACCGCCTCTGCGGCCTCAGCTTCGCCGCCACCGACGCCGGCGCGAGGCCCGCGGCGCCCGCGGCCGGCGTCCTCGAGCGCTCGTTCGGCACGAGCAACGGCCTGCCGCCGACCGGCGGCGTCAACGTCATCAACGACGACCACCCCGGCGGGCCCATCGCCGACGCCGTCTCGGTCTCGCCCTCGACCGGCCTCGAGGACCTCGACGTCGACGCCGCGATCTGCCTGCGCGAGCTGGTGACCGGCGAGGGCCCGGACGCCCAGCGCGTCCGGGCGGGCATCGAGGAGGTGCGCCGCACGGGCGACCTGCGGGGCCTGCCCGCCATCATCGTGCACGGGCGCTCGGACGCGCTGGTGCCGGCCTGGCACTCGTCGCGGCCCTACTTCGGCGTCAACCGGCTGGCCGAGGGCGCGGCGAGCCGGCTCTCGTACGTCGAGGTGACCAACGCCCAGCACTTCGACACCTTCATCGACAACCCCACCCTGCCCGGCTACGACGCGGCCGTGGTGCCGCTCACCTGGTACTTCAACCGGGCGCTCGACGCGATGTACGCGCACCTCAGGTCGGGCGCCGCCCTGCCGCCCTCGCAGGTCGTGCGCGCGACGCCGCGCGGCGGCGCCCCGGGCTCGGCGCCGCCCCTCACGCTCGCGAACCTGCCCGCCATCCGCCCGAGCCCCGCGGCGGGCGACGCCATCACCTTCGGCAACGACACGGTCACGATCCCCGAGTGACGCGGCGGGCCGCCGGGGCATACCGCGTAAGGGCGATGCTCGCTCGGGCCCGCCCGGGCCGGGGCGACGCGCGCGAGCTCTGACGGTGGGTCATGCATTCGAGCGGCGCGCGGCGCCCGCCGTCGATTCCGCTGGTGACTGAAATTTGGGCGGCGCAACCGGGCGCGCGCGGCCGGCGATTCGGGCGGCGCAACCGGGCGCGCGCGGCCGCCGATTCGGGCGCGGAAACCGGGCGCGCGGGGCCACCGACCGGGGCGCGCCGCGCGGGCGATTCGGGCCCCCCGCGGCCCGCGCGGCGGGGCCCGGCGCGGCCCCGGTGCGCACGTCGGTATCTCTCTTGGGCGGTAAGGCATGGTATGAACACGGGCACGAGGAGAAGTTGCGCCCATGAACCGTTCTTTCTGTCGCCTTGCCATATTCTGCGCCCTCGCGTTCTCTCCGCTGCTCGCCGACGCGAAGCTCGCGAACCCGGCCGACGCGTCGGCCTCCTTCCGCGCCATCGGGCCCCGGGGCTTTCGCATCGAGGGCCGCAGCAACCAGGTGGGCGTCGCCGACGACGGCAACTGGGTCACCATCAGCGTGCAGCTCACGCAGCTGACCACGGGCATCGCGCTGCGCGACAAGCACATGCGCGAGAAGTACCTCGAGACCGAGAAGTACCCGACCGCCGAGCTCTTGGTGCCGCGCTGGGCGCTGCGCTTCCCCGAAGAGGGCAAGCGCATGTCCGCCTGGGCGATGGGCACGCTCAAGATGCACGGCAAGACCAAAGAGGTGAAGGTCTTCTACAAGGCGGGCCGCGTCGGCGGCACCGTCGACGTCGACGGCAGCACCGAGGTCAACCTGAACGACTTCGGCATCGAGGTGCCGAGCCACCTCGGGCTCTCGCTCAAGCCCGACGTCGCGATCGAGGTGCACTTCCAGGCGCAAGACGCCTGAGGCGGGGCCGGGCGCGCCCCCGCGCGGGCCCCGGCCCGGCGGCCGGCGGCCCGCTCAGTCGAGGGGCACGGCGCCGGCGCCGGCGGGCGACTCGGTGTCGCCGATGACGTTCGTGTGCCCGTAGCCGAGCTGTCCGAACTCGTTGCCGCCCCAGCAGCGCACGGTGCCGTCGGCGAGCAGCGCGCAGGTGTGGTCGAAGCCGGCGGCGAGCTGCCTGGCCGTGCCGCCGACGTCGACGGGCGTCGGGTCCGCGGGCACCTCGTTGTCGCCGATGTTCTCGCGGTGGCCGTAGCCGAGCTGGCCCTTGTCGTTGCTGCCCCAGCAGCGCACCTTGCCGTCCTCGAGCAGCGCGCAGGTGTGGTTGCTGCCGAGGGCGAGCTGCGTCGCCTTGACGCCGCCGAGGTCGACCGGCCCGACCGAGTCGGGCAGCTCGTCGTCGCCGACGTCGTTCTTGGTGCGGTAGCCGAGCTGGCCGCTGCCGTTCGCGCCCCAGCAGCGCACCGCCCCGCCTTCGAGCAGCGCGCACGCGTGGTTGCCGCCCGCGCTGATCGCGGCCACGGCCCCGCCGAGGCTCAGGGGCCCGGCGGCCGAGGGCGCCTCGTCGTCGCCGACGTCGGCGGTGGCGCCGTAGCCGAGCTGGCCGCTGCCGTTCGCGCCCCAGCAGCGCACCGCCCCGCCTTCGAGCAGCGCGCACGAGTGCTTCTCGCCGAGGGCGATCCGGGTGGCCTTGGCCCCGAGGTCGACGGCGTCGGCCCGCGGCGCCTGCAGCGAGGTGACGCCGACGTAGCCGAGCACGCCCGCGTCGCCGGCGCCCCAGCAGCGCACGCCGCCGTCGTCGAGCAGCGCGCAGGTGTGGCTGGCGCCCGCGGCGACCTGGGTGGCCCGGGACGGCAGGTCGATGACGTCGACCTCGTCGGGCGTTTCGTCGTCGCCGACGGCGTCGGTGTTGCCGTAGCCGAGCTCGCCGTAGGCGTTGGTGCCCCAGCAGCGCACGCCGCCGCCGTCGAACAGGGCGCAGGTCGAGCCGCCGGCGCTGAGCTGCGAGACGAAGCCGCCGACGAGCGCGGGGCTCACCGACGAGGCCGGCTCGTCGTCGCCGACGCTCTTGTCGACCCCGACGCCGCGGCCGTAGCCGAGCTCGGCCGAGCCGCGCCCCCAGCAGCGCACCGCGCCGTCGCTCATGCGCACGCAGGTGTAGTAGTCGCCGGCGGCGATCTGCTCGACCGCGGTCGGGACGCCCGCGGCGCCGGCCTCGCCCCCGTTCGGGCCCGAGCCGCCCGAGCCGCCCGAGCCCTCGGCCTCCCCGCCCCCCCCCCCGGCGTCGCCCCTGGAGCCGCCGAAGGACCCGGCCGCGTCATCGTCGTCGACGCCGGCGTCGCCGCACGCGGCCACGTTGAAGAGGGCGAGCGCGAAGACGCACCCGACCGCCGCAGGATAAGCTCTCGTTCTCATCGCAATCACGCACCTCCGAACGCCGCGGCCGAAGGCCGGCTTCGGCGCTCAAAACGACTCGAACGCGCCGGCCCGCGAGGCCCCCGCCCCGGCCGCCCCGGCCGCCCCGCCCGCCCCGCCCGCGGCCTCGAACACCTCGACCGCCCCGGCCGCGGCCGGCGGCTCGCCGTCGCCGATGTTCTCGGTGTTGCCGTAGCCGAGCTGGCCGTAGCCGTTGTCGCCCCAGCAGCGCACGAAGCCGTCGTCGAAGAGCGCGCAGGCGTGGTTGTTGCCGACGGCGAGCTGCACCGCGCGCGCGCCGCCGAAGTCGAGCGCGGGCCCGGGCGCGAGCAGGTTGTTCGTGTTGCCGTAGCCGAGCTGGCCGCTCGCGTTGAAGCCCCAGCAGCGCACGGCGCCGCCCGCGAGCAGCGCGCAGGTGTGGTAGTAGCCCGCCCCGACGTCGATCGCCTTGGCGCCGCCGAGGTCGACCGGCGCGGCGAGTTGGTCGGGCCGCTCGTCGTCGCCGACGTTGGTGGTGGTGCCGTAGCCGAGCTGGCCGTAGCCGTTCGCGCCCCAGCAGCGCACCGCGCCGTCGACGAGCCGGGCGCAGGCGTGGTTGCCGCCCACGCTGATCTGGGCCACCTCGCCCCCCAGCGCGAGGAACGACGACGACTGCGGCGCCTCGTTGTCGCCGATGACGTTCGTGTGCCCGTAGCCGAGCTGCCCCTGGTCGTTTCGGCCCCAGCAGAGCACCTTGCCGCCCTCGAGCAGCGCGCACGAGTGCGACTCGCCGAGGTCGATCTGCTTCGCCCTTTCGCCCACGCCGACGAGGCCCGCCGTCGCCGGCACCTCGTCGTCGCCGACGCTCTCGAGGCTGCCGTAGCCGAGCCGCCCGTAGACGCCGTGCCCCCAGCACTGCACGTTGCCGCCGGCGAGCAGCGCGCAGGCGTGCGAGGTGCCGCTCGCGACCTGCGTCGCCTGGCCCGAGAGGCTCAGGGTGCCGACCAGCGAGGGCGGCTCGTCGTCGCCGACCGCGCTCGCGTTGCCGTAGCCGAGCTCGCCGTTGGCGTTGCCGCCCCAGCAGCGCACCCCGCCCCCGGCGAACACGGCGCAGGTCGGCCCCCCCGTGCTGACCGCCGTGACCACGCCGCCGGCGGCCACCGGCTCGACCGAGGCGGGCGTCTCGTCGTCGCCGACGTTGAGCGGGCGGCCGTAGCCGAGCTCGGGGCCCCCGCCCCAGCAGCGCAGCTCGCCGCTGTTCAGCAGGGCGCAGGTCGCGTTCGCGCCGGCCGCGATCTGCTTGATCGCGAGCTCGAGCACGCCGCCCGAGCCGCCCCCGCCGCTCGAGCCTCCCCCGCCGCCCTGGCCCATGCGCCCGCCGCCGCCGCCCCCGCCGCCGGACGGCGAGCCGCCCCCGCCCCCGCCGCCGCCGGCGCCCGACGCGCCGGCCTCGCCGATGCGAAAGTCGTCGCCCAGCAGTTGCGCGCACGAGGCCGTCGCCACGCCGGCGAGCGCGAGGAGGGCGCGGGCTCGAAGGGTTCGCCGGGCCATGCGCTCAGAACCTGCCCGCCAGGCCGGCGCCGCCGGGCCCCACCCACCAGCCCGCCTCGACCTTCTTCTTCTTCGGCGGCGAGCTCGACATCACGAAGGCGCCGGCCGTCACCCCGATGAGCCCGCCGATGATGCCGACGTTCGCGATCGTGCTGAGCGTACGAAACCGGTCGAGCGTGTCGCGCTCGCCGGGCGGGCAGACGTCGTTCGGGCACTCGTCGCGCAGCGTCGAGTGCGCGCCGACGGCGAGCATGCCGGTCACCCCGCCGACCAGCAGGCCGACCGCCCCGGTGCTGAAGAGCGCGACGCCGATCGCGCGCGTGCCCCGCGCGGGGTCGGCGTCGTCGTCCGGCGGCGCGGGGCGATCGACCGCGGGGGGGGGCGGGGCCGCCGGCGGGGGAGCGACGGGCGCCGGCGGAGGCCCGCTCGGGGGCGCCACCACGGGCGGCTCGGCGGGCCGAGGGGCCGGCACCGGGCCGATGACGACGGGGGCCTCGGCCCGCCGCTCGAGGCGCAAGACGACGCTGGCGCTGCCGCCCTCGGCGACCGCGAAGCTGGCCTCGGCGGGGGCGTAGTTGTCGGCCTGGGCCTTGGCGACGTGCTGGCCCGGGTCGATGGGCCGCCGGACCCCGAGCGCGGCGTCCGGGAAGGGCTCGCCGTCGAGGGTGATCTGCGCCGAGCTCGGGCCCTGCAGCGTCAGGACGACGCCGCCGAGCCGCGGCTCGAGCTTCGAGACCTCGGCCGAGGCGGCCGCGACGGCCTTGCGAAAGGCCCCCGTCGGGTCTTGCCCCGGGCCCTCCTGCACGATGCGCCGGTAGGCCTCGACGGCCGAGACGAGCTTGCCCATGCCGGCGAGCGCGCGGGCGCGCCCCAGGCTCAGGGTGGGCGCCTTGTAGAGCCGCTCGGCGCGCGTGTAGAGGTCGAGCGCCTTCGGGTAGTCGTTCGCCTTGAGCGCGTCGCCCGCCTCGCGCCCGAGGGTTCGCGCGGTCGCCCGGTCGGCGTCGCTCTGCGCCGCCGCGGGCCCGGACGCGAGCGCGACGAGCAGGCACGCACCGAGAGAGAGTCTTCGCTTCATCACGTGGGGCCTGCGCTCAGAAGCCGAGCTCGTGGTCGTCGCCGCCCTGGCCCTTCTTCTTGACGGGCCGCTCTCGCTCGACGCGCGGCCGCACCACGGCCGGCGCCGAGGCGGGCGGCCGCGGCGGGGGCTCGACCGCCGAGACGACCGGCCGCGCCGCCTCGCCCGCCGGCCGCGCCTCGGCCGGCCCCTTCGCCTCGGGCGGCGCCGCCGAAGGCCGGGGCGGCTCGGGCGAGACGGCCGGCGCGCTCGCGCCGGGCTGCCGCTCGCCCTTCGCGTCGTGCCGCAACGCCCGCGACGCGAAGAAGCCCGCCCCCCCGAGCGCCGCGATCGAGGCGAGGGCGAGCGCGACGGGCGAAAGGCGCGAGCGCGGGCGCGCCGGCGTCTCGGACCGGGGCGAGGTCGCCAGCGCGAGCGAGCCCGCCTGCGTCGTGCTGGCGAACGGGCCGCCGCGCCCCTCGGGGGCCGAGCGCGCCGGCGCCGCCGAGCGCGCCGACGCCGCCGCCGGCCGCGACGGCGCCTCGGGCGCCGAGACCCGCTCGGCCGCGCCCGAGACGCCGAGGGCCACCGAGAGCGCGTCGACCATCTCGCGCGCCGAGGCGAAGCGCTTGTCGGGGTCGCGCTCGGCCGCCCGCTGCCACCAGGCGTCGAAGGCCGGCGGCAAGTCGGGCGCGAGCTCGGAGGGCACCGGCAGCGGGTCGACGCCGATCTTGAGCAAGAGGTCGGTCAGCACCTCGCTCTGGAAGGGCCGCCGCCCCGTCAGGCACTCGAAGACGATGACCCCGAGCGACCAGAGGTCGGCCCGGAAGTCGACCGAGCGGCTGTCGCGGGTCTGCTCGGGGCTCATGTAATACGGCGTGCCGAGGAAGGCCCCGTGCTTGGTCGAGGCGTTCTTCGACAGGCTCTCGAGGTTCACGTTCGTGCGCTTGGCGATGCCAAAGTCGAGTATTTTGACGAGCTCGCGGCCCTCGTCGTCGCGCACGAGAAAGATGTTGTCGGGCTTCAAGTCGCGGTGCACGACGCCCGCCGCGTGCGCCTTCGCGAGCGCCCGCGCCACCTGCTCGGCCACGGCCAGGCACTCGCCCAGCCCCAGCCGCCCGACCCGGTCGAGCCGCTTCGAGAGCTCTTCGCCCTCGAGCAGCTCCATCGCGAGGTAGGGCCGCCCCTCCCAGGTGCCGGCGTCGAAGATTTGCACCACGTGCGGGCTGCGCAAGAGCGCCGCCGCCTTCGCCTCCTGGGTGAAGCGCCGGCGCAGGTCGGCGTCGAGCGCGCTCGGGCCCTCGATGAACTTGACCGCGCAGGGCACGTCGAGCTGCGTGTGGTGCGCGAGCCAGACCGACCCCATGCCGCCCTTGCCGAGCAGCGATTGGATCAGAAACCGGTCGGCGATCAGGAGGCCCGCTTGCATCGGAACGACGTCGGGCGCTTCGGCCCCGTGCCCCAGGCACGACACATAGCAAACATCGTTCCGGGCGAGCAAGCCGCGCCCCCGCCCCCGCCCCGCGCGCCGCGCCGAGCGGCCAGAAAAGCCCCGCCGCGAGGGCGCCCGGGCGCGCGGCGACACCGGCGGGTTCACGGGGCTATGCCAGGCGCGTCAGGGTGTGCCAGGGGCGCCGGCCCGAGCCCCCGCCCCGCTGCCCCCGGGCGAGCGCCCGCCGGCGCGGGGCATCGCGCCGGCGCGCCGCGGCCGGGGCGGGGCCCGGGCCCGGCCGCCCGCTTGGCCTCCGGCGAGCCGGCCGCGCTAGCCTGGGCGCCATGCAGCTGACGCCCGAGCAGGCCGAGCGCGCGGCCGAGGGGGGCAAGGGCGCGGGCAAGCGCGGCCCGAGCCTTTACCTTCAGGTCTTGATCGCCATCGCCGCCGGCGTGCTGCTCGGCTGGCTGCGGCCCGCGTGGGGCGTGGCGATGAAGCCGCTCGGCGACGGCTTCGTCAAGCTCATCAAGATGCTCATCGGCCCCATCGTGTTCACCACGGTGGCCGTCGGCATCGCGGGCATGAAAGATCTGAAGAAGGTCGGCCGCGTCGGCGGCAAGGCCGTCCTCTGGTTCGAGCTGATGACGACGCTCGCGCTCGTCATCGGCCTCGCGATGGCGCACCTCGTGCGCCCGGGCGCCGGCATCCACGCGGCGGCCGACAAGCTCGACGCGAGCGCGCTCGACAAGACGCTCTCGGGCCCGCGCCCGCACGGCTTCGTCGAGCACCTCTTGGCCATCGTGCCCGATAGCTTCGTCGGCGCCTTCGTGCACGGCGACGTCCTGCAGATCTTGCTGCTCGCCGTCCTGATGGGCACCGCGCTCGCCGGCGTCGGCGCCCGCGCCGCCGACGTCGTCCGGCTCTTCGAGCAGTTCGCCGCCTCCGTCTTCGCCGTCGTCGGCATCGTCATGCGCCTCGCCCCCCTGGGGGCCTTCGGCGCCATGGCCTTCACCGTCGGCAAGTACGGCGTCGGCACCCTCGGCAACCTCGCCAAGCTGATGGGCGCCTTCTACGCGACCGCGCTGCTCTTCGTCTTCGTCGTGCTCGGCGCCGCGCTGCGCGCGGCGGGGCTCTCGATCGCGCGCCTGCTCGGCTACCTGCGCGAAGAGCTCGTCATCGTCCTCGGCACCTCGTCGTCCGAGTCGGCCTTGCCCCGGCTGATGGACAAGCTCGAGCGCCTCGGCTGCGCCCCCTCGGTCGTGCGCCTGGTCGTGCCCACGGGCTACTCGTTCAACCTCGACGGCACCTCGATCTACCTGACGATGGCCGCGCTCTTCGTCGCGCAGGCGCTCGACGTGACGCTCAGCGCCGGCGACGAGCTGCGGCTGCTGCTGGTCTTGCTGCTGACCTCGAAGGGCGCCGCCGGCGTCACCGGCTCGGGCTTCGTCACCCTCGCCGCCACGCTCGCCACGACCGGCAGCGTGCCCGTCGCCGGCATCACGCTCCTGCTCGGGGTCGACCGCTTCATGTCCGAGGCCCGCGCCCTCACCAACCTGGTCGGCAACGCCGTCGCCACGATCGTCGTCTCGCGCTGGGAGAGAGAGATCGACCTCGACCGGGCGCGCGCCGTCCTGCGCGGCGACGCCGCCGCGGCCGAAGAGGCCGCCCCCGCCCCGCCGGCCTGATCCGGCCCGCCGCCGGCGCCGCCCGCCCGCCTGAACGCCCACCGCCGGCGCCGCCCGCCCGCCTGATCTGGCCCGCCGCCGGCGCCGCCCGCCCGCCTGACCGGGCGCGCCGGCCGGGCGCGGTGCTATCGTCGCCCGCCATGGCGCGCCCCGCCGAGACGCCGCCGCGCCCCCGCGTCGACGAGGCCGGCTGGGCCGAGCTCGCCGCGGCCGGCCCCGCCGCCTTCTTCGCCCGCCTCGACGCCGCGCTCGCGCTGCGCGTGCCGGGCTTTCTGCCCCCCGAGCGCGCCGCCGCCTACGCGCGCCGCGTCTACGCCGGGCGCCCCTTCTGGACGCCGGCCTTCGACGGCGACCAGTTCTCGCTCGGCCGCGCCTTCTACACGCACCTCGAGCAGGGCAAGGGCCGCGAGTACTTCGCCGAGGCCGCCGCCTCGAACGCCCACGTCGAGCGGCTCTTGCCGGGGCTCTCGGCCCTGCTCGTCGACGCCGTCGGGGCGCTGACCGGCGGCCCCGCCGCGCGGCGGCCCGGCTGGTGCGGGCCGGGCGTGCACGTCTTCCCCGCCGGAGGGTGGCTCGCCGGGCGGGGCGGCGACATTCACTACGACACCGAGGGCCTCGCCGCCGGCCACGCCGCCCGCCGCGAGCCGGCCCTCACGCTCGTGCTCATGCTGCAGCCGCCCGAGCGCGGCGGCGAGCTCAAGGTCTGGGACGCCCGCTACGAGGGCTCGGACGAGGTCGACGGCGAGGCGCTCGCCCGCCCGAGCGCGCTCGTGCCCTACGGCCCGGGCGATCTCGCCATCATCGACAGCTACCGCCTGCACCAGATCCAGCCCTTCGGCGGCGACCGCGACCGCGTCTCGGCCACCGCCCACGGCGCGCGGGTCGGCGGCCGCTGGCAGGTGTGGTTCTAGGCGCTGGCTAGGGCGCCTGCCGGTGCCGCTCGCGCAGCGTCTTCAAGAACGAGGGCTCGAAGACGCCGTCGACGCGAATCGAATAGCGAAAGTAGGGGTCGGGCTCGACGCCGTGGTAGTCCATCTCGTTGAACCAGTAGGCGCGCGCGGTGACGGGCACCCGCCGCGACTCGGCCGGGTCGCTCAGGTAAAAGCGCTTGTCGCCCCGGGGGCAGAGCGAGATCGAGTGCCCGACCTGCTCGGCCCGGCCGGGCTCGGCGTCGCGGTGCAAGGGGGCGTGATCGTTCGCCTCGAGCCCGAAGAGCACGCAGCGGCCGATCTCGCGGAAGGGCAGCGCGCGCAGAAAGGCCACCGTCTCGGGGAAGACCGCGCGGGCCTCGCCCGTGAAGCCCTTGCCCCGGCCCGAGTGCTTGTCGGCCCAGAGGCGGTTTTCGACGAAGTGATACACCACCTTCCAGGGGAAGTAGACGCCGTGCTTGTAGTTCAAATACAGCATCTGCTCTTTGGTGAGGGGGTTCTCGGTCTCGTCGCCGAACGCGTACTCGCCCCGCCGCGCCGGGTCGAAGCGCTCGGGGGCCTCGCCGAGCGAGCAAAACCGGCGAAACTCGTCTTCGCCCATCGCCGCGATGACCCGGCCGTAGTCGGCGTAGGGGTCGCGCTGCACCGAGGGGGCGACGACGCCCATCCACTTGAGGCTGCCGCCGGTGTACCAGGGCTCGACCCGGGTGAGGCCGAGGCAGATCTCGTCGTCGAGCGCGGCGAGCCGCCCGAGGTCGACGTAGCGTTCGAGGTCGAGGTAAGGGCGGCCGAAGAGGCCGCAGAGCGCTGCCATGGGCGTGGGGCTGGGGCGAGGCGGGCGACGATAGCCGAGCGGCCCGCCCCCGGGCTATCTTGACCGGCGCGCATGGGCGAGAGCAGCCTCCGCGGCCTCTTCGGCCGGCCATTCATCGACCTCGGCCCCTTTCTTCGCACGACCTGCTTCGACGAGCTCGACGACGAGATCTGCCTCGGGCTCTGCGACGTCGCGACCAGCTACACGGGGGGCAGCCACCGCTCGATGGGCATCATGCCGCCCTCGCTCGCGGGCGCGCCCTACGTCGACTACGGCGAGGCCATCGCGGCGATGGGCGAGGGCGAGTTCCGGCGGTTTTGCTCGCTCGGCGAGGCGGGCGAGGCCGGGGCGGGCGAGCGCGAGGCCGACCGCGACGGGCGCGAGGCGCGCGGGCAGGGCGAGGCCGGCGAAGGGCGGGCGGCGCCCGGGCGGGGCGAGATCGGCGAAGAGCGGGCGGTGTCGCTCGGGCGGCGGCAGATGCTCTATTTGAAGTACCGCTACGGGGTCTACTTCCCCTGGAAGGTATTTTACCAGTTCATCCCGACGAACTACTGGCACGAGAAGAGCTCGGGCGCGGGCAAGGCGTTCACCGACGAGGCGCGCGCGGTCTTTCCGAAGACGGTGGCCTTCGTGCGCTCGCTGCCCTTCCGCGAGATCGGCCGCTGCAACCTGATGGGCCTCGAGGCGAACGACGAGGGCACCGTGCACCGCGACGGCGACCCCGACGGGCAGGGCGAGCCCGACCACTTCGTCACCTTCTGCCCGGGCCGGCGCGACAAGCGCCTCTACCTCTGGGACGAGCCGAACCGGCGAAAGACCTTCGTGCGGGGCCGCGCCTACTGGTTCAACGACTTCGACTACCACGGCGTCGAGCCCGACCCCTACTTTCGCTATTCGATTCGCGTCGACGGCGTCTTCGAGCCCTCGTTCGTGCGCCACCTCGAGCGGGCGCTCGGGCGCGGGGGCGGCTCGACGCGCGCCCCCGACTGAAGTCCAATGCCGTTCACGTAGCGGCCGGCGAGAGGTTTCGCGCGACAAAAGGAGGGGGGGCGGCGAAGGTAGGGGTGTGAGGACCCAACCCAGCCGCCCCCTGCTCTTGTTCGACGCGCCGGCGCCCTG
>DASTPP010000072.1:0-45859 GCA_035762175.1 Polyangiaceae bacterium | reverse complement strand
CACGCAGCGCGTCCGGCAGCGGCATCAGCGTCAGCACGTAGGCGAACACGATGCTGCCCCAGAACGTGAGGCCGGCGAGGCGGACGTGCTTCATCGCGCAGCTCCGCCGGCGATGCCGGCGCGCGGCGGCGCGGCGAGGGGCGGCGGGGGCGGCGGCGCGACGGGCGTGACGGCCGTCGCGGGCGTCGGCGTGGTGAAGGGCGCGCGGCGCGCGTTGAAGGGCGCCACGCGCGTCGCGAAGGGCGCCCGCCGGGCCGCGAAGGGCGCGGCGCGCGCGCTGAAGGGCGCCGCCACGCGCGCCCTCGAGGGCGCGGGCTTGGTGACGGCCGAGGGCGGCGGTGGCGGCGGCGCGTCGCGCGGCGGTCGCCGCGGCGGGCGGGGCGGCAAGCGCGCTTGAACGCGGCCCCCGGCGGGGGTCGGGGGCACGACATAGCTCCCCCGAGCCCCCGGCGTCCGTCGGGGGCTCGCCTCGGCCTCAGCGGCGCGACAGGGGCGGGGGCGACCAGGCGTCGCCGCCGGGCGTGACGCGGATCATGCAGCGGAGCACCTCGGCGACGCTCCAGGCCTGGGCGACGCAGCCGCGCGGCCGGAAGGGCGCCTCGGCGTCGAAGATCTCGCTGATCGAGCCGATGCAGGCGTCGTCGAGGTGCCGGCCGAAGCCCTCGAGCGCGCGCTTGGCGCCCTCGAGATCGTGCGGGTAGACGTTCAGCCAGGCGTCGACGAAGGGGCCGACGAGCCAGCCCCAGACGGTGCCCTGGTGGTAGGCGGCGTCGCGCGCGCGCAGGTCGCCGTCGTAGCGCGGCTTGTAGCTCGGGTCGGTGCGGGCGAGCGAGCGCAGGCCGACGGGGGTGAGCAGCTCGTCGCGCACCCGCAGGAGCACCGGCTCCCAGCGCGAGCGCTCGAGGACGGGGTTGGGCAGCGCGATGGCGAAGAGCTGGTTGGGCCGCAGGGCGGCGTCGTCGCCCTGCTCGCCCTCGACCACGTCGTAGAGGTACTTGCCGCGCTCGAACCAGAACTTGCGGTTGAACGAGGCCTGCAGCCGCTCGGCGTGCCCGAGCAGGGTCTCGGCCCGCCCGCCCTCGCCGCCCAGGTCGCGCTCCCAGCCGGCGAGCAGGCGCAGGGCGTTGAAGAAGAGCGCGTTGATCTCGACCGCCTTGCCCCGGCGCGGGGTGACGACCCAGTCGCCGACCTTCGCGTCCATCCAGGTGAGCTGGTAGCCCTGGGCGCCCTGCCGCAGAAGACCGTCGTTCGGGTCGACGCCGATGCCGAAGCGGGTGCCGGCGAGGTGCGCGTCGGCGATCTGGCGCAAGGTCGGCAAGAGCGCGCGCAGCGTGCCCAGGTCGCCCGAGGCGCGCAGGTAGCGGTCGAGGGCGTGGAAGAACCAGAGCGTGGCGTCGGCGGTGTGGTAGAGCCCCTCGTTCTGCCCCTCGGGGAAGAGGTTGGGTATCAGGCCGTCGCGCACGTAGTGCCCGAACGTTCGCAGCACCCGCCCGGCCTCGTGCAGGCGGCCGGTGGCGATCATCAGGCCCTCGAGGCTGATCATGGTGTCTCGGCCCCAGTCGGTGAACCAGGGGTAGCCGGCGATGACGGTCTGGGCCTGGTAGCCCTCGGCGCGGGCGAGGGCCTGGTCGGGGGTGCGGGTGGGGGTGATGATGAACTGGTCGGCGGCGACGACGAGGCGGGCGCCGAGGCCCTCGCGCGCGGCGGGGTGGGCGTGCTCGACGAGGGCGTGGCGGCGCGAGAGCTCGGCCGCGAGCACCTGCTCGGTCGTGAGGGTGAGCACCTCCCAGGGCTCGGTCGAGCCGACGAGGGTGGCCTCCTGGCCGGGCTCGAGGTCGAACTCGAAGTAGCCCGGGCTCCACAGGGTGCCCTCGTGCTCGTAGCCGCGCTCTTTCTCGATGCGGTAGAAGGTCGGCCGCGGCGGGTGCTGGCCGCACTCGAGCACGAGGCGGGTCGCGGGCCCGCGGGGCGAGAAGCGCAGGGCGGGCAGGGGCGGGTCGCTGCGCACCTCGCAGCGGTCGTCCTCGACGCGGACGTGGTACGAGCGCGCGGGCGAGTCTTTGACCGAGTTCTCGTTGGGCCGAAAGTGCAGCATGGGCCGCAGGCGCAGGGTGACGCGGCCGGGGGCGTCCTCGAGGCGGTAGGTGACGTAGGTCGAGTTCTGCTGGTAGGGCATCACCACGCGCTTGACGAGCGAGACGCCCCGGGCGCGGTAGCGCCAGCGGGGCAGGCCGAGCACGAGGCGCACCTCGTCGAGGCTCTCGGCGACGGGCAGGTCGACGCCCTCGGGCCGCTCGCTGCCGCCGAGGCGCAAGGTCTCGCCGGAGGGCAAGGCGAGCGACTCGTCGAGGTGGTTCCAGTAGTTCATGCGCCCGAGGGGGGCGGGCAGCGCGGCGATGAGCAGGCCGTGGTAGCGGCGCGTGACCACCGAGCCGAGCGAGCCGAAGGCGTAGCCGCCGAGGCCGTTCGAGAGGAGCCACTCGCGCTCGACCAGCGTCGCGGACGGCTCGCGCCGCGACCAGCACAGGATGTCTTCCGCTTGCTCGTTCGTCATCGTTCTCCCTGCGGTCCGGTCCGTCCTAGCGTTCGGTGAAGCGCGCCCCGGCGGGGGCTCACGTCGCGGCCCCGGCGGCGCGCGGCGCGAGCACCACGGCCGACTGCCCGGGCACGAAGAAGCCGCGCGCGACGTCGTAGACCTCGGGGGTGCCGTGGCCGCCGTAGCGCGGGTCTTCGCTCGACCAGAGCACGCGCCAGCCGGCCCCCTCGGGCGGCGCCATGAGGGGCTCGGCGATGGCCTCGAGGCGCAGCTCGAGCCCGAGGTTGACGACGAGCAGCCGGTCTTCGGCGCCGCCCTCGCCGAGGAAGCGCAGGGCGAAGGCCTCGGGGCCGACGACCGCGCCGTGCACGCGCTCGCGCGGCGCCGAGCCGAAGGCGGGGTCGCGGCGCCGGAGCGCGATCAGGTCTCGGTGCAGCGCCCAGGCGGCCGCGTGCCGGCCTTCGCGCCGCAGCTCGAGGTCCATCTTCGAGGCGCGGAAGGTCTCTTCGGCGCAGGCGCCGGGCAGCGCGGCCCGCGCCTCGGGCGTCGCGAACGCGGGGAACTGCGCGAGGAACTCGGCCCGCCCGCCGCCGACCTTCTCGCCGAGCTCGCCGCCGAAGTCGGCGAAGTAGCAGAAGGGGCCGGGGGCGGCGAACTCTTGCCCCTGGAAGAGCATCGGCGTCGGCGGCCCGAGCAGCAGGGCGGCGGTCAGCGCGCGCAGGCGCCCGGGCGAGGTCTGCTCGGTGAGGCGGTCGCCGCGCAGGCCGTTGGCGACCTGGTCGTGGTTCTGCAAGAACGTGACGAAGGCGTGCGCCGGCACGTCGAGCGCGGGGCTGCCGCGGCCCTGGTCCTGCCAGCGCGAGCGCTGGCCCTGCATCAGGTAGCCCCAGCGCAGCGCCGAGAGCAGCTCTTGGGGCGAGCCCCGGTAGTCGGAGTAGTAGGCCTCGTTGCGGCCGGTGAGCGCCACGCGCGCGGCGTGGTGAAAGTCGTCGTTCCACAGGGCGTCGAGGCCGCAGCCGCCCTTCGCCTCGGGCCGCACGAGGCGCGCCTTTTGCGGCTCGTTCTCGGCCACGAGCAGGGTCTGCCGGCCGCCGGCCGCCTCGCGCACCGCGCGCTGCACGGCGGAAATGACGTGGTCTTCCCAGCGGTCGAAGATGCACTGCGTGGCGTCGAGCCTTAGCCCGTCGAAGTGGAACTCGTCGACCCAGTAGGCCGCGTTCTCGACGAAGAACTCGCGCACCGCGCGCGGCCCCTCGAAGTTGATGGGCTCGCCCCACTCGGTCTTGTACTTGTCGGTGAAGTACTCGTCGGCGAACTGGCGCACGTAGTTGCCGTCGGGGCCGAAGTGGTTGTAGACGACGTCGAGAAGGACGCCGAGGCCGAGGGCGTGCGCCTCGTCGACGAAGCGCCGCAGGTCGTCGGGCTCGCCGTAGAGCCGCGTCGGCGCCCAGAGGTTCACCCCGTCGTAGCCCCAGCCGAAGCGCCCGGAGAAGTCGGCGAGCGGCAGCAGCTCGAGCACCGTCACCCCGAGCTCGGCGAGCGCCGGCAGCTGCGCCCGCGCCGCCGCGAGGGTGCCCTCGGGCGTGAAGGTGCCGACGTGCATTTCGTAGAGCACCTGCCCCTTCGCCCCCACGCCCCGCCACGCGCGGTCGCGCCAGCGGTAGGCGTGCGGGTCGACCACGCGGGAGGGGCCGTGCGGGCCCTCGGGCTGAAAGCGCGAGGCCGGGTCGGGGTAGAGCGAGCGCGCGCCGTCGAGCCGGAAGCGATACAAATCGCCCGCGCGCGCCCCCCCGACCAGGCCCGAGAAGTAGCCGGTCGCGCCCTCGGCCTCGAGCGGCACCTCGCGCGCCTCCGACCCCTCGAAGGCCACGCTCACCCGCCGGCGCTTCGGCGCCCAGACCCGGAAGTGTACGCCATCGCTCCCCGGTTCGGCGCCCACGGCGCGCCTGCGTCGTACCCCGTGTCGCATCGTCGTTGGGCGCTGGGCCTTTGCAAGCCACGTACCCCTAGCTCAGGCGTGGCCGTGAGCCCCTCGACCCCAACCTTCTCGCCCCTGCTCACCCGAGCAGCAAGAGCGTCCAGGCGCCGCGGGTCGCGAGGTCGGCCTCGTCGCCGAACTCGGCGAGCACGTCGCGCAGGCTGCGCACCAGCCCCTCGGCGAGGCGCAGTTGGTACACCGAAGGGCCGCCGTTCGACGACGAGGCCAGGCGGGCGAGCAGGCCCTCGAGCCGGTCGATCGCGGCGAGCGCCTCGCGCGTCACCGCGGCCGCCTCGCCGCGCGCATGGCGCAGCTCGGACCACCTCGCCCCGGCCTCCGCCCGCCGGACGCAAGGGGGCGCGTTGTCACGGGCGAAGGCCGACGACAGCAAGGCGCACGTGGCCTCGGGCGGCGTGCTCGGCCGCAGCCAGGCCCCCTCGCCCTCGTCGTTCGCGGGCCTCGTCGCCCGCTGCACCGTGCTCTTGGGCGCCGACGACCAGGCCTCGGTCGTCGCGCCCCCGCGATCGGCGCGCGCGCCGAAGGCGAAGCCCTCGTCTGGGCTCTCGTCGCGCGAAGGGCCTGGCCCCTCGAAGCGCTCGCGCGCGTCGACTCGTTCGGCCATTGCCGGGCCCACCCTGCACGAGGCGGACCACCCGGGGCCGACACGACGCGCCAGCGGCCGCGTCGCCCGCGCCCTCGCCATTTCGCCACATGTCGCGTTCTTGCAGCACGTCGCTGAGGCGACCTCGCCGCGCCCTTCGCGCCGGCGCCGACGCTGGCGCAGCTCGTGCAGAACGCGCCGCGAGCGAGAAGGGAGCGAGGCGACACCCATGAGGCCGAACAACGAGACGAACGCCGGGCGAGGCGCCCCCGAGGGGCGGAGCAAGGGCGAGGGCGAGGTCAAGGCCGACCACGGCGAGACGAGCTACCGCGGCTCGGGGCGCCTGGCGGGCCGCGCCGCCCTCATCACCGGGGGCGACAGCGGCATCGGCCGCGCCGCCGCCATCGCGTTCGCCCGCGAGGGCGCCGACGTGGTCATCGCCTACCACGCGAGCGACGACGACGCCCAAGACACGCTGCGGCTCATCGAGGCCGAGGGCCGCCGCGGCGCGGCCCTGCAGACCGACCTGGCCGACCCGCGCGCCTGCCGCGAGCTCGTCGCGCGCGCCGTCGAGGCGCTCGGCGGCCGGCTCGACGTGCTGGTCAACAACGCCGCCTACCAGGGCAAGGCGGTCGACTCGTTCGAGCAGATCGACGAAGAGCGCCTCGAGCGCACCTTCAAGACCAACGTGCTCGGCACCTTCCACGTCACCCGCGCCGCGCTCGCGCACCTGAAGCCCGGCGCCAGCATCATCAACGTGACGTCCATCCAGGCGTACCACCCGACCCCGTCGATCGTCGATTACTCGTCGACCAAGGGCGCGCTCACCACCTTCACGCACGGCCTCGCGAAAGAGCTCGGCCCCAAGGGCATCCGCGTGAACGCGATCGCCCCGGGCCCCGTCGTCACGCCCCTCGTCGCCAAGTCGATGGGCCAGGAGGCCCTCGGGACCTTCGGCGGCTCGACGGTCTTGAAGCGCCCCGCGCAGCCCGCCGAGCTCGCCCCCGCGTTCGTCTACCTGGCGAGCGACGAGTCGCGCTTCGTCGTCGGCGAAGTGCTCCGCGTCACCGGCGGCGAGGGGCTCTGAACGAAGTGCTCCGCGTCACCGGCGGCGAGGGGCTCTGAGCGAAGTGCCGCGCGTCACCGGCGGCGAGGGGCTCTGAACGAAGTGCCGCGCGTCGCCGGCGGTGAGGGGCCGTGAAGGGGCTCGTTCGGGCGGCGCCTTCGATGCCGGGGGCGGGCCGCCCGTCGCGCCCGCGCGGGCCCTCTCGGGCCGAAAACGCCGCGGGGCCGGGGCTGAGCGGCGGCCGGGGCGCGTGGCACGAGGCTTGTAGCAGCCGACGCCATGACCGACCAAACCGATCAGACCAAGCACCTCCTCGAACTGCTCTCTTCGTTCCGCATCGGCATGCTCATCGTGCCCACCGCCGAGGGCATCATGAGCGCCCGGCCCATGGCCGTGTCCGAGCGCCAGGGCCTCGAGTTCTGGTTCATGACCTCGCGCCACACCGGGCTCGTCGACGCGCTGCGCGCCCGCAGCGACGCGCTCATCACGATGCAGGACAGCCTGCGCTACATCACCCTCAACGGCCAGGCCCGCATCGAGACCGACCGGGCGCGCATTCACAAGAACTTCAGCGAGTCCGACAAGGTCTGGTTCCCCCAGGGGCCCGACGATCCCGACATCGTGCTGGTGCACTTCCGCCCCGAGCACGCCGAGTACTGGGACAACTCGGGCACGCGCGGCGTCGCCTTCGTCGTCCGGGCGGCCAAGGCGTACCTCGCGGGCGAGAAGCTGCACGAGGCGAAGACGCCGAACCACGGCGAGATCGAGGTCACGCGGGCGCGCGCCTGAGCCCCGTCCCTTGACGGCCGGGGCGGGCGCCCCCTAGGGGGCGGGGGTGCGCGCGCTCTTGCTCGGCGGCGGCGGCCACCTCGGGGCCTTCTCGGCCGGCGCCCTGCTCGCGCTCGACGAGGCGGGCTGGGCGCCCGACCTGCTCATCGCGTCGAGTGCGGGCGCCATCAACGTGCTGCGCTCGATCGCCGGCGGGGCGCGCGCGGCGGCCGACTTCTGGCGTTCGCTCGAGCCCTCGCGCCTCGTCTGGCGGGCGCTCGCCGCCTTCCGCGCGGGGCCCGCTCACCGGGTACCGCCGCCCACCAAGGGGGCGAGGTAGCCGCTCGTTCGCCCGACCTCGGATGCGCACGAGACCTCTTCGTCGCCCCGGCCTATGATGCCGCCGCGGCGCGCCGCCGCCACCCGCGCGAGGGAGGGCCCATGACCGTGGAGGCCGTGTTCGATTTCAGCAAGTGGCTCGAATCTCCCAACCTCGAAGACCCGTACCCGCTCTACGCGAAGGCGCGGCGGGAGGCGCCCGTCTTCTACAGCCCCGTCTTCGACCTGTGGTTCGTCACCGCGTACCGGGACGCGAAGGCAATCGTCAGGGACCCTGCGCGATTTTCGTCGCACTACCTGATTCGCACGCCCCAGAACCCGCCGCCCGAGGTGGCCGCGGTCCTCGCCGAGGAGGTCGCGGAAATTCCCATGTTGGTCAACGACGACCCGCCCGCCCACACCCGCGTCCGGGCCCTGGTGAGCAAGGCCTTCCTGCCGCAGCGCATCGCGGCGATGGAGCCACGCGTCCGCGAGATCGCCGAACGCCACATCGACGCCTTCGCCGCGGAGGGCAGCGCCGACGTGATCGCCCGGTTCGCCTACCCCCTGCCGATGCAGGTGATCTGCGAGATCGTCGGGCTGCCCGTGAGCGGCATGGACGACATCAAGCGCTGGTGCAACGACCTCATCGCCCTCACCGCGATGTACACGTCGGCCGAGCAGAAGGTCGCGGCCGCGCGGGGGTCGGTCGCCTTCCAGCGCTGGCTCGGGGGCATCGTCGACGCGCGCCGGGCCGCCCCGACGGGCGACCTGCTCTCGGCGCTGATCGAGGCGCGGGTCGAGGGGCAGGCGCCGCTCAGCCGCGAAGAGATCGTCAGCCTGCTCATCACTCTCATCTTCGGGGGGCACGAGACCACCACCAACATGATCGGCAACGCCCTGCTCCTCCTGTTTGCTAACCCGGGGGCGCTCGCCGCGGTCAAGAACGATCGGGGCCTCTTGCCCGCGGCCGTCGAAGAGTCCCTGCGGATGGACGCGTCGATCCAAGGCATGATGCGGACGACCACCGAGCCGGTCGAGCTCGGGGGCGTCGCGCTGCCCAAGGGGGCCAAGGTCTTCGTGCTCTTCGCCGCGGCCAACCGCGACCCGGCCGAATTCCCCGAGCCAGACGCCTTTGAGTTGCGACGCCCCAACGTCGAGAGCCACCTCGCCTTCGGGCGGGGCATTCACTTTTGTATGGGCGCCGCGCTCGCCCGGCTCGAGATCCGGGTGGCGCTCGAGGCCCTCTTCGCGCGGCTCCCCGACCTGCGGCTCGCCCCCGGGCAGCCTTACCTCTACGTCCCCACCTTCATGCACCGCGGGCCGAAGCAGCTGCGGCTCACCTGGGGCCCGGCCTGATCGCGTGGCCGACGAGACGCACGCGGCCGGGCGCTAACCCCACGGCCTCGGCCGGCGCGAGGGCGCGGCCGAGGTAATGCGCGAGGCGCGCGGCGAGCCCGCCTTCGGGGGCCGGCGCGGCCGGCGGGCGGCGCTCGGCGCCGAGAAAGGCGAGCGCCGCCATCAGCCCGGGGTGCGCGCCGAAGAGCGGGCGCAGATCGTCGCCGGCGATCTCGAGCACGAGCGCGCCCCCGGTGCCCGCGCGCACGGTCGCCGCGCGCGGCGCCGCGGTCAGCAGCGCCCGCTCGCCGAACACCTCGCCGGCGCCGAGGCGCGCGACGCGGCGGTCGCCGCCGGCCGCGCGCCGCAAGACCTCGACGTCGCCCTCGACGATCAAGAACAACGAATCGCCGCCGCCGCCCTGCACCACCACCCGCTCGTACGCGGCGAGATCGCGCGGGCGGGCGCGCGCGGCCAGCCGGGCCCGCACGTCGGCGGGGAGCGCGGCGAAGAGCGCCGCCCCCGCGAGCATGCCGCCCCGCCGCTCGGCCGCCGGGAGCGCCGCGCGCCGCAGGCCGCCCGAGCGGTCGGGCGCCTGGTCGGGCCCGTAGCCGTCGCCGCGCTGCAGCGCCGCCGCGCGGCCCGCGTCGCCCGCCAGGCGCGCCTCGATCAGGCTGACCTCGCGCGGGACGCAGCGCCCGCCGGTGTAATCCATCAGGCCGCGCGCTCGCGACCAGGCGGCGACGTCGTTGAGCGACTCGCGGTAGCTGTTGCACGCGGCCGCGAACACGCCATCTTGGTCGCCGAAGAGGCCGGTGAGCCAGCCCGGCAACGCCGCCCCGCCGAGCGCCCGAAAGTCGCCGCGGCGGTGCCAGAGGGCGAACTCGCGCTGCCACGCCGGCAGCCGCTCCAGCTCGGGGAAGGCGTCGCGCGCCCGGCGGAGCACCGCCCGCTCGGCGTCGCGGAACACGCGGTGCCAGGCCTCCTGCGCGTCGCCGCGGTTGGGGCCGGCGAGCTCGATCGCCGCCTTGAGATCTTCGTGGTGCGCGTGCAGAAACCCCAGCGTCGCCCGCCGCTTGCGCAGCAGGTTGTCGAGGCCGACCGGCCCGGCGCCGAGCGGCCCCGGGCGCGGCGGCGCGACCTCGCGCTGCGCGCAGACCTCGCGCCAGGCCTCGGGCCGCAGCCGCGCGCGGACGGCCGCGAACTCGGGCCCCGCGAGGTGCTCGCGCTCGGCGTCGTCGAGCAGATCGCGGCCGCGCTCGCCGAGCGCCTCGACGATGCCGAGAAAGGTCAACCACTCGAGGTAGAGGCCGACCCGGAGCAGCCAGCGCGGGTCGGGCAGGTGGGTGGTGTGGTCGTCGAGGTCTTGAAAGATCGCCCGCATGTACAAGTCTGCCTTGGTCATGCCGATCGCCAAGACCGGGTACCAAGGGTGGTGCGCGATCGTCAGGCCGGCGCGCCCCGGGGCCTGGTCGGCGAGGTCGGCGGGCAGCAGGCGCTCGCAGAGGCGGCGGTAGAGGCTGCCCATGCGGCCCGCGTCGTAGATCTCGACCTCGCAGGCGTCGCGCGCGACGATCGCGCCGTCGACGCGCAGCGCGAGCTCGACCCGCACGCGGCGGTGAAAGCGGTGCCGAAAGCCGAAGGGCTCGGGGTCGGCGGCGGTCGCGGCGGCGAGCAGCGCGCGGCCGGGCAGCGCCGCGACGTGGCGCCCGCCGGCGCGGTAGTCGGCGCTGGCGAGGGCGGGCCGCCCCTCGGCGTCGCGCACGATGGCTCGCGCCGGCACCGGGCGCCGCGCCAGCGCCGGCGCCTCGCTGCCGTCGAGCCACGCGCTGAGCTCGACGGCGACGTCGCGGCCGGCCGGGAGGCGGTCGAGCGTGAAGAGCAGCCAGAGCTCTTGCCCGGGGGCGTCGGCGCTCGTGCTATCGACGTAGTCGACGTGCTCGCTGCAGCCGAGGCCGGGGGCGAGCGCCTCGTCGCCGGGGCGGCGCGTCGGCTCGAAGGGGACGATGGCGAGTCGCGGGCGATCGATGCTCATGCCGGGGCCCTCAGCAGCCGGCGTGCCATGGCCCCGAAGCCGGCAATTCTGCGCGAATTGCGGCGGCTCGCGGCGCGAGCCCCCGTGCGCGCGCATCCGCCGGCCCCGCGCGCGCATCCGCCGGCCGGGCGGGCGCGAGCGCGGCGGGCCCGGGCCCTACGCCTCCAGCGACTTGATGAGCGGCAGCTCGCGCACGCGCTTTCCGGTCAGGGCGAACGCCGCGTTGGCGATCGCCGGCGCGACGGGCGGCACGCCGGGCTCGCCGACGCCGCCCGGCGCGGCGTCGCTCTCGACGAGCTCGACGTGGGTGCGCCGCGGCGCCTCGCCGATGCGCACGATGCGCCCGCCGCCGCGGAAGTTGTCTTGCTCGACGGCCCCGCCCTTCATCGTGATGCCGCCGTAGAGCGCGAGGCTCATGCCGAAGATCACCGAGCCCTCGAGCTGCGAGCGCACCCGGTCGGGGTTGACGAGCGTGCCGGCGTCGAAGGCGACCCACACCTCGTCGACCGCGAGCTTGCCGCCCGGCCCCTTCACGACGGACGCCACGACCGCCGTGTAGCTGAGGAAGCTGCGGTGGGCCGCGAGGCCGAGCGACCGGCCGTCGCGCCGGCGCTCGTCCCAGCGGGCGGCGCGGGCGACGCGCTCGATCACGTTGCGCAGGCGCCCCGCGTCGACCGGGTGCTTCTCGAGCGGCTGCCCGTAGTTGCGCAGCCGCCGGACGCCGAGGTCGGAAAGCGACATCTGCCGCGGCGGCCCGAGCAGCTCGAGCCAGGTGTCGCGCGGGTCGGCGCCCTTCGCGTGGGCGATCTCGTCGACGAACGAGCCGATCGAGAAGGCCTGAAAGATGTTGTAGACCGAGCGCAGCCAGCCGATGCGGGTGTGCGCGGTCGCCTCGCAGATCTCGGCGCTCACGTTGGGGACGGCGAGCGCGAGGTCGAGCACGCCCTGCTGCAGATCGTCGGGCCCGGGCTTCGCCGGCGCGCCGAACAGGCTCCCGATCGAGGGGAAGGCGGTCCGGTGGCGCCAGGCGACGACGCGGCCGTCCGCGTCGAGGCCCGCGGTGAGCCGGTTGGTGCTGACGGTGTTCACGTAGTCGTGCCGCACATCGTCTTGGCGGGTGAACTGGAGGCGCACGGGCGCGCCGACCTCGCGCGCGAGGAGCGCCGCCTCCGAGCAGAAGTCTGCCTTCGACTTGCGGCCGAAGCCGCCGCCGAGAAACGTCACGTGAACGCGGACCTTGTCGGGCGTCGTCTCGAGCGCGCGCGCGACCTCGTCCTGGGCCGCCTGGGGGTTCTGGGTGGGCGCCCAGATCTCGCAGGTGCCGCCGTCGACGCGCGCCACGGCGACGGGCGGCTCCATCGGCAGGTGCGGCAGGTGCGGCACGTGGTACTCGGCCTCGACGACCCGCGCGGCGCCCTTCAGCGCGGCCTCGGCGTCGCCCACCTGGCGGGCGACCGTGCCGGGGGCCGACACCGCCTTCGCGAGCGCCTCGCGGTATTGGCCCGAGTCGTACGCGGCGTTCGGCCCGTGGTCCCACGTGACGTCGAGCGCGGCGCGCCCGCGCAGCGCGGCCCAGGTGTGCTCGGCCACGACCGCGACGCCGCCCCAGGGCTGAAACCGGTAGGGCGGCGCCGGCGTCGGCATCTCGATCACCCGCCGCACGCCCGGCACCGCCAGCGCGCGCGCGGCGTCGAAGCGCGCCACCTTGCCGCCCACGACGGGCGGCCGCGCGATCACGGCGGTCAACATGCCCGGCAGCTTGACGTCGGCGCCGAACACGGCCCGCCCGGTCACGTACGCCGGCGCGTCGAGCAGCGGCAGCGGCTTGCCGACGTGGGCGAGCTCGCCGCGCGGCCGCAAGACGACGCTCTTCTCGTCCGGCACCTTCTGCCGCCCGGCCTCGACGGCCAGCTCGCCGAAGCCGAGCGTGCGGCCCGTCGGCACGTGGGTGACGACGTGGTCCTTCGCGACGCACTCCTCCGGGCGGGCCTTCCACCGGGTCGCCGCCGCGGCGACGAGCATGGTTCGCGCCGTGGCGCCCACCCGGCGCATGTCTTCGTACAACCCCCGAATGCTGTTCGAGCCGTCGGTGTTCTGGTCGCCGTAGACCTTGTCGCCGTCGGCCTGCACGATCGTCACCCGCGCCATCTGCGCGCCGAGCTCGTCGGCGATCAGCACCGGCAGCGAGCTACGAATGCCCTGCCCCATCTCCGAGCGGTGGCAGACGATGGTCACCGCGCCGTCGGGCGCGACGTGCACGAAGGCGTTGGGGTTGAGCCCCGGCGCCTTGTCTTCGATCGCCCGCGAGCCGGTCACGGGCTTGGGCCCCGGCGGCTGGCCGGGCTCGTTCGTCGGCTTCTGCGCCGCGGCCGGCAGGCAGTAGCCGAGCGCCAGGCCCGAGGCCGCGAGGTTCAGCCCGCGCAAGAACGCCCGGCGCGGCACCAGCATCGGCCGGCCGGTCACGGCGAGCCCCCCGCGGCCTTCTTGATCGCCTCGCGGATGCGCTGGTACGTGCCGCAGCGGCAGAGGTTGCCGGCCATCGACTGGTCGATCTGCTCGTCGGTGGGGCGCGGGTGCTTCTTGAGCAGCGCCGCCGCGGTCATGATCTGCCCGGCCTGGCAGAAGCCGCACTGGGGCACGCCGAGCTCGACCCACGCCTTCTGCAGCGGGTGGCCGCCGTCGGGCGAGAGCCCCTCGATCGTCAGCACCTGCTTGCCCTCGGCGCGGCCCGCGGGCGTCACGCACGCGCGGACGACCTGCCCGTCGAGGTGCACCGTGCAGGCGCCGCAGAGCGCCTCGCCGCAGCCGTACTTCGTGCCGGTGAGGCCGAGCACGTCGCGCAGCACCCAGAGCAAGGGCATCTCGGGGTCGACGTCGAGCTTTCGCTCGACGCCGTTGACCTGAAGGGTGATGGTCACGGCCGTGCCTCCTCGTCGGGGCACTCGGCCCCCGTCTCGACCCACGCGGCGACGAGCGCGCCGAACTTCGCTTGCGTGCCCGGCGCCGGCTCGCGCCCCGGCCCGGGGGCCCACCCCCAGCCGACGAGCTTGTCGTGCGCGTTGTGCTCGACGATTTTCTCGAGCGACTTGCCGCCGTTGCGCTTCGGGTCTTTCATCTGTTCGCAGATCTGGCGCGGGCTCTTGCCCGCCCACGCCATCTCGCGCGGCGCGACGTGCCAGTTCGGCGCGCCGGGCACCCGGGCGAGCTCGGCGTTGCGGTCCTGGTGGCAGCCCGCGCACTCCATGCCGACGGTGCCCTTGTCGTCGGGGCCGCGCACCACCGGCGGCTCGTGGGGGCGCATCTCCGTGCCTTGTAGCGGCACGTCGCCGGCCGGGTGGCAGTTGACGCAGCGCGGGTGCAAGAGCACCCGGCTCGCCTCGAGAAAGAGCGCGCCCGAGCGCTGCTTGGCGTCGGCGATCGCGGCGAAGTCGGCCGCCGCGCGCAGCTCGTTGCTCGCGACCGCGGGCAGCGAGGCGCGGAGCCGCGCCGAATCGTCGTTGCGCCCCGAGCACGACGGCGCGACGACCGGCGCGAGGGCCGCGACGACCACCACGGAACGAAGCACGCCGCGCGCCGCGATCGACCGGCCCGGTCGCGCGTCGCGGGCGGGCCCCCCGCCCCGCGCACGTGAGTCGCGGTCGGCCCCCCCGCCCCGCGCACGTGAGTCGCGGTCGGGCCCCCCGCCCCGCGCACGTGCCAGGCCCCCGATTCCGTTCGCGTCCCTCATCGGCAAGCTTCCTCCTCGGTACCGGGCCGGCAGGCGCCTTCGTCTCCCTAGCACCGGGGTGGCTCGCGCCGCCAGGCGTCTGCCGCGCCGCCGCCTCAGCAGTCGATGTGGGTCATCATCTGACGGCCGTAGCGCGGCCCGGCCACCTTCTCCGGCGCGAGGGCCGCGTCGAGCCCTACCATCTTGCCGCCTTCGATCTTGAAGCCGGACTTGGTGGCGACGATCGCCTGGTCGCGCCGGCCCCGTAGCGCCCGCCCCACGAGCTCTTCGTTATGAAATGAAAACGTCGCTCCTCTCGTCGCGGCGGCGAGAGAGCTGGCGGCGAAGCCGGCGTCCGCGCCGACCGACCCGCCGCGCGCTCAGGATGCACTGCCCTTGCGCGGGCGGGCTGGCCCGGGGGCCCGCTGAAAAGTTAGCTTCACCCCCCGAAGCTCTGGGTCAGGGGCGAAGAGTAGTCGACTGCTCCTTCGAGGGCCCCTCCCCCGGGGTGCGGGGCAGTCGAGTTCTCGTCGAGGGCCCCTCCCCCGCGGCGTAGAGCAGTCGACTTCTCTCCGAAAGCGCCTCGTCACCCCCGCAGGGGTAGTCGAGTGCCCCCCGAAGGCGCCTCGTCGCCCTCGGGGGCGAAGTCGACTGCTCTTCGACGACCCCTGGGCAGGTCCGACGGAGCAGTCGACTTCTCTCCCGAGGGGGTGACCCGGTCTCGGCGAGAAGTCGACCTCTCCCGAGAAGGCCCCCCGTCCCCCTCAGGGGCAACCTGCGAGCCCGTTTGCGCCGCCCCCAAGGTCGCCATCGTAGGTGAGGGGCCCGGCGCGCCCCAGGCGGGGGGGGCGAGAAAAACTCGAGGGCCCGGCGCGCCCCAGGCGGGGGGGCGAAAAAACTCGAGAAGTCGAGCAACCGCCGGCAGCGGTGGCCGAGGGGAAGACAAGAGCGCCCGCTTGCGCCTCTGGCCGCGGGGCGGGGGCGAGGGCCTCGACCGCCCGCCCCTCTCAGACCCATCATGCTGAAATCGAATCACGAAGCGTGCCAGCAAGCGACCGGAGCCCCCGGCAGCCAGCCGACGAAAAAAGCCTCCGAGCCTTCCGAGAGCTCTCGCCCCGACCTCTTGGCGGCCCCGGCCAGTGCTTACGAGGGCGAGGCGGCGTTCGCCCGCGTCCGGGCTCAGCTCGAGGCCTTGCTACCCAAGCAGATCCGCCGCATCAACCTCTACGTGCCCGCGGCGGTGGCGATCGCCCTGGGCACGCTGCCCAAGCTGAGGGGTCTGCGCGAACCGATGCTCGCCCTGCCCGGCGGCGCGGGCTCGCTCGACAAGCTCGAAGACTACGCCCTCGCCGCCCTCTACGCGCACGCGCTCACGCTGCCCCGCGGGGGGGCCGAGACGCGCCCGCGCGCCCTCTTGCGCGAGGCGACGCCGCTGCGCGAGAAGCTCCTCGTCAGCGCCGAAATGCTGGCGCACTTCGGGCTGCTCGAGGCGGCCCGGGTGGCGGCCGTCCGCAAGGGCTCGGGCTACCTCGCCACGGCGCAGGCGCTGGTGGCCCTCTCGGCGCTCTTCCGCGCGTCGTGGGCCGACGTCGGGTCGAAGACGCCTGTCACCTCGGCCGAGGTCGAGCGCGCGGCCCAGCTCGCCCCCCTCCTGGTCGAGGCCTTCGGCCGGCGCCGGCAGGGCGCCAACGGCTCGGGCGCCCCGACCGAGGCGCGAGACCGGCTGGCGCGGGCCTACACCCTCTTCTTCAACGCCTACGACGACTGCCGCCGTGCGGCCGCGTTCTTGCGTTGGCGCGAGGGCGACGCCGACGACTTCGCCCCGACGCTGAAGCGGCAGGTGCATCGCCGCGGCGGCGCGCCGGCCGACGAGCGAGCACGGTGCGTCAATGGGCCATTCGCCTGTACGTAGCCTTGGCCCTGCACCGCGTGCCGCCCACGTGCGAGCAGGCGGCGCTACGCCCCCGATCGCGGCTCCTGGCCCGCGCCGCGCGGCGCGTCCGGGGGCGCCCCGGGCCCGGGGGTTGCGTCGTCGGGCGCGGCAGGGCGCTCGGTGACCACAGCGTACGGCCGCGTCGCCTGCCGGGCGAGGGCGCGGTCGGGCTCGGGCGAGAGCACGCCGGCCGCGTCCATCTCGCGCAGCAGGGTGTCGATGCTGGCCGGCAGGTCGTCGGGGTCGAACTCGAGCATGTCGCGCACCGATTCGAACAGGCGCGCCTTGCGCACCTCCTCGAATTGGAGCGCGCGGGCGACCCCCATCAGCCCCCGGATGATCGAGCGATGGACGGACGCTCGCATGCCGGTCGCGTCGATGACCAGGTGGTAGTGCTTCGAGGTCTTGGCGATCGCGACCGCGCGCGGCACCAGCCCCTTGCGGACGTCGGCGTCCGGCTCGGCGAGGCCGTCGCCCTGGAGGCCGGCGTAGATGATGTCGCGCCGCTGCTGCACGCGAATCAGCCGGGCTTGCGTGGCGACCCGGTCGAGGTCTTCGAGGGTGAGCGACTGCCACCGGACCACGAAGAGGTGCTCTCGGATGTAAAAGCGGTACGCCATCGCCGGGTGCGGGACCGGAGCATCATTGCCGATCGCGAGCCGGGGCGCGAGTGGGAGCCGAGGCGCGACGACCGACCGAGCCGGATCGCCCCGTCCGTGCCTTTTGTTCGCACCGCGCCGCGGCCTGCCTCGAGCGCGAGCGTAGCCCCCGCCGCCGCCGCCCGGTGGGGCCTTGCGCCCCTCGGCGGCAGCTCGGCCGTGGGCGGCGCCCGGCGGGCCCCCCGGGCGGAGGCGCGACGGCAAACTAAGCCACAATTCGTAGCGGCGGCGGGCTGGCCTGCCCCTTGCTTGTGCAACGCAGATGACCCTTATAAGAAAAAGGGCGACGGCACTTCTCACGATGACCCTCGGCTCGGCGGCCGCCCTCGGCTGTGGCGAGCCCGGCGGCGAGGCGAGCGACGCCCTGCCCGTGCCCGGCGCGACCACGACGGGGCCGACGAACGAGGGCAACGGCGAGGGGTGCCACGCCCGCTCTTACGTTAGCGTCCTGGCCGCCGACGCGGCGGCGCCCGGCACCACCGTCGACGAGCTCGAGGCGGACGCCGTCGGGGGCGCGTGGGTGGCCGGGCGGCTCGTCGGCGGGGCCTCGTTCGGCGGCGTGCCCTTCGCGTCGCAGGGCGGGGCCGACGCGTTCGTGGCCCGGCTCGACCCCTGCGGGCGCGCCCGCTGGGCCCGCCCCTACGGCGGCGGGGGCGAAGAGACGTTTCACGATCTCGCCGTCGACGGACAAGGCAACGCCTACCTGCTCGGCTCCTTCGACGGCACCGTCGACTTCGGCACCGGCCCGGTCACGGGCGAAGGGCGCGGGCGCGACGCGTTCTTGCTGAAGCTCGGCCCGAGGGGCGACATCGCCTGGTGGAAGCACGTCGAAACGCTCGACGGCGGCGCCTACGTCGCCGATCTCGCCGTCGACGCCGAGGGCGGCGTCTTGCTCTTGGGCCACCTCGAGGGCGAGGTCAGCCTCGGCGACGCGGGCGTGCAGTCGAGCACGGTCACGGGCTTTGCCGCCAAGATCGCCCCGACGGGGCACACGGCCTGGGCCTCGCGGCTCGGCACCTACGCCGATTGGGAGCCGCTCGCGATCGAGGCCGCGCCGGGCGGGGGCGCGTTCGTCGCGGGCGAAGACGCGCGCGGGGTGGGCCTGTTCGCGCTGGCGGTGACGGCCGAGGGCGGCGTCGCGTGGACGAAGAGCTTCCGGACGCCGGGGCAGTTCGAAGAGTCGTTCTTCGACCTGACGGTGGCCAACGACGGCCGGCCGATCGTGTCCGGCCGGGGCTTTTTCGCCCAGGGCGTCCCGCCCGGGGCCGAGCCGCCCTACTTCGTGGCCAAGCTCGGCGAGGGCGGCGAGCCGGCGTGGGTCGCGTTCCGGGAGACGCCGGCCCACCAGGTTGGCGGCCGGCCCGACGGCAGCCTCGTCGCCGCCGGGCACGTCTGCGACGACGTCTCGCTGCCCGAGCCGGCCAGCTGCGTCGTCGCCGTGTCGAACGTCGCGGCCGACGGCGCCGAGGTCGACACGCGGCTCTTGCGCGGCGACGCCGTGGCCTCCGCGCTCGACGTCGAGACGTCGGGGCGGCCGCTGCTCGCGGGCGCGTTCGAGGGGCGCCTGCGCATCGACGGCGCGCAGGCGGCCGGGCGCCGCGGAGACCAGTACGTCGCCCGCCTGCTCCGCTGAGCCCGCGCCGGCCGCGCCTTCGCGCCGGGCCCGGGCCCGCGCCCCTACGGGGCGGCCGCGTCGTCGGGCTTGCGGCGCAGCTGCACGAGGCGGGCGCCCTCGGCGTCGACGACGTCGCTGTGGCAGCTGGCCTTCTGGCCCTTGTCGGCGCCGACGGCGCGGCGGGTCTTCTGCGCGAGGCGGTGCAGCTCGTCGGGCGAGAGCACGCCGCGCTGCTCGAGCACGCGCCGCTGCTCGTCGTTGAGCGCGGGGCTCTTCAGCACCCGCTCGCGGGCGAAGGCCTCGTCTTTGCCGCTCGCGAACTCGGCGATCTCTTTGCTGATGCGCACCGAGCACCAGTCGTGGCCGCACATGGCGCAGAAGTCGGTGTCGACGTCGAGGTCTTCGTCGTGCAGGGCGCGGGCGTACTCGCCGTCGAAGGCGAGCTCGAAGTGGCGCTCCCAGTTGAGGGCGGCGCGGGCCTTGGTGAGCTCGTCGTCCCAGTCGCGGCTGCCGGGGATGCCGAGCGCGACGTCGGCCGCGTGCGCCGCGATCTTGTAGGCGACGCAGCCCTGCTTGACGTCGTCGCGCTTGGGCAGGCCGACGTGCTCTTTCGGGGTGACGTAGCAGAGCATCGAGGCGCCGTGGTAGCCCGCGGCGGTCGCGCCGATGCAGCTCGTGATGTGATCGTAGCCGGGGAAGACGTCGGTCACGAGCGGGCCGAGCACGTAGAAGGGCGCGCCGTGGCAGAGCCGGCGCTGCAGCTTCATGTTGAACTCGATCTGGTCGAACGACACGTGCCCCGGCCCCTCGACCATCACCTGGCAGCCCTTGCGCCAGGCGCGCTCGGTCAGCTCGCCGAGCGTCTCGAGCTCGGCGAGCTGCGCCGCGTCGGTCGCGTCGGCGAGGCCCCCGGGCCGCAGGCCGTCGCCGAGCGAGAAGCTGACGTCGTGCCGGCGCATCACGTCGCAGATCGCGTCGAAGAGGTCGTACATCGGGTTCTCGCGGCCGTGCACCAGCATCCACTTGGCGAGCAGCGAGCCGCCGCGCGACACGATGCCGATGAGCCGGTCTTTGACGAAGGGCAGGTGCGCCCGGCGCACGCCGGCGTGAATGGTGAAGTAGTCGACGCCCTGGCGCGCCTGGTGCTCGAGCGCCTCGAGAATCACCTCGGGGGTCAGGTCTTCGATCTTGCGGCCGACGATCATCGAGTAGATGGGCACGGTGCCGATCGGCACCGTCGAGGCCCGGCAGATGGCGGCGCGGCAGGCGTCGAGGTCGCCGCCGGTCGAAAGGTCCATCACGGTGTCGGCGCCCCAGCGCACCGCCCAGCGCATCTTCTCGACCTCCTCGTCGGTGCCGCTCGAGACGGGCGAGGCGCCGAGGTTGGCGTTGACCTTGGTGCGGGCGGCGCGCCCGATGGCCATCGCGTCGAGGCCGAAGCCGAGGTGCGCGCGGTTGGCGGGGATGATCATGCGCCCCGCGGCGACCTCGTCGCGCACCTGCTCGGGGCTGAGGTGCGGCTCGCGCTCGGCGACGCGGCGCATCTCGGGCGTGACGACGCCGAGGCGGGCGTGCTCGAGCTGCGTGACGGGCTCGAAGCCCTCGGGCGCGCGGGCGAAGCCGGTCGCGGGGTCGCGCGACCAGCCGGGGGGCAGAAAGTCCCACGCGGTCCGGTCGGAGGGCGGGGGCATGCCCGGCGCGTCGGGCGAGCTGTACGCGAGCGGGCCGCCGAGGTCGGCCGGGTTGGCGAACGAGCCCGGGCCCGTGCCCTCGCGGCGGCTCGACGGGTGGGGCGCGCCGCGCAGCGGCAGCGAGAATCGAGAGAAGGTCGGCATGGCTTGTCTCCGCAGCGGCGCGGCCCGGTCGCCGGGGCCACGCCAGGGGTCGCGTTCCCTACGCCGGTACGAACCGGATCAGGTTCCGCGGGTGCTTCTCAGCGGGCGGCGACTCAGCTCGCCGGCCGCGCCCCGAGCGACGCCGGCACCCTAGCACAGCCCGCTCAAAAGAAGACGTAGGCGGCGCCCGCGCTCAGCACCGGCGTGAACACGTACGAGGTGTAGATGTCGTCGAGGCGGCGGGCCCCGTCGTCGGCGATCTGCTTCACGGCCGCGTCGACGCGGGCGTTGCCGGTCGCCTCGGGGCTCAGGCTCGTCGACGAGCCCAGGGTGAAGGCGCCGCCGAGCGCGGTCCAGGCGGCGAAGTGGGCCCCGATGGGGAAGCGCCAGCCGAGCTCGACGTCGAGCATGTGCAGCGTCGAGCGCGCCGAGATGGGCAGCTGGCCCGCGTTCGGAGGCGGATCGCGGCCGGTCAGCCCGGCGATGATCTCGGCCGCGGTGCCGCCGCCGCCGAGGGCCACGAGGCCGTAGCCGGCGTCGGCGTAAAAGCCGGCGTCGGCGAAGGGCCGGATGCCGACGTGGGTGCGCCAGACCAGCGAGCTCGAGAGCGTGTTCGAGACCAGATCGGCCTCGTCGCGGCCGTAGGCGCCGACGCCGACGAGCACGCCGTTGATGGCGTCGACGTAGGGGGCGGGCAAGAACCCGAGCGAGGTCGAGACCCGAATACGGCCTGGCGCCTCGAGGCCGACACGCGCCCCCACCTGCACCGGAACGTCGGTGCCCACCCCCGCCTCGAGGTGCCAGTCGCGCGAGGGGCCCCCCGACGGCTCGCCCCCTTGAGCGCGGGCCGCGCGGGGCGAAGAACCGAAGGCGAGGGCGCAGGCGAAGGCAACGAGGGCGCCGCGCGCGAGGGGGGGCGGCCGAGGGGTGCGGGGCATCGCGGGGCGTTCGGTCGGGGGTGGGCAGGTGGACGCCAAAGGTAGGCATTTGTCCGACCGCAAGCGAAACGCAAGGCGCGAGCGCCCGGTTCGCGGCGGGCGAGCCGAAATTGGCCCCCGGTTCGCCCTCGGGGACGCGACGGCCGCAGCCAGTCAGCCCCGCTCGTCGGTTCGCCGGCTCAGGCCGTGGCGCCCTCGAAAGAGAACGGCTCGAGAACGTGGGCTGGGGCGGGCAGGTTGGGCGCAACCTGAGGGTACCCTCACCAGCTCTGGAACTCGAGAATTGCACCCGTGAAGGCCTCGGGGCCGTCTTGCTCGCTAACTCGTTGAAACAGCAACCATTTTGGCTGGCCCGCTTCGTGCAATCTTAAGCAAGCAACAGCGCAAGCGGACGCCCCCCCTCGTCCCTGTGCTGTTGCGCGGCGCCCGCGGACGTCCCCCCCTTCGTCCCGGGCGCCGCTTTTTTTTGTTCTTCGCGGGCCGCGCCGGCCTGGGGCGCGCGAGGCCTTGCCCCCGGCGTTCGGGCCGAGGGGCGCGGCCTCACCCGACGATGGGGATGCGGCTCGAGCTGACGCCCGACTGCGAGACGGTGATCTCGGGGTCGAAAGAGTCGGGCTCGGGGGGCGTCTCTTCTTCGTCGAAGAAGGCGAGCAGCTGGTCTCTGCGGGCGGCGGCGTCGGCGCGGCCGAGGTCGATGAGGCTCGAGGCGAAGGCGCCGTCGAAGAGCATGTAGCTCGCGAGGTCGGACTCGCTGCCGAAGCCCACGTCGAAGAGCGAGAGCAGGCGCCTGGGCATCGAGACCTTGCCCTTGAACTTGCCGCGGCGCACGTGCTCGGCGGCGAGGCGCCCGAGGTCTTCGGTGGGGCGGATGGCGAGCGCCTGCACCTTGCGGTAGACGGCCTCGCCGCGCCGGCGGGCGACGGCGTTGATGGCGGGCAAGAAGTCGGGCCCGTGGGCGGCCTCGCCGTCGGCGAGCAGGCGGTTGATGCGGCGCAACAGCTCGAGATCGTTGTCGATGTGGTCGAGCAAGAAGGCGTTGAGCACCTTGCCGAGCAGGAACATCGCGCCCGGCGCCCGGCCGCCGAGGGCGACCTCGCCGCCGATGCCGCGGGCCTCGTGCGAGAGGCCGATGGCGAAGACGTGGGTCGCGCCGAGGCGCAGCGCGGGGGCGATGGGGGTGTTCTGGCGCAGGCCCCCGTCGGTGTAGAGCTCTTTGCCGATGCGCACCGGGGGGAAGAGGATGGGGATAGCGGCGGAGGCGAGCGCGTGGGGCGGCCCGATGAGCTCGGGCCGGATGACGGTGCGGGGCGGGGCGGTGGTGGGCAGGGCGAAGTCGGGCCCGGTCTGCATGAAGATGACGGTGCGGCCGGTGCTGACCTCGGTGGCCGAGACCGAGAGGGCCTGCAGGTGGCGCCGGCGCAGCGAGCGGGCGACGGCGCGCCAGGGCACCTCTTGGGTGACGAGCTCGGCGATGGGGCGCACGTCGAAGACGCCGACGCCCTCGGTGGCGCCGCCGGTCAGCACGAAGGGCAGCGCGATGGCGTGCCGCAGGCCGAACCCGAGGATGCGCGGCAGCTCGATGTCGCGCCAGAGCTTGACCAGGCGCCGCATGCCGTCGGTGGCGTCGCCGAGGTGGGCGGCGAGGTAGCAGGCGTTGATGGCGCCGACCGACGAGCCCGAGACGATGTCGACGCGGGGCGGGGCGCGGCGCAGGCGGGCGAGGTCGTCGAAGAGGTACGACAGGACGCCGACCTCGTAGGCGCCGCGCGCGCCGCCCCCCGAGAGCACGATGGCGGTCTTCTTGCGCTGATGGCCGACCTTCAAGGCATGTTCCCCGCGCTGCTCGGCTTCATAATGCCCGCGCCGCCGCCGAGCAGGGAGGCGACGACGCGGCGGGCGAAGAAGAGGCCGCGCAGGCGCGCGTCGCGCACGCCCGCGCCGAGCCCCCGGGCGTAGTCGGCCGCGCGCGCCCGCACCTCGCCGGCGCGCGGCGAGCGCGCGCGCTCGAAGGCCTCGCAGACGAGCGCGCGCACCTCGAGGGCGTACTCGACGGCGGCGTGCTCGACGGTGCCGAGGGCCGAGGCGGCGAGCAGCAGGCCGCCGTGCGCGTCGCCGCGCTCGACCCGGGAGGCCGCCTCGAGCGCCGTCGCGTAGGCGTAGAAGGCGACGAGCCCGCTCGCCTCCGCCCGCGCGCGCACCTTCGACGCGAGCGCGATGGCCGAGCCCGCGTCGCCGCGGGCGCGCGCGAGCAGCGCCCGCACGAGCCCCGCGTGCAAGAGGTCGTAGACGTCGCCGTGCGCCGGGGCGTACGACTCGGCCCGGGCGCAGAGCGCCTCGGCCTCGCGCGCGTCGCCCGCGTCGAGCAGCACCTCGGCCAGCACGAGCAGCGTGTCGGCCTGCGCGTCGCGGTCGGCGTAGCGCTCGTGCGCCTCGCGGGCGCGCTTGAGGTAGGCGAGCGCGCGCGGCAGATCGCCGACGCGGGCGTAGGCGTGGCCGACGTTGGCGAGCGTCTTGGCCACCTGGAAGCGCGCGCCGAGCGACAAATCGAGCCGGATCGAGCTCAGCGCGAGCGCGATCGCGTCCTCCCAGCGGCCGGCGACGAGCGCGGCGAAGGCGAGCGAGTTTCTCGCCCGCGCCTCGCCGCGGCGCGCCCCCGCCCGGCGGCAGAGCGCGAGGGCCTCGGCGTGCGAGGCCATCGCCTCTTCGACCCGCCCGACGCAGCGCAAGAGCACGCCGCGCGCCCGCAGCGCCTCGGCGCGCGGCACCGGCGGCGCGCCGCTCACGCCGAGCGCGGCGTCGAAGGCCTCGAGCGCGCCGGCCGGGTCGCCGAGCCGCTGCAGGCACTCGGCCGAGAGCACGAGCGCCTCGAGCTCGAGGCCGGGGTCGCCCGCGAGCCGCGCCGACGAGGCGCCCCCGCGCGCCAGCCCCAGCGCCTGCCCCGGCTCGCCGCCGGTCTCGAGCACGTAGCGGGCCGAGGCCGCGAGCGCGAGCGCCGCGTGCCGCGCCCCGCCGAGCCGGCGCGCGAGCTGGCGCAGCTGTCGCAGGTGCGCCGCCCGCTCGCGCGGCCGCCCGAGCTCGCGGTACATCATCTCGAGCGCGGCGTGCGCGCGCAGCCGCCGCGCGTCGGGCTCGGGCGCGAGGTCGACGACGCGCCGGTAGTAGCGCAGCGCGAGCGGCCCGTGCCGCCCCCCGTAGGCCGCGTCCGCCGCCTCGAGGTAGAGCCCCGCCGCGGCCGGCCCGTCGCCGCCGAGCTCGAGGTGGCGCGCCGCCGTCGCCGCCCCGAGGCCCCGGCACGAGGGCTCGGCCGCGAGCAGCCCGCCGACCCGCCGGTGCATCTTCTTGCGCCGCCCCGCGTCGAGCGCGGCGTAGGCGACGTCGCGGCTGATCGAATGCCGGAACTCGATCGCCTCGCCCCGCCGGTCGCACAGGCCGCGGGCGCAGAGGCGCACCACGGCCTCGGCCGCGTCGGGCCCGCCGAGCGCCTCGAAGTGCGCCGGGCCGAGCGGCCGGCCCGCGACCGCGAGCCAGTCGATGGCGTCGCGCTCGACCGGCGGCAGCTCGCGCAGCCGCTCGCTCACGATCTGCCCGAGCGTCGAGGGCAGCGCCGCCCGCGCCTCGCCCGGGCGCTCGACGCTCACGAGCGCCGTGCCCCCGCCGCCCGTCTCGCGCAGGGCGAGCGACCCGCGCTCGAGCAGCGCGTCGACCATCTCGAGCAGGAAGAAGGGGTTGCCGGCGACGCGCGGCGCGAGCTCGGCGCACACCGCCGCCACGCCCTCGTGCGCGCCGAGCCGCGCCTCGACCAGGCGCACCTGGTCGTCGGACGAGAGCCCCCCGAGCTCGATGCGCACGAGCCCCCCGAGCCGCCCGAGCACCCGCTCTTCGGGCCGCGTGACCAGCAGCACCAGCGCCGGCAGCGGCTCGGGGTGCGTCACCAGCCGCGCGAGCAGCCGCAGGCTCGGCTCGTCGCACCACTGCAGCCCCTCGCACACGACCACCAGCGCCGGCGAGGGGTCGACCGCCGCGAAGAGCCGCCAGAGCCCCGCGCCCACCCCCCGCTCGCGCACCGCCTCGTCCTCGTCGGCCCCGCCCGGCGCCGTGCCCGCGGCCACGTCGGCGAGGTAGCGCAGCGCCCGCTCGCCCTCGGGCCCCTCGGCCAGCGGGCCGAGCAGGCGCGCGAGCGCCCCCTCGATCTCGGCCGGCAGCGCCCGCGCCTCGAGCCCGAGCACGTCGCGCACCACGTCGCCGACGAGCGCGAAGGGCAGCTCGGCCCGCGGCGCGCTCAGCTCGACGCGCACGATGCGCGCCCCCGGCGGCAGCTCGGCCAGGAAGGTGCCGACCAGCGCCGTCTTGCCGATGCCCATCTCGCCGACCACCGCCCGCCCGACCACGCTGCCGCCCGCGAGCGCCGCGTGCAGCGCCGCCCAGAGCTCGGCCCGCTCCGGCTCGCGCCCGACCAGCTCGCTCGGCGCGAGCGCCATCTCGGCGAGCCGCTCGTCGCGCGTCAGCGGCCGCTCGAGCGCGTAGAGCCGCACCGGCGGCCCCCCGCCCTCGGCCGGAAAGGGCTGCACGTCCGCCCACCGGAAGGGCCGCCGCGCCAGCCGGTAGAGCCCGCCCGCCACCCACGTGCTCGCCGCCGGCGTCCGGCGCGAGACCCGCTCGAGCAAGAGCTCGGACGCCTCGTCGAGCGCCCAGTGCACCAGCCGCCCGTCGCGCTCGCGCTCGCCCGAGGCCACCGCCCGCACCATGCCGATGCTCGCCGAGACCGCCGCCGGCAGGTCGTCCGAGAAGCCCGAGAGCGCCTCGTGCACGTCGACCGCCAGCCACGCCGCCTCGGCCGCCGAGCCCGGCGAGTTGTTCAAGAGGCCCACCACCGCCCGCGCCTCGCCCGGCCCCCGCCACGACCAGGCCGCCCCGCGCTTGTACGCGATGTCGTCGAGCGTCCGGCGCAGCCGGTCGAGCGTGTACGCCGCCCGCGCCCGCCCCTGCCCCGCCTCGAGCCCCCCGAGCCCCTCGAGCCGCAGCGCCACCGCCGCCACGTGCCGCACCTCGCGCGCCGGGCGCGCCGGCGCGCGCGCCCCGCCCTCGTCGGCCGCCGGCGCCTCGGGCGCCCTCGGCGGCGACGAGGCGCGACCGCCCGCCGCCAGCGGCGCCGGCCGGCCCGAGCCCGACGCCCCCGCCTCCGCGAGCAGCCCCTCGGCCGGCGCCTCGCGCGCGATGAGCCCCGCGATCGTCGCCTCGACCGACGCGGCGTCGACCAGCTCTTGCCGCGAGAGCAGCGCCCGCCCCACCGCCGCCGCCAGATCGCGCGCCGTCTCGTACCGGTCTTCGCGCTGGCGCGCCAGCGCCCGCAGCACGATCGCCTCGAGCTCGGCCGGCACCTCGCGCGCGTACGTGCTCGGCGGCTCGACCTCGCCCGCGCTCACCGCCTCGAGCAGCGCGTCGCCCGAGAGCGCCCCGTGCAGCCGCCGCCCCGCCAAGAGCTCGTAGAGGCACACGCCCAGCGAGTAGATGTCGCTGCCCCGGTCGACCGGCTGCGCCCGCGCCTGCTCGGGCGACATGTACCCGAACTTGCCCTTGAGCACCCCGACCTCTTCGTCCCGGAAGAGGTTCGCGCTCGCGATGCCGAAGTCGGCGATCTTGACCGCCCCGTCGTAGCTCAAAAGAATGTTCTGCGGGCTGACGTCGCGGTGCACGATCGCCAGCGGCCGCCCCGCCTCGTCGCGCCGCTCGTGCGCGTAGTGCAGCCCCTTCGCCGCCTCGGCGATGACGTACGCCGCCACCCAGGGCGGCACCCGCCCCCGCCCCCGCCGCTGCGCCTCGAGCAGCGCGCCGAGGTTCGGCCCCTCGACGTACTCCATCGACAAGAGCTGGCCCTCTTCGCCGATGTCTTGAAAGTCGTAAACTTGGACGATGTTCGGGTGGTTCAGCCGCGTCGCCAGCCGCGCCTCGGCCACGAACATCGTGCGAAAGCGCCGCGCCTGCCCGTAGACCGGCAAGACGCGCTTGACGACCAAGAGCTTGTACGTGCCCTCGGCGCCCCGCTTCTTGGCCAGAAACACCTCGGCCATGCCGCCCGCGCCGAGCCTGCGCACGATCTCGTACTGGCCGAGGCGCGAGGGGCACGAAGAGTGAGCGCCGGCGCTCATCGCCCCCTTTTTAGCCGCGCCGCCACGGCGGGCCTAGCCCTTCGTTCGCCGCGAACCCAACAAGCCGCGGCGCCCCAAGGCCGCCGCCACGCCCCACTCACGCCCCGCGCGCCCTTCGGCCCGAGCCGGCCAACGCACGAAACAGGGAGGTGGGTTCGAGCGCCCTTTCGGGCTCGTCGTCATGCCCCGACGCGGCCAAACTCACGCGCAGGACAAAAAAAAGCAGCGCCCGGGACGAGGGGGGGGGCATCCGCGGGCGCTGCAAGAACTCTATATAGCAGCGAGCGTGCCAGGTCGCAAGAACCAGAAACCAAGAACTTAGAGAGCACTTACCAGTGGTACGCTTCAAAAGCGCAGTTCATCGTGCACGTTTGAAAGCTCGACCCCGCCCCGCCCCCGCCACCACACCAAACGACGCCCCACCCGCCCGCGCGACGACAGAAAACCAAGGGGCCACCCCCAAACTCAGGGGGGCAACTCGCACCTTCACGGCACCCCTCCCCCTTCCGATGCTGAGGCCCGCCGCCCAGGCTTGAGCCTGGGCGGCGTCCGCCGAGCGTTTTGCAAGGTCGCGCTCCGCCCCGGGTGGCCTCGGCCGGCCCCTTGGCGGCGCCCTCGCTCGCCCGGGGCGACGCGCCCCCGGGCGGCAGGCCCCTCAGTTCACCAGCCGCTTGGCGAAGCTGAACTCGCCGCCCGGCTTGGCGTCGACCGTGATGACGTCGCCCGGGCCGAACTCGCCCCCGAGCAGCTTCGAGGCGATGGGGTCTTCGAGCAGCCGCCGCACCGCGCGCTTGAGCGGGCGGGCGCCGTAGATCGGGTCGAAGCCGGCTTCGGCGAGCGCCTGCCGCGCCTGGGGGCTGAGCGAGAGGTCGAGGTTTCGGCGGCCGAGCCGGGCGCGCAGCCCCTCGAGCTGGATGTCGACGATGTTGGCGAGCTGGTCGCGGCTCAGCCGGTGGAAGACCACCATCTCGTCGAGCCGGTTGATGAACTCGGGCCGGAAGGCCTTGCGCACCTCGTCCAGGACGGCCCGCTCGACGAGCGCGTCGCGGTCGTCGGGGTCGAGGTTCGAGCGCTCTTCGATCGCCGCGGCCTGCGCGGTGCCGATGTTCGAGGTCAGAATGATGATGGTGTTCTTGAAGTCGACCGTGCGGCCCTGGCTGTCGGTCAGGCGGCCGTCGTCGAGCACCTGCAGCAAGACGTTCCACACGTCGGGGTGGGCCTTCTCGACCTCGTCGAACAGGACGACCGAGTAGGGCCGCCGCCGCACCGGCTCGGTGAGCTGGCCGCCCTCGTCGTGGCCGATGTAGCCCGGCGGGGCGCCGATGAGGCGGCTGACGGCGTGCTTCTCCATGTATTCGCTCATGTCGATGCGAATCATGGCCTTCTCGTCGTTGAACAAAAACTCGGCGAGCGCCTTGGCGAGCTCGGTCTTGCCGACGCCCGTCGGCCCCAGAAAGAGGAACGAGCCCACCGGCCGCCGCTCGTCGCCCAGCCCGGCGCGCGACCTTCGCACCGCGTTCGCCACCGCGACGATCGCCTTGTCTTGCCCGATGACGCGCTTGTGCAGCGCCCCCTCGAGGCGCAAGAGCTTCTGCATCTCGCCCTCGAGCATCTTGGTCACGGGTATCCCCGTCCACTTCGAGACGACGGCCGCGACGTCCTCGTCGCGCACCTCTTCTTTCAGGTAGCTCTGCCCCGACTTGTGCATCTCGGCCAGCTCGCGCTTGACGCCCTCGAAGATGCGCTCGGCCTCGGGCAGCTTGCCGTAGCGCAGCTCGGCCGCGCGCCCGAGGTCGCCCTTGCGCTGGGCGATCTCTTCTTCGTTCTTCAGGTCTTCGATCGCCTTCTGCGACGAGCGCATCTTGGCGAGCAGCTCTTTCTCGCGCAGCCACTGCGAGCGCATCGCGTCGCGCTTGCCGTTCAGCTCGGCCAGCTCGCGCTTGAGCTCGGCGAGGCGCGCCTTCGAGGCCTCGTCCCGCTCCTTCGCGAGGGCCTGCTCCTCGATGCGCATCTGAATGAGCCGCCGCTCGACGTGGTCGATCTCGAGCGGCACGCTGTCGATCTCCATCTTGATCTTCGAGGCGGCCTCGTCGACGAGGTCGATGGCCTTGTCGGGCAAGAAGCGGTCGGTGATGTAGCGGCTCGACAGGGTCGCCGCCGCCACGACGGCCGCGTCCTGAATGCGGATGCCGTGGTGCACCTCGTAGCGCTCTTTCAGGCCGCGCAAGATGGCGATCGTGTCTTCGACCGTCGGCTCGCTCACCGCCACCGGCTGGAAGCGCCGCTCGAGCGCGGCATCTTTCTCGATGTGCTTGCGGTACTCGTCGAGCGTCGTCGCGCCGATGCAGCGCAGCTCGCCGCGCGCGAGCGCCGGCTTGAGCATGTTGGCCGCGTCCATCGCGCCCTCGGCCGCGCCCGCCCCGACCAGCGTGTGCAGTTCGTCGATGAAGAGAATGACCGACCCCTCGGCGCTCTCGATCTCTTTCAGCACCGCCTTCAGCCGGTCTTCGAACTCGCCGCGGAACTTCGACCCGGCCACCATCGACGCGAGGTCGAGCGCGATGAGGCGCTTCTCTTTGAGGCCCTCGGGCACGTCGCCCTTGACGATGCGCTGGGCGATGCCCTCGACGATGGCCGTCTTGCCCACGCCGGGCGGGCCGATGAGCACGGGGTTGTTCTTGGTGCGGCGCGAGAGCACCTGAATCACGCGCCTGACCTCTTCGTCGCGGCCGATGACCGGGTCGAGCTTGCCGCGCTTGGCGTTGGCCGTCAGATCGCGCGTGTACTTCTCGAGCGCTTGGAACTTGCCCTCCGGGTCGCGGTCGGCCACGCGCTGGCTGCCGCGCACCTCGCGCAGCGCCGCGAGCAGCTTGTCGTAGTCGAGCCCGTGGCGGCCGAAGAGCTCGCGCACGTCGCGCTCGTGCTTGGCGCCGGCCAAGAGAAAGTGCTCGACCGAGACGTACTCGTCTTTGAGCCCCTTCGCCTCGTCTTCGGCCTTCTGCAAGAAGAGCGTCGCCCGCCGCGACAGCGAGGGCTCGGCCCCGCCGCTCACCTTCGGCAGCTCGCGCACCCGCTCTTGCAGCGCCGAGGTCAGCGCCCGGACGTCGGCCCCGGCCTTCTGCAGCAACGGGGCGCCGACGCCCTCTTTCTGCTCGAGAATGGCGAGCAGCACATGCTCGGGGATGAGCTCGGGGTTGCCCGCCCGCGACGCGCGGTCGAAGGCGTCGCGCAGGGCTTCTTGGCTCTTGGTGGTCATCCGGTCGAAACGCATGGCGGTGCTCCGTCCTCGGTAAGGGTCGAACGCGAAGCGGCAGGGTCGAGGCCCGGGCGCGCCCCTTGGGGCGCACCGTGGTGCGCCGCGCGCCGGTCGAAAGGCCACGACACCCCCCGCACGGCTCGCCGTTCGGGGGCGCTAGTTCGTCCGCCACGCAAACTAAGACCGACCCCTCGGGGTGCAAGGGGGTTGTTGGCACGGTTCGAGCATCCCCTTCGCCCCGGCACACACCTTACTCGGAGGGGTAGCCCTCCCCGATGCCCCCGCCCCCCGTCCGACCCGCCCGACCTGGCAGGGCGGGGGCGCGGGGGCATCGCCTTTTTGTGCGCCGACGCCCGCTTTAGGCCCCCGACTTCAATTCAGGGCAGCGCGTGCGAGGCAACCCAATGCCGAACGCCACCGTCCGGGGCGAGGGCCCGGGCGTGGTGCGACAGGGGCGGCGCCCTCGAAGTCGCTTCAAGGGGCGAGATCGCGCGGGTGAGGCAGAACGCTACGCCTCCGCCCGAGGCGGAGAGCTCAGGGTTGCAGGGCGCTCTGCCAGCGCTTCGCCCGAACGGCCGTCCAGAGGCGGTCCCAGGCCGCGTCCGAGACGGGGGCGGTGATCGCGGCGGGGTTCCAGATCGGGCGGCCGTGCCGCTCGATGGTCTCGAGCCAGGTCGAGGCCTCGTCGATCGAGGCGAAATTCCGCCAGACGATGTCGGAGCCGAAGGGGTGCAAGGCCAGCCGGATGGCGTTGAGCATGGCCGAGTCGGTCGCGACGATGGCGAGGGGGCCGACATGGCGCAGAAGGCTTTCGAGCGTCGTCCGACGGGCCTTGGTCCACAAGATGACCGGGGCGCTTACCGCGCGGGCATCGAGGAGCAAGGCCGGGCGCTTCTCGGCCGCGTGGGCGGCGAGGCTCCGGTCGAGGTCGACGAGGTCCGCGGACGAGAAGAGCCCCTCGACACGGAGGCGGAGGGGGTAGGTAGCGGGGTCGAACGAGAAACTCATGAGGGGGCCCTTGTCGCAAATCGTCTGCACGCCCGTGCCGCGCCGTTGACCGTTCCTTCTGGGCCTTGCCCCCTGGGGGCCGGCCCTGCGCCAGAGATCCCAGGCCGGCCCTGGCACGGGCGCGGGGAGCGGGCGGTGCAGCGGCGGGGCACATTCCTCCTTACGTCTTGTCCGCAGCCAGAGTTCAGGGGGGCACTTGACGATCGGCCGAGCTAGGCCGAAGGTCGCCCCGCGATGGACCGTCTTTTTCTGCTCCTGGCGTCCTTTTCGGGTTTGAGCGGCGTGGCCTTGGGTGCCTTCGGGGCGCACGGGCTGCGCGATCGGCTGGGGGCGCTGGCCGACGGGGCGCAGCGGCTGGGCTGGTGGCAGACGGGGGCGCATTACCACTTGGTGCATGCGCTCGCGCTCGGGTTGGTGGCGCTGCTCTGGCCGCGGGCGGGGGGCGCGGCGCTCTCGGTGGCGGGCTGGGCCTTCGTGGCGGGCACGCTGCTGTTTTCGGGCAGCCTCTACGCGATGACGCTGACGGGGGTGCGCGTGCTCGGGGCGGTGACGCCGCTCGGGGGGCTCGGCTTCATGCTGGGTTGGGCGGCGCTCGGCTGGGGGGCCTATCGAATGGCGGGGCCCTGAGCGCGCGGGGCGGGTTGACGAAATTGGCGGTCGGGCTCGTCCGACCTTGGCGGCCGCGGGCGGCGGCGAATGGTTCGGCGCGGCGCGGCGTGCCATGGAATGGGGCGAGCTTGATGAAGACCAGGCACTTTCTTTGGGCGGCGTTGGCGGTGGCGGCGGCCTCGGCGCCGGGGCTCGGGCGGGCGCAGGCGGGCGGGGGGCCGGTCGAGCCGGTTTCGGGGCCGCGCCAGGGGGGCAAGCTGCGGGGGTCGAGCCCGGCCGAGATCGACGAAGAGCTGCGCGAGCAGCGGCGCGCGTCCGACCAGGAGCGCAGCTTTCGGATCGACGACGAAGACGGTCGGGGGCGCGACTTTTACCGGGCCTACGGGGGCGCGGGGGGGCTGCGCATGTCGCTGACGGACGTGAGCGGCGGGCTCGGCAGCGATCGGGCGCTGGGGCTGACCTTCGGGCTCGGGTCGGGCTCGGCGTTGACCAACCCGAACGGGACGACGAGCCTGACGCGGGGCTTCGCGTTCCTCGGCGGGGGCGGGGGCGGCTTCGAGGGGGGGCTGGGGCTGGGGCTTTACGGGGGCTGGCGGGCGCCCTTCGGCCGGACGCACGGGCCGGTGGGGCGCATCGGCCTGTTCGGCATGCTGGCGGGCAACAACCTGATTTACGACTCGCGGCTCGAGCTGCCGCAGGGCCAGCTCGGCTACCAGGTGTTCACGGGCGACCTGTTTTTCGAGGCGGGGTTCCAGCCGGGCGCGGTGCTGGCCGGGCGCTTCGACCCGCTCGAGGGGGCGGCGCGCACGCTGAACGGCACCTTCGACCTCGGCTTCTACGCCTCGGCGTGGTCGTCGTGGCTGCGGCTCGACGTCGAGGCGCGGCGCTTTCTGGGGCGCGAGCGGGACGGGCAGGGCTCGCTCGACGAGGTGCGGGGCAACCTCTGCGCGATCTTCGGCCGCGCGGCCGCGTGCCTCGACGGGCGGCACGATCGGGGCGACGTGCCGCGGGGCGACGGGTCGTTCGCGCGCGTCGACGCGACGTACGTGGGGCTGCTGGTCGGCTTCAGCGTGCGCGAGTGAGCGGCGGGGCCGCGGGCGGCGTTTTTGGGGCCGCCGCCGCAGAAAAGCGCGCTAGGGTGGCGCCGTGCGGGCCGCGCTGCTGACCGGCTACGGGTCGAACGACAAGGTCGAGGTGCGCGCCGACGTGCCGACGCCCTCGCCCGAGGGCGACGAGTTGCTCGTCGAGGTGCACGCGGCGGGGGTGAACCCGATCGACTTCAAGACGCGCCAGGGGCTGCTGCGGCCCCTGCGGCGGTACCCGCTGCCGCTGGTGTTCGGCAGCGAGCTGGCGGGGCGGGTGGTCGGCCGGGGGCCCGGGGCGCGGCGCTTCCGCGAGGGCGACGAGGTCTTCGCCCGCGTCGACAAAGACGCGCTCGGGGCCTTCGCCGAGTACGCCCGCGTGCGCGAGCCGCACGCGGCGCCGAAGCCGGCGAACCTGACCATGGCCGAGGCGGCGGCCGTGCCGCTCGCGGCGCTGACCGCCTGGCAGTGCCTCGACGCGCTCGCGGTGGGCGCGGGCACGCGGCTGCTCGTGCACGCGGGCTCGGGCGGCGTCGGCACCTTCGCGCTGCAGCTCGCGCGGCGGCGCGGCGCCCACGTGGCGACGACGACCTCGGCCAAGAACGCCGAGCTCGTGCGCAAGCTCGGCGCCGACGTGGTCGTCGACTACCGGGCCCGCCGCTTCGACGACGAGCTCGCCGGCTACGACGCGGTGCTCGACGCGCTCGGGGGCGAGGCGCTGCTGCGCTCGTTCAAGGTGCTCAAGCCGGGCGGCAAGATCGTCTCGATCGCCGGGCCGCTCGAGCCGGCCACGGTGCGCCGCCACGGCTTCCCGCGGTGGCTCGTGCCGGTCTTCTGGGCCATGAGCCTGCGGGCGCGGCGGGCGGCGGCCGCCCGGGGCGCGAGCTACGAGTACCTCTTCATGCGCCCCGACGGCGCGCAGCTCGCGCGGGTCGGCGAGCTCGTCGACGGGGGCGAGGTGAGCGTGGTGGTCGACCGCACCTTCCCGCTCGACGACGTGCGCTCGGCGCTCGCGTACCTCGAGACGGGGCGCGCGCGCGGCAAGATCGTGCTCACGGTGCGCTGAACGATGCCCCCGGCCCGCCGGCCCCTCGCCGCGCTCGGCTCCGCCTGGCGCGCCCTCGCCGGCCGGGGCCTTCCGGCCCTGGTCGCCGCGGCGGCGCCCGCGCTGGCGGGCTGCTTCCAGGCGAGGTACTTGTCGCAGGCCGCCTACGGCCAGTTCGACATCGGCATGCGCGCCCGCCGCGTCGCCGACGTCGCCGTCGACCCCTCGGTGCCGAAGGCGACGCGCGCGCTGCTCGCCCGCGTCGCGCCCATCAAGCGCTTCGGCGAGTCGCGGGGGCTGCGCGCGACGGCGAACTACCGCGACTTCGTCGCGCTCGACCGCCGCGCCGCCGTCTGGGTCGTCAGCGCCTGCGAGCCCCTGCGCTTCAAGACGCTCTCGTGGTCCTTCCCCATCGCGGGCGACGTGCCCTACCTCGGGTGGTTCCACCAAGACGCGGCCCGCGACTTCGCGCTTGGGCTGCGCCAAAAAGGCTGGGACGTCGACCTGCGCACCGCGAGCGCCTACTCGACGCTCGGCTGGTTCAAAGACCCCATCTTGTCGACGATGCTCGACGAGGGCCCGGGCGCGCTCGGCGAGCTCGCCAACACCGTGCTGCACGAGTCGCTGCACGCCACGCTCTACCTCGGCGGCCAGACCACCTTCAACGAGAGCGTGGCGAGCTTCGTCGGCGACCGCATGGCCGCCGAGTACCTCGAGCACGCGCTCGGGCCCCACTCGGCCGAGGGCGAGGCGTACGCGTGGGCGCTGCGCGCGGGGCGCGACCGGGCGCGGGCGCTGCACTGGGCGTACGCCTGGCTCGACGCGCTCTACCAGTCGAAGGGGCCGCCCGCCGAGAAGCTCGCCAAGAAGGGCGCCTACCTGCGCGATCTCAGGGCCCAGCTCGGCTACCGCCGGCCCATCACCAACGCGACGCTCGCCCAGTTCAAGAACTACCACGAGGGCTCGGACGAGCTCGCCGAGCTCTTCGAGGCCTGCGGCCGCGACTGGGGGCGCTTTCTCGGCGCGCTGCGCGCCCTCGGCCCGGGCGCCTTCCGCGAGCCGCACCAGCGCGCGCTCGGCCCCGTGCTCGCGCCGCTCGTCGCGGGCAAGTGCCGGCCGCCCTCGACCGGCGGCGCCGAGCCGAACCCGGGCTGAGGCGAGCGCCCGTCGCCGGCCGGCGGGCGCCTGTCGCCAGCCGGAAGGCGCCCGTCGCCGGCCGGCGGGCGCCTGTCGCCGCCCTCAGCCCGAGATGAAGCCCAAGGGGTTGCCCTGCTCGTCGCGGCAGGTGACGCGCGGCTCGCGCCGGGGCAGCGCGGCGAGGCGGCGCGCCTCGGCGAGGTTCTCGGGCTGCACGACGTCGTGCGCGGGGTCGAAGGGGGCGAGCAGCACCCTCGGCTCGCGCCCGGGGGCCTCGCCGTCGTGCCGCAAGAGCGCGCCGTCGTCGTTTTCGCCGAAGGCCGAGTAGTAGCGCGCCTCGTCGGAGTGCCGCTGGTAGATGCGCCAGATCACCGGGTCGGCGGGCGAGAGCCACGCCGGCTCGCCCCGGCGGGCGCGGCGGCAGCGGGCGAGCTCGAGGCCGTTCGAGTAGTTCCACGTGCCGTGGCCGCTGACGAGCACGAGGCCCGGGCCGAGGCCCCGGCTCTCGGCGATCGCTTCGAAGAGCACCAGCAGATCTTGTTGCACGCCGCCGAGCAGGCCCTTCGGCTCGTTGACGGTCTCGAGGCAGAGCATGGGCCGCGCCGGCCCGCCCTGCGGGCGCGCCCACGCCTCGTAGACCGTGAGGTAGCCGGGCAGCTGCCGGCCCGCCTCGTCGAAGATGCCGTAGTAGACGTGGTGCGGCGAGAGCGCCCGGAAGGGCACCGAGCTGCTCGAGCAGTCGCGGCCGAGCTCGCCCCTCGCCAGCGCCTGGTCTTTGGGCAGGGGCTTGCAGACGTACGTCACGCCTTCGCCGCCCTTCGCCTTGCGCCCCCGCAGCGCCTCGCGGTGAAACCGCCGGAAGCGCCGCTCGAGCGCGCCCGCCTGCCCGCCCCGCAGGCGCGGCAGCCCCTGCGCCGGATCGAGGCCGAGCGCCTGCGCGAGCTCGCGCGGGGCGTGGTCGAAGCAGCGCAGGAGCGCGTCGATCAGCCGCGCGGCCGACGCCAGATCGCCGCGCTGCAGGTAGGGCAGCCCCTGCCACGCGTAGCAGGTGGCCGCGGCCCGGGCGGCCTCGATGAGCAGCTCTTTGAGGCCCGCCTGCAGGGCCTCGTCGTCGGCGTAGGGCTGGTGCAGCTCGGCCAGGAGCGCCGCGACGAGCCCCTCGGTCGCGCGCGCGTCGTGGTCGGCGAAGGGGTCGACGTCGCCCGCGGTGACGCTCTCGTGGGGCTTCGGGCCGGGGCGCTGCCAGTACTCGACGAGGTGCGATCGGCGCAGGCGCACCCCCGCGAGCGCGGGCACGCGGCGCAGGCCCATGTACGCCACCGTCGAGCGCCGGAGCTGCCCGACGAGGGCGCTTTGCGCCTCGGCGCCGAGCGCGCCCCAGAGCTCGGGCGCGAGCGCACGCAAGAGCGCCTCGGGGCCGCGCCAGAGCTCGCTCAAGAGCTGCCGCTGGTGGGTCAGCGCCGCGGCGAGGGCGGCGAGCTCTTGCTCCTGTTCGCGCCCGAGCTCGACCAGCGCGACGTGGCCGACGACGCGAAACTCGGGGTAGTCGAGCGAGCGCATCGAGCCGCCCCCGAAGGCCAGCAGGGTGAGCGCCTGCGAGGCCGGGCGCCAGAGGCGCTCGAGGGCCCGGGCGATCAGGGGCTCGTCCAGGTCGCGCCCGAGCGCCGCCTCGCGCAGGTTCTGCAAGGCAAGCGACGAGCCCCTCGCCTGCCGCGCCCGCGAACGAAACGAGCCGAGCTCGGCCGAGAGTAGCCAGCAAGCCAGGGGCGCCCACCCCTCGTGCCACGCGCCGCGCGCGAGCGCCCGCCGCAGGGTCGCCGGACCCTGCACGAGCGCCTCGTGCAAGGCCAGCACCAGCGCCTCGAGGTCGGCCTCGCCCGCCGGCGGCGCCGCCGCGAGCGCCTCGAGCAAGGGCGCCCGCAGCGCCGCCCAGTCGGGCTCGACGGGGGTCAGGCCCTCGCGACGGCGCCGCGCGAGCTTCGCCAGCTCGGGCAGCGTGGCGGCGGCCGAGCCCGGGCGCGAAGGCGGCGCCCCGCCCTCGGGCGCGGCGCGCTTGACCAGGCCCGAGAGGCGCCCGTAGGCCGAGGGCGTCAGCACGCGGGCGGCCAGCGGCCGCTGGTCGAGCCGCTCGCCCTCGTCGTCGTGCAGCTCGAACGTCAAGCGCTGCACGAGCGCCTCGACCGGGCCGAGCGGCGCGAGCCCGTCGGAGGCCGGCAGGGCAGACGGCGGCGTATCGTAAGAACGCTCGTCGTAGTCTTCGTCGTAGGTATCGTAGCAGTCGCGCTCGCCGCGCTCGATGACGATGCCCTCGTAAAGCAGCGCCTCGACGGCGAGGGGGGGCGGCCGCCTGCCCCCCCGGCCCGCGCGCGGCCGCCGCGGGCGCGTCGTGTCGTTGGCGGGCACCGGCGCGGCCGGGCGCGTCGTGTCGTTGGCGGGGGCGGCCGTCGCGTCGCTGCGCGGCGCCCCGGCGGGCGGGCGGCCCCCTCGGGGGGGCAGGCCCGGGCGCGCCCCGCCGCACCGAGGCGCGTCGAGCTGCGCCAGGGCCTCGGCGATCTGGCGGCGCAGATCGGCCTCGGGGTCGGCCCCGAGGCGGCGCGTCAGCACCCGCCGGATGGTGCCCCGCGCCCGCTCGTGCGCCCGGGCGAGGCCCGCCAGCGCCTCGACCGCCCGCCGCCGCACGAGGGGCGACCGGTCGTCGAGCGCCGTGAAGAGCGCGCCCGCGTGCTCGGGCCGGGGCGACTCGCCCAGCGCCGCGACGGCCGACGCCCGCGCGCTCGCCGAGGCCGAGCCGAGCTCGCCGAGGCCCGGCGGAGGGGTCGAGGGGGCGCGTGACAGCGAAGGCATGGCTTAAGCCCGGCAAAGGTAGGGAGGCGACAGATACGCGCCGGCGGCCCCGGGGCTCCCCACCTTGCCCCCCTTTGGCGCGCCAAAGGCTTCGGGGGTAGGGTGCTCGGGCGCCCGGCCAACGCAAGGCCGGCGGCCGGAGGCCACGATGCAACGGGTGAGAAGAGCTTGGGGGCTGGGCGCGGCTTTGGTGGTGTTCGGCACGGCGTTTGTTCCCGCGGGGTGCCAGATCGAAGAGGGTACGCCCGGCCCGGGGGCGGGCGGCGCCGCCCCGGCGCCGACCGGCACCGCGGGGGGCGGCACCGGGGCCCCGCGCCTGCCGGCGTCGTTCGAGCTGCGGGCCCGCTGGGGCGACGCGGGGGTGCAGCAGACCGACGCCCAAGAGGGCGCCTCGACTCGGCGCATTTTTACGCGGCAGGGCGTGGGCCAAAGCATCACCTTCGCGCCCGACGACGCGGCGCGGGCGATGGCCACGGGCGCCGTCGAGCTCGGGCTCTTCAACCTGCCCCTCTACACCTTCACCCGCCCCGCCCCGGGCGCCTGCCAGCCCCGCATCGACGTGAACATCACGGGCGGCGCCCTCACCTACCGCCTGAGCGCCGACGAGCCGGCGACCCAGTCGGCCTGCGCGTCCTTCATGGGCGAGACCTCGCGCGGGGCCGAAGTCGTGTACGACGGCGTGCCCGTCGGCGTCTCGTCGGGCGCGGTCGAGGCGCCCGCCTTCGTGCAGATCAAGGTCGTCTTCTCGCCGTAGCCACTGTCTGGGGGGCGGGCCGAGCGCGGCGGCCGGGGCGCAAGCCGGCGCGGCCGGGGGGCGCGCCCGCGTTCGTGGTATGACGCGGCCCCCTTTCGAGACGAGCCTCACGATGCGTCCGGCCTTCGCCCTCTTTGCGCTCTCGCTCGCCGCCTGCGCCCCCCCGAAGGCCCCGCCCCCCGAGGCGCCCCGCCGGGCGGCCGCGGGCCGCGACGTCACCATCGTGCGCGACGATTGGGGCATACCCCACGTGCGCGGCAAGACCGACGCCGACGCCGTCTTCGGGCTCATTTACGCGCAGGCCGAAGACGACTTCTACCGCGTCGAGACCAACTACCTGAACGCGCTGGGCCGGCTGAGCGAGGCCGAGGGCGAGGGCGCGATCTACCGCGATCTGCGCATGAAGCTCTTCATCGACCCGGCCGACCTCAAGGCAAAGTACGCGTCGAGCCCGGCCCCGCTCCAGCGGCTGATGGACGCCTGGGCCGAAGGCCTCAACGCCTACCTCGCCCGGCACCCCGAGACGCGCCCGCGGGTCATCACCCGCTTCGAACCTTGGATGGCCCTCAGCTTCAGCGAGGGCAGCATCGGCGGCGACATCGAGAGCATCTCGCTCGCCCAGCTCGAGGCGTTCTACGGCGGGCGCCGCCCCGAGGGCCGGCGGGCGTCCGGGCGCGGCGCGGGGCCGACCCCGACGGCGGGGGCCGAGCCCCGCGACGACGCGGGCCCTGCGGGCCGAGGTCGAGGCCGAGAAGGCGGGCCCGCGGCGGCGGGGGCCGAGCCCCGCGACGACGAGCCCCGGGGCTCGAACGGCTTCGCCATCGCGGGCTCGAAGACGGCCTCGGGCAAGCCGCTCTTGCTCATCAACCCGCACACGACCTTCTTCTTTCGGGCCGAGGCGCAGGCGACGAGCGACGAGGGGCTCAACGCCTACGGCGCCGTCACCTGGGGGCAGTTCTTCATCTACCAGGGCTTCAACGAGCGCTGTGGCTGGATGCACACGAGCAGCGGCGCCGACGTCATCGACGAGTACGCCGAAACCGTCGTGCGCCGGGGCGACGCCCTCTCTTACCGTTACGGGGCCGAAGAGCGTCCGGTCGCGGTCAAGACGATCACCGTGCCCTACAAGGCGGCGTCGGGGGCGATGGCGAGCCGCGAGCTCACGGTCTACCGCACGCACCACGGGCCGATCGTGCGCGCCGAGGGCGGCAAGTGGGTCAGCGTTCGCCTCATGGAAGAGCCGGTCAAGGCGCTGCTGCAGTCGTTCGGCCGGACCAAGGCCCGCGGCTACCGCGACTTCCGCGAGACGATGCGGCTCTACGCCAACAGCTCGAACAACACGCTCTTCGCCGACGCCGACGGCACCGTCGCGTACTTTCACCCCAACTTCTTGCCGAAGCGCGACCCCCGCTTCGACTGGACGCGCCCGGTCGACGGCAGCGACCCGGCCACCGAGTGGCGGGGCGTGCACTCGATCGAAGAGAACATCGTCGTCACCAACCCGCCCAACGGCTGGCTGCAGAACACCAACAACTGGCCCTTCACGGTCGCGGGCGAGCACAGCCCCAGGCCCGGCGACTGGCCCGCGTACGTCGACTCGGCCGGCGAGAACCCCCGCGGCCTGCACGCCCTGCGCGTGCTCGAGGGCAGGGGCGACTTCACCCCCGAGTCGCTGCTCGCGGCCGCGTTCGACAGCTACCTCACCGGCTTCGACCCCCTCTTGCCCGCCCTCTTCGCCGACCACGATCGGCTGCCGCCCAAAGACCCGCTGCGGGCGAAGCTCGAGGGGCCCGTCGCCGCCCTGCGCGCCTGGGACCGCCGCTGGTCGGCGGCCTCGGAGCCCACGACCCTCGCCGTCTTCTGGGGCGAAGACCTCTGGCAGCGGGTCAAGCCCGAGGCCGAGGCGGCGCGCGCACCCGTCTACGACCACCTCGCGAAGAAGGCCACCGCGGCCCAGCGCCTCGCCTCGCTCGCGGCCGCCGTCGACCGGCTCGAGCGAGACTTCGGCACCTGGAGGGTGGCCTGGGGCGAGGTCAATCGCTTCCAGCGCCTCACCGGCGACCTCGACCAGCCCTTCGACGACGCGAAGCCGAGCACCCCGGTGCCCTTCGCCAGCGGGCGCTGGGGCTCGCTCGCGAGCTTCGGCGCGAAGGCCTACCCCGGCACGAAGAAGCTCTACGGCACGAGCGGCAACAGCTTCGTCGCCGTCGTCGAGTTCGGCCCGCGCGTGCGCGCCCGCGCCGTCACCGCCGGCGGCCAGAGCGGCCACCCCGCGTCGAAGCACTTCAACGATCAGGCCGCGCGCTACGCCTCGGGCGATCTGCGCGAGGTCTACTTCTACCCCGACCAGCTCGAGGGCCACGTCGAGCGCGAATACCGCCCGGGCGAGTGAAAGGCCCGGGCGCACCCGCCGCCCGGGCGCGTGAAAGGCCCGGGCGCACCCGCCGCCCGGGCGCGTGAAAGGCCTGGGCGCACCGGCCGCCCGGGCGACGGAACGCCCCCGGGCGGCGGGTGCGCCACGGCGAGTGAGCAGAGGTCGCACCCCTTACGACGTCACCCGGCGCGGTCGCCCCGCGCGCCGTGAGGGCGGGCCGGGGGTGTGCTAGCCCAAAGGCCGGACACGCCGTTCCTGAAGGGCCGCGTTCGTCTCGGGCGGCCAGCCTGCCGCCAACCCAGGAGAACCGATGGAACGATTGAACCTCGTCCTGACGATCACGTACGGCTCCGTCGTCGCCACGAGCCTCGGCATCGAGGGGCTCGCGCGCCACCTCTCGCCGGGCTCGGGCAAGCACTTCGAGGGGCGCGCGATCTTCGCCGACCTCGCGCTCGCCCCGGGGGGGGCGGCGGCGGCGTTCTCGTACCTCGACGAAGGGGGCTGGCGCGACGCCGCCGGCGACACCGCGAGGGCCCTGCAGGGCGTGCTCGGGGGCAAGCGGACCAAGACGGCGCTCTCCAACGGCGGCTTCAACATCACGCCGCTCGACGCGTACCGGGGGGTCTACCTCGTCAAGACGGGGGGGCAGATCTTGTCGATGGCGCCGGCGTCCGAGCTGACCCGCTGGGCCAGCGGCGACTGCGACGACAGCATGGGGCCCGGCGAGATCGCGCGCGCCATCGGCGCGCCCGAGCCTGCGCAGCGCGTGCCGCGCCTCTACGCCGTGCTCGCGCCGATCGAGCTGCTCGTCTTGTCGAACCTGACGCCGGTCGAGTACGCGTGGTACGCGACGCACCGGCCGGGCAAGGTCTTCCGGCAGGTGTGCTTCGCCGAGCTGAGCGCCGACCAGACGGGCCTCGCGGCCTCGAGCCGCTACGAGAACGGCCGCCGCGAGATCGAGGCGAACCCGCAGAAGAAGACCAAGACCGTCGCGGTCCAGAGCCTCTTGAACTCGGTGCCCTTCGAAGACTGGGTCGGCTACGGCGGCGCCGAGGCCGGCGGCCTCTACTTCTCGGACCGCAGCCACATGCTGCGGGTGGGCTTCCCGAGGGAGGTGCCCTTCGCCTGGGAGCGGGCCGAGTTAGAGCGCGCCCGAGCGACCGGGCGCGCGCCGCCCCCCTTCACGCCACCTCGACCAGCACCTTGAGCACCCCGCGCTCGCCCGCCCGCGCGAGCGCCTCGGGCGCCCGGGCGAGCGGGTAGCGCGCGGCGATGAGCGGCGCCGGGTCGACCTCGCCCCGCGCGAGCGCGTCGACCGCGCGCTGCAGATCGCCGCAGCGCGAGCCGACGAGGCGCAGCTCGTTGATCACCACGGGGGCGAGGTCGACGTCGAGGGCGCCGGCCACGGTCGTCTTGAGCACCACCGTGCCCCGCGGCCGCGCGAGCCGCAGGGCGAGCGCGAGGCCCCCCCGGCTGCCGGTCGCCTCGACCACCACGGCCGCCCAGCCGCCGGGGCCGCGCGCCTCGAGCTCGGACTCGAGCGCCACCTCGACCCCGGCGCGCGCGGCGTGGTCGAGCTTCGCCGGGTGGTGGCCGACCAAGAGCACCTGCGCCCCGGCCCCCCGCAGCGCGAGCGCGCAGAGCAGGCCGAGCTTGCCGTCGCCGAGCACCACGACGGGCTCGCCCCCGGCCGCCCGCCCCCCGAACTCGTCGAGCACGTGCAGCGCCGCCGCGAGCGGCTCGGCGAAGACGGCGCGCTCGTCGCTCACCGCGTCGGGCACCTCGACCAGGCAGCGCTCGGGCACGACGAGCCGCTCGGCGAACGCGCCGTCGCGCCCCGCGATGCCGAGCACGCTGCGCCGCGCGCAGTGGTGGCCGCGCGCGTGCGCGCAATCGGCGCAGGCGCCGCACCCGGCGTTGATGTCGGCGACGACGCGGCGGCCCCGCCAACGCGCGGGCTCGTCGCAGGCGAGCACCTCGCCGACGAACTCGTGCCCGGGCACGCCGCGGAAGCCCATGTAGCCGCGCAAGAGCTGCAGATCGGTGTCGCAGATGCCCGCGAGCCGCACCCCCACGAGCGCCTCGCCGGGCCGGCGCTCGGGCTCGTCGCGATCGGTGACGAGGCGGGGGGACGCGGTGCCGTCGAAGAGCAGGGCCAGCACGGCGCCGCACGCTACCACGGCGGCGCGCGGGGCGGCGAGGGCGTCGCCGCCGTGGCGGGCCCGGGCGGCCGCGCCGGCCGCTTACTTCGCCCGAACGCCCCGCCGGCGCTACCTTCGACGCCGCCCCATGCCCGCCCTGCGCGCCCCCCGCGTCGTCTCGACCCGCCCCGCCGTCCGCCCCTCGCCGCTCGCGCCGCCGGCCGCGCCCGGCCGCGCGCCGGCGGGCCGCGCCTTCGCGCTCGACGTGCCCTTCTCGATGCGCGCGCTCGCCTCGGCCGCGGGCGCCCGCTGGGACGACGCGCACAAGGTCTTCGTCGTTCGCGGCGAGCGCCTGCCGGCCGAGCTCGAGCCCTTCCGGGCGCCGCGCTACTCGTGGGAGCGCAAGGTCGAAGACGATCTCAACGGGGGCCCGGCGCCCGGCGAGCGCGCAGGGGCGGCCCCGGCCGGCGAGGGCATCGCGCTCCGGCCCCACCAGGCGGCCGCCGTCGAGGCCATTCTGGCGTCGCGCGCCGGGGGCAGGCCGGGCTTTCTGCTCGCCGACGACGTCGGGCTCGGCAAGACGATCGCGGCCTGGGCCGCGCTCCGGCGGATGCGCGACGTCGAGACCGTGCTCGTCGTCTGCCCGCTCGCCGTGGTCGCGCACTGGCGCCGCACCATCGAGCGCATGGGCGACGGCGGCAAGCGCGTCGTCGTCATCAACTACGACCGGCTGAGCAAGCTCTTCGAGGTGCCGCCCGCGGCGCGCGGCCGGGTGCGCACCAAGAAGGGCGTGGCGCGGCGGGGCGAGGCGCACCCCTTCGACGTCGTCGTCTGGGACGAGAGCCACCGCTGCAAGAACCCCGCGGCCGCCCGCTCGAAGCTCGCGGCGAAGCTGACCGCGGAGGCCGGCTTCGCGCTCTGGCTCTCGGCGACGGCGGGCCAGAACCCGCTCGAGCTCTCGTACCTCGCGCCCCTGCTCGCCAGCACCACGGGCAGCCGCGCCTCGGACCTGCGCGACTTCGAGCGCTGGTGCCAGGCCCAGGGCCTCGGCGTCGAGCGGGGCGCCTACGGCAAGTGGGCGTGGGCGGGCGACGCGCGCGATCTCGAGGCCGTGCGCGCCCTGCTCTTCGACGGCCGCCCGCCCGCCGGCTTGCGCCGCCGGCCCGAGGACATCGCGGGCTGGCCCGCGCTCAACCGCATCTTGACCCCCGTGGGGCTCGAGGGCGAGGCGCGCGCGCTCTACGAACGAGCCTGGACGAGCTTCCGGCGCGAGCTCGCCCTCTCGCCCCGGGGCCGCGACCCGAAGGGCGCGCTCGCCGCCATGCTGCGGCTGCGGCAGAAGAGCTCGCTCATTCGCGCCGAGGGCACCGTCGATCTCGCCCTCGAGCTGCTCGAGAACGGACACCAGGTCGCCATCTCGGTCGCCTTCCGCGAGACCCTCGAGGCCATCGCCGCCGGCCTCGCCGCGGCCGGGCACCCCTCGGCCCGCGTCGACGGCTCGCTCGGCGCGCGCGAGCGCGAGGCCGAGCGGCTCTCGTTCCAGCGCGGCGAGCGCCGGGCGGTGCTCTTCACCGTCGAGGAGGGCATCTCGCTGCACCAGGGCGAGCACAACGAGGCGCCCCGCTCGGAAGTCATTCACGATCTGCGCTGGTCGGCCATCCAGATGGCGCAGATCGAGGGCCGCTGCCACCGCGACGGCCGCTTCGCCCAGGTCTACTGGGCCTACGCCGACGGCACCGTCGAAGAGCAGATCGCCGCCGTCGTCTGCGGGCGCCTCAAGGCCATGAAGGGCATGAACGGCGACGACGTCGCCACGGTCGACGAGATCGCCGCGCTGCTCGAGCGGGCCTGCGACGCGGCGCCCTGATACGGCGGCCCCGGACTCAAAGAGGGTGGTTCAAAACGCCGCCCCCGGCTGAAGCCGGGGGCAGCGAACGCCCGCGGAAACGGCGCGCAAAGCCCTGCCGGAGGCCGGGCTCCCGCGCCGCGCGCCGCGTCGCGCGCTCGCCCGGCAGGCGGTGCCCTTGGGAGCCCGGCCCCCGGCGAGGGGGCCTAGGGATTGGTCACTTTTTTTCCTTGCAAGGTCGCCATGGCCGCGCGCCAGCCGGCGGCCCGCGCGCGCAGCTCCTCGTAGCCG
>DASTPP010000071.1:0-80559 GCA_035762175.1 Polyangiaceae bacterium | reverse complement strand
GCCGGTAGTCGGCGTCGTCGGCGTTGTAGACGTACGCGAGGATGGCGTCGCGCTGCTCGGTGAAGGTCGGCTCGACGGGGGCGAGCTTCATGCCGCCGACCACGTAGTCGGCCATGCGGCGCTGGGCCGCCTCGAAGGGGTGCGCGGCGAGCAGCTTGGCGTACGCGTCGAAGAAGATCGACGCCCAGACCTCGCCCGCGTTGTGCGTCTCGGAGTTGTTGTTGACGAGCACGGTCTCGCCGGCCGCGTTCTCGGTCACGAACTCGTCGTTGATGGGCGGCCCGCCGACGATGGGCAGCGCGTTCTTCGTGGCGACGTACCGGAAGGAGAGCGGGTTCTTGCTCCGGTCGGTCGAGTACGGGTAGCGCCGGATGCCGAAGTAGGACGCGTTCTTGGACGCCGAGCTGGCGTAGCTGGCGGCCGCGAAGGCGCCGCTCAGGTCGTCGCCCTCGCGCACCGACATGTGCAGCGCGACGAAGTCGGCCCAGCCCTCGCTCATGGCGCCGCACTGCTGGCTGCCGCAGCTGACGAGGCGGTGGTGCCAGTAGTGGCCCCACTCGTGCGCGGCGATGCTGTTGTCGATCGTGCCGTCGTAGTCCTTCTCGGTCCGCTGGCGCTTGATCGTGCCCGTGACCTCGCCGGCCGCGAGCGCCTCCTTGAGCTTCGCGCCGGCGGCCTGCCGGATCATCTGCCCGGGGATGGTGACGGCGAGCGCGTCCGGGTTGGCCATGGTGACGGGCCGGGCGGCCGAGTTGTTGACGATGACGACGCCGACGGCGCCGGCGCCCTGCGCGTTCAGCGCCTTTTCCGCGAAGGCGCAGCGGCCCCGGTCGACGACGGCGATCTTGCCGGCGAGCGAGTTGGCGGCGAAGGGCTCGCAGCCGTCGGTGGCCGTGCCGGGCGGGCCGCCGGGCGTCGTCGGCTCGCCCGCGACTCCGTCGTTGGCGAGCGCCAGCGCCGCCGAGACCTCGTACTCCTGCGGGCCGAACTCCGAGATCGCGACGTCCCGGCCCTCGACCTTCGGCAGCCCCGCGGCGTTCGTGCTCAGCTCCTTGGCGACGCGCCCGTTGAACACGAACATCTGCATCCGCGGCTTGCCGCCGTCGGTGGGCGTCGACATGTTCGCGTTGTTGCGGCTGCCGGCGAAGAACTTGTCCTGCGCCTGCGCCTCGATGGCGTCCCCCTCGCCGCTCGCGTCGACCGCGCCGGACTCGTCCTTGACGCGGCCGAAGTTGCTGTTCTGCGCGACGCCCGAGGCCTCGTCGAAGCCCGAGTCGTACCAGTAGTCGTGCAGCCAGTTGGTCAGGTAGAAGAGCTGCGTGATCGCCGCCTTGGTCTGCTCGTCGCTCGACGTCGGCTCGGCCTGGGGGTCGAACGTGTAGGCGAAGGCCTTGTCGCCCGTGAGCTCGGCGACCGGGTCGTCGCCCGTCAGGCCGTCGTTGATGTCGGTGCCGCCGCCGGGCGCGGGCTGCGCGTCGTGGTCGGCGTAGGCGTTGACGTTGTTGCCCGAGGTGCGGGTGGCGTCGGCCGGCAGCCAGGGGTCGGCGTGCTTGTTGAAGCCCTCGATCGTGACCGTGCGCTGCGCGATGAAGCCCGGCTTGTAGTCGTCGGGCGCGCCGGTCGGGTGCGGCGTGTGGTCTTCGAGGGGGCTGTCGGTCGGCGGGTAGTGGCGCGCGGCGTCGTCTTCGGCGAAGACCTTGTAGCTGAAGGCGTCGTAGGCGATGAGGTTCGCGCGGTAGAGCACGCGCCCGTCGTCGGCGGCGATGACGTAGGCGAAGGCCTCTTCGTCGCCGTCCGCGGCGTTGCGCGCGTCGAGCTCGAGGTAGTACGCGGGCACGAGCCGGTCGGCGAGCGGGAAGTAGACGGGCTTGGCGCGCGGGGTCGAGCGCATCGTCACGCCGCCGAGGCCGAAGACCGCGGGGTCGACCTGGTACGAGCGGTAGGCGCCGCGCGGGGTGCCCGCCTCGCGGAAGGCCTCGGCGCCGACCGAGAGGCCGAACATGTCGCCGAAGGCGCGGGCCAAGGCGTCTTCGCGGCCGAGCTTGAAGCCGCCGCCCCGCTGGAGCAGCGACGCCGAGCGCGAGGCCGCCGGGTAGGGGCTGCCCGAGATGGCCACGAGGTCGAGGCCGCGGTTGAGCAGCAGCTTGACGTCGGAGCGGAAGACCTCGACGTCGCCCACCTGCTGCTTCATCGTGACGATGATGCCGCCCTTGCCGGTGTCGTGCACCGACGCGAGGCGCGCCGAGCCGAGGTCGACGCCCGAGAGCTCGTAGAGCGAGGCGTAGCGCTCGAGGTAGCCGCGCGCGGCCGCCTCGGGCGTCGCGCCGGCCCCGCGGGCCTCGCGCGCGCCGGAGGGCGCCCACAGGAACGCGGGCACCCCGCGCTGCGGGTCGACCGACGCGACGACCGCCTTGCCCGCGCGCGGCTCGGGCCGCGCCGGGGCCGCAGCGCGCAACCCGCCCCGCGCCGAGACGCCCTCGCTGCCGTAATAAGCGTCGATGGTGGGGCGCCCGTGGGCCTGCGCGAGCGACGCGACGAAGACCAAGGGGGGCAAAAACGAGATGGGTCGAAGTGTCCGTTTCATCGCACTCCCGTACCGGGCGAACCCGCGCTTCAAGTTGTTCGTGCCGGCCCCGCGGGTCACCCTCGACGCGAAGGGCGACGCCGGCTGGTCGGCAGTCGGCGGCGTTGTGCAAGATGGGCGCCAGATGCGCGAGGGTGTGCCTGGCGGGCGGGCCTCGCGAGAGCCCGAAGGCAGAAAAGGTTCCGGGGCGCGGGGCGCGTCCGGGCCCGACGCGGGTGCGTCTCGGGCGAACGCGGCGGGCCCCTCGGCCGGCAAGGCGCTTGCGGCGCGGGGGGGGCCGCGCGAAGGGCCGGCCATGCGATTCGCGAGCGACAACTGGGCGGGGGCTTCGGACGCCGTGATCGAGGCGCTCTCGGCGGCCGCGCGCCGGGGCGGCCCGGCCTACGGCGGCGACCCGCTCACGCGCGCGGTCGAGGCGCGCTTCGCCGAGGTCTTCGAGCGCGAGGTCGCCGTCTTCTTCGTGACGACGGGCACGGCGGCCAACGCCCTCGCGCTCTCGGCCTACGCGCGGCCGGGCGGCGTCGTCTTCTGCCACCGGGGCGCGCACATCGCGGTCGACGAGGCGGGCGCGACCGAGTTCTTCGGCGGCGGCATGAAGCTCGCCCTGCTCGAGGGGGTGGGCGGCAAGATCGGGCCCGACGCGCTCGCCGAGGCGATGGCGCGCCTTCCCGAGGGGGTGGTGCACCACGGCCAGCCGGCCGCGGTCAGCGTGACGCAGCTCACCGAGCTCGGCGCGGCCTACCGCCCCGACGAGATCGCGGCCCTCGCCCGGGTCGCCAAGGGGCGCGGGGCGGCGCTGCACATGGACGGCGCGCGCTTCGCCGGCGCGGTCGCGGGCCTCGGCGTCTCGCCCGCCGACTGCACCTGGCGCGCGGGGGTCGACGTGCTCTCGTTCGGCGGCACGAAGAACGGCTGCGTCGCCGCCGAGGCGGTGATCTTCTTCGACCCGTCGCGGGCGCGCGACTTCGGCTTCGCCCGCCAGCGCGCCGGGCAAGGCGTCTCGAAGGCGTGGTTCCTCGCGGCGCAGTTCGATGCCTACCTGCGCGAGGGGCATTGGCTCGAGCTCGCGCGCCGCGCGAACGCGGCGGCCGCGCGCCTCGCGGCGGCGGTCGAGGCGTCCCCGCGGGCCAGGCTCGCGCTCGAGCCGGCGGCCAACGAGCTCTTCGTCGTCCTGCCGACGGCGCTCGACGCCGAGCTGCGGGCGGCCGGCGCGGTCTACCACCCCTGGACGCTCGAGGGGCTGCCGGCCGAGGGGCGGCCGGGCGAGGGCGAGGTGCTGGTGCGGCTGGTGACGAGCTTTCAGACGACGACGGACGAGGTCGACGGCTTCGCGCGGTTGCTCGGGGCCCCGGGCTGATGGGTGGCGTGCGAACGGCGCGCGCGCCGAGTGCGCTTCGAGCGCCTCGGCCGAAGACGGAGAGGTGCTCAGGGCGCGGGCGCGAAGTCGGTGCCCTGGCAACCTCGCTAGGCAAGCGGCGGAAGGAGCCCGCCGAAACCAACTTTTCTAACCCCGGCGTTGGCCCCCCGGGCTTGGCGTAATGTTGGGCTGGGCTGGGTCAGCGAGTACGCTGGCTCGGCATTATGAGTCAGGCTCCCGAGGCCCCCCCGACGCCGGCCGAGGCGCCGCTGTCCGAGGCGACGCCGCCCTCCGAAGGGGGGCGGGGCGCGGGGCCCGACCACCTTGCGTTTGCCACCGAGTCTTCGTCATCGAGCCCGCCGCCGCCGCCGCTCGCGCTGACGTTGCCGCCGACGCGGACGGCGCTGGCGAAGACGACGAAGCTCGGGCGGGCGCCCGCGGGGCACGCGTTCGGGGCGGGCAAGGCGATCAAGCACTACGAGATCATCCGCCAGCTCGGCCAGGGGGGCATGGGGGCGGTGTACCTGGCGCGCGACACGAAGCTCGGGCGCCTGGTGGCGATCAAGTTGCTGCTCGAGCGCGGCGACCCGTCGGCCGAGAGCGTGCTCGTCGAGGCGCGCGCGACGGCGCGGTGCAAGCACGAGAACATCGTCGTCGTCTACGAGGTGGGCGAGCACGAGGGGGCGCCCTACCTGGTGCTCGAGTACGTCGAGGGCTCGACGCTGCGGGCGTGGATGGCGCAGCGGGCGCGCGCGGCGGAGGGCGCGGCGCCGACGGGCTCGCCGCCCGGGCCGGTGCCGCCGACGCTGGCGGCCGAGCTGATGGTGCCGGTGGTGCGCGCGCTCGCGTGCGCGCACGAGCAGGGCATCGTGCACCGCGATCTGAAGCCGGAGAACATACTCTTGGCCGACGCCGGGCACGTGAAGGTGGTCGACTTCGGCATCGCCAAGCAGGTCGACGTCGAGCCGCTGTCGCGGGGGCCGGGCCCGGGGCCGCCGGCGCAGACGGGCCCGCTCGGCACCTCGCTCTACATGGCGCCCGAGCAGTGGCGGGGCGAGGCCTTCGACCCGCGCGTCGACCTCTGGGCGGTGGGGGTGATTCTGTACGAGCTCTGCGCGGGGGTGCACCCGCTCGCGCCCTTCACGCCGGGGCGGCTGGCGCAGGTCGGCGACTGGAACGCGCCGATGCCCTCGCTGCGCGACGTCCGGCCCGACGCGGGGGCGCTCGCCGACGTGGTCGAGCGCTGCCTGCGCAAGCGACCTCCGGCGCGCTACGGCTCGGCGCGCGAGCTGCTCGCGGAGCTCGAGGCGCTGGTGGCGGGGCGGGCGGGGCCTTCGGCGGGCGAGGAGGCGAGCCCCTTCACGGGCCTGTCGGCCTTTCAAGAGTCGGACGCGGGGCGCTTCTTCGGCCGGGCGCCCGACGTCGCGAGCATGGTCCGGATGCTGCGCAGCCAGCCGCTGCTCTCGGTGGTGGGCGCCTCGGGCGCGGGCAAGTCGTCGTTCGTGCGGGCGGGGGTCATCGCCGCGCTGAAGCGCTCGGGCGAGCGGTGGGAGTCGTTCGTGGTGCGGCCGGGCCGGCGCCCGCTCGCGGCGCTCGCCGAGGTGCTCGCGCAGGTGGCCGAGGCGCCCCGCGGGGGCGAGGGGGCGGGGGTGCCGGCGGCCCGGGGGCTCGGCGAGATCGCCGCGGCGCTGCGCTCGGAGCCCGGCCAGCTCGGCGCGCAGCTGCGGGCGCGGTGCCGGCAGCGGCGGGGCAAGGCGCTGCTCTTCGTCGACCAGTTCGAAGAGCTCTACACGCTCGGGGTCGGCGCCGAGGAGCGCGGGGCGTTCCTCGCCTGCCTCGAGGGCGCGGCCGACGACGCGAGCTCGCCGCTGCGCGTGGTGCTCGCGCTGCGCGCCGACTTCCTCGAGCGCATGGCCGACGACCGGCGGCTGCTCGCGGAGGTGACGCGGGGGCTCGTCCTGCTCTCGCCGATGGGGCGCGAGGGCCTGCGCGAGGCGCTGGTGCGGCCGCTCGAGGCCGCGGGCTACCGCTTCGAGGGCGACGCGCTCGTCGACCGGATGCTCGACGCGCTCGGCGGCACGAGGAGCCCCCTGCCCCTCTTGCAGTTCACCGCCACCAAGCTCTGGGAGGCGCGCGACCGCGCCCGGCACCTGTTGACCGAGGCGAGCTACGAGCGGCTGGGGGGGGTCGCCGGCGCGCTCTCGGCGCACGCCGACGCGGTGCTCGCGGGGCTCTCGGCGCGCGAGCAGCGGCTCTGCCGCGAGGTGCTCGTGCGCCTGGTGACGCCCGAGCGCACGCGCGCGGTGGTGCGCCTCGACGAGCTGCGGGGGGCCGGCCAGGGCGGCGAAGGCGACGCGGGCCCGCGGGCGGTCGAGTCGGTGGTGCAGCGCCTGGTCGACGCGCGCCTGCTCTCGCTCGAGATGGGCGGCGAGGACGCCACGGTCGAGCTCGTGCACGAGTCGCTCATCGACCGCTGGCCCGAGCTCGGCCGCTGGCTCGACGAGAGCGAGCAGGACGCGCAGTTTCTCGCGCGGCTGCGCGCCGCCGCGCAGCAGTGGGAGGCGAGCGGGCGGGCGGCGGGGCTGCTCTGGCGCGAGGGCGCGGCGCTCGAGGCGCGGGCGTGGCTGTCGCGGCGGCCGCCCGGGCAGGGCGACGGCCTCGGCGAGCGCGAGCGGCGCTACCTCGACGCGGTGGTGGCGCTGAGCGAGCGGTCGCGGCGCCTGCGCCGCTGGGCCGTCGTCGGCCTGGTCGGCGCGCTGAGCTCGGTCGCGCTGGGGGTGTCGCTGCTGATGGTGCGGGCGAACCGCGAGGCCGTGCTCGCCCGCAACGCCACGCGCGTGGCGACGGCCCGCGAGCGGCAGGCCGACCCGACGACGGTGCTCGCCCTGCTGCGCGAGCTCGAGCCGCCCGACCTGCCGCGCGGCTGGGCGACCATGGTCGACGGGGCGCTGCGCAAGGGCGTGGCCCGCGTCATGCTCACCCACCCCGACGTCGTGCTGACGGCCGCCTGGAGCCCCGACGGCCGCCACCTCGTCAGCGCCTCGGTCGACCGGGCCCTGCGCGTCTGGCGGGCCGACGGCACCGGCGAGCCGCGCGTCTTGCGCGGCCACGACGACTCGATCTACGCGGCCGCCTGGAGCCCCGACGGCCGCCGCCTCGTCAGCGCCTCGAAGGACACCACCCTGCGCGTCTGGCCGGCCGACGGGGCGGGCGAGCCCCTCGTCTTGCGCGGCCACGAGGCCCCGGTCTTGTCGGCCGCCTTCAGCCCCGACGGCCGGCGCGTCGTCAGCGCCTCGCGGGACGGCACCCTGCGCGTCTGGCCGGCCGACGGCGCGGCCGAGGCCCGGGTGCTGCGCGGCCACGAGGGGCCGGTCTGGTCGGCGGCCTTCAGCCCCGACGGCACGCAGATCGTCAGCGCCTCGGACGACATGACCCTGCGCGTCTGGCGGGCCGACGGGTCGGGCGAGCCGCGCGTCTTGCGGGGGCACGAGGGCTGGGTCTACTCGGTCGCCTTCAGCCCCGACGGGCGGCGCATCGTCAGCGCCTCGGCCGACAAGACGCTGCGCGTCTGGCGGGCCGACGGCGTGGGCGAGGTGCTCGTCTTGCGCGGCCACGAGGGCGAGATTCTCTCGACCGCGTGGAGCGCCGACGGCCGCCGCATTCTGAGCGCCTCGGACGACAAGACCGTGCGCGTCTGGCGGGCCGACGGCGCGGGCGAGCCGCTCGTTTTGCGCGGCCACGAGGGCTACGTCAACTCGGCCGCGTTCAGCCCCGACGGCCGCCAGGTCGCCAGCGCCTCGGACGACAAGACCCTGCGCGTCTGGCCGGCCGACGGCGCGGGACAGCCCGTCGTGCTGCGCGCCCACCCCGAGCAGATCGTGAGCGTGGCGTGGTGCCCGGACGGCCGCCGCGTCGTCACCGCCTCGGACGACAAGACCGCGCAAATCTGGGGCGCCGACGGGTCGGGCGAGCCGCGCGTCTTGAAGGGGCACGAGGAGGCGGTGCTCTCGGCCGCGTTCAGCCCCGACGGCCGCCGCGTCGTCACCGCCTCGGACGACAAGACCGCGCGCGTCTGGGACGCCGAGAGCGGCAGCGAGCTGCGCACCCTGCTCGGGCACGAGGCGCGCGTGTCCTCGGCGGCGTTCAGCCCCGACGGCCGCCGCGTCGCCACGGCCTCGCACGACAAGACGCTGCGCGTCTGGCCGGCCGACGGGGCGGGCGAGCCCCTCGTCTTGCGCGGCCACGAGGGCGCCCTCTACTCGGTCGCCTGGAGCCCCGACGGACGCCGGATCGTGACGGGCTCGCACGACAAGACCGCGCGCGTCTGGCCGGCCGACGGCCGGGGCGAGCCCGTCGTCCTGCGCGGCCACGAGCAGGGCGTGCGCTCGGTCGCCTTCAGCCCCGACGGCCGCCGCGTCGCGACCGCGTCGTGGGACAAGACGGCGCGCGTCTGGCCGGCCGACGGGGCGGGCGAGCCCCTCGTCTTGCGCGGCCACGAGAACATGGTGCACGGCGTCGCCTTCAGCCCCGACGGCGCCCTCGTCGCCACCGCCTCGCAAGACCGCAGCGCGCGGCTCTGGCGCGCCGACGGCACGGGCGAGCCCCTCGTCTTGCGCCACGAGGCCCCCGTCAACGCCGTGGCGCTGAGCCCCGACGGCAAGCGCCTGGTCATCGGGTCGGACGACGGCAGCGCGTGGATCTGGTCGGACCTCGGCCCCCCCCGCGCCATCGACGACCGCGGCCTGTGGGCGGCGACGACCTACTGCCTGCCGGTCGAGCGCCGGGTCGAGCTCTTGAACGTGTCCGAGGCCCAGGCCCGGGCCGACGAGCGGGCCTGCCGGCGCCGCGTCGACGAGGCCCGCGAGGCGACGCGCGACTGACCGCCGCGCCTGGGGCCAAAGGCCCGAGGGGCGAGGCGAGACCGATTGCCGCGCCCGGGGCCAAAGGCGCGCGAGGCGACGCGCGACGGACCGCCGCGCCCGGGGCCTCTGGACGTGCCCCGCGAAGCCTGTACGCTCGGGCACGCTACCATGCTGCCGGACTCCGTCAGGGACGCGCTCGCCGAGCTCGCAACGCTGGACGCCGCCGCGCTGGCGGCCGCCTTCGGGCGCCGGCCCGAGCCCCCCGCGCCGGGCCCGGCCCTCGCGCCGCCCGAGGGCGCCCGGGCCGCCGCCGAACGGCTCGGCGAGGCGCTGCCGCCGCTCTTGCGCGCCGAGGGGGGCGCCGCGTCGCTCGCCCCGCTGCTGCGGGGCCCGGGCGGCGGGGTGGTGCTCGCGTGGTGCGAGGCGAACGCCGCGCGGCGCGACGTCGAGCTCTCGGGCCTGGTCGCCGCGGCGGCGGCCGAGCCCGCGCACCGGGCGCGCGCCGTCGAGGCCGCGCGGGCGAGGGTGGTGCGCGGCCCGCTGCTCGACGCGCTCGGGTGCGCCCCCCTCCTGGGCGGGGGGCGTGAGCTCCGTTTGCCCGAGAACGCCGAGGCGCGCGCGCGGCTCGAGATCTTGATCTGGGAGGCGGGCGCCAGCGGGCGCGAGGTGCCCGGGCTCGGCGCCTGGGTGTGGGGCTCGCCCGAGACCTTCGACGCCGTCGTCGGGGCCCCGGCGCACTCGGCCCTGCGGGGGCGCGTCCTCTCGGCCCGCGCCCTCGAGATCGCGGCGAGCGGCCTGCCGTCCGCGACCGACCCGGCGCTGGTCGGCCGCACGCTGCAGGTCTTGCAGCCGCTCTTGCTGCACCCCGAGCCGCTCGTCTGGGTGCACGCGGCGCGGGCGCTCGGCCGGCTCTCGGGGGGGCTCGAGCGGCTCGAGGGCATGGTCCTCGACTGGGCGCTCGGCGACACGCAGGTGCTGCGCCAGCGCGCGATGACGGCGTTCGCGTCGCTGCCGGCGGCGCGGCTGCGCATGGTGGCGCACCTGCTCCGGCTCGTCATCGACTCGCCCGACGAGGGCCCCTGGGTGCTTGCGGCGATCGCGGCGGCGACGCCCTACCTGTTCTTCGAGCGGCCCGACCTGTGGGGCCGCCTCGCCGACCGCGTGCGGCGCGGCGACGGGGGGGCGATCGCGGCGCGCGCGCTCGCGCGGGGGCTCGCGACGCTGTGGCGGCGCGGCGACCGGCGGGCCGAGGTCGAGGCGCCCCTGCGGGCGCTGCGCGAGCTCGGCCGCTCGGCGCGGCCGCCGGGGCTCGACGAGTCGCGCCGCTGGCTCGAGGTCATCGCCGTGACCGACGTCGTCGACGGGGCCGAGCGCGACCCGCTCGACGTCGAGCTGGGGCTCGAGAACCTGGTGCGGCTCGCCGCGCAGTACGACGACGAGGAGGCCGACGCGCGCGCCGCCCGCTTCGCCGCCTCGCTCGGCCCGGCCTTCGAGGAGGCGCGCCGCCTCGCCCTCGGCCCGGGCCGGGTGCGCCAGCGCGCCGCCGCCTTCAACGCCGTCGAGGGCTCGGCGCGCGCGCTCGCGCTGCGCCTCTGGGCGCCGCTCTTGGCGACGCACCCGGGCGGCGACGCCGCCGAGGAGCCCGACCTCGAAGCGACCTGGAAGGCGCTCGCCCGCGCGCCCGCCGCGATCCTCGACCTCGTGCGCGAGCGGCGCCGGGCCGGCGGCGAGGCCGAAGAGCTCGCGGCGCTCGAGGTGCTGGCGGTGCGCCTCGGCGGCTACGCGCTCGACGCCTGCGGCGAAGACGAGGCGCTCGGCCCGGGGCGCGGCCGGACGGCGCACGAGACCTGCGACTGGCTGCACAAGATCGAGGGCCTCGAGGGCGACTCGCGCGAGCTCTCGGCCCCGCTGCTGAGCGCGCTGAGCACGCTGCTCTGGCGCCTGGTCGACACGACCCGCGGCACCGCGCTCGGCGAGGTCGACGACGTGCGCTGGCTCGGGCCCTTCGCCGCGTGGTGGGCCCTCGTCATCGACCGGCCCGCGATGCTGCTGCAGCTCGCGACGGCGCTGCCGATGATGAGCGCCGAGGCGCTCGCGCGCTGCTGCGACCGGGCCGAGGCGCTGCGCACCGCGATCGCCTCGGGCGTCGGCGGCGGCGCCTGGGGCCCCTCGGCCGGGCGAGAGCTCGCGGCGCTGCACGCGGGCGACACCGAGCTCGGGCGGGCGCTCGGGGCGCTCTCGGCCGCGCTCGCCGACTTCGACGCGGCCGCGGGCCACCGCCCCGGCCTCGAGGGCCTCTGCACCGCGCTCGTGGCGGCCGGCGAGCGCCTGCGCCGCGCGCTCGCCGACCCGGTCAAGGCCCTGCGCGCCGAGGGCGCCGCCGGGGCCGACGGCGCCCCCGCCGGAGACGCGGGCGTCGAGGCCGAGAACGCCTCGCGGGTCGCCGCGCTCGTCGCCCGCGCCATCCGCGCCCGCGAGCCGGCCCTGCTCGACGTCTGGTTCGCCTCGCTCGGCCCGGTCGCCTCGTCGCTGCTCGAGGCCGCGGTGCGGGCGGCCATCCGCCGGTCGCCCCCGCCCCCGCCCAGCGCGAAGAAAGAGGCGAAAATCGTCGAGGGCTACGAGCTCGTCCAGCCGCTCGGCGAGGGGGGCATCGGCACGGTGTGGCTCGTGCGCAAGCCCGGCGCCGACCGGCTCTTCGTGCTCAAGGTGCCCAAGGTCGAGGCGCTCGCGAGCGCGAACGAGGTCGAGCGCGAGGGCATCCTCGCCTCGTTCGTCGAGGAGGCCAAGACGCTCGCCGGCATCTACCACCCGAACGTCGCCAGCATCATCGACCGCGGCGTCGCGGGCGGGGCGCCCTTCCTCGTGCTCGAGTACCTCATCGGCGCCGACCTCAAGCAGTACTCGACCGCGCGGCGCATGACGCTCTTCGAGCTGCGGCAGGTGGTGCTCGACACCTGCGCCGGGCTCGCGGCGCTGCACGCCGCCGGCTTCGTGCACCGCGACATCAAGCCGGCGAACCTCTGGCTCAGGCTGCCGCTCTCGGGCGGCGAGCGCTTCGACGCCCAGAAGCACCGCGACCCGGGCCGCGTGCCCCCGCTCGCCACCGTCGTCATCGACTTCGGCATGGTGCGCCCCGCGCGCGTCGCCCCCGGCGTCGGCGGCAAGTTCGTCGCCGGCACCGCCGGCTACATCGCCCCCGAGCAGGTGCTCGACCCGGTCGAGCTCGACCCGCGCGCCGACGTCTACGCCCTCGCCGGCACCCTCTACAACGTCACGACCGGGCGCGCCTTCTTCGACGACGTCCAGAACCCGCGCGACCGCATCATCGCCCACATGCGCCGCGCCCCCCTCGACGATCTCGACCGGCTCGAGGGCTTCCCCGCGGGCGTGGCCAAGCTCTTGCGCGCCGCCACCGCCATGGCCCCCCAAGATCGGCCCTCGCCACTCGAATTCGGCCGCGAATTCGCCGCCTCCCTCTGAGCGCCGCCCCCGACCCGGGCCGCCGCCCGCCCGGAATGACCGCGCAGGACGGGCCGACGGTTCGGTGGGCGGGTCCGGGCCCCCGTTCGCGCTCGCACCAGGGTCTCTGACCCTCGCACGAGCATTGCCCGACCCTCGCACGAAGTCGCCCGACCCTCGCACGAGCTTTCGAGCCCTCGCACGAAGTCGCCCGACCCTCGCACGAAGTCGCCGAGCCCCCTCGAACGAACTCTCGGACCCTCGCACCAACTCGCCAGACTGGTTTTCTCGCTCCCGAGACCCCTCGGGCGGCGCGCGAGACCCCTTCGGCGGCCGGTCAGACGTCGGCGGCGGCGCGCGAGACCCCTTCGGCGGCTCGCGAGGGCCCTCCGGAACCCCGTAGGGGCCGTTCGGCGGCCTTCCCGGGCCCTTCGGTCGCCCCTCCCCTCAGGGGCGCGCCGAGCGGCGGCGCAGCAGGGCGGCCGCCGCCAAGAGCCCCCCGAGCGCCGCGAGCCCCGGGGGCGCCGCGCGAGGCGCCGCGGCCGCGCAGCCGTCGTCGGACGATGAATCGTCAGCCGGGTTGCCCGACGCGCCCGCCTGGCTGCCCCCGGCACCGCCACCCGCGCCGCCCGCGCCGCCCGCGCTCGAGCCGCCCGTGCCGCCCGGGCCCGAGCCGCCCGTGCCGCCGCCGCCCGTGCCGCCGCCCGGCTGGCCGCCCGCGCCGCCCGCGCCCGGCGCGCCGTCGCCGATCGAGATGTCGGCGCAGTGGTAATAAAAGCAGGGCGCCGCGTGGTCCGACATGAACTCGATGACCTGCAGCGTGCACTTCTCGCACGTCACGTCGTCGGGCAGCGTGACCGTGACGGTCTGGGGGCCATCGAAGGCCGCCTCGTGCACCAAGAGGCCGTCGGCGAGCACCGGGAAGACGGGCGGGTCTTGGATCTCGGCGCTCCCGCAGGCCGATACGTCGTCGGGGGTGACCGCCGGCGGGGCGGGCAGCTCGCCGCGGTCGTTGACCGCGAGCACGACGCGATAGTGCCCGGGGTGGGTGATGGTCTCGTCGATGGTGATCGTGACGGTGTCGCCTTGGCGGTAGGCCGTCACCGCGCCCGTCGTGGCGGCGGTGCCCTCGTCGCCGCAGGGCCCCGTCTTCTGAGGCGAGCCGAGGGCGTCTTGGTCGCGCCATGAGGCGGGCTCTTGCAGAACGAAGTGCGCGCTCGCCTCGACCGGGGCGAGCACCAAGAGCGCGGCGGCCGCGAGCGACCGCGGCAGCGCGCGCCGCGGTAGACCTGTCGAGCGAGACAACCTGGGCATCGGGCCACTCCTTGCGTGGGGCGCCGAGTCTACATCCGAGGCCGAGCGGCGGGGGCCCCATCTTCGCCGCCGGGCCCGCCCTCGGCCCCCGCCATGCCCTAGGGTCTTTTAGTTTGACGCTGGCGCCAGGCCGAGCAGGCCGAGGGCCTCCGCGGCCCTCGCCGCAACGTACCGGGTCGCCGAGGCGATGCGCTCATGCCCGGCGCCGCGCAGCAGGTGGAGCGCGGCGTTGCGGACAGCCGCGAAGACGTGCGGCGCGTGGTCCGAGCGCACGCGGCACGCGTCTTCGCCGAACACCACGTCGCGAACGAAGTGGAGTCGATGTTCGATGCCCCAGTGGCCTCGTACGTGCCCGAGAAGGGCCTCGGCGTTCGCCGCCGTCGCGGGCAAGCTCATGACGAGCAGGGTCGACTCGCTCGTCACGTCGCCGGCGACGTTGCGAATGCGTTCGAGCCTTCCGACCTGGGCGGCGCCGGGCCAGCGCAGGCCGGCAGCGTCGACGAGCGTGAGCGTGCGGACGTCGAGCCGGTCGCCGTGCCGGTCGGTCGTCGTCGCTTGGCGCGCTGGGCGCGAGGCGAGCGCCCGCTCGATGGCCGCGCTCAGGCCGGGCTGATTGCCCTTGACGGGCAGCGCGTAGGCCCCCCTTTTCGCACCAGCGTCCGGCACACGTCGCGCTGGGTCTGGAGCGAATCGCCCGTCAGCACGCGGCCCTTGACCGGCAGGGTAAGCAGCATCCGGCGCACGGTGCCGAGCTCGTCGCCGCCCTCGACCCGCTCCTGGTCGACGACGCGTCGCTCGCGGTGCAGGTAGGCGGCCACCAGCGCCACGCCGGCCGCCCCGTCGTCGGAAAAGGTGCCGCGAAGCGCCTTGCCGTCGACGGCGAACGGCGCAAAGCCCCCCGGGCCGGCCCCGTCCGCCGCGGGCAACGCGCCGAAGTAGCGGGCCAAGACGCCCTCGAGGGCGCCCGCATTCAGGGCGCGGAAGACGTTCGAGAGCGTGGCGACGCAGGGCGTGAGCCGGTGGCGGAAGCCCAACGCCGGGGCGAAGGCGGGGTGGTTGCGGCCCCACTCGGCGATGGCCAGCAGGGTCGTGGCGCCGCAAAGCACCGCCCCGATCGAGAGCGCGAGGATGGCCGGCAGCGGGTGGCGCTTGTTGTCGGCGCGCGGGTCGGGCACCTCGGCCAGAGCTTCGAGCAGCGTTTTTTCCAGCATGCCCGTCTGGACGGGGCAGGTCAGCGGACCTCAGCCAAACTAAAAGACCCTAGGCGGACGGGGGGCAGCGGGCAGCTCTCGGGGCAATGACGCGAGGTTACGCCCCCGCGGCAGGTTGAAAAAGAGGCACGGCCGGGCTCAGATGGTGTTTGCGAACTGTCTTCCCACACCCGCCGTGCCGCCATGACCCTGAGGCATCCCCTCGTTTTGCCTGGCAATGTCCCTTCGGCGACGTAGACCGGGGGCGCCGTGCCGCACGCCATCCCCTCTGCCAGCCGCCTGACGCCTACCCCCCAGCGCCCCGCCACCCTCGACCTGCGCTCCCTGCAGCAATTCGTGACGACGGTCTTCGGCGAGTACGCCCACGCCAAGCGCCTCGAATCGATCGCCAACGCCTCGGCCGGCGTCCTGCACGCCGCCTCCTGGGGATAGGTAAACCAACGGGGTATGGGGAGGGAGCGGCGTTCGAGCGGAGGCCAGGGGACGAGGCGGAGCGGGGGTCGTACCCGTCCCCATGCCGCTGGCACTGCAAAACGCCGCGAATTACCGAAACGAAGTGCTCGCGCTTCGCGGCCCGGTCGTAGACGAGCAGCACCCGCTCGCCCGAGGGCGGCCGCGGCGCCGCCGGCCCCCGGCGTCCGAAGAAGCCGCCGCACGCCTCCGCCTGGCCGGGCACGAGGGCGCCCGCCGCCCCCAGCAGGAGGGCCGCCCACGACGCCGCTCGACCCATTCGAGCGATCATTGGGGGCAACCTACCACGCCCGGGCGCCGCCTCGGGTACGCCACGTTCGCGTTCGCCCGCCGCGTCCCGAAGCTCTCGCGGCCGAAGCACGCGCGTTCGCGCCTACCCTCGCGGCCGCGCCGGTTCGCCTGCCGCCCCGACGCTCAGCGCGCGCCCGAGGCCGCCCCGCTCGAAGAGGGCGGGGCGGCGCCGGAGAGGCGCCGTTGAAAGTCGGCCAGGTACTCGTCACCCTCCTTGTCGAGTTGGCGCCGGGCGCGCAGCCCCTCGAGAATCGACACCGCCTGGCGCAACGAAGCCTGGGCTGCCCCGCGGTCGCCGCCCGGGCGCTCGTGCACCGAGGCGACCTGGCCGAAGCCCACGGCAAGGATCTTCGAGAACGCGACGTCGCCGCCGTCGGCGCCGGCCCGGGCCTTCACGACGTCGACCATGGCCTGGGCGGCGGCCAAGGCGGGGCCAGGCTCGTTGTTCGCGAGGTGCAAGTCGCTGACGTACGAGTGGGCGATGGCGAGCTGCTGGCGGGCCTTGGCGTTCGACGGGTCGTCTTCGACCAATTTGACCAAGATGGCGACCATGATCTCGTAGTCGGCGCGGGCGCCGGCCAGGTTGCCGCGGTCGAACTTGACCTGGCCGAGCTTCGACAGGGCGACGGCGACGTGCCGTCGCCACCGCGCGTTGCCCGGGTCGGCCTTCGCGACGCGGTCGATGGCGTGGTACGCCTCGGCGAAGGCGGCCTCGGCGCCCGCGAGATCTTTGCGCACGATGCGAATCGTGCCGAAGTCGGTGTGCCACGCGGCCAGCGCGTGCAACCAGCCGACGTTGGTCGGGTCGAGCGCGACGAGCTGCCGGGCGACGTCGAGCGCGCGACCGTACTCGGCCTGCGCCGCGTCGAGGTCGCCCGACGCCTGAAAGGCGGTGCCGAGCTTCGCGTGGGCCTCGCCCACGAGCTCGCGGTGGTAGGGGCTCGCGTCTTGGGCGGCGAGCGCCTCGCGCAGCTCGAGCGAAGCGCGGAAGCTCCGCAAGGCGCGGTCGAAGCCGCCGCGCTGCTGCTGCGCCACCCCGAGGCGCTCGTGGGCGCGCGACAGGCCCTCGCGCACCTTGACGTCGGCGCCGTCGCGCGACCGCCCCTGCACGTCGATGGCGCGGCCGTACGCGAGCTCGGCCTGCGCCACGTCGCCCCGGTTGAGCAGCACGTCGCCGGTCTGCACGAAGGCGGCGCCGGCGATCTCGGCGGCCTCGGCGTCGAGCGGGCCGTCGGGCAGCGGCTCGAGCAGCGCCTTCGCCCGGCCGAGCGCCGCGAGGGCCTCGTCGCCGTTCACGTCGGTAAGGGCGCGCGCGATGCGGACGTGCGTGCGCGCCGCGTCGAGCCGCGCCCGGGGCGGCGCGTGCGGGCGTCGCGCCAGCTCTTCGCGCAGCGCGAGGCCCGCCCGGTAGGCCTCGACCGCGCTCGCGCGCTCGCCGCGCGCGTCCTGGACGTCGCCGAGGACCTCGAAGGCCTGGGCGCGGCGCCGCCGCCCCTCGTCGTCGAGGTCGGGCAGGGTCTTTTCGAGCCGCGAGTAGTAGCCGTCGACCTCGCGGCCGACGCCGAAGAGCGGCTCGAGCCGCCCGATCTTGGTGAGCTGTTCGCGCAGGTCGACGAGGGCAAAGTCGACCAGGCTCTCGGCCGCCGCGCGCTGCCGGCGCGCGACGTCGCGCTCGCCGACGATGCGCCGGACGCCGTAGACCGAGAGGGCCACGAGCAGCGAGACGAGCGCGCCGGCCACCGTCGCGACCGCGCGGTGGCGGCGCAGGGCCCGCACGAAGAGCTGCGCCGGGGTGTAGCGGTGCGCGGTCACCAGCAGGCCGGCCTGGAAGCGGCGCAGATCGTCGGCCAGCTCGACGGCGGTCGGATAGCGGTCGGCCGGCTGCTTCGCCATCGCCTTGTTGACGACCGAGGCCAGGTCTCGGGGCACCGCCGGCGCCCGCTCTTCGAGCGGCGCCCACTCGCCGGCCGCCGCGCGCCGGAAGAGCGCGCTCAGGTTCGTGCCGGCGTGGGGCGGCGCGCCCGTCAAGAGCTCGTAGAGAATGGCGCCGAGCGCGTAGACGTCGGCGCGCGCGTCGAGCGGCACCCCGGCCGCCTGCTCGGGCGCCATGTACGCCGGCGTGCCGAGCCGCGCCCCTGCGGTCGTATCGCCCGGCCGGGCGGCCGGCGGGGCGCCCCCCCCGGCGACAGCGCCTTCGCCGTCCGGACGCGAGAGGTCTTTGGCGAGCCCCCAGTCGATGACCACGGTCTCGCCGAAGGCCCCGACGAGCACGTTCGCGGGCTTCAGATCGCGGTGAATGACGCCGTTCGAGTGCGCGTACGCCATCGCCTCGGCGACCGCGAGCACGTTCGGCAAGAGCGCGAGGCGCTCTCGCGCGCGCCCGGCCGAGCGCAAGGCCTCGGCCAGCGTGCGCCCCTCGACGAGCTTCATCGCGTAAAAGGGCTTGCCGCCCGGCCAGCGCCCGGCCTCATAAATCGGAATGATGCCCGGGTGCTGCAGCCGCCCCGTGATCGTCGCCTCGCGCACGAAGCGCGCGCTCGCGTCGGCGGTGGGACTGATGAGCTCTTTGATCGCGACGGGCCGGCCGAGCCGCTCGTCGCGCGCCCGCAGCACGCGCCCGAGGCCCCCCCGGCCGCACTCGCCCTCGACCGTGTACGCCGACGGGTCGACGATCGGCAGCCGGTCGCCGGCCGGCCCCGCCGCGAAGGGCGCGACGTCGGGCGCCCGCGCGAGCTCGCGCACGAACGAGTCGATCGTCGTCGACCCGCCCTCGGACGCGGCGCCCTCGACCTCGCCCCCGGTCAAAGCAGCCCCTCGTCGCGCGCGCGCTGGCGCAGCGCCTTCTTGAGAGACTGAAAACGCTGCCGCAGGCGCGCCGACTCGCGCTTGATGGTGAGCTCGTCCGCGTCCATCCGCCCGAGGGTGACGCGCGCCACCTCGTCCCAGGGCAGGTCGCGGTCGACGCGCAAGATGAGAAGCTCGCGGTCGGCCGGGTCGAGCTCGTCTCGCAGGCGGTCCATGGCGCTTCGCGTCTCGGTACGAAGGAAGGGCAAGGTCGCCGTGCGCACGTGCGCCTCGATCGACGAGATCTCGGCCAGCGAGAGGGGCAGATCGCGCCGCGCCCGGCCCTCGCGCTTGCGCACGCGGCAGAGCGCGTTTCGCGCGAGAACATAGACCCAGGTGCGCAGCGAGCTCGCCCACTCGAACCCGGCCAGGCCGTAGCAGATGTCTTCGCATAGCTGCGAGAAGGCCTCGGCCGCCAAGGTCTCGTCGCCCGAGGCGCGCGCCAGAAAGCCGTTCACCTCGGGGCCGAAGTGCTTGAGGGTCGCCTCGAGCGCCCCCCGCAAGTCACCTGACCGGCACCGCTCTTCGACCATTCGCTCGAAAGGGTCACGCCCCAACGCTTCGGCAACCATTTCGTAGGCTCTCCCTGGCCTCCGCTAGTTAGACGCCGCCCGAGGCGGCCCGACGACCGCGCTCGGGGGCCCGAAAGAGGCCCTGTAGGGGCCGCGACCGGGCTCGCAACGTGCCCCCCGGCCAGCCGCCCGCACCGCCTTCATGACGGCCCTCGACCCCAGGCAGGTCTTTCGAAGGCACCACGGCCCCACGCTATCGCCGACCCCGCCCCGGCCCGTCGCACCTTTCTGCACCTCCCGCGCCGGGGGCGTACAAGAGTTCGTTCTTCGTCGATCACAAAGCCCCTCGGCGATCTCTACCCCTTCAGAAGGGGACGGGAAAGCATGAGGAGCTCGAGCGATAAAAATGACTACGGCGGCAGAGCCTGCCGCGGGCGGCACGTGCGAAGGCGATCGAGAGAGACGCTGCCCCTCGACTGGAGGGGCCGCCGACGCTCGCAAGACCGCGCCGCAGACTGAGGGCTTCTGATCGAGCCCGCACGGCGGGCTTCGACCGGCAGCGCCCCCGACCGGCCGCCCAGTACGTCGTCGGGCTCGGGCCCCCGCCAGGCGCACTGCCATGACCCCCGAGGCTCGACCCCCCACCTGCCTCGCCCATGCACGACGCCCGAGGGCCCTCGGCCCCGCGCCGGCGCGCGGGGCGCCTCGCCCATTCGTTACGCCCATTGATTCGCAGAACATGCCGACCCGCGGGGCCTGACCCGGCCAGGCGGGGGTCGGCGATGGAGATAACCCACGTCATGACCCGTTCGAAATCAATTCATGCGCTCGTTTCACTGCTCTCCCTGGCTGTCGTCGCCTGCAGCGACCCCGCCGACGACGGCCCCCGAGCCGACGTCCCGGGGGGCGAAGAGTCGCAGGCCGAGGGGTTGACCATCGAGGGCCTGACCATCACCCATCAGGACGATGGCCGCGTCGAGGGGTCGTTTCGGCGCGACGGGGTAATGATCTCGTTCGAGCTGTCGGCGGCTTCCGACGGGCACCGGGCCCGCATCGCCGACGCGGCGGGCGTTCTGCTGGTCGAGACGACGCTGCGGGGCGAAATCGAAGAGACCTCGCTGCTCGGCGGGCGGGCCCGCCTGCGGGGCCACGTCGACGCCGAGCGGCCCGAGCTCGAGGGCGACCCCGAGATCTTTCAGCGCATGGGCGAGCGGCCGGAGACCAAGCTGATCGCCGAGCTCAAGGACGCGCTGCGGGAAGCGGGCGTCGACCGCTCGCTTTACAGCGCCAAGGTCGCGCCCTCGGGCGCACCCGGCCTCGAGACGACCAAGTGGCTGGACGTCTGGGGCCGATGGCACCTGAGCTGCATGGAGTCTCACGACTTTCCGACGTGGACCTTCTGGGGCTGGACGACCATCGAGCTTAGCCCGGAGAAGTCGTCGACGGCGGCGGTGCTGCAAGTTCTCACCCCCTGGTACAACCCGCCCGAGTACACGGGCCTGTTCTCGGACCCGATCGTGGTGCACCGCCAGTACGCGGGCGTGCCGGTGAGGGTGGCGAACAACGTGGTGGCGCTCAACGGCCTCTGCAACCACCCGCTGCTGGTCAAAGTCTACTGAAGGCGCGGCCGGCCGCCGGGCGCGTTTCGCCGCCGGCGCCCGTCGACGCGAGACGATTGACGTGGGGCGGCCGCGGGCGCGGCGCTGGCAATCGCCGGTGCCGCGCCCGCCGGACGCGAAGGGGGGCGCTCGGGCGGCGAGGCGCATGGCGGCAGGGCGCCCTCGCGGCGGGCGAGACCGCGTCCGGCCGCCGCGGCAGGGCGCTCGAGAACCAGAGTGCATGGAGGCTGGAACATGAACATCGGACCAAGGCTGCGGACTGCATTCGGTATCATTCTCTCGTCGCTGGCAGTGGCCGCGCTCGTCGACTGCGGCGGGGGCGAGAACGACTCCGACGAGGGGGCGGCGGGCGCGTCCGCCGGGTCGACGGGCGTCGGCGGCACCGGCGACGGCGGCGGCGCGGGCGGCGCGCCGAAGGCGGGCGGGGGCGGCACCGGCGGCGCGGGCGGCAGCGGCGGCACGGGCGGCGCCGGCGGCTCGGGCGGCCCGGGCGCGGGGTGCCGGAGCGACGCCGACTGCGCCGGCCAGGTGCCCGAGACGAGTCCGGCGAATTGCGCGACGGCCAAGTGCGACGTGGGCGCGGGCCGCTGCACCTTCTTCGCGAAAGACGCGGACGCCGACGGCGTCGCGTCCGCCCACTGCCAGTCGCTCGGCGGCGTGCCGGTCGAGGCGGGGCTCGACTGCGACGACGGCGACCCCGAGATCAAGCCGAACGCCGCCGAGCGCTGCAACAACAAGGACGACGACTGCGACGGCAACACCGACGAGGACATCCCGCCCGACCAAGAGCAGCCGTGCGTCCGACCGGAAGGCGCCACCGAGATCAACATGTGCCGGGTCGAGGGCTTCTCCACCTGCGTGGCCGGGGCTTGGACCGGTTGCACGGCGGTGGCCAAGCCGCCGCAGCCGGACAACCCCCTCTGCGACGGTAAGAGCTGGGACTGCAACAACACGCCCGACGAGGGATGCATCTGCAACCTCAATTCGCCGCCCAAGGGGTGCACGACGAGCCCGCTCGGATGCCCCGGTACGCAGACGTGCACCAACGGCACCTGGGGGCAATGCAACCCCAGCGACCCGGGCGCTTGCCAGTGCGCCACCGGTGAGCAGCGCGCGTGCACCGGAAGCAACAGCTGCCCGGGCACCGAGACCTGCGTCAACAACGTCTGGTCGGGCTCCTGCCCCTGCAACGATCCTAGCTGGGAGTGCGCGCCCGGTACGACGAGGAATTGCACGAACAGTCAGGGGTGCGGGAACGGCACCGAAGTCTGCGCGGGAAATGGCCATTGGTCGGGCCAGTGCGCTGGTGGCTCGAATTACTGCCCCCCCGGCTGGTCCAACGCGAACAGCACGTGCACCTGGACGTCGGCCCATCAGGGCGCGTACTTCAACTGGGGCCAGTCGAGCTGCGCCAACAACAGCCTCTGCGCCACCTACCCGCTCGACAGCCCGACCAACGGCTCCTCCAACGACCTCTTCGTCGAAGTGGTGCTCAACCAGAGCGCGACCGGGTGCACCGAGGGGGGCGACGTCGCCAACTGGGTAGGCTGCCTGAACCCCGACGGCAGCAAGGCCTGGGGGCGCGACGTCACGGGTTGGGATTTCAAGGGCCACGCAACGATTCAGCTGAGGTGCCCGCCGGGCACACAGCTGGCCGCTTTCAAGTACTCGTGGGGACATTGCGCGTTCTGCGGGTGCACGCGCGGCATGACCATTCAGAAGGCCGAAAACCACGACCCACCGGCGGCGACGTGCGTGTGGTGAGGGCGAACGGCAAGGCCATGGCTATCACGACACCCTTTCTCGGCCCGCGCGCGCGCACCACCCGCTGCGCCTTGTTCGCCCTGCTGCTGACGCTGCCCGGCTGCAGCGGCTGCGGCGACGACGACCCGGCCGGGGCGCCCGGCGGCGGGGCCGGGGGCTCGCCGCCACCCCCGCCGCCCGTCGCAGTCGAGAGCCCGCCCTGCGTGCTCAACGCCGACTGTCCCGCCGGCCAGTACTGCGACCTCGGCGAGTGCATTCAAGACTGCAACGTCGAGCGCGCCTGCGCCGAGGGGCTCGTGTGCTCGCCGCGCGGCCGCTGCCTGCCGCCCGACGAGCCCGAGCGGCAGGCCGTGCCGGCGGCCGAGCCCGCGGGCACGATCGCGGTCGAGCCGACCTCGATCGTGCTCGCGCCCACCGACCGCGTGCTCGCGCTCAAGCTGACGAGCAGCTCGCCGAAGCCCGTGCGCTACCGCCTCGAGCTCTCGGCCCCGCACCTCCGCGCCGACGTGCTGCGCGGCGAGTTCACGGGCTCGACGACGCTCGAGCTCGCCGTCGACCCGACGCGCGCGAAGTCGAAAGGAACCGCCGGCAGCGTGCGCATTCTCACCACGCTCGGCGATCTCAGCGTCAGCGCCCCCGTGCAGCCCGGGCTCACCGGCTACTACCAGGGCACGATGCGCTACGAGGTCGGCGGCGTCACGCTCGGCGACGCGGCCGTCGGCGTCGAGATCGTCGAGAACGCGGGCGAGGTCTCGGTGCGCTTCGACCCCTCGGCCTCGCTGCTCTTCCCCGAGACGCCGCCGCTCGGCGGCACGGGCACGAAGGCGGCCGCGACGGGCGTCGGGCGCTACGCCAAGGCCGACGGCAAGGTCGACGCGACCGTGTACCAATCGCTGCCGGCCGCGTTCGCCGGCGAGCGCAACTACTTCGGGCGGCCGGTGCTGCGCCAGATTCGCCTCGATCTCGTGCCGGGCAGCCTCGGCACGATCGAGGGCACCTTCGTCGAAGACGTGCACGGCGTCTTCCCGCAGGCGGCCAGGGCCACCGGGCGCGTCTCGCTGCTCTACACGGCCGACCGGCCCGTCTCGGCCTTCACCGCCGTGCGCGAGCCGCCGAGCGGCGTGCCCCAGGTGGTCGTCGGCAACTACATGGCGCCGCGCGACGCCTTCGGCTGGATGGGCGCGGGCGGGGTCTACTGCTCGCAGGTCGCCGCCGACGGCTGCGAGCTGCTGCCCCCGAGCGACGTCGCCGCCTGCCGCGGCAACCTCGCCGCCGCCGCCCCCGGCCTCGCGGCCCTTCTGCTCAAGCCGCTCTACGACGACATGGCCCTGTCGGACCGCACGACGCTGCCCTTCCAGACCATGGCCGACCGGTGCCGGGCGGCGTTCGGCGTCAAGACGTACGCCGAGTACGCCGCCGACGAAGACGCGAAGGGCTGCGGCCTCATCGCGCCCCACGCCTGCCTGCTCGACGTGGTGGGCAACTCGAACGCCGACGCCGCGGCCAAGGGCCAGCTCTATTCTGAGCTCGTCGCGCGCCTCGCCGCGCCGGCGCTACTCGTGGCAAAAGACGAGATCACGCTCGGGCTCGAGGCGTCGTTCCGCCAGGGGCTGGTCGAAGAGGGGCGGCGCTACGACGACGCGCTCGCGACCATTCGCCCGGTGGGGCTCTGGCTGCTGCAGCCGAACGTCGTCGAGGCCCTCCGGGCCATGCCCGAAGAGGGCGCGCGCGGCCGCGACGTGCCGAGCAGCACCTCGACCGTGTTCGAGAGCTACCCGGCCGCGAGAAACCTCACCTCGCTCTTTCACACCCTCTCGACCGTCGACGCCGAGCGCGCCCGCATCAGCGCGGCGCTCACGTCGAGCGCGCCCCAGGCGGCCGTGCAAAAGACCCAAGAGCGCGCCGTGCTCGCCTACCTCGAGGCGGCCACGCTCGGCCACGTCGTCAGCGCCTGGCAAGGCGTGCCGCCCAACCTGATGTCGCGGTTCAGCGGCACCCTGAGCCCCATCAACCGCGGCTTCTCGGCCCTGGTGCAGGACGGCACCATTCTCGGCGTGCCCGAGGGCTTCGTGCCTTTCGTCTACCGCCCCGAAGACCTCGGCAAGGCGGGCCCGACGAACTTCGAGCAGATGCTCGGTCTCGCGAAGAACGCGCTCGAGGCCGAGGCGAGCGCCGAAGAGGGCTGGCTCGCGGCGGGCCGCCAGTTCGAGGCGAACAACAACACGCTGCAGGCCGAGCTCAGCGCGATCCGTAACCAGTTCGACCGGCGGCTGCGCGAGATTTGCGGCCCCACCTTCGACCCCACCTCGGTCGGCGGCGTCGACTGGGAGGTGTGCGGCCGGAACGGCGGCGACGGGGCCGGCGATCTCGGCCTGCGCCGCGCGGAGGCCGCTCGCGCGCACGAGGCGCTCTTGAACCACCACCGCCGGGTGAATGCTCGCTTCGTCTCGTACCGGCTCGAATTGCTCACGGCGGCCCAAGTCTTGAGGATGCGCGATGACCAGATCGTGTTCGAGGCCGTCACGGGCTCGGCCATCATCGCGCTGTCGTTGGCGCAGGGCATACTGACGTCGGTTCAGCGGTCGCTGGAGGTCGCCTCGAACGCCCAGCTGTTCAATGCCGGTGCGCCGGTCGCCATGGGCGTCACGGTCGGGGTCATGGAGGGCGTCAAGGTCGGCCTGCAAACCACGAAAGACGGCCTGCAGCTCGCCCAGCAACTCAGGGCTTCCAGAGTCTCGGCCGACGTCGAGTTCGTGCAGGCCATGGCTCGGGCGCAGCAACTGCTCATCGAAATGAGCCAACTCGCCGTCGAGGCGCACGAGGCGACGCTCGTACTTCTGCAGGCGCGCATCGCCGAGCGCAACGCCCTCGACGAGGCCCGCGCCCTGCTCGAAGAGCGCGGCCGGGTCTTGGCCGTGCTCGGCAAGAACCCCGCCAACGACCCGAGCTTCCGGCTGATCCGCGACCAGCGCGCGACCGAGCTCTTGCGCCTGCGCGCCGGCGCGCAGACCCAGCTCTACCTGGCCGGCAAGGCGCTCGAGTTCGAGCTCAACATGTCGCTCGGCGCGCTCGACGGCGCCGTGCTCAACGCCAACAACGCCTACGCCCTCGGCCAGCTCTCGCACTGCTTCACGGGCGTTCACGACCAGCGGCGCGTCGCCTTCGGCTCGCCCCAAGAGTACGTGACCACCGTCTCGGTGCGAAAGGCGCTCGGCGTCACCGGCCCCCGCGTCGACGAGGTGACGGGCGAAGAGCTGAGCGAGGGCCGGCAGTTTCGCGAGCACCTCTTGCGCAACCAGAACTTCGACGGCAAGGGCGGCGTCGGCCTCGCGTTCGCCACCACGCTCGACGCCGACAACGGGCTCTGGTCGACCGACGTCTGCTCCGACCGCATCGCCTCGGTCGAGGCGCAGCTCGTCGGCGACTTTCTCGGCGACGACGAGGCGCAGGTCAACCTCGCGCTCGCGGGCACGAGCCTCGTGCGCGCCTGCGACTCGGACGCCATCGAGCCCTGGCTGCTCGGCGGCGAGCAGAGCTCGTCGGCCGTCGCCGTCTTGCAGGCCGGCGTGAACGCCTTCGGCAAGGGCGCGCCCAACACCGCGCTCTTCGGCCAGTCGGTGGCGCGGGCGACGTGGACGCTGACCATACCCGGCGGCGCCGCCGCCCCGGCGAACGCCGATCTCGATCTGACGCGCGTCGACGATATCGTCTTGCGCATCACGCACAAGGCGCTCGCCCGCCGCACGAGCCCCTGGCAACCCGACCTCAGTTGCCTCGGGTTCTGAGCGGCGCGGTAGCGCGGCCGTGGTCACGGGGGCGCCACGCCGGCGCCCCGGTTTGGAAAGGTCAGGGAGGAACGGACCATGCTTCGTAGGTTCAGGGCGGTCGTCGCCGCGCTCACGGCCGCCGCAGGCGCCACCTCGATCGCGCCGCCCGCCGCCGCCGGCGGCACCGACCCGACGCGCATCAGCCTGCCGAAGGGCCCCGGCTCGATCGAGGGGCTCGGCCGCACCTTCACCCCGTCGCTCGCCTCGGGCACCGCCGGCTACGGGCTCGATCTCGCGCTGCCGCCCGCGGCGAACGGCTTCGGGCCGGCGCTCAGCTTCGACTACGACTCGGGCGGCGGCGTCTCCGAGCTCGGCCTCGGCTGGCGGCTCGGCGGCGTGCCGAAGGTGCAGCGGCGCACCGAGAACGGCCTGCCCCGCTTCGACGCGAGCGACGCCTTCGAGCTCGCCGGCATCGGCGTGCCCTGCGACCTGCTCGAGATCACCCCCGGCGTCTACCGGCCTGAGTATGAGACCGGCGCGTTCGTTCGGGTGACGCGCTCGGGCCCCTCGTGGGAGGCGCGCGACAAGGCCGGCACGACCTACCGCTTCGGCGGCTCGGCCGCCTACGAAGAAGCTGAGAGCGGCCATGCAGCGGCCCTCTTGCTGAAAGAAAAGGTCGACCTCTACGGCCACTCGGTTCACTACGAGTGGGACGTGAGCGACGGCCACGCCCTGCTCACGCGCGTCGTGTGGAACGACGTCGACCCCTCGGCCCGCAACGAGGCGGTCTTTCACTACGAGGCGCGGCCCGACCCCGTCGTTCGCTTTTCGGTCGGTATTCGGCAGACGCTTCGCCGCCGGCTAGCAGCGGTCGAGGTGCGGCACGGCGGCGCGCTCGTGCGACGCTACGCGCTCGGCTACGCCCCGGCGGGGCGCTCGCGGCTCGAACGCATCGTCATGACCGGGCGCGACGGCGTGACCGAGGCGCCGCCGCTCTCGTTCGCCTACACGGGGTTGCGCCTCGAGGCCGCGGCGTCGGCGGTGACGATGGCGGCGCCCCCGGGCCGCTCGCCGGGCGAACCGGGCAACGATCTGGTCGACCTCGACGGCGACGGCCTGCCTGACCTTCTTGTGACCGAGCCCGGGCAGTACCGCTCGTACGTCAACCGCGACGGCCGCTCGTGGGAGCCCGCTCGCGCGTGGGCCCCCACCGAGAGCCCCTCGGTCGGCCTCGCGTCGGCGGGCGTGCAGCTCGCCGACGTCGACGGCGACGGCGCGGTCGACCTGCTCGCCAAGAGCGGCACCGACTCGTTCCGCTACTTTCCGGGCAAAGACGCGACCCACTTCGCCCCGCCGGTCGTGCTACCGCGGGCGCTCAACGTCTCGTTCGAAGACCCCGACGTGCGCCTCGCCGACATCGATGGCGACCGCCGGGCCGACGTCGTCGTCTCGACCGCCGCGGGCCTCGCCATCGGCTACAACCTCGGCGGCCGCGACTGGGCCGAGCCCGTGCTCGTCGGCCAGGTCGACCCGAACCAGCCGCTGCGCTTCTCCGATGGGCAGACCTCGCTCTGCGACGTCAACGGCGACCGCGTCCAAGACCTCTGCTACCTGCGGCCGGGGGCGCTCACCTACTGGCTCGGCCGGGGCCGCGGCGAGTTCGAGCCGGCCCAGGGCGCGTCGAACGTGCCAGCCTTCGACCCCTCGAGCCCGTGGCAGCTCCACGATCTCGACGGCGACGGCTGGGTCGACCTCGTGCACGTCGGCGTCAACGTGGTCGAAGCGGCCCTCGCGCGCGGCGAGGGCGCGTTCGACGACCCCGTCGTCATCGGGGGCGTTCCCGAACGGCTTCCGACGACGGCAGTGCGCTTCGTCGATATGAACGGCTCGGGCACGACCGACATCGTCTGGGTCGACGTCAGTGGCGGGGCGTCTGGCGCGTGGCGCTACCTCGAGCTCTTCCCCGAGGGGCGCGGGGGCTTGCTCGCGCGCATCGACAACGGCCTCGGCAAAGTGACCCGCATCGAGTACGCCCCCGCCGCCCTCGACGCGGCGGCCGCGAAGGCGGCGGGCACCCCCTGGGCGACGCGCATGAACGTGGCGATGCCCGTCGTCAAGCGCGTGCTCGTCGACGACTCGCTCGGCGACCCGTCGCTCGAGGTGCGTTACGACTACCGCGACGGCACGTGGGACGCGCCCGAACGCACCTTCGCCGGCTTCGGCGGCGGCACCGAGACCGAGGTCGGCGACGCGTGGACGCCGACGCTCGTGACGGCGAACACTTTCGACGCCGGCCTCACGCACCGGGCGCTGCGCGGCTCGCCCTTGACGAGCGAACGGCGCGACGCAAGCGGTACCGTCTTCTCTCGCTCGAGCCTGACGTACCGGCCGGTGCCCGTGGCGAACGCCCCGCCCGGCCGCCCCGTCGACTACCCCTGCAGGGCCGCCGAGCGCGTCGAGACGCTCGAGGGCCGCCCCGCGAGCGAGGCCCGCGTCACGCTCACCGAGTGGCAGTGCGACGCCTACGGCAACGTCACCGCCGAGCTACGCTGGGGCGAGGTGGCCGGCGACGACAAGCTCGCCGGCCACGACGAGGCGCTCACCTACCGCACCTACGCCCAAGACATCGATGAGTGGGTGCTCGGCCGACCCGCGACCGAAGAGCTGGTCGACGCGGCGGGCAAGCGGCATTCGCTCAAGCGCACCTACTACGACGGCGAGCCCTTCGTCGGCCTGCCGCTCGGCCGCGTCGTGCGCGGCAACGCGAGCCGCCGCGACGTGTGGGTCGGCCCCGGCGAGGGCGACTTCGAGCTCGAGGTCGCGACCGCGTACAACGCCGACGGCCAGCCCGTCGAGACGCGCGACGCGCGCGGCGGCGGCCGCCTCTTCGAGTGGAGCCCCGTCGACCGTACGACCCTCGTGAGCGAGGCCGTCAAGCTCGCGGGGTACACGCTCGTCGAGCGCGCCGTCACCGACCCGGCCTTCGGCAACCTGCTCTCGGTCACGGGCTACGCCGGCGAGATCACTTCGTTCACGTACGACGCGCTCGGCCGGCTGACGGGCATCGCCCGGCCCGGCGACACCGACGCGAGCCCCACGGTGCGCTATTCGTACGTGCAGGGCTCGCCCCTCTCGCGCGTCATCACCGAGGCCCGCATTCACCAGGGCCGCGACGAGCTCGAGCGCACCGAAGAGCTCTACGACGGCCTCGGCCGCAAGCGCGGCGCCCTCACCCGCGAGGGCGAGGGGCGCTGGGTGCTCGCCGGCGTGTCGCTGCTCGACGCCCGCGGCAACGCCCGGCGCTCGCTGCGCTCCCGCTTCGTCGGCCCCGCCGAGCACGGCGCCCCGCCCCTGCTCGACGAGGCGCCCGGCAGCACGATTCGCCGCGACGCGCTCGGCCGCGCGGTCTCGACCCGCTCGACGATGGGCCTCGAAGACCGCACCGCCTACGCGCCCCGGGCCACCTTGACCTGGGACGGCGCGCAGAACGACCCCGCCTCACCCTACGAGCACACGCCCGTGGTCAAGAAGACCGACGGGCTCGGCCGCGCGGTCGAGACCGCGCGAACGCTCGGCGGGGTCGTCTTCTCGCAGCGGGCCGCCTACGACGCGGCTGGCCGCCTCGTTACGAAGATCGACCCCGAGGGGCATGCGAGTCGCTACGAGTACGACGGCGCGGGCCGGCGCACCCTCGCCGCCGACCCCGACCAGGGCGAGCACCGCTTCGTCTACGCCGCCGGCGATCTCGTCGAGCACCGCCGCCCTGACGGCTCGGTGCGACGCTGGACGTACGACCTCGCCGGCCGCGAGCGCACCCAAGACTGGGACGGCGACGGCGCCCCCGAGGTCGAAAAGACCTGGGGCGACGAGCCGGACGCGCCGGCGACCGAGTGGGGGGCGGCGCGGCTCGTACGCGTGCGCGACCCGAGCGGCTCGGTCGAGACCGAGCACGACGAGCGCGGCCGCGTCGCGCGCTCGACCCGGGCCATCGAAGGTCGGACCTACGTGGTCGAGAGCGGCTACGACGACCAAGACCGCGAAGACTGGCACCGCTTCCCCGACGGCTCTTCCATCACCATTCACAGAAACTTGCGCGGGCAACTCGCGGGTTACGGCGAGGGCGCGCTACGAATCGAGTACGACGGCGACGGCGCCGAGGTCGAACGCCGGTACGCGACCGGCGTCGTCGAGCAGAGCCACTACGACGAAGACCGCCGCCGTGACGGCTACCGGGTGCTGGCAGCAGACGGCTCGCCCCTCATCGCCTTGCGCTGGGACTACGACGGTGCGGGCAACCTGACGGGGGCGCGCGACGAGCGCCCCGGGGTCGACGCTATCCACGACCGCTCGGAGGTCTACCTCTACGACAACTTCTACCGCCTGACCCAGGCGAGGGGCGCGTGGGGCGCCACCCGGTGGGCCTACTCGCCGAGCGGTAATGCCGTCGAGCGCACGAGCACCGACCCGGCCCAGCACGCCGGCCCGATGACCTTCGGCGAGGGCGCCGGCCCTCACGCCCTTACCGGCTTGGGCGGGCGGCATATCGCCTACGACGCACTCGGTCGGATGACGGGCGACGGGGAGCGCACCTACCGCTGGACGGCGGTCGACCGCCTCGCCGTCGTATCGCTCGCGAGCGGTCCTTCGGTCGAAAGCACCTACGACGCCGAGGGCGAGCGCCGGATCCGCGTGGAGCGCGCGGGGGACGGGGCCCAGAAGCGCACGCACTTCGTCGACGCCTGGAGCGAGGTGCGCGACGGCAAGCTCGTGCGCTACCTCGTGCACGGGGGCCGCCGGGTCGTGCGGCTATCGGACACGAACGGCGCGTCCGCCGGCGCGGGCCCCGGCCCCGACGATGAGCCCGACGTCGACTACCCCGTCTGGCTCGTCGCACTGGCGCGCCAGGCCTCGACCTTCGCGCTCGGCATGACGCTGCTTTGGGTGCTCGCCTTCACGCAGCGCCGCCGCCTCGCGCGCTGGGCCCCCGCCGCCGCGCTGGTCGTGCTCGCCACCGGGTGCTGCTGCGACGGGGGCAGCGAGGGCGCACCGCCGCAGGGCGGCAGCATCGAGACCCTCTCGGACGACGACACCCTCCTCTTCACCGACCGCATCGGCTCTCTGCTCGAAGCCGCCTCCGGCAAGGGCTCGCCGCTCGGCTCGTTCGCCGCCCACCCCTTCGGCCCGACGCGCTGGGACACCGCCCCCGAGGACAAAGTGTACGCGAGCGGCACGCGCGACCGAGCCACGGGAATCGACGTGATCGGCAAACGCGCCCTCGCCCTCGAGCTCGGCGTCTGGGCGAGCCCCGACCCGGAGGCGCTCCGGTGGCCGGAGCAGAGCTTGAACGGCGGCTTCGCCGCCGGCAACCCGTACGCCTACGCCAACGACAACCCCCTTCGCTTCGTCGACCCGAGCGGGGGTTGCGCGGTCCCGGCGGACCTCAAGGCGGGGCAGGTGGGCATTTGCATCGACACGTTCATCGCCAGCAAGCGACTGGGCGACAGCCTGTGGAAAAACGGCTTGAGCTATCTGGGGTTCGGCGACAACCGAACGTTCGCGCCGAACGACTCGCAGTCGACGTTTCGTAGCCGAACGTCGCTGGTGGTCGACTTCGCGAAATCCGAACGGCGCATTCACAACGAGACGGTCTCCGGCGTCAGCAAGGTAGATTTCGCGCCCGACCTGACCGGCAAGGCCGAGGCGAGCGTCGGCGACGAGACGTTGGACAAGCAAGGCAACCTCACGTTCTCGGTGTCGGGCAAAGCCATCAACGGCCACCGGCTTTGGCACGTGCCGTTCTCGCCCTCGGAGAGCATCGACTTCAAGTTCAACCTCAAAGTGTCTCGCGACGGCCGAGTGTCGGTATTGCCGGGCTCGCTCCACGACGGGTACCCTTCGTACGAAATTTACAGCTACACGAAGGGCAAGGACGGCGACGTGAACGTCGGAAAAGTCTACCAATTTCGTGAGACGACGATCGACAAGCTCGCCGAGCCCATGGACGTATCTCCCGCCGAGCAAAGGTGAGGGTGCGGGCCGGCGCCCTTCTCGCAGCCCAAGCGGGCCGCGAGGAAGGAGCTGCCCCCCGGGAAGCCACTCGCGCGCGAGCGGGTCGCGGGCCGTCCCGCGCGGGCTTTCGGACCTGCCCCTGACGCACCCTCGGGGCGAAAGCGCTCGCCTAGCCCCCCTTTGGTGGTCTGAAGGCGCTGGCGCGGCCGCGCCGCCTCGCGCTTGACCCCCATCACCCGTCGGGCGCCGCCCGCGGCGACCCGACGGACACAGGTAGGGGCCCAAGCGGGGTTCGCCCCCCTCGAGGCCCAGGCCGTCTGAGGGCGCACAAAAAGTTCTCGCGGTGACGATCACAAAGCCGCGCGCCGCTCTCTACCTCTTCAGAAGGGGGCGAGAGGGCATGAAGAGCTCGGCCGCGAGCGCTCCCCGGCCCGGACGACAGAACCCGGGCACGTCCGTGCCCCGGGGCATCTTCGCCCACCGCCCCGTCCGCCCCGCGGCGCCGTACGTCGGCCGCCGCCGTGGGGCGTCCTTGCGTGTCGAGAGCCGTCGAGAGGGAGAGACCGCCATCATGTCGATTTTCGGAACCAACCTGCGAACCATTGCGTCGATCATCGTGCTCGCCACCCTCAGCGCCTGCAGCGCCGAGCCCGCGGCCCCCGACGGCGACGGCGACGGCGCCGCGCCGGCCGCCGAAGAGGCGCGAGGGCCGCTCGCCCTCTCGGTCAACGCGCCCGAGCGGGCGGCCGGCACCTTCGCCGCGGGCGACGGCCAGTTCGGCTTCGAGGTGGCCCGGCCCCCGTCGGGCCCGAGCTTCCGGGTGTTCGACGCGAGCGGGGCGCCGACGCTCACCATCGTCGCACGCGAGGCCGACCAGAGGCTCGAGATCAACGGCCGTGGCGTCGTGTTCGACGCGGCGAGCGGTGGCCTCGCGTTCGAGGGCGACGGGGGCCCGCTGGACGCGCTCAGGGCGGCGCCCGAGGTGGCGCTCTTGCCCGAGCTGCGCCTTGCCCTGCGAGACGCCGGCGTCGACCCGAGGCTCGTCGAGATGGTGCCGACCTCGGCCTTCTTCAGCGGGTCGGCCGAGGCCATCGATGGCGGCCGGGCGGCGCTCGCGTCGACCGCGACCTGCATCCAGGCCTGCGAGGGGCAGTTCGCGTCGAGCATGGTACTCGTATCCATCTTCGCGCCGTGGCTGATCCCCTCGGTCGTTCAGATCTATACCGCCTGCGTCGCGAACTGCGGTTGACGCGCCCGCGCCGCTCGGGCGAGAGCGCGGCCCGCGCGAGCGAGGCGAACGCCGCCGACACAGGTCAGAGCTCGGCGCGCTCGGGTGGGATTACGTCATCCGCTTTCGGGGTTGCCTCCTGGTCGAAGACGAGCAGGGGCAGAGCCGCCCGGCGGTCGACTGGGTGGCGCCGCGCGGGCGCGCGGCGAAGCTGCCGAAGGTGCGCGTCCCGGCCGACCGCGGCAGCGGCGGCGGCGGCGCCTGGTGACGACCCACGAAGGCCGAGCCCGAGCTCAACGCCAAAACGAGGGCCGCGTATCTTCGCATGGAGCACGACCTTGGCACGGCTCTTACCACGTAGCCCGCTCTGCCTGCGCGGCGCCTCCGTGCCCCCGCGCCCGGGGGGCGGCGGGGCAGACATAAAACCGCCCCCCCCTCCCCCGTCGGGGGTCCGGGCGCAGCGGCGCGCGGCCCGCGCGGGCGCTACCTTCCACCCATGTGCGGACGCTTCGTGCAGAAGTGCGGGCTCGACGCCCTGGCCAAGGCCTTCCCGGGCGTGCTCTTCCCGGGCGAGCTCTCGGGCCCGCCGCGTTACAATGTCGCGCCCTCGCAAGACGTCCTCGCCCTGCCCAACGACGGGGCGATGACGGCGCGGGCGATGCACTGGGGCCTCGTGCCGCGCTGGGCGAAAGAGCCGAAGGGGCTCATCAACGCGCGCAGCGAGACGGCCGCCGAGAAGCCCTCGTTTCGCGAGGCGCTCCGCCGGCACCGCTGCCTCGTCTTCGCCGACGGCTTCTACGAGTGGGCCGAGGCCCCAGGCAAGGGCGGCAAGGTGCCCTGGTACTTCGAGCTCGAGGGCGGCCGCCCCTTCGCGTTCGCCGGCATCTTCGACCTGTGGCGCGACCCCGAGGGGGCCGAGCACCCGGGCATCGCGCTGCTCACGACGAAGGCAAACAAGGTGGTGCAGCCGGTGCACGACCGCATGCCCGTCATCGTGCCGCCCGCCGCGTTCAAGGCCTGGCTCGAGCCGGGCGAGGCCGCCCCGGCCGACCTCGAGCCGCTCTTGCGGCCCCTGCCCTCGAAGTCGATGCGGGCGTGGCCGGTCTCGCGCCTCGTCAACGATCCGAAGCACAACGGGCCCGAGCTCATCGCGCCGGCGCCCGACGCGGGCTGAGGGCTGCCGGCGAGCCCCGAGCCCGCCGCCCAGACACCGCGCCGGCCTCCCTTCGGGTTTGCCGTCCTGACGACGCGCCGCCCTCGTCGCCCGTGTCAGGGGGGGGCCGTGTGCGGCCGGAGGCGGCGGGCGACCCAGCGAGCGCATTGGCTGTCACCGGCGTCCCGGCAGAGTGCCATGAGCGCGTCGGCCTCGGTCGTCCCTTTGCGCCTGGGAGCACCCTGGGGCGCCTGTCGTTGAGCGTCGGGGCGAGATGGGGTGCCCATCGCCACAGGGGCAACGGCCCCAGCCGCCGCGGGCGCAGTGGCGGCTCCTGGCGCCCTGGCCACCGTGGGCGCCCCGGCCGTCGTGAGCGTACCGCCCGCCGGCGGTGCCCCCGCCTTCGTGAGCGTACCCCCCGTCACGGGCGCACCCGCCGCTGCCGGCACCCCAGCCACCGTGGGCGCACCTGCCGCGCTATGCACCCCGACCGCCCTGGGCGCGCTCGCCGCTGTGGGCGTGCCCACCGCGGGGTGCGCCGCCTCCGCCACCGCCGCGGGGTGCCCCGCCTCCACCACCGCCGCGGGGTGCGCCACCTCTGCCGTCTCGGCCGCCTCGGCCGTCGCTGGCGGCGCCAGCGCAGAAGCGGGGGGCGCCGCCACCGCGACGGAGCTCATGGCGACAGGCCGGCCCTCGTCCGTCACGGGGGCGGGCGCGAGGGCGGCGGACGAACCCTTGCTCTTGAAGCCCCCGCTCAGCGCGAGGCCAACTAGAGCCGCCAGAGCGCCGCCGACGGCCACCGTGCGGGCGCGAGAGTGCTGCCATTCGCCCATGGTTCGAGCCCTTCGCGCCTCGGCACCACCCTACGCGCGACCGTCCGGCGCCGGCAAGCGCCGACGTCGCGCCCCCCGCGCCGCAGCCACGCCGGGCGGCCAGCCTCACGTCGGGCCCCGGCGTCGACGGACGGGGGGCGGACCCGCTCGCTCCGTCGGGAGCCATGAAGGCCCCGTCGGCGGGCCCTCGTGTCGGGATCGAGGTTCGCGCACATTGGCTCGACCCCGATCGCCCGCTCGACGAGCGCGGACGCCAAATCGGCCGTCGCCTGCGTGCCCCGCCCGGGCCCGGGGTAGGCTACTTGGGGGCCTCAATCTTACGGGCCACGGTGCCGGCCGGGTGCTTGTACCAGCCCGGGTCGGCGTAGCTCGTCAGCCCCTCGCGCACCTTGAGCACGGTGAACATGCCGCCCATCTCGACCGGGCCGAAGGGCCCGGTGCCGGTCATCATCGGCAGCGTGTTCTTCGGGCGCCCCATCTCATGCATGTTGCCCATGCCGGTCTCGCCCATCGCCATGTAGCCCGGCAAGATCGTTCGAATCTTCGCCTCGACGCCGCCCTGCTTGACGCCGAGCAGGTTGGGCACGTCGTGGCCCATGGCGTTCATCGTGTGGTGCGACTTGTGGCAATGAAAGGCCCAGTCGCCGACCTCGTTCGCGACCAGCTCGACCGTGCGCGTCGAGCCGACCGGCACGTTCACCGTCGTCTCGGGCCGCCGCGAGGCCTTCGGCGAGGGGCCGCCGTCGGTCGCGACCTCTTCGAAGGTGTAGCCGTGCACATGAATCGGGTGGCTGTCCATCGAGAGGTTGCCGAACGTGAAGCGCACCCGCTCGCCCTTCTTCACAACCCAAGGGTCGGTGCCCGGCCAGACCCGGGCGTTGAAGGTGAAGAGGTTGAAGTCGTTCATGACGTTGGGGTTCGGCGTCGCCGTGCCCGGCTCGACGTACCACTCGTGCAGCATCACGACGAAGTGCCGGTCGACGCGCTCGCGCGGCGCCCGGGGGTGAATGACGAAGAAGCCCGACATGCCCAGGGCCATCTGCACCATCTCGTCCGAGTGCGGGTGGTACATGTACACGCCGTTCTGCTTGAGGGTGAACTCGTAGACGTAGGTCTCGCCCGGCTCGATGTGCGGCTGGTTCAGGCCGGCGACGCCGTCCATGCCGTTCGGCAGCAAGATGCCGTGCCAGTGCACGCTGGTGCGCTCGGGCAGCTTGTTCGTCACGTAGACGCGAACGCGGTCGCCCTCGACCGCCTCGAGGACGGGCCCCGGCGTCTGGCCGTTGTAGCCCCAGGTGTTGACGACCATGCCCGGCGCGAACTCGCGCTTGACCGGCTCGGCCGTGAGGCGAAACTCTTTGACGCCGTTCTTCATCGTGTACGCCAGCGTCGAGCCGTTGGGCATAACGACAGGGGTGTAGGGCAGGCGGGCGCCGGCGTTCTGGGCGCTCGCGGCCCCCGGCACGAGGGCGAGCACGAGGGCCAAGATGCCCAGGAGAGTGCGGTAAAACGATCGAATCATGGCGGGTTCCTAGTGCTGGTGCGCCTAGGCGGGCGCGGCGGCAGGGGGAGCCGAGGCACTGACGGCGGCCGGCGAGGGTGACGGCGCCGGGTGCGCGGGGCGGCCTTGCGGCGCGGGCGAGGCAGCGGGCACGGGCGAGGCGGCGGGGGGCCGGGCCGTCACGGGGCCGAGGCGGGTGCCGACGGCGCGCTCGAGATCGCTCCGCGCGACCCAGTAGTCGCGCAGGGCCTCGATGTACTCGCGGTAGGTGGCAAACTCGCTCTGCTTGGCGGCCAAGAGCTGGTAGACGCCGAGCAGCATGGCGTCGTACTGCTCTTGCGAATACTTGACGATGTTCTCGCGCAGCGGCACGAGCACGCCGCCGTACTCTTCGACCATCGCGCGCGCCGTGACGAGGCGGGCCCTCGCCTCGCGCACCTCCGAGCGGGCGTCGATCGAGAGCCTATGAAGCTCGTTCCGGCTCGTTCGCTCGAGCGACTCGAGCCGGGCGACGGCCGCCTGCCGTTGGTCGAAGAGGGGCAGCTCGAGCGAGGCGCGGGGCCCGAACGAAATGCGCTTGTCGCCGCGCAGCCGGGCGGCCTCGACCTCGACGTTGACGAAGCCCGTCCAGCGCGTCGACTTCGAGAGCGAGAGCATCGACCCGACGGCCTGCAGCTCGCGCCGCGCCGCCGCGACGTCGAGGCGCTTGTCGATGGCAATCGCCTCGAGCCGCTCGAGCGGCACCTCCTCGCGCGGCAGCTCGGGCAGCTTCGGGCCGAGCCGCCAGCCCGTCCGCGTGCCCCAGACGCCCATCAGGCGCGTCAGGTGCTCGCGGGCCACCGCCGCCTCGCCCTCGCTGCGCTTGAGGTCGAGCCGCACCTGCGAGGCGAGGCCGAGCTCGGTGGTGAAGGCGAGATCGCTCATGGTGCCGGCCTCGTGCTGGCGGCGGGCGAGCTCGGCCGACGCCTCGGCCGCCTCGCTGATCAGCCGCCGCATCGCGAGCACCTGCTCGGCCGCCTGCGCCTCGTAGAACGCCTTGCGCACCTCGGCGGCGAGCGCGAGCACGCGGTCGCCCACCCGCAGCTTGGTCGCCTCGAGCTGCGTGGCCGCGACGCGCTTGCGCATCGGCATCGTGACGAGATCGAGAAAGTCTTGCTCGACCGTGAAGAAGAGGTTCGGGTCGATGTGCTCTTGCTCCCACGCCGTCGCGCCGACGCCGAAGACCGGGTTCTTCAAGAGGCCGGCCTGCACGAGGTCGGCCTGCGCGATCGACAGCTCTTCGAAGGTCGATCGCAGCGAGGGGTTGCCGAGCAGCGCGGCCTGCACGGCGGCGTCGACGCTCAGCTCTCTCGAGAGCAGCCGCTCGATGGCCGCCTCGGCCTGCCGATCGTCGGCCGTGCCCTGGCTCCAGCGGGGTCGGTGGCCCGAGCGCGCCTCGACGGCGTCGGCCACGTCACGGAAGGCGGGCGACGCCGAGGTCGAGGCGCAGCCCGCCAGTGCGGTAAGGGCCAGGACGGCGGCCCCGGCGAGGCGGGTGAGGTTCCCGGGCATCGGTCGCGTCCCTCTTCGTTATTTCTTGGGTACGAGGTTCATGCCGCACGTGGGGCACTGCCCCGGCGCGGGCGAGCTGACTTCGGGGTGCATCGGGCAGGTGTACGCGGCGGCCGCCTGCCCCAGGCCCGCGGACCCGCCCCCGGCACCTGCGCCGGTCGGCGCGCCGTGCCCGTGATCGTGCGCGGGCCCGCCGGCGAGCGCCTCGGCGGGGGCGTTCGCGGGCGGCAGGGGCGACGCGCCCTCGGGCGCGTTGGGGTTCGAAGGGTCGCGCGGCGAGCTCGAAACGGGCGCGGGGCCGGGCGAGCAGGCAGCGACGGCGAGCGCGCTGACGGCGGCGATGGCTCGGAGAAGGGTCATCGGGGGTTCTCCATGCGGGGGTGCGAGGCCCCGAGGGCGGGGCTCTGGTCGATGGTCGTGGTGCGCCAACGCCAGGCCTCGGCGGGCGCCGACGGTCGCAGCGGCGGGCTCGGCAGCGCCGGCCTGGGGGCGGGTCCGGGCGACAGAAAGAGTAGTGACGCAAGGGCGGTCTCGAGGGGCGTCATGGCAGAGGTGGCGGTGGTAGGGGGTAAATGGGTTGCAGGGCGGGCGTCGGCCCGGCTGCGGCGGTCAGGCCGTGCCGCGACCTCGGCGGTGCCTCGGGGTAGGTCGTGCCCGCTTCATGGTGGCAGACGCGGCGGCCCCGCCGGCATTACACCCCCCGGCGCCCGCCTCGCTTGAGGGCCGACGAATCGAGGCGGCCTCACGCCCCGGCTCGAGCTGTCGGCCGACCCGTCCTGCGCGGGTGGCGGCGCGGGGTCTGCGCGCCCGCGTGGTTTGCGCGCCCGCGCGGCTCACGCGCCCGCGCGGCTCACGTGCCCGCGCGGCTCACGCGCCCGCGCGGCTCACGCGCCCGCGAGGCTCACGCGCCGTCGTCGAGGCGCGGCGGGGGCGCGCCGAGCGCGAGGGCGCGCAACGTCTCGCAGAGCGCGCCCGAGTCGAAGGGCTTGGGCAGGTAGGCCTGAAAGCCCGCCTCGGCGGCGTGGTAGCGGTCTTCTTTGCGGGTGTACGCGGTGAGGGCGGCGGCCGGCGTCGCCCCGCCGCGCTCGGGGGCGCGGGCCCGCACCGTGCGCAGGAAGGCGAAGCCGTCTTCGCCGGGCATCCCGATGTCCGAGACGATGACGTCGAAGCGCTCGGCGTCGAGCGCGCCGAGGCCCTCGCGGGCCGAGCCCTCGGCGCGCACGACGGCGCCAGCCCGCTCGAGCACCGTGGCGAGCAGCAGCCGCGAGTCGGGCTCGTCCTCGACGAGGAGCACGCGCAGGCCCGCGAGCGGCGCGGCACCGTCGCCGTCGGCGCGCCGGGGGCTCGACGGCCGCGGGGGCGGGGCGGGCGCGCCGAGGGGCAGGCGCAGGGTGAAGGTGGCGCCCCGACCCTCGCCCTCGCTCTCGGCCCGCACCGAGCCGCCGTGGGCCTCGGCCAGGTGCCGCACGATGGCCAGCCCCAGGCCGAGCCCGCCCTCGGCCCGCGTGGCGGTGCCATCTTGCTGGCGAAAGCGGTCGAAGACGTGGGGCAAGAAGTCGGGGGCGATGCCCCGGCCGGTGTCGCGCACGGCGAGCGAGGCCCACGCGCCGTCGGACGCGCCGCGCACCTCGACCCGCCCCCCGGGGGGCGTGAACTTGATCGCGTTCGACAGGAGGTTCCACACGATCTGTTGCAGCCGGTCGGGGTCGCCGGTGAGGCCCGGCGCCGAGGGCGCCAGGCGCACGTCGACCGCGACCCCCTTGGCGTCGGCGGCCGGCTGCAACGCGTCGACGGCGGCGCGCACGACCTCGACGAGGTCGCAAGGCCGCGCCTGCAGGCGCAGCTTGCCCGCGATGATGCGCGAGACGTCGAGCACGTCCTCGATGAGCTTGGCCTGCGCCCGGGCGTTGCGGTGAATGGTCTCGAGCCCCCGCCGCTCGGACGCCTCGCCGAGCCCGCCCTCGAGCAGCATGTCGGCCCAGCCCAGGATGGAGTTGAGCGGCGTGCGCAGCTCGTGCGAGAGCGTCGCCAGGAACTCGTCCTTCAGGCGGTTGGCCTCCTCGGCGGCCGCGCGCGCCGCGCGCTCGCGCGCGAGCCACTGTTCGCGCTCGTCGAGCAGGTCGCGCATGTCGTACTGCCGGCGCCGCGCCCGCAGCGCCGCCTGGGCCGCGTTGGCGAGCGTCCGGCCGCGCAGCGGGCGCTCGAGCAGGACGACGTTGCCGCAGCCCTCGAGCTCGCGCACCCGCCCCAGGCTCAGGCGCGTCATCTCGCCCGCGCTCGTGGCGATGAGCAGCGGCACGTCCGACCAGGGCGGCTGGCGCCGCAGCGCCGGGCCGAGGCACTCGAGCGCCGCGGGGGTCAGCGCCTCTTCGGTCACGAAGAGCGCGCCGATGCCCCGCTCGAGCGCGTCGCACAGGCCCTGGGCCGAGTCGCAGACCGCGGTCGCGACGCCCGCCGTCTCGAACACGCGCGCCGCGAGCGCCGCGTCGCGCCCGAAGGGGGCGAAGAGCGCGACCCGCTCGTCGCGCTCAGGGCCCCGGGGCATCGCCGTCCGCCGGGAGCAACGGGCCCGCCGCGCCCTCGTAGACGGGCACGCCGGTCAGCACGCCGCGGAAGGCATCGAGCGGCGCGCCGACGCGCAAGCCCCCGGGCCCGAGCTCGAACTCGCGGATCGCGTTCTCGTGCCGCCCGGTGCGCTTCTTCACCGCCGAGACCGCCTTGCGCACGCGGCCGGCGCTCTCGAAGTAGCGGAAGAGCATGACGCAGTCGGCCAGGTAGCTGACGTCGACCGGCGCGCTCATCGCCGGGCCGAGCAGCCCCGCCTGCGCGGCCACGAAGAGCGTCACCACCCCGCGCTGGCCGAGGTAGGTGAAGAGCTCGTGCAGCTGGTTGAGCAAGAAGGCCTCGCCCGGCATCGCCTGCAGGTAGCCGTTGAGGCTGTCGACGACGACGAGCCGCGCCCGCCTGAGCTCGACCTCCTCGCGCACGCCGTGAATGAACTCGCCCGGCGCCATCTCGGCCGGGTCGACCTGCGTCACCCCGAGCAGGCCGCGCTCGCGGTACTCGGCGTAGCGCATGCCGAGCCCCTCGGCGCGCGCGCGCAGCGTCGCCGCGTTCTCGTCGAAGACGAAGAGCACGGCGCGCTCGCCCCGCGCGCACGCGGCCGCCGCGAACTGCATCGCCACCGACGACTTGCCCGAACCCGCCGGGCCGATGAGCAGCGTGCTCGTGCCCCGCGCCAGGCCCCCGCCGAGCAGCGCGTCGAGCTCGCGCACGCCGCTCGACGCCTCGCCGGCCTCGAAGCCCTCGTGGTGCTCGGCCGCCACGAGCCGCGGAAAGACCCGCAGCCCCCCCGTCATGAGCACGAAGTCGTGGTACCCCTCGCGGAAGCGCACCCCCCGCAGCTTGTCGACCACCAGGCGCCGCCGCGTGGCGCCGTAGGCCGGCGCCACGTTCTCGAGCGTCACCACGCCGTGCGCCAGGCTCTTGAGCTGGTGGTCGTTGGGGTCGGTGCGGTCGTCGAGCAAGAGCGTCGTGCAGGCGCCGCCCGCGAGCCGCTGCTTGAGCGACAAGATCTGCCGCCGGTAGCGCAGCGGGTGCTGCGCCAAGAGCCGCACCTCCGAGAGCGAGTCGAGCACCAGGCGCGTCGGGCACACCCGATCGACTTCGGCCAGCAGGCTGTGCATCACCTCGCCGAGCTCGACCTCCGCGGGGTGGAGCAGCGTGTACTGGTCGTCGCCCGCCTCGTCTTCGGGCGGCGTCAGCGCGAAGATGGTCAGCCCGTCGAGCGACCAGCCGTGCGACGCGGCCGACGCGCGCAGCTCGGCCTCAGTCTCGGAGAGCGTCACGTAGAGGCAGCGCTCGCCCTCGCCCGCGCCCGCGAGCAAAAACTGGAGAGCGAGCGTGGTCTTGCCCACGCCCGGGTCGCCCTCCACGAGGTAGATGCGGCCCCGGGGTAGGCCCCCGTTGAGCACGTCGTCGAGCCCTTGGACGCCGGTGGCGGCCTTCGGCGGGGGTTGGATCGGCTGCGTGGTCGGCAAGAGGGCTACTCTTTTTTCTTCTACGGGTTTGGCAAGACGTGTGCCTGGCGGCATCTCGCCCCCCAGAGGTGCCTCGCTATAGCGCCCTCCCCCCCCGGAGGGTACTGGTACGCGGCTCGCCGCGTGCTCCGGCGGGGGCCGCCACGCCCGCGGCCGCCCCTTCGACGAGGCGCGCCTGCCCCCCCTGAGGCAGCTCGGAGTGGGCGAGGATCGCTCTTGGAGGGCGCCGCGTTCGCCCTGACGGGCGTCGCGGTCGACGCGGGCGCCCTCTGGCTCACGCACGAGTACGACGGCACGAGGCTCTACCGACTGGGCGTCTCGGGCCTCGTCCTCGCGAAGGCGTACCAAGCCTTCTCGCTCCGAGCGACCGTCGACAAGCCGTTCGGGCTCACGGCCCTCGGCCAGGGCAGGTTCGTCGCGGCATCCTACGACCAGGGCGAGCTGTTCGGGCTCGCGCCCGACGGCGCCGGCGCCTTCGACGGTGTCGTCCTGCTCGACCAAGGCGATGACGAGGCGTTCCAGCAGCCGGCCGGCATCGCGGTCTCGGGCGACGGCAAGCTGGTGCTGACCGTCGGCAGCCAAGGCTTTTACCTCGGCGCCGAAACCTTCCCCGGCCAGGGTCTTCGTCCTCGGGGCTCAGATGAGCGAGTTATCGGACGGCGCACGGGCGACGCTGCCATCGACGAAGGCGCCCAATCTCCCACGACCCGGCCGGCTCGCGTTTCGCCGCCTCGAACACCCGCTACTTCTTGGTGCCGCGGGCGAGGCCCTCGTCCGTGGTCGCCGGCCCCTTCGCGGCGGTAAAAGCCCCGGCCGGAACCGGCCCCTCGCCGAAGGCGAGCCAGCCCGGGCTAACCCCAAGCCCCCGCGCGATGGCCACGACGGTGACGATGGACGGCCCCATCCTCGCGGGGTCCTGGGCCCGCTTCAGGATGACCGAGAGCGCCCCCTTCGGCAGCCCGGACCTCTTCGCGAACTCGGCGTGCGTCAGCCCCGAGGCGTCGAACACCCGCCGGAGCCGTTCGGCGAAGCCGCGCTGCACCTCGCCGTCGGCCGGTGCCCCCTCGGCGGGCGCCACGGGGCTCGGACTCGCCCCCTCAGGATTCGGCGCCTGAGCGCTCTTGCGCGGCCTGCCAACCCGCCGCTTGGGCGTCAGCCCGGTGCTCACTGCCCGTACCCGGCCCCGGCCATGCGCGCCATCGTACACCACCGGCGGCCGGTGCCGTGGCGAGAGCGTAGCCTCGGGCGGCGCTTCGCCCTCGACCGTCTTGCCGAATGGAGCATCAAACGGAGCAAGCGACGTCGGAGACTGCGGAACCGACGTCGAATCTCGGAGCGTTCGAAGAGATTCGAACCCTCGACGTCCACCTTAGCAAAAACTCACACGGCCCCACAGCACCCCCTGCCACACGCACGTTTGCCGCCGTTTCCGGTCTCGTCGCATGCGTCCGGTGTGGCCTTGTGCTGAGCCGTTTGGTGCCACGTGGGGGGCACGCTGGGGGCAGGGCTCACATCGTCTCCGAGCTTGCCGCGCTGGTCCCGCGCCCCGAACCTGACGGGGCCCGTCCGGCCGTGGTAGAAGGTGGGCATGGCCAGCAACCCGCTGGGCGCCCCGCCCTCCGCCGACGAGCAAGAGGTTGAGGTCATCGACGACCCCGACCTCGAGGCCTCGCTCGACGAGCCGGCCCCTTACGACGCGGAAGAGATGCACGCCTCGATGAGGGAGATGTTGCGGGCGATCCGCAAGGCCGTGGCTTGATCCGCTACACGGCCGTCGCGCGTCGCGAGCTGGGCGCGCAGCTGATGTACCTCGGCGCGGTGAACCCCGACGCGGCCGACCGGCTCGAGGCCGAGGTGCTGAGCGCGTTACGGCTGCTGGCCACCGGCAAGGTCGACGGGCCCGAGGTCCAACCTCCTCGACGGCCGGCACGTACGCACGTGGCGTGTCCCGCCGTTCGTCCTCTTCTACGACCGCGATGGGCAGGACGTCGTCGTGCGCCGCGTTCGGCACGGGGCGCAGCGGCCCATCAAGCGGCGCTGACGCGCGCCCCTCGGCCCCCCGGCCCCGCGCCCGCTACGCCCCTCGGCCCCCCGGTCCCGCGCCCGCTACGCCCCTCCCCTTGCCGGCGCCGAAAGCTTGGGCGGTCGAGCGCCCGCGCCTACGCCTTGCCCGGACCGCGCGGGCGCCGGCGGGGGCGCCGCCCCGACGTGCCCGCCGGCTGGATGCCGTACTCGTCCAACCGCCGATAGAAGGTGCGCCGTGGGATTCCGAGGGCCTCGGCGGCGCGGCGCCGGTTCCACCCGTAGCGCCACAGCATGTCGAGAATGCGCGCACGCTCTCGCCTCTTGTGCAGCGGCAGGGGGGGCGGGACGCTCGCCACGCGGGCGGCCGGCGCTCTGGGCTGTGCCACCGCGGCCGCCGCGGCGCGCGGGGCGTCGGCCGCCGCGGCGCGCGGGGCGTCGGCCGCCGCGAGCGGGCGACGGCCGCGCTCGGCAGCGCGCGTCGGCCCGGGGGGGAGCGTCGAGACGGGCACGCGCCAAGTGTGCCAAATCGGCCCCCTTCGTCAACCCCTGGCGGGCGTTCGGGAGCCTGGACGTCCGGACGGCTCGCCCCCCCGCCTCCCCCCGCACCCGCCGGCCGCCTGCCTGGGCGGCCCGGCGCCTGTCCCCTCCCTCGGCGCGTAGTCACCCCCATTCCGGGCCCGGACGAGAACGGGGCCACGACAGCGCCCCGAGGCCTCGGCACACCTCGTCGTCGGCGGCCTTGAGCCGGACGAAGGCCGCGTCGCTACCTCCCCGGTCGGGGTGGGCGGTGTTGACCACGCGGCGCCAGGCCGCTTTGAGCAGCTCGCCGGCGGCGGCTCGTCCCGCCGCCATCACTCGCGCGGGTGCTCGCTCCGCCGCCTCGTGAGCCGATATCGCGTGGCCCGAGGCGCGGGCGCGGAGCGAGGCCGCCGAGCCCCCGGACCCCGAGCGGGCGAAGGCCTACGAGCGGCTCGAGCGGGCCCTCGCCCCCCTGCCCCTCCGACCGCCGCCCGAGGGTTGGCAGGCGGCGTTCTTCGCGGCGATCGCGAAGGCCGAGCGGCGCGAGCGCGCGTGGTGGCGCCGGGCGTGGCAGCGGCTGCGGCGGGCGGCGGCGCGGGCGCTCGGGGTCGGGGGCTGACGGTGGGCCCCGACGCGAAGGCGGCGCCGCCCGAGCGGCCCCTGCTCACGACGGAAGACCAAAACGGCGCGCGACCAGCGGCTGCACCTGCCCGACGAGGTAATGGCCGTCTTGCGCTGGCACGTCGAGCGCCTGGCGGGCAAGGCCCTCGAGAGCGACCTGCTCTTCCCGTCGGAGGCCGGGGGATTCCGCTCGCGCTCGACGCTCGACAAGCCCTTCGCCCGGGTGGCGAAGGCCATCGGGTTGAAGAAGCGCATCACCCCCCGCGGCATGCGCCGGACCTACCAAGACCTGACGCGGGCGGCGCAGGTCGACGGGCTCGTCGTGCGCGCCATCAGCGGGCACGCGACGCCCGAGATGCAGGCGCACCACAGCACGGTGAGCCCGACCGAGATGCGCGCGGCCGTGCTGCGCCTGGCGAACGCGGCCGGGTTCGGCGAAGCCATCGGGCGGGCCGCCGAGATGGGGGGCCCGCACGCGCGCGGGCCCCGCCTGCCCGAGGGCGAGCGGCGCGCGCCCTTCGCGCCGAAGAAGTTCCGCCTACCCGCCCCCGAGGCCGGTGGGGGGCATGGCCCAACTGGGGGGCATTCGCCCGGCCCTGGCCAAAGTGGAGGGCATGGTGGGAAGCATCGCCCCGAAGAGGGTGGCGACGAACCGAATACCGTAGTATTAAATAACGGTAATCGGTGGAGCGGGAGAAGGGATTCGAACCCTCGACGTCCACCTTGGCAAGTTGCCGAAGGGCCGCTTCGGGGCGTTTCGCTGCGCTTCTTTCGCTGTTCTTGGCGACCTGACGCGTTGCGCAACGTTTCGGCCGAGCCCAGGCGAGTGGTGGGGACGGTGGTGGGGATTTCTCCAAGTCGAGAGCCAACAAAGCCAACACGCCTCTACGCGACCTGCCGAGTCTCGAGGGAATAGGCACCAGGTCGAGCACATCAGCGGCAGCAACCTACATTGCCTTATGGCACCGCCCCTGCGGCTTGTAGACAACGGCACTCTCATACAACGCCTTGGCATAGCCGCGCTCGACGCCAGAGTGGTCGTCAGTGTGAAGGGCATGGCTGGGTTGGCTGACCTCGGCATCGGCTAGGAGCGAACCGCCTGCGCGTTCGGAAAGCTCGCCCCCGGCGGCTACCTCGCCAGGATGAGGCAGGGCGAGGAAGGACGTACATTCTGCGGTACGCATTTGCAGTACGCAGAAAACTTCGAGCCATCTTGGGGACTTGAACCCCAGACCCGCGGTTTACGAAACCGCTCCGACCTCCCGCAGGCCTGCGCGTCGGGATGCAACGGACGCCAGAAATTGGCACCCGCTGCGAGACCAGAGCAGCGGGAAAAGGCATCGGTCGGTTGGGCAACTGCAACGGGCGTTACAGTTCACGAGACTGACGTAGGCAACGTAGTCGCGGACCGCGACGCGACCGCCCGGTGGCCCATGGGCACTGGCGCCCCGCCAGGCCAATCGCCACCTGCCGCCAGGGGGGCTGCCGCGTTGCCCGCTCTGCTTCACAAACGCCCTGGGTAAACGCGGGCACGCAACCTGCTCTGGGAGGCCCGCACGACGAGGCTCCCGCCGGACCGCCTGGTAGGCACACCGACCCGCCGAAGGCGCCGACCAGTTTTTCACGCCACCCAAGGTCTCACCGTCTCTCGGAGAAGGTCCCATGTATCGAAGCATATTCATTCGGCCGCCCTGGGCCACGGGCCCGCGACTCGCCGCGGCCCTCAGCCTCGCGTTCGTCGTAGGCTGCGAAGAGCGTAGCGAGGGCGCCTTCGAGGGGCCCGCCGGCTTCTCGCGACAAGACAGCGCCGAAAGCGCCCTCGCCCCGGCCACCATTATCCGAGACCGGGGTCGACTCGTCACTCGCGCGCTGAGCGCCACCGAGCGCCGCAACCCCAACGCGTCGAGCGCCGGCCAACTCTCGCTCGGGGCCGAACTCGGGAACCATTACGACGAAGGCCTACGCCTCGTCGCAGCGGCCAACGCCACCGCCTTCGTCGAATTGCGCCCCCTCGGCGCCGCCTCGCACGCCCCTGCGCGCCTCCGCCACGACGGCGCGCTCGTCGCCTACGACGAGGCCTATCCCGGCGTCAGCGTCGCCGTCGGCGCGAGCGACGAGCGCGTCGAGGCGAGGTTGCGCATCCCGAGCGCGGTCGAGGCCCCGCCGCTGCGCTTCCGGCTGCGCACTGGCCCCGCATTCAGTCGCTGGGAGAGCGATGAGAAGGGTGCCCGCTGGGCCTACGACCGCGAGGGTAGTGGTTTCTTGCGCCTCGCCCCGCCCTCGACCCGCGACGCCGAGGGGCGCGTCGTCGAGGGTCGCTGGCAGGTGAGCGAAGAAGGTGGCGAGCCGGTGGTCGAGGCCGAGCTGCCCTGGCAGACCTTGGCCTTCCCTGCCCTGGTGAGCGTCGGCTTCGAGACGCCGACGTGGTTTCCGGCCGGGGGGCCAACGCCCCCTTCGCCGCGGGCGGCGGCGGGGCTGACCTTCTACGGGGGCGACCAGAATTGTGCGGTACTCTTCGGGGGCTTCGACGTCGGCCCGACAGGCACGCGCACCCGAGACGATGTCGCGGTGCGCTGCAACGGCGAATGGCAAGTCGGCCCCGGTGGCGCGGGCATCCCCGCGAGTGCGACGAAGCCGGCCGCGCGGCAAGACGCGCGCCTGGCCTATGCTCCCTTCACCGACGCTGCGAAGGCCGGTGCGTATCTCTTCGGGGGCATCGGCGCCGGGGTCTTCAACGACCTCTGGAAGCTCACGCTCACAGGCCCGTCGGGCGGCGCCAAATCCGCCACCTGGGCGCGCATCCTGCCGCCTTCGCCCCAGACGGCCGACAACTGGCCGTCGGCGCGCTTCGAAGCCGGTCTGGTTTGGACCGGCTCGGGCCTCCTGCTCTTCGGCGGCGCCGCCCCGAACGGCATGCCCCTCGACGACACCTGGCTCTTCAACGGCACCAGCTGGACGCGCGTTTGCCGCGGCCCGGGCTGCTTCCCCGCGCGGCGGGGGTTCACCCCCCTGACGCTCGGCTCGGGCGCGGCGACCAAGACCCTGGTGTTCGGCGGCTACGTGCTGACCGCGACCAGCGTCGACACGACCGAAGACATCTTCACGTTCACCGGCAGCGGTTGGGCTCGCGAGACGCGTGACAGCACGGCGCCTTGGCCCACCCTGCTCGACGGCACCGTCGCTTCGCCTGGTGAGGTGCGCCCTTCGCCGCGCTTTCTCGCCTGGGGTGCGATCGCAGCGAACGGCCAGGCGCTCGTCGGCTCGGGGGGCACGCTCGAGGGCGGCACCGCCGACCCGCTCGACGTCTGGCGCCTATCGGGCCAGAGTGGCCAGCCGCGCTGGGCCCGCGTGCCCGTGACGACGTCGCTGCCGGGGCGCCGGGTCGGTGCCGCCGCGGCGTTCGACCCCGTGGCGCAAGCGACGTTGCTCGTGGGCGGCTCCTCGTTTGTGCCGCCCGACGGCACTGCGCCCACGCTCAACCCCTCGCCGCCCTTGGCCTACCGCGGGCAGACGAGCGCCGGTTCGCTGCGCGTGACATGCCACGACCCCGACGACGACGGCGACTGCAACACGTACACCCTCCAGGCGCAGGTGGCGCTGCCCGGCGGCGCCTCCACCGAACGTGCCCGCGCCGTGTTCTCGCGGCATACCGAGGGCGCCTGGGCCGTCGTCGGGCCGGCCTGCGGCTTGCCGGGCACGCCTATCGGCCCCGAGGGTGACGGCGTCTTTCGCTGCGAGGTCACCGCCTCGTTCGCCGACGCGAGCTTCGCCGTGCAGTTCCAAGACGTCGGCTACGCGACCGGCGGCGCCCTTTGCTCGAGCACGCCGAACGAAACCATACCCTTCTGCAACGCCCCGGGCCTTTACGAGGGCGTCGTCGCCTGCCGTGGGCTGCCCTTCGGCGACGGCGAGAGCATTGATTGCGGCGATTGAGCCCACGCGAGTGCGCCGCGAACACCGCGGCGCACTCGCCCTTCACGAAACATCGCGAGGCATTGCCAATGAACCAAGATAAACATCGACGGCTCTTTTCGCGCCGCACCGCCCTGTGGTGGGGGGCGCCCCTCGTGGGGGCCTTGGCCCTCAGTTGTTCGGTACAATCGCACGGCGAACGCGACCCCAACGGGCTCCCTTGGTTGGAGGGCGATGACGAGGGCATGACGGGCCTTACGGCCGCCTCGACCACCGTGACGTGCCCCGCCTACGACCCGAGCCATATCGCCGACGGGCCGGCCGACGAGCCAGCGGCGGCGTTCGTCGGCGGCACCCCGGGTCAGTTTCAGGTCGACGATGACGGGGCGGCGACATACCGGGTGCCGCTTGAGGTCGTACCCGGCCGCGCCGGAATGCAGCCCGAACTCGCCCTCGCCTACAACAGCAACGGCGGCAACGGTCCTGTCGGGGTGGGCTTTACGCTCTCTGGCATGTCGGCCGTTCGCCGTTGCCCGTCGAACGAACTCGACGATGGGCGCTTGCGGGCCGTGCGCATGACCCGCGACGACCGCTTCTGCCTCGACGGTCTGCGCCTGGTCGCCGTCAGCGGCGAATACGGCGCCGACGGCACTGAGTACCGCACCATGCCCGATACCTTCGTGCGTATACGCTCATCGGGCGGCAACAACGGCGAAGACCCCTCTGAGTACACCGGCCCCGACTCGTTTCGAGTGTGGACGAAGGAAGGGCGCATGCATGACTACGGCACAGGTCCCTTCGCCAGCATCAGGTACGGGGGCCGGACGCGACAATGGTCGCTCTCGACCACGCGTGACACCTCCGGCAATACGATGGAGATCGAATATCAGGCCACCGAGGGCATCGCCGAGCCGCCCGACGCGTTGCCCTACACGATCGAACAGTGGCCGACGGCAATTCGCTACGGCGGGCACACGAACGGCCTCGAGCACAACAAGCGGGTTCACTTCTTCTACGAGTCTCGCCCCGACCCGCAGCGGGGTTACCAGCTCGGCACCCAGATGCGTCTGACGCAGCGCCTCAATCTGATCGCCATGTCGACGACCGTGGGGGGCACCCACCGCACGGCACGCGCCTACAAACTCGCCTACAACAACGACGGGTCGACCGGTCGCAGCAAGCTCGCCAGCATCACCGAGTGCGCGTCGGCCCTCGAAGGCGCCGCCTGCAAGCGTCCTACGACATTCGCCTGGCGGGCGGGCCAGGCGGGGTTCGAACCGAAAACGCTGCAACCGGCCCTCTTTGACGCGTTCTCCGGTGACCACGGCTGGCCTCATATCGTCGTGGTCGACGCGAACGGCGACGGGCGCGACGACATCATGTACCCAACCCACGACTCTTGGAAGCTAGTCCAGAGCCAGGGCGGCGACACCCCCTATGCGCAGGCGGCTGCGACAGGTGCCTCGAACGACGGATGGTGCACGCTCACCATGCCGGACACCTCCCAGGAGGTCTCGTGCGACAGTGACGCGGTGGCGTGGCCGGTCGACTACGACCAAGACGGTCGCGTCGATCTATTGACGATGGATAAAGAGAGCACCTGGCGGGTGCACCTGTCGCAACCGGGCGGGTTCTTTACCGCGATCACCGACTTCGCGAAGACGCACGGCCCGGCCCCTGACACATACGAGTACCCGCCGAAGAGTGAGCTCATCGCTCAAGGCAAGTACATGGTCGACCTCGACGGCGACGGCGCCCGCGACCTGGTCGAGTACTGGCATCAATGCGACGGGTGCGGCGCGCGGTGGAAGTACCGGCGGCACACCGGCGTTGTCTCATACCATGTCGACCAGCACCTGCCCGGCGAGAACCTCGCGTTCACGCAACCGGTCGATATACCCGCCCTCGAGGGCGTAGGCCCCGAAGACCTCGTGGTCGTCGACCTCGATGGCGACGGCAAAGAAGAGATGCTGTACTGGAAGGCCGACGAGGCCCTGCCCACGTACACGACGCTCTCTTGGTCGCACGAGAGCAAGAACGCATCAGGCACCGTGGCTCATTTCGAATCGTACGACAGCGGGCTGGGCTCCGAGGTGCGCGACCATAGCCGGGTCTGGCTCGACGCGAACGGCGACGGGCTTCGCGACCTCGTCTCGGCGCCCAAGTCGGGCGAGGGCGGCGCGGACGGCTTGCGGCCGTGGTACCTGTGGGTCAACGGGGGCGGGCGCTTTCTCATGTCGAGACTGGCCGTCCCGCCGGGCGCAACGGGCGACCTCGACATCTCCGAGTTCCGCGCGCCGCCCCTCCTCTTGGGCATCTCCGCCGTCCTCGATTACGACGGCGACGGGCGCGAGGACTTGCTCGTCCCCTGGAGCTACACCGACGAATTCCCCGAACCCCCGACGTCCCCTTGGACGGGGCAAGGGCTCGGCCGCTTCCTGGTGCTGCGCGTCGCGGGTGATTTCGACTACTTCACCGTCGTTGACCCTTCGCTTATGATTCCGGGCGGGCTCGGGACGGTACAATTTCATTACAGCCAAATCCGAAGGCACGGGCCCCGGGCGGTCGACGCCGACGGTGACGGGCAGCAAGACCTCGTCTGGGCCGACTACGAAAATGCCGACAACCAATGGCATTTCAGCTACCTTCGGCACCGCGGCGGCGGCGGCAGGCCGGACGTCGTCCTCGCGATTCGTGAGGGGGCGAACGAGCCGGACGGCGACCCGGGCACCAGCGTGCCCCCCACGGTCGAAATCGAATACCAGCCCTTGATCGATTCACTGCCCGGGCAGGTCGGCGGCAGGTACGACAGCGGCAATTGTTACCGCATGCCGGGCGTAAAATGCTACAACGGGCCGAAGTACGTCGTCGGCCGGCACAAGCTCGACGCGGGCACGACCGGGGGCGAGACATCGACCTCGTACCACGACTACAGGAAGGCCAAGGTGCTGCGCAAGGCTCACGCCTGGTTGGGCTTCGAAGAACACAAGGTGCAAACGTTCTTCGGCACCTACGGGCCCATCACCACCCGGACGTTCTATGACGTCGGCGAGCGGGCCGTCCCGGCGGCACGCGTGCCGCGCGTGCTCGAGCAGTGGACGTACGGGGCCTTGAACAAGGCGACGTTCAGCAGCCCTGGCCTCTGGCTGTCGAGGACGGTGAACCTGTGGGGCTCGCGCGGCGAGTATCCCGTGACGGGCTTCGGCTTCGTTCGACGCCGCGCGACGAGTGAATACGAAGTCGAAATGCCCCCCGAGGCACTCGACCAGTTCTCGATCGAGCAAGTCGACGGGCTCGTGCCCTACACCGGCGTCGTGCAGCACGTACATGACATCGACCATTATGGCAACGTGCTCGACGCCGAGACGGTGTACGGTGACGGCGACTCGACGCGTGTGCGTAGCGGCTACTTCAACGACCCGTCCGAGTGGTTCATTAGCCGGGCTTCGTTCGTCGAAACGCACGACATCACGCCACAAGGCACGCGGACGCGCGCGGTTTTGTTCTGGTACCCCCCCGTCGGGGAAGGGGCGGCGAACCTGCCCCGAACGATCGTCGTCTCATCGCCCGACGAGCCGGCGGGGCTTGCACCTCGAACGACCCTCGACCGAGACATCTATGGCAACGTCGTCTACACGACAGTGTCGAGCGCCGACCACAGTCAGCAGCGAACTTCGTGCACCACGTACGAGCCCGACGGCGCCTTCCCCCATGCAACGGTGAACGCGGCCGGGCACGTTTCATACGTCAAGGTGCACCCTGTCTTCGGCCGCCCCTGGGCGAGCATCGACCCGAACGGCTTGCGCAGCGCGTGGGCCTATGATCAGCTCGGTCGCCCGGTGCGCGCCGAACACCCCGATCGGCCGCCAAGCTACGTGCAGTATTTCAAAGAGCACATTGGGAGTGAATGGCTCGTCGGCCGACGCGACCTCGAGTCGTCTGGCGAACAGACCGACGTACTCCAAGATCGACTCGGTCGTATCGTGCGCGAGCGTTTCGTCGGTCTCGACGGCCAAGGGCGCGTGCGCACGCGGTCGTTCTTCCCGCAGGGGGTGCCTGCCGAGGTGTCGCTCTGGGCGCGCGAAGGTGCCCCCGCGCCGGGGTCGACGACGTTCGGCTATGACGGCAAGTTCCGGCCGCGTGTCGTTACCAGGCCCGATGGTACCAAGCTCGTCACGCGGTACGATGGTCTGACGACGACGGCCCTGGGCGCCCGCGGCTACCCGAACACGATCGTGTACAACGCCCGTGGCCAGATCGAGCGAGCGGTCGACGCGAAGGGTACGGCGCGAACCTACGTCTACGGGCCGTTCGGCGAGCTTGTTCGTACTCGGGCAGAGGTGCCATCGGGTGAGGTGACGATCAGTGAGATCGAACTCGACGGCTACGGGCGCGTCGCGCGCGCATACGATGCCGACCGGGGGGTCAAGGTCTTCGGCTACAACGTCTTTGGCGAGCTGATTAACGCGACCGACGCGCTCGGGCGGCAGTACTTCTACGAGTATGACGCGTTGGGCCGCCGAACGCACATGCGCCTACTTCACGAGGGCAGTTCGACGCCGGCGGCCGAGACCACCTACGTCTATGACTTCGGTGAGGGCAAGGCGGTCGGCAAGCCGACGCGCGTCAACCACCTCGACAGGGCCAACAATCAGTGGCACCAGCTCACGTACCGCTACGATACCCTGGGTCGCCTCGCCAAGCTCGACAACGTGTTGCCCACGGATTCTGGGGCGGGCAGCGAGCGACTTCGCGTGCAGTTCGCGTACGATGCTCACAGTCGCCTATCCTCGGTGACGTACCCGACGCTACCGGGGCATACGTCGCCCACCACGGTCGGCTACGATTACGGCGCCCACGGGCACCTCAGCGCCGTGCGCTGGGGCACGGGAGCCCAAGCACCGGCCCTGTGGGAGGCGCTCGAGAGCGACGAAGCCGACCGCGTCACGCACGAATTCTTCGGCAACGCAGTCGAAACCCGGCGCGCCTACCACCCGCTACGCGGCCTGCCCGACGCTGTCACGACACAAACGTCGATTTACGACGCCGAACCGGGGCGAGTGCTACAATCGCTCACCTACACCTTCGATGACGAAGGCAACCTCGAGCATCGCGCCGACCTTCTGCAGGGGCACACCGAGCATTTCATCTACGACGAACTCGACCGACTCAAGAGCCTTACGCTCGACAACGAAGGCGCTCCGCGCCTCACCTACGATTACGACCCGCTCGGCAACCTGACACAGAAGACGGATGCAGGCGTTTACGAATACGACCCTTTGCGCCCCCACCTGGTTACGAAGGTCGGCAACGAAACCTACGGTCACGACGCGGTGGGCAACCAGACGTCGCGGCCGGGCGGCGTGGCCGTCGACTACAATGCCTTTGACCTGCCCGCAGGCCTGACGCAGGGCAGCGCGCCGCTCGCGCGCTTCTCCTATAGCGGGCTGGGCGAGCGCGTGCGCAAGGTTTCGTCGGTGGGCACGACGACCTACGCGGCGGGGTTTTACGAGAGGCAACGCCGGCCCGATGGCAAGGTCGAGCATCGACTGTTGGTGTCCGCCCCCGGCCGTAGCGTGGTCGCTACGTTGCGTTACCTTGAGCAGGGTGGTCAGAGCCTCTGGCAGAGCCCGCTCTTCGTTCACACAGACCACCTCGGCTCGACCGACCTGGTGACGAGCGACGAGAGCAACTGGCTCGACCCCGAGCAGCCCGCCCCGCACGCCGTCATCGCCGAACGCCGCTCGTATGATCCCTTCGGCCGGCCGCGCCACCCCGACTGGGCGCAGACCGGGCCTGCCTCCGTGCCGCCCTTGCTCGGTCAGGGCTTCACCGGCCACGATGACGACCCCGAGTTGGGGCTGGTGAACATGAAGGGGCGCGTTTATGATCCCAGGCTAGGCCGTTTTCTCACGCCCGACCCCGTGGTTCAAGCGCCCACCTTCTCGCAGAGTTGGAATCGCTACGCCTATGTCTTCAACAACCCCCTGCGCTTCACCGACCCCAGTGGCTTCAGCACCGCCGACCCGGGCCAGGGCATTCCTTCGATGCCCGACTTCGATGAAGCGGCGGCGTGGGCGGCGTCCCAGGCGCAGAGCGCGGCCTTCAACGCGTGGACGGACAACTGGTTCGCGCAGCAGTACGCCGCCGCTAACACCGCCGCGCCCAACATGATCGTCGACGTGAACGTCGGCGACCTGCTCGGCCAGTCCTCGACCGCGGCGGTCTCGTCAGGCCCCGTCTTCAACCTGCCCTTCGGCTACGCCGTCAGCCCTGCGGCGGTCGGCTTCGGCCTCGGTTTGGTCGCTGGCATGGTTCCCGGTGGCACGATCGTCAACTCCTGGGGCATGACGGTGGCGCCCCCACGCGACGCCGGCTTCGAGTTCGGCAACGGGGTGGGGCAAATCTTTGGTGGCATTATCGCGCTCGGCGGCGGCACGCTCGGCGAGATAGGCGGCGTGACGCTGTCGATCACCGGCATCGGGGCGGCCCTGGGGGTGCCGGCAGTGGCTGCCGGGGTGCTGGTGCAGGCCAACGGCGCCACCGCCGTCGTGGCCGGGGCGGCGCAGGTACTTGATGCGCTTAACTCCGACCACTCGTTCTCGACCGGCTCAGAGTCGGGGGGAGGCACAGATGTGCCGAACCCTGCCCCGCACGAGCTTGTCCCCTCGGCGCAGCCACCCGAAGGCAACCGGATCGGGAGCTCGTTCGCTCCGGGCAACATACCTAAAGAGTATCAACCGCACGTTTACGACATCCTCATGGACATTCAGGCTGCTCGGAGCGGAGACGCAGCCGCAGCCGGTCGACTTACAGCTCGCAATCAACATCCTCTCACGGGAAATTGGCAGGGCTGGACGTCGGTGGACATCATCGACAGGAGCAACCCTCACAGGCTCCTGTGGAGGGTGGATCCGTCGCAAGGAAAGCCAGGAATCATCTTCCGCATTGAAAATACCCACGCGAGGAGATTTTAGGCGATGGTGACCGAGTCTGACCCCGAATCTTGGCTTCTGAGGCTGCGTGACTTTTTGATGCAAGCGCGTCTGAGAGAGGACGCGCCGTTTGCTGACGTCGAGTGGCTACTCGATCGAATCGACGACACCTTGCGGCACACACGGCGGGAAGATCGTCTTAGATCTTCGGAGGCACTGGAAGAATCCTTGCAAGAGATTCAAGGCAGATTTCCAGGGTTTCTACCGCGCGATCTGCTTTCCATGCGCAACACCTAATGCTATTAAAACAGTGGCGCAAGGTCAGCACTCGACGGCCGCCGCAGCCCCCGGCCCCGCCTTCAGTTTGCCCGTCGACGGCGCCATCAGCCCTGCGGCGATGGGCTTCGCCGTCGACGTGGTGTCTGTCCTCGCCCTGCCCCGTCCTGACGCGTGAGCCGGCGGCGGCGAGCCTCCCGCATGCGCGCGCCCGAGCGCGCAGGATGCTCCTACCATGTTCGATCCCGAGGCCGCCACGCTCCGCAACGCCCTTCGCACCGCCCAGCGCGAGGGCGTCGGGCGCGGCTATCCCAAGGCCTTGCGCGCCCGCGTCGTCGCCTATGCCCAGCGGGCGCACGCCGCGGGCCGTACGCGCGCCGAAGTCGCGAACGTACTTGGCTTGACGCCGGTCACGCTCGCGCGCTGGACCCAGCCGACACGCCCCATGGCGCCCGCCTTCCGCCGTGTCGTCGTCGCTCCCGAGCCGGGGCGAGCGGCCCAGACCGGCGGCGTCACCGTCGTAACCAACCAGCCAGGTGCATCCTGACGGGGAGGCCGGCGACGACTACCATCGCAAGCGCATGGCAACGACGACCCGCCGCAAGGCGACCGCCGCCCAGTGGGCCGAGCGCATCCGGCGATGGCAGTACAGCGGCCTGACGGCCGAACAGTTCGGCACCAGCGGGGGCCTCGACCCGCGCTAGCTCCGCTGGTGGAACCGAGGCGGATCGGCAGAGCCGCGGGCGACTCGGGCAAGGCGTCGGGAGAGAAAGCAGCCCAAGCAGGCATGCTACAATCTGCCGCCCCCACCCTCCGCCCCAGTGGGCCGAGTGCCCCCAGGGTCTGCTAGACTGGCCGCCATGAGCGACCCGGCCGAGAAGCTGCTCGACGAGGCCCTGAAGCTGCCCGAGAGCGAGCGGCGCGCGCTCGCGCTGCGCTTGCTCGACAGCGTCGGCGACGAGCCCGAGGCCGAGGTCGAGCGCGCCTGGGTCGACGAGGCCAAGCGGCGACTCGATGACGTGCGGGCGGGGCGAACGGAGCTCGCCCCCTGGGCCGAGGCCCGCGAGCGCATCTTCGCGCGGGGTTGATGTGGTCGGCCGTGCCCTCGCCTTCACCCCCGAGGCCGAGCGGGAGGCGCGCGAGGCGTTCCTCTGGTATTGGCAGCGCGACGAGCGGGCAGGCCTGCGCTTCGAGGCGGCGCTGACGGCCGCGCTCGACCGCGCCGCCGAGGCGCCGGAACAGGGACCGGTGCTCGAGGCCGGCGTGCGACGGTTGCTCGTCGAGGGGTTCCCCTATGGTGTGCTGTACGCGGTCGAAGCCGAACGCGTCGTGGTGCTCGCGATCATGCACCTGCGGCGCCGGCCGGGTTACTGGCGGGGTCGTCGCGGTTGAAGCAACGCCGGCCCCAGACGGCGCGCAAACCACGGACGGGCAGGCGTAGGCGGTCAAGAGAAGCGGCCTCACGAGGCGGCATCTGACCGACGCCGAAGACGGCCCGATGGGGCCGCCAAGACGACGATCGACACCGACTTCGGTGGTGGGGGCGGCCCCCTTGCGGGTGTCACTCCGCCGCGGATGCGAAGACTGGCCTTCGCGTCAATTGCCGGCGACGAGCGCTCCACGACGTCCACCGCAACCCCCACCACGAAGGTGGCACTCGGCGGCGACCAACCGACGGCGAAGTCGGCGAAATTACCTGGAGCGGGAGAAGGGATTCGAACCCTCGACGTCCACCTTGGCAAGGTGGCACTCTACCACTGAGTTACTCCCGCGACGCGAGTGGGGTAGTAGCGGTCTTGGCCCCCCCCTGTCAACCTTTTTCGGCGAGCCGGCCCGAATTGTGGGCCGGAAGAGTGCGTGGGGGCCCGGGCGTCGTTACCATGAGGCGGTGACCTTCTCGCTGTTCGGCATCCCGGTGCACGTCACCGGGGCCTTCTGGTTCATGGCCGCGTTCCTGTCGCTGACGCAGCTGCAGGCGCCGCCCCAGGTGATGCTGGCGACCTTCGCCATCGTCTTCGTGGCCGTGCTCGCGCACGAGTTCGGGCACGCGCTGGTGGCGCGGGCCTTCGGGGGCAGGCCGGTCGTGTACCTGCACGGCTTCGGGGGCACGACGGCGATGCAAGGGGCCAAGCTCTCGCGCCCGCAGAGCGTCGCCATGTCGATGGCGGGGCCGATGGCGGGCTTCCTGCTCGGCGGGCTCTGCTGGCTCGGCGCGAGCCAGGCGGGGCCGCCGAGCGAGGCGGCGCAGCAGATCCTCAACCGGGCGCTTTATGCGACCGTCGGCTGGGGCGCGCTCAACCTCCTGCCCGTGCTGCCGCTCGACGGCGGGTTCATCTTGCGCGACGCGCTCGGCCCCCGCTTCGGCCGCGCCGCGCACGTCGTCTCGGCGCTGGTCGGCACGGCCCTCTGCGCCTTCTGCTGGGTCGTCTTGCGCCAGCCCATCGGGGCCGTCCTGGCCGTCCTGTTCGGGCTGGCGTCGCTGCAGTCGGTGCGCAGCGCCTGGGGCTACGGCGAAGCCCGCCGCCACGAGCAGGCGCGCACGGCGGCCGCGGGCGAGCTGCTCGGGGCGTCGCTGCGGGCCTTCGAGCGCGACGACCTCAACGAGGCCGAGCGCAAGGCGGCGCTCGCGCTCCAAGTCGCGCTCGAGCCCGAGCGCCGCGACGCCGCCCGGCGCGTCATCGTGAGCGTGGCGCTGCGGCGCAACCAGCCGCAGATGGCCCTCGGCCTGCTCGGCAGCGTCGAGGCGCCGACGCCGCATGACGTTGTCCTGCGCGCGCAGGCGCTCGACCTCGCGGGCGAGCGCGACGAGGCCTTCCGGCTGCTCGAGCTCGAGGCCTCGGCCCGCCCCGAGGGCCCGGCGCTCGGGCCCTTCTTGCTGGGGCTCTGGGCGACCGGCCAGGGCGACCGCGCCCTCGAGATCGCCCTGCGCCTCGTCGAACGCGGCGACGTCGAAGGCCTCTCGACCTTCGCCCAGACGCTCTTCGACGAGGGCCAGTACGTCAACGCCGCGCGCCTGCGGGCCCTGCTCTTCTCGCGCACGCGCGAGGGCCTGCACGCGCTCGAGGCGGCGCGCGCCCTGGTGCGCTCGGGCGACCTCGACGGCGCGCTCTCGCAGCTCGAAGACGCGCTCGCCGCGGGCCTGCCCGCCGGCACCTCGCTGCGCGACGAGAGCGACTTCTCGGCCCTCGTCGACGACGACCGCTTCCGCCGCCTCGTCGCGCGGGGCTGACGCGCCGCCCGGGGCCCGAGCGCCGGCCTTCGCCCCGCCGTGCGGCCCCGGCCCCGCCCCTCGCTCGCGGCCCTCGCGCCCACGCTGCTCGGGGCGGCTTACGCGCTCGCGCTCGTCGCGTACGAGCACCGCGGCGCCGACGCTCCGCGCGGGGCGCTCGGCTTCGCCCTCGCCTGGGCGGCGGCGCTCGGGCTCGGGCTCGGCGCCGCGCTGGGCTCGATCGCATGGCTGAGGCGCAGGCTGCGCGGGGGACAGGGCGCCGCGTCGCTCGGGGCGACGGCGCTCCTTCTCGCGGGCTGGCACCTCGCCGCGAGCCTCTGGGCCATGGCCTCCACGCCCTCGCTCGCCGCGGCGGCGTGGTACGCGCGAGGCGGCGTGCGGCGCCTCGTGCAGGTGCTGGCGGCCGACGTGGCGGGGCCCAAGGCCCTGGCGGCGCTGGGGGCGGCGGCGCTGGTCGGCTACGCCGTCGGCGCCTCGCCGAAGCGCCTGGCGGCGCGGCTGCGCGACCTGCGTCGCCCTCGCGAAATGCCTCGCGAAGGCCCCCGCGACGCGCGACCGAAGGCGACGTCGACGCTCCGAAGAAAGATCGTCGGTCGGCTTCTGCAGGCGCGGGCACGGGCCGACGGGCCGAGGGGGCGGGCGGGCGCAGCCCTCCGCGTCGTCGCGCCGGTCGCGCTCGCCGCGACCGCGCTGCTTTGGCTGGCGAGGCCGGCGCCTCGGCACCGCCCGGGCGCGCGCCCCGACCTCGTGCTCGTCGGGTTCGCCTCGCTCGAGGCAGGCTCGCTGGGGCCCGAGCTGACCCCCGCGCTCGCCGCCTTCGCCAGCCGAGGCGTCACCTTCGACCAGGCCTTCGTGACCAGCACCGACGCGCCTCTCGAGCGGGCGGCCTGGGTGAGCGGCATCGAGCCCCACCGATGGCGCCTCGGGGCAGAGCCCTCGGGCGAATCGCTCCCCGAGCGCCTCGCGAGCGCCGGCTACCGCGTCGCGATCGTGGGCGACGACACGCTCGCCGGGCGGCTCGGCCTCGCCGCCCACCAAGCGCCGACCCTCGAGCGCTGGCCGCTCGCGCTCGAGCCGCTGCGCCCCCTCGCCAAGGCCCTCGCCTCGCGCCTCGGCCTCCCCGCGCCGACGCGGCGCGATCTCGTCGACGCCGACGACGCGATCGAGCGGGCCCTCCGCTTCGCCGACGCGGGCGAGGGGCCCTTCGCCCTCGCGCTCTTTTTGCCCGCGGCCCGGCCGCCCTTCGCCGGCGCCTGCGAGCGCGCGCTCGCCTTCGCCGATCGGGCGTACCGGGGCCGCTGCAAGTACCGCGGGTGCTCTCACGTGCCTGGCGCCCCCCCCCCCGACGCCGACGATCTTCGGCAAGAGCTCGCCCTGCACAAGGGCGCCCTGGCCTGCGATGACGCCGCGTTCGGCCGCCTCCTCGACCGACTGCGGGAGCGCGGCCTCGACGCGACGACGATCGTCGCCGCGTTCGGCGAGGGGGGGGCGCCCGTACCGCGGGCCCCAGGCCTCGACGGGGGGCCGCCGCTCGACGACCGCACGCTGCGCGCCCCGCTCGTCGTGCGAATGCCCGGCGCGGGCCCGCCCGCGCGGCGAAGCGAGATCGTGCGCGATCTCGATCTCGCGCCGACGATCGCCGAATGGCTCCGCCTCCCCGGGTACACCGAATCGCCCGGGCGCTCGCTCGCGGGCGCCTTGCGGGGCGAGCCGCTCGCCGAGAGCCCGGCGTTCTCCGAGGCGGGCTCAGGCGAGGCGGCCGCGGCCGCGACGGCGCTCGGGCGCCGCTGGGCGCTCAGCACGGGCCCCCACCGGCTCGTCGCCCAGGCGACGCGAAGGGGCCTCGCGGTCGAGCTCTTCGACCGCCACGCCGACCCCGAGCAGACGCGCGATGTCTCGGCCGAACTGCCGGCCCTGCGCGACGCCCTGCGCGACGAGCTCGTGAGCTGGTTGCTCCGCGATCGGACGCTGACGATGCGCTCCGGACATGTCGTTCCCCGCCCCCCGGAGGTTGCGCCGCAGAGTCCGTCGAAGCCCTCCGGCGCGGCTCGCAAAGAGCGGCAGCGCTCGCTCCTCGACGCGCTGCAAACCTCGCTGCCCGATCGGCACGGGCCCGGCGCCGCGCCGGGCGCCGGCATGTCGACCCTCGCGCCCGACCCTTGGGCCCGGCCCCCCCACCCCGCCCGGCGCCGCGTCAGCCTCGGCTCCGGGGGCGGGCGCGACGAGACGCGTAGCGCCCTGATCGTGCCGACGCCCTCGGCGCTGCGCTTGTCTCGCCGGCTCGAAGCGCACGCCCGCCTGCGCGTCGCGCCCGCGCCGCTCGCTCCGCCCGAGCGCCCTCTGCGCGTCGAGGTGCGCGCGCGGCGCCGGGGCGCCCCCCCGGAGGTGCTCGACGCGTGGGCCCTCGGCGCCGACGAGGCCCGCCGCTGGGTCGAGCGAGAGATCGATCTCGGGCGCTTCGCGGGGCTCGAGATCGAGCTCGAGCTGCGTACCCTCTCCGAACCGACGGACGACGCCCCCTCGGTCGCGTGGGGGTCGCCCGCCCTCGTGGAGGCGTCGGCGGCGGAGCTCCCCTACAACGTCGTGCTCGCGGTCTTCGAGGGGGCCGACCTCACGCGCCCCGCCCCCCGACGGGCCCGGCAGCCGGAGGCCGGGCAGCCCGCCCCGCGGGGCGTATCGTTCCCCGATTGTGTCGCAGCGGCGACGTGGCAGGGCCCCGAGCTGCTCGCCATCCTCGCGGGTATGCGCTCCGGCGAGCTCGGCCTCGACGTGGGCGGCCCGCCGCCTTCGAGGCCGAGCATCGACGCCTTCTACGCGCGACGGCCCCCCTTGCTCGCGCCGCTCTTGCGGGCCGCGGGGGCGACCACACTCGTGGTGCGCGAGGCCGGGGCGGCGGCCCCCGAGGCCTTCGGCTCGCTCGATCTGGGCTTCGACGCGGCGATCGAAGTCGGCGCCCGCTCCGCCGCCGCCGAGCTCGAAGCGTGGCTCGAACGACACCGGCGCGAGCGCTTCTTCGCCCTCGTGCGCCTCCGCGCCGGCGGCCCCGCGGGCCGTTCGAACGCCGCCGACGCCCGCGAGGCGCTCGAGCCCTTGTTCGAGCCCTTGGCCAAGTTCGCTCTCGAAGGCGAGACGATCGTGGTCGCGGTCGCCGCCGACGGCGCGCCCGGGGGCACCGACGCCCCCGAGCGCTTCCTTCGGGCGCCCTCGCTCCCGCTCGTGATCGAGGCGCCCGGCCTCGCCGCCGGCCCCCGACCCGAGGTGCCGGCCCACGCCACCGATCTCGCCCCCACGCTGCTCGCCCTCGAGGGGCTCGCGGCCGTCGAGACGATGAGCGGACGCGCCCTGCTCGGGCCCACGGCCGCCCCGCCCGAGTCGCTCGCGGCGCGCGCGCGCGTGACGGAGGGCCGCGGCGCCCGCTCGCTTCGTTCGGGGCCTCTGCTCTTCGTCGAGCGCGACGCCGGGGTCGGCGCGAGCGACGAGGCCCGCTCGTTTCTCTTCGACGCGGCCCCCGCGGGCGCCCCGCCGCGCGACCGCTCGGGCGAACGCCCGGCGGCCGCCGAGCGCCTGCGCGACGAGCTCGCCCGCGAGATCGCCCGCCACCGTAGCGCCGAGGCGACGCGGAGCGAGGCCCTCGCCGGCTCGCGCTTCACGCCGCCACCGCCCTCGCCGCGGGCGCGCGTCGGGCTGCGCTTTTACGGCGGCCCCGAGCGCCATCGCGTCACGCTCCGCATCGACAAGCCCGCGCCGGGCCCGGGCGAGATCGGGCCCACGCTCCGGATTACCCCGGTCGGCCTCGGCCCCGACGTGCTCTACGACGGCCCTTCGTTCGTCGACGCGGCCTTCCTGACGCGCCCCGATCTGGCCGCCGGCTTCGACGTCGAGCTCGCGCCCTCGACCACGCCCCTGCCCTGGCACGTCACCTGGGACGATCGCCCGCTCGAGGGCCACGCCTGGCTCGCCGGGCCCTGGGCGCTCGGCCTGCCCGCCCTCGCCGGGGGCCTGCTCGACGAGGCCTCGCGCCGCTTTGCCGAGGCCGCCGCCCCACCGGCCGACCTCTCGCCCGGGCGAGACGAAGGCGTCCTCGTGCTTTGGCAGGAGCTCGGCGTCCCGCCCTGATCCGCGGCCGGGGCCCGCCCGACGCGTCGAGTCATTCATCTGAAAACGGATCGTCCTCGACTCGTTAAAAATGGATCGAAAACGTTCCCCCACCCGCCCCCGGTGAGGCACAAGGGCCGATTTTAGCCGATTTTGGCCCTGTTATCGCTGGCAGGCGCCTTGCAGAAGGGGTGGTCACGTCCGACGGGGCCAACCGCCCGGGCTGGCCAGGGGGTCGGACGCCACCTTCGAACCCCTCCGCTGTGCTTGCAACGCGGACGCGCTTGACTCGCGAACGAGGAGCCGGACCCATGGAGACGTCGAACCTTCTGAACGAGGCCCCCCCCTACTGGGAGATTTCTGACGAGCGCTGGGAGGCGATCCGGGCGCTCTTGCAGAAACATGACCCTCCGCGCGTCACGGGCCGCCGCCGCATCGACCAGCGGGCGGCGCTGAACGCGATGATCTACCGGGCGCGCACCGGGTGTCGCTGGAACAAGCTGCCGAAGCACCTGCCCGACGACAGCTCGGTGCATCGCACGATGCAGCGCTGGGTCAAGCTCGGGGTCTTCGCCGAGATCTGGCAGCTCGTCGTCGCCCCGCAGGGCGAGGCGCCCGGGCCCCCGGCGGCGCCGGCCTCGGGCCTGCAGACCATGCCGCCGCCGGCGGCCGAGCTCGGCGATCTGACCGAAGAGGCGGCGTAGGGCGCGGGCGCGCGTCAGACGCGCTCGACCTGCACGACGCCGGGCACCTTGCGCAGCGCGGTCATCAGCGTGCGCAGCTCGGCGACGTCGCCGCAGGCGAAGGAGAAGAAGTTGATGGCGCGCCCGTCGTCGCCGGCGCGGCAGATGGCCTCCGAGACGTTGACGCCGCGCTCTTGGAAGGTCTGCCCGAGGGTGGCGAGCACGCCGGGGCGGTTGGCCGTCAGCACGCGCACCTGGACGGGGCGCATGACCTTCGCCTTGGGCTCCCAGCTGATCTCGACGCGGCGCTCGGGGTCGTTGTCGAAGGCCTTGGTGCAGCTTCGGCGGTGGACGGTGACGCCGCGGCCGCGGGTGATGAAGCCGATGATCTCGTCGCCGGGCAGCGGGTTGCAGCAGCGGGCGTAGCGCACGAGCACGTCGTCGATGCCGCCGAGGCGGATGCCGGCGGTGTCTTTGCCGCTGAACTTGCGGACGATGCTCTCGAGGCGGCCCTCGCGGATGTCGGCGGGCGGCGGGGCGTTCTTCTGGCCGTCGGGCTCGGGGGGGGCGAGCCGGGCGCCGACGTCGGCGGCGTTGGTCTTGCCGTAGCCGATGGCGAGCAAGAGCTCGTCGAAGCTGCCGACGCGGAAGTGCTCGACGAGGGCGCGCTGGGCCTCGTGGTTCTTGACGAGCTTCGAGAGCGAGATGCCCTTCTCGTGCAGGTGCTTCTCGAGCAGCTCGCGCCCGAGCCGGACGCCGCGCTCGCGCTGGTCGGCGCGCAGCACGTTGCGGATCTTGTTGCGGGCGCGGCCGGTGACGACGAACTCGAGCCAGTCTTTCGAGGGGCTCTGCTGCGGGTTGGTCAGCACCTCGACGACGTCGCCCGAGCGCAGCTTGTAGCGCAGGGGCACGATGGCGCCGTTGACGCGGGCGCCGCAGCAGTGGTTGCCGACGTCGGTGTGGATGGCGTACGCGAAGTCGATGGGGGTCGAGTTGCGCGGGAAGACCCGCACGTCGCCCTTCGGGGTGAAGACGTAGACCTCGTCCTGGAAGAGGTCGACCTTGACGCTCTCGAGGAACTCGGCGGGGTCTTTCAGCTCGCGCTGCGCCTCCATCAGCTCGCGCAGCCAGGCGAAGCTCTGCGCGTCGCGCGGGTCGATGCCGCCGCCGACGCGCTCTTTGTACTTCCAGTGGGCGGCGATGCCGAGCTCGGCGACGCGGTGCATCTCGGGCGTGCGCGTCTGGATCTCGATGCGCTCGCGGCCCGGGCCGATGACCGTCGTGTGCAGCGAGCGGTACTGGTTCGGCTTGGGCAGCGCGATGTAGTCCTTGAAGCGGCCGGGCACCGGCGTCCACTTCGAGTGCACCACGCCGAGCGCCGCGTAGCAGTCGGCGACGGTCTCGACGACGACGCGGAAGGCGATGACGTCGTAGACCTGCTCGAACTCGCAATTCTGCGCCCGCATCTTGCGGAAGATCGAGTAGAGGTGCTTGGCGCGGCCCGTCACCTCGGCGGCGAAGCCCTGCTCGGCCAGGCGCGACTGCAGCGTCTTGCTGACGTCGGCGATGTAGCGCTCGCGCTCGGCCTGCGTCTTCGAGACCTTCGCCTTCAGCTCGCGCCAGGCCTCCGGCTCGAGGTAGCGGAACGAGAGGTCTTCGAGCTCGCTCTTGAAGCGCGCCATGCCGAGCCGGTTGGCCAGCGGCGCGTAGATCTCCATCGTCTCGCGGGCGATGCGCTCTTGCGACTCGGGCGACATGTGCTCGAGCGTGCGCATGTTGTCGAGCCGGTCGCAGAGCTTGACGAGCAGCACGCGGATGTCGCGCGCCATCGCCACCACCATCTTGCGGAAGTTCTCCGCCTGGCGGTCTTCTTTGGAGAAGAAGTTGATCTTCGAGAGCTTGGTGACGCCGTCGACCAGCTCGGCGATCTCGACGCCGAACTCGCGCTCGATGTCGCTCGTGGTCGCGAGGGTGTCTTCGACCACGTCGTGCAAGAGGCCCGCGCACACGCTCGCCGTGTCGAGCCTGAGCTCGGTGATGATGCCCGCGACCGAGGCCGGGTGAATGAAGTACGGGTCGCCGCTCTTGCGGCGCTGCCCCTCGTGGGCGCGCAGCGAGTACTCGTAGGCCTTGCTCAGGAGCGAAACGTCAGCCGACGGATGGTACGATTTGACCCGGTCAACGAGCTCTGCCAGTTGCAGCATACCCACGCGCCTTACGCCGGTCGCCCCGGCCCCGCGCCGCCAGGGGCGCGCCGGCCACAGACGACCCGAGCCTCACTAACGCTACCACCCTGCAGCGCGTCGAGCAACGGCGAGCCCTCCCCCACCCGGGCCGCGCGCGACCGCGCCCCCCCCGCCCCGACGCCATGGCCCGCCCCGAACTGCCCCTGCTCGTCTACGTTCACTTCCCTTACTGCCTGCAGAAATGCCCCTACTGCGACTTCGTCAGCTACGCGACCGACCCGGGCTCGATCGATCATGAGGGCTACGCCCGGGCCGTCGAGGGCGAGCTCCGGGCGCGCCTCGCCCTGCTCGACCGCGAGCCCGTCTCGCCGCGGCTTTACAGCGTCTTTTTCGGCGGCGGCACCCCCTCGCTCTGGGCCCCCGAGGGGCTCGAGCGCGTGCTCGCGGGCCTGAACCAGGCCCTCGGGGGGCCGGCCCGCGAGGTCACCCTCGAGGCGAACCCCTCCTCGCTCGACGAGGCCCGCGCCCGCGCCTTCGTCCGGGCCGGCGTCGACCGGGTCTCGGTCGGCGTGCAGGCCCTCGAGGCCGAACGCCTGCGCTTTCTCGGCCGCCTGCACTCGGCCGAGCAGGCCCTCGCCACCTTGCGCGCCGCGCTCTCGGCGGGCTTCCGGCGCGTCTCGGGCGACCTGCTCTACGGCGTCTCGGGCCAGACGCCCGAGGTGGCCGCCGCCGAGGCGGCCGAGCTCGCCCGGGTCGGGGTCACGCACCTGTCGGCCTACAACCTCACGATCGAGGCCAACACGCGCTTCGGCGCCCTCGCGCGCGCGGGCCGCCTGCCCCTCGCCCAAGACGCCGCCATGGTCGACTCGTTCTTCGCCGTCGACCGCACCCTGCGCCCGCTCGGCTTCGGACACTACGAAATCTCGAACTATGCCATGCCCGGCGACGAGTCCCAGCACAACCTCGGCTATTGGCGAGGCCTCGACTACCTCGGGCTCGGCTGCGCGGCCGTCGGCACCCTACCCCATCAGGGCGCGCGCCTTCGCTACCGGAACCACCCCGACCCGCGGCGCTACGTCGCCGCCGCCCAAAACCCCGACGAGGCGAGCTTGACCGAGCCCGGCCCCCTCCTCGTCGAGGCCGAGCGGCTCGACCCCGAGACCCGCCTCCGCGAGCGCATCATGCTCGGGCTGCGCCTCGCCGAGGGCCTCGACATCGGCCGGGCCGCCGACGAGCTCGGCGCCGACCCCTGGCCCCCCGGCCGGCGCCGCGCCGCCGAACGGCTCGTTCAGCGGGGCCGGCTCGCGCGCGAAGGCGACCGGCTCTTCGTGCCCTTCGAGGCCTGGCCCTTCGCCGACGGCACCGCCGCCGAGCTCTTTTGAGAGGGGCGCCTCGCCCCGCCCGCCTCGCCCCCAGCCCGCCCCCCCGCACCGCGCCGCGGCTCGTCCGCCCCGCCCCCCCCGCCCGCCCGCCGGCGCTCGCCATACGCCTGCCGCTCGCCGAAGCCCTCGCGCGCCCCCCCGCGCTCGCCGCGCTCGCCGCGCTCGCCGAAGCCGCCGCGCTCGCCGAAGCCGCCGCGCGCCCCCCCGCGCTCGCCGCGCTCGCCGAAGCCGCCGCGCTCGCCGAAGCCTTCGCGCGCACCCCCGCGCTCGCCAACGCCGCCGCGCTCGCCCCGCCGGGCGCCGACCGGGCGACGCTCGCCGGCGCCCTCGCGCTCGGCCCCGCCCCGCGGGGTGCGCCGCGGCGGAGCGCCCTCGAACGCGTCGTCGCCCTCGTCGCCGTAGGCGGGCGAGGCCGGGCCCAGCCGGCGGGAGGGGCGCCGCTCGCCGTAGCCGCCCGCCGGGCGCGAGCGCATGGAGCGCGGCGGCGGGGCGAGCGCATCGTTCGCGCCCCGGATGCGCCGCGGCACCCCGTAGCGCTTCTTCAGATCGGTCAGCTCGTCGGCCGAGAGCGGCCGCCACTCGCCCGGCCGCAGCCCCTCGCTCGTCACGCCCGCGAACGAGAGGCGCGCCAGGCGCATCACCGGGTGCCCGGTCGCCTCGCCCATGCGACGGATCTGCTGGTTGCGCCCCTCGGTGAGGGTCACCTCGAGCCAGCCCTTGCCGGCCTCCTCGCGCAGAAAGCGCACGTGGCAGGGCGCGGTCTTGCCGTCGTCGAGCTCGACGCCCTCGCGCCAGTGCTCGAGCGTGGACTCGCTCGGCACGCCCTGCACCTTGACGACGTAGGTCTTGGGCACGCCCTCGCGCGGGTGCAAAAGCCCGTGGGCGAACTCGCCGTCGTTGGTCAAGAGCAGCGTGCCGCTCGTGTGAAAGTCGAGCCGGCCCACCGGGTAGAGCCGCGCGCCGAGGCCCCCGACCAGCTCGGCCACCGTCGGGCGCCCCTCGGGGTCGCTCATCGTCGAGACCACGGCCCGGGGCTTGTGCAAGACGACGTAGGCCGGCCGCTCGGCCACCAGGCGCTGGCCGTCGACCTCGACCTTGTCGCGGCGCGGGTCGGCCTTGGTGCCCAGCTCGCGCACGAGCCGCCCGTTGACCCGCACCCGCCCGGCCGTGATGAGCTCTTCGGCCGCGCGCCGGCTCGCCACCCCGGCCTGGGCGAGTATCTTCTGCAAGCGCTCTTCCATCGTCGCACGCTACCCTTTCGAGGCCGCTGACAGCGAAACCGAAGCCGCTTATACCTGGCGACCATGCGCCGCGTCGACAAGCCTTGGGGTTACGAGCTCATCTGGGCCCACACCGAGCGATACGTCGGCAAGCTCTTGCACATCGCCGAGGGCCAGAAGCTCTCGCGCCAGTACCACCGCACGAAAGACGAGACCTTCTTCGTGCAGGCGGGCTCGATGCGCCTCGAGATCGGCGAGGGCGAAGGCCTGCGCGCGCTCGAGCTCGGCCCCGGCCAGGCCTTTCACTGCCCCCCCGGCACCGTGCACCGCATGGTCGCCCTCACCGACGTCGACGTCATCGAGGTCTCGACCCCCGAGCTCGACGACGTCGTCCGCCTCGAAGACGCCTACGGGCGCGAGGGCACGTCCGAGCCCTAGCCAGCCCCCGGCGCCGCCGCGAGAGCGCGCGGCGCCGGCGCTCGCCTCCACGGCCCGCGCTAACTTCGGCCGCGCCGAGCCGGCCGGGCTCGCGGCGCCGGGCTTCGCCGCCGAGCCGGCCGGCCTCGCCGCCGAGCCGGCGGGCGGCGCCCCCCCGGGGATGGGGCCCACCGGCGGCGCCGAGCCCGCGGGCCCGGCGCTCGACGAGGCGCGCGGGGCGCCGGCCGAGGCCTCGGCGGCCCGCTCGGCCAGATCGAGGGTGCGCCGCGTGAGCTCGTCGTGGTCCCAGCGGTCGACGTGGCCGTCGTGATCGACGTCGACGCCCATGCGCTCGAGCTGGCCGCGAATGTAAAACTCCCACACGTCGGGCTTGGTGTCGCGGTTGGTGTCGCGCTGAATGCGCGAGAGCTGCCCGCCGACGTAGTACTTCCATTCTTCGGGCCGCCCGTCGTGGTCGAGATCGAGGGCCACCTGCGACATGCGCCCGCTGCTGAAGGTGATCCACGTGTCGATGCGGCCGTCGTAGTTCGAGTCGGCCTCCTCGCGCAGGCTCTCGCCCTTGTCGTTGAAGGTTCGAACCACGTCTTTGACGCCGTCGAGGTTGGTGTCGATCTCGCGGCAGACCATGACCTTGCGCCGGTCGTCGCCCTGGCCCACCACCTGGTAGACGCGACGCACGTTCGGCAAGAGCGCCCCCGGCCCCGCCGTCTCGCTCGTCTCGCGGTCGTCGCGGCCGCGGTACTCGCAGCGGCTGCGGTCGTCGAAGGCCGCGCCCGGGCCGCTCTGCGCCCGCCCCTTGTCGGCGGCGGCGACCTGCCCGTCGGGCACCTTCTTGCCGCACGCGGCCCCGAGCAGGAGCGCGAGCGCCCCGACCAGCACCCCGCCCGCCCCCGCCCGCACCGGCCCGGGCCCGAACGCGCCGCCCACCCGCGCGCTCACGGCGCGCCCCCTTTCTTCGCGCTGCCCGCGGGCGCCGCCTTGGGCCTGGCGCTGCCCGAGGTGGCCGGCTTGCTGCCGGGCTCGACCGGCGCCGTCGGCGCGACCGGCGCCCGCATCGAGGGCGCCGAAATCGCGGGCGGCGGCCCCGTCACCGAGGTGGCCGCGCGCGGCGCCGAGGCCGGGGCCGCCGGCGCGCTCGCCGACGAGGTCGCCAAGATGCTCGCCGGCTCGCCCTCCTCGCTGCAGAGGTCGACCTGCGAGCCGAGGTCGGGCCGCCCGTCGCCGTCTTTGTCGGTGGCGACCACGGCGCACTCGGGCTTCTCGCGGTTGGGGAACGACCACCACTGGTCGACCTTGCCGTCGCCGTCCGAGTCGCGCTCGCGCCGCACGAGGATGCCGCCGTTGTACCAGTCCCAGGTGTCGAGCTTGCCGCTCAGGCTCATGGCGCGATCTTTGCGGGCGATCTGGCCCGCCCGCAGCGTCACCACCTCGTCGACCCGCCCGTCGCGATCGTGATCGCTCTCGATGCGCCGGGCCTGGCCCGCCGCGTCGAAGTACACGTAGCGGTCGGGCCGCCCGTCGAAGTCGAGGTCCGACGAGCTACAGCGCTCGCGCGCCCCGTCCATCACCACGACCAGGTCGGGCTTGCCGTCGTTGTTGGCGTCGTGGGGCTTGGCCTTGCTCGACGTCTCGTCGCACTCCTCGTGGACGACGACGAGGGGACGCTCGTTCGCGTCTTCGGCCTTGCCCTTACCCCCCCCCGAACGGCAACCCGAGGCCGCCGCCCCGAGGCCGAGGGCCGAGGCAAGGACGCCCGAAACCCAGGGCCGCCAGGGGGGCGACCCGCTTGTTAGCGCGGTTGACATGGTGTCGAGGCCAAAGGTAGCCGCCGGGCTGAGGGGGCGGCAAGCCCAGGGGGTATTGACAACACGTGTATCGGAACGTAAGGTAACACCTGTTCACTTAGCCACCCGCCCGGGCGTCCCCCATGTCGCGCAAGAAGATCTCGTCGACGATCTACATCACGCCCGAGCAAAGTGAACGGCTCAAGCTTCTGCACGAGCGCACCAAGGTGCCCATCTCGGTCTACATCCGTGAGGGCATCGACCTCGTTCTCAAGCAGTACGAGAGCGTGCTACCCGGCCAGATGTCGCTCGTTTCTGACGTCGAATCGAGCCCCCTGCCCCCCCCCTCGGTGCCGCCTCCGCCCGCCAAGAAGCCCCTTTGATCCGGGCCCGGCGCGGCCCCGGGCTCGACGCGGGGGGTGCACCACCGAGCCCCCGACGGAAGTCGGGGGCAGCGCACGCCCGTTCGTGCCGCGCGGAAGCGAGGCCGATTCGGCGAGCCAAGCCCGCCCCCTCCGCTGGGGGCCGGGCTCCCAAGGGCTCCGGCTGCCGAGCGAGCGCGCGAAGCGGCTCGCGGCGCGAGAGCCCTGCCTCCGGCAGGGCTTGGACGGCCGTTTCCGCGGGCGTTCGCTGCCCCCGACTTCAGTCGGGGGCAGCCCGCGTGCTTGCCCCCGGGCCGCGTGGGCGCCCCCCGCCCCCGGCCCAAAGAAGGGGTCACCCTCCGTTCGGGAAGGTTGCGCCAGACGCGCCGCGCCGGCACATAGGGGCGGGGCGCGGTGCCCTGGTGCTAGGTAGCCCGGGCCCCTGCCCTCCGATCGTTCTGCCCCCGACCGCTCTACGATGTCCTTTCCGCCCGAACGAATTCGCAATTTTTCGATCATTGCTCACATCGACCACGGCAAGTCGACGCTGGCCGATCGCATCCTGCAGCTGACGGGCGCGCTCGAGGCGCGCGAGATGCAAGAGCAGTTCCTCGACAAGATGGACCTCGAGCGCGAGCGGGGCATCACCATCAAGGCGCAGACGGTGCGCCTGCGCTACGTCGCGCAAGACGGCCAAGAGTACCGGCTGCACCTCATCGATACGCCGGGCCACGTCGACTTCAACTACGAGGTGAGCCGCTCGCTCTCGGCCTGCGAGGGCGCACTCTTGGTGGTCGACGCGAGCCAGGGGGTCGAGGCGCAGACCCTGGCGAACGTGTACCTGGCGATCGAGCAGAACCTCGAGATCGTGCCGGTCTTGAACAAGGTCGACTTGCCCTCGGCCGACGTCGACCGCACCCGCGAAGAGATCGAGCAGGTCATCGGGCTCGACACCTCGCACTCGGTCGCCTGCTCGGCCAAGACGGGCGTCGGGGTCGATCAAATTCTCGAAGAGATCGTGCGCCGGGTGCCGCCGCCGCGCGAGAAGGCGCCGGGGGGCCCCTTGCGCTGCCTCATCTTCGACAGCTGGTACGACAGCTACCGCGGGGCCGTGGTCATGGTGCGGGTGGTCGACGGCACCCTGAGCCGGGGCGACAAGGTGCGCTTCATGTCGACCGGGCGCGATTACGAGGTGACCGAGCTCGGCATCTTCACGCCGCACCCGCGGGCGGTCGACGAACTCGGCCCGGGCGAGGTCGGCTTCTTCGCGGGCAACATCCGGAGCGTGCACGACACGAACATCGGCGACACCGTGACGACGGCGAAGAAGCCGGCGACCGAGCCCCTGCCGGGCTTCAAAGAGGTCAAGCCGATGGTCTTCGCGGGCATCTACCCGACCGACAGCGCCCAGTACCCCGACCTGCGCGACGCGCTCGAGAAGCTGCACCTGAACGACAGCGCCTTCTCGTTCGAGCCCGACACGTCCGAGGCGCTCGGGTTCGGCTTCCGCTGCGGGTTTTTGGGCCTGCTCCACATGGAGATCATTCAAGAGCGACTCGAGCGCGAGTTCAACCTGGACCTCATCACCACCGCCCCGAGCGTGGTCTACAAGGTGACCAAGCGCGACGGCGAGGTGGTGCGGGTCGAGAACCCCGCCCGGCTGCCGGCGCCGCAGCACATCGAGACGATCGAAGAGCCCATCTTCAAGGTCACCATCCACGTGCCGAGCGAGTACGTGGGCCAGGTCTTGACCCTCTGCCAAGAGCGGCGCGGCGTGCAGAAGGGCATTCAGTACGCCTCGAAGGACCGCGTCATCATCACGTATGACCTGCCCTTCGCCGAGGTGCTCTTCGACTTTCACGACAAGCTGAAGAGCGCCTCGCGCGGCTACGCCTCGATGGACTACGAGTTCCAGGGGTACCAGGCCGACAACCTGGTCAAGGTCGACATCTTGGTCAACGGCGAGCCGCTCGACGCCCTCTCGATCATCGTGCACCGCGACCGGGCGTACAACCGGGGCCGGGCGCTGACCGAGAAGCTCAAAGAGTTCGTGCCGCAGCAGCAGTACGAGGTGGCGCTGCAGGCCGCGATCGGCGGCAAGATCATCGCGCGCGAGACCGTGCGGGCCCTGCGCAAGGACGTGACGGCCAAGTGCTACGGCGGCGACATCAGCCGCAAGCGCAAGCTGCTCGAGAAGCAGAAAGAGGGCAAAAAGCGCATGAAGTCGGTCGGCAACGTCGAGGTGCCGCAGGAGGCCTTCCTCGCCATCTTGAAGGTCACCGAGTAGGGGCCCCGGCCGGCCGCGACGGGGCGAGGCCGGGGGTCTGCCCGAGGGCCTGCGGCGCGCGGGGCGCTCGCCGGGCGGGGGCGCTCGGCCCGAAGGGCGGGGCCCCCGCGGCCTGAGACCTCCTGCCCCTTCGGGGCGCCCCGGCGCACGGAAGTCGGCCTTTTTCTGCCCCCTGGGGGCCGACGTTCCTGGCAGCCCGCAGGGCGCGTTGGGGGTGTCCAGGGGGCGAGGGTGGGGTGTTCGCAGGGCGCGGGTGGGGTGTCCGCAGGGCCGAGCGACCCCGCCCGGCGAACGCCCCGCGCGCCGCCAGAGCGGACGGCGCGCGCCCGGCGGTGGTATAGCGCTCGACCGAATGCCTTCGACGAGCCCTGCCGCAACGCGTCGCCCCCCGCCCCGCGCCCTATCCCCCCGCGCCGCCCTGGTCGAGCGGCTGAACGCGGGGCGCGAGGGGGGCGCGCGCCTCGCCTACGAGGGCTCGGTCGCCTTCGGCCCGGTGCACACGGTCGAGCGCTTTCGCCTGGGCAACGGGCTCAAGATCTTGGTGCTGGTCGACCCCTCGGCGCCGGTGGTCAGCTACCATACCTGGTTCGCGGTCGGCTCGCGGCACGAGCGCCCGGGCAAGACGGGGCTCGCGCACTTCTTCGAGCACCTGATGTTCAACGAGACGTCGAACCTGCCGGCGGGCACCTTCGACCGCAAGCTCGAAGAGGCGGGGGCCGAGTCGAACGCGGCGACCTGGGTCGACTGGACGTACTACTACGAGAACGTGCCCAAGGACCGGCTGCCCCTCGTCATCACGATGGAGGCCGACCGGATGGCGAACCTCGTCTTGCGCCAGCCGCAGGTCGACAGCGAGCGCGAGGTGGTGGCGAACGAGCGCCGCCTGCGGGTCGAGGACGACGTCGACGGCTCGGTGAACGAGCTACTCTACCGGACGGCGTTCGGGCGGCACGGCTACGGCTGGCCCACCATCGGCTGGATGCAGGACATCGAGGGCTACACGCCCGACGACTGCGCGGCCTTCTACCGCACGTACTACGCGCCGAACAACGCGACCGTCGTGATGGTCGGCGACGTGAAGCTCGAGGCGGCGCTCAAGCGGGTGCAAGACGCGTACGGCGGGCTCGAGTCGGCCGCGCTGCCGGTCGAGGACGTGCTGCCCGAGCCGCCGCAGACGGCCGAGCGGCGGGTCGAGGTGACGAAGCCGACGGCGACCGAGCGGGTGGCCGTCGGCTACCGGGGCCCGGCGCTCGGCGACGTCGACCACGCGGCGCTCACGGTGGTCAACGAGGCGCTCTTCGGCGGGCGCTCGTCGCGGGTGCACCGGGCGCTGGTGCACGAGGCCGAGCTCGCGACCGACGTGCGCGGGTGGGTGGGCACCTTCCGCGACCCGGGGCTCTACGAGATGACGGCGGCGGGCCGGCCGGGCGTGAAGGCCGAGGCGCTGCTCGAGGCGCTCGACCGGGCGGTCGCGGGCGTGGTGCAAGGGGCGCTCGGCGAAGACGAGCTCGAGCGGGTGCGGGCGCGGCTCGAGCTCGGGGCGCTGCAGGGGCTCGAGACCTCGGGGGGCAAGGCCGAGCAGATCGGCTTCTGGGCGACGGTGACGGGCGACCCGGCGGGCAGCTTCGGGCGCATCGAGGCGATCCGCCGCGTCGACCGCTCGGACGCGCTGCGGGCCGCGCGGCGCTTTCTCGTGCCCGAGGCGCGCACCTCGGTGCTCGTGCGGGCCGGGGCGGCCGCGGGGGGGCAGCCGTGAAGGTCTACGTCGAGCCGAACCACGAGCTGCCGATCGTCTCGCTCTCGCTGGCGTTCCGGGTCGGGTCGGTGTGCGACCCGCCGGGCAAAGAGGGGCTCGCCCGGGCGACGGCGCGGCTCTTGCGCCGGGGGGCGGCCGGCCTGGGGGCCTTCGAGGTCGAGGCGGCGCTCGACGCGCTCGGCGGCGAGATGACCAACGACGTCGGCCTGAGCCTGACGACCTTCGGCTTCGAGGTCATCGCGCGCAACGCCGACGCCTTCGTCGACCAGGCCGCCGCGGTGCTGGCCGGGCCCGCCTTCGACGCGGGCGAGCTCGGGCGGCTCTTGCGCGAGACCGAGGGCGAGCTGGTCGAGGCGCGCGACAACGATCGGGGGCTCGCCTACCGGGCCCTGCGGCGCGCGCTCTACGAGGGCCACCCCTACGCGCGGCGCAGCGCGGGCACCCTCGCGAGCCTGCGCGCCATCGGGCGCGACGACGTCGTCGCCTTCTACGGCCGGCACTACAACCGCGCGAACGCCCTCGTCGCGGTCTCGGGCGACGTCGACGAGGCGCGCGGGCGCGAGCTCGCCGAGCGGCTCGTCGCGGCGCTGCCCGCGGGGCCCGAGACGCCCGACCCGGTGCCCGAGCCCGCGCCGCGCCCGGGCCGCCACCTCGTCTTCGTCGACAAGCCCGAGCGCACCCAGACGCAGCTCTACGTCGGCTCGCTCGGCACGCACCCGGCCGACGACGACCACCTGGCGCTGCACGTGGCGACCACCGCCTTCGGGGGCACCTTCACCGCGCGGCTGATGCGCGAGGTGCGCTCGAAGCGCGGCTGGTCCTACGGCGCCTACGCCCGCCTGCCGATCGAGCGGCACCGCGAGACCTTCACGATGTGGACGGCGCCGGCCGACAAGGACGCGGCCGCCTGCCTCGAGCTCGAGCTCGGGCTGCTCGCGGCCTGGCACGAGGGGGGCGTGACGCCGCGCGAGCTCGCGTTCGTCAAGAACTACCTCGGCCGCTCGCACGTCTTCGAGGTCGACACCGCGTCCAAGCGCGTGCACCAGCGCCTCGAGGCCGACGCCTACGGCCTGCCGCCCGGCTACCACGAGCGCTACGTCGAGCGCGTCAAGGCCGTCACGAAAGACGAGGCCGACCGGGCGGTGCGCACGCGGCTCGACCCCGCGCGCCTGGTCATCGCCCTGGTCGGCACGCACGCGGCGCTCGGCGCCGCGGTCGAGAAGGCCGCCGGCACGCTCGACTCGCGCACCGTGTTGCCCTTCGACTTCGAGTGAACGAGCCCGCCATGAACGCCCTCGTCGCCCTCTGCCTCGCCCTCGCCCTCGCCCTCGCCGCCCCGGCCGCGCGCGCCGCCGGCCCCATCACGATCTGGCACTCGTACCGCGAAGACGGCGGCGAGCTGAAGGCGCTCGCGGCCTCGCTCGAGGCCTACCGCAAGCGCACCGGCGCCGACGTGCGCGTGCTCGCCGTGCCCTTCGACAGCTACGCCTCGAAGCTGCAGGCCGCCATCCCCGCGGGCAACGGCCCCGACCTCTTCATCGACGCGCACGAGCGGCTCGGCGACTACCGCGGCCGCGGCCTCGTCGCGCCCGTCGGCGACGCCGTCCCCCCCGACGACGTGCCCTCGTACGCCGAGAGCTCGCTCGCCGCCGTGCGCCTCGACGACGGCAAGCTGTACGGCGTGCCCCTCTCGCGCAAGTGCCTCGGCCTCTACATCAACGACGCCTTCCTCCCGGGCGAGCCGCCCGACCTCGAGGCGATCGCCGAGCTCGCCCCCCGGCTGCCCGCCGGCGTCGTGCCGATCGTGCACTTCGCGGGCAACGCCTACTTCCACGCGCCCTTCCTGACGGCCTTCGGCGGCGCGATGCTCGGCCCCGGCGACGCGTACGGCCTCGACAGCGAGGCGGGGCGCCGCTCGGCCGACTTCGTCGCCGAGCTGACGCGCCGCCGCGTCATCCCCGAGGAGACCTCCGGCGCGCTCGTCACCGACCTCTTCTCGTCGGGCCGCGCCGCCGTCGCCATCAACGGCCCCTGGATGGCCGGCGAGCTCAAGAAAGACCTCCGCTACCACGTCGCGCCGCTGCCCAAGCTGCGCGCCACCGGGCGGCCGATGCGCCCGCTGCTCACCGTCGAGGCGGTGCTGATGAGCCCCCAGGGCGCCGCCCGGCCCGAGGCGCGCGCGCTCGCCCGCCACCTCGGCTCCGACGAGGCCGCCGACCTGCGCGCCAGCATCGGCCGCAACGTCTCGGCGCGCGCGACGCCCCCGGCCTCGGCCCTCGGCGACGCCTTCTTGCTCGCCTTCGGCCGCGCCGCCGACGACGCCGTGCCGATGCCCACCTCGGCCTCGATGCGCCTCGTCTTCGAGCCCACCGACCGGGCCCTGCGCAAGATCTTGCGCGGCGACGCCCCCGCCGCCGTCGCCTTCGAAGAGGCCGGCCACCGCTTCGACGACGTGCGCCGCCCCCTGCCCAAGGCCTCGCCCCCCGGCCCCTACGCCCTCGCCCTCGGCGCGCTCGCCCTCGGCGCCGCCCTCGCCCTCGTCCGGCGCCAGCGCTCGGCCCCGCCCGGCGGCCCCACCCTGCGCTCGTCGCTGCCCGCCTACGCCTACGTCGCCTCGGCCGTGCTCGCCGTGCTCGTGCTCGTCGTCGTGCCCCTCGCCGTCGGCGCCGCCACCTCGTTCTTCGCCGGCCGCGGCGAGACCATGCGCTTCGTCGGCCTCGCGCACTACGCCAGCATCTTGACCGCGCGCGGCGGCCCCCTGCTCGCGACCGGCTCGTTCTACCTGGTCTTGCTCGTCACCATCTTCTGGACGCTCTGCAACGTCGCGCTGCACGTCGGCATCGGCGTCTCGCTCGGCCTGCTCTTGTCGCGCGAGAGCCTGCGCGGCAAGGCGTTCTACCGGGTCCTGCTCATCGTGCCCTGGGCGGTGCCCTCGTACGTCACCGCCCTCGCCTGGAAGGGGCTCTTTCACCGCCAGTACGGCGCCGTCAACGCCATCTTGGGCCTGCTCGGCGTCGAGCCCGTCGCCTGGTTCGCCCGCTTCTCGACCGCCTTCACCGCCAACCTCTCGACCAACGTCTGGCTCGGCTTCCCCTTCATGATGGTCGTGACGATGGGCGCGCTCACCGCGGTGCCCAAAGACGTGCTCGAGGCCGCCGCCGTCGACGGCGCCACCCGCTGGGAGCGCCTGCGCCTCGTCACCCTGCCGATGATCAAGCCCGCCCTGCTGCCCGCCATCACCCTCGGCGCCATCTGGACGTTCAACATGTTCAACGTCGTCTTCCTCGTCTCGGGCGGCGACCCCGACGGCACGACCGACATCCTGGTGTCCGAGGCGTACCGCTGGGCCTTCACCCGCGAGGCGCAGATCGGCTACGCCGCGGCCTACGCCGTGCTCATCTTCCTGCTGCTCTTCGGCACGACCCGCCTCACCGACCGCCTCGTCGCCCGCGCCAAGGCCTGACCCCCATGTCCGAAGAACGCCCCCGCCCCCTGCTCGAGACCTTCGCCACCCACCTGGTGCTGGTCGCCGCCGTCGCCTTCGCCCTCTACCCCGTGCTCTGGGTCGTCAGCACCGCGCTCTCGTCCTCGCGCGTCCCCGAGCCGCACCCGCTGCCCTGGCCGACCCAGCCCTCGCTCGGGCACATGCGCGAGGTCGTGCTCTCGACCAACAACGAGGGCGCCTGGCTCTTCGGCCGGCAGCTCTTCAACAGCCTCGTCGTCTCGCTCGCCACCGCCGCCACCGGCTGCCTGCTCGCGCTGCCCGCCGGCTACGCCCTCGCCCGCTTCGACTTCAAGGGCAAGCGGCCGGGCACCGCGATGCTGCTCGCGACGCAGATGTTCCCCACCGTCGCGAGCGCCGTCCCGCTCTACATTCTCTTGAACGAGCTGCGCCTGCTCGACACGAAGACCGGCCTCGTCGTCTGCTACGCCTCGACCGCCGTGCCCTTCGCCATCTTTCAGCTGCGCGGCGCCTTCGAGACCGTGCCCAAAGATCTCGAAGAGGCCGCCATGATCGACGGCGCCACCCGCTTCGGCGCCTTCGTGCGCGTCGCGCTGCCCGCCGCCCGCCCCGCCATCGCCGTCACCTTCCTCTTCGCCTTCATGAGCGCGTGGAACGAGTTCATTCTCGCCGCCACCGTGCTCGGCCGCGAAGAGGCCTACACCCTGCCCGTCGTGCTCTCGCGCTACGTCGGCGAGTACGACGCCGCCTGGGGCAAGTTCGCCGCCGGCGCCCTCGTCGTCTCGGTGCCCGTCATGGCGCTCTTCTACGTCACCCAGCGCCACCTCGTCAGCGGCCTCACCGCCGGCGGCGTCAAGGGCTGAGGCCGCCGCCCTCGTCGCAGACGAGCAGGCCCTGGTACAGGCGGCGGGTGACGTTGCGCGGCCCCGCACTGAAGTGCGGGGCACGGCGTCACCCCTTCGTGCCGCGCGACGTCAAACCGATCCGGCACGCCAAGCCCGGCCCTCGCTGGGGCC
>DASTPP010000070.1:0-39062 GCA_035762175.1 Polyangiaceae bacterium | reverse complement strand
GGGCTCCCGCTCCGCGAGCCGCTTCGCTCGCTCGCCCGAAGGCCAGAGCCCGCGGGAGCCCGGCCCCAGCGAGGGCCGGGCTTTGCGCGCCGCATCGGCGTCGAAGCCGCGTGGCACGAGATGGTTACCCCGTGCCCCCGACTTTCCGTCGGGGGGCCCTCACCAGGGGAACCACTCGCGCGGAATGCTCTGCCACGCCGTGGGCCGCCGCGGGTCGCCCTCGGGCATGACCAGCGAGCCGACGGCGTCGGCGTGCTCGTAGACGCCGCCGATCGAGCGGGCGATGCCGTCGAGATCGTTCTCGCTGACGACGCCGTTGCTGGTCGCCTTGTAGAACTGCACCGTGATACGAATGGGGAACTTGGGGTCGCGCACCAGGCGCAGGTTGCGCCCCTCATTGTAGGGCCCGAGGTTCGGCCCGTGGCCGAGCACGGCCTGCTCGACGTCGCTGCGGCCCTCGTCGTCGGCGGCGGCCTCGGCCTTGGGGGGCGCCGGGGCCATCGGCGGCGCCCCCTTCGACTTCTTCGGCACGGGGATGGCCCCCCCGAGCGCGCCCCGGTGCGCGTGCACGAGCGGCACCTGCACGAGGAAGAGCACGTCGGCGCCCTTCTGCAGCGCCGTGCGATCGGACTCGGTCTTCGGCCCGCCCTGCGCGGCGATGCGCGCCTCGACGTCGCTCTTGCGCTCGGCGGTGAACGAGGCGCGCTGGCCCCGGTGGTTGAAGTAGACCTCTTGCCCCATGCCCTGCGTGCGGTCTTCGGGCCGGTTCTCGATCACCGCGACGCTCGTGCCCTCGCGCGTGACCAGCAGCGTCAGCACCGCGGGCGAGCCGGGCGCCGACTGGTAGTTGAAGATGGCCGGCGTAAACTCGGCCTTGCCCTCCTTGGGGATGGGCAAGAACACCGCCTGCGCGCTCACGAGAAAGTGCGTGTCGCGCGGCGCGAGCAGGTCGCCCGACCCGCGAATGCTGGCCGGCACCGAGGCGAACCGGCGCAGATCGCGCAGCACCTCGGTGAGCGGCACGCTCGCGAGCGGCGCGCCCGGCCGCTCGTTGCCGACGCGCACGAAGAACTTGTCGGCGGGGACGTCGCCCGTCCGGTCGCTGAAGTTCGGAAAGCGTATCACCGGCATCAGCGCCGTCAGAAAGCCGCCCTGCGGGTCGCGGCGGCGCACCTGCAAGGTCAGGTCCGAGATGTTCGGCCCGAGCGCCGAGCCCTCCGCCCGGCCCGTGTCTTCCCACGTCACGTTGACCAGCGAGAGGCCGCGCCGCGCCGCGCCCGCCTGCACCGACCGGTCGGCCACCATGGTGGCGACCTTGTCGACCACCCGGCCGTAGTCGCCGCCCCCCTCGACGATGCCCCACTCGCCCTCGGGGCCGACCGGGGCCGCCCCGCCGTCTCCGGCCGCCACCGGGGCGACCGGCCCGGCCGCCTCGCCGCCCGCCCCCGCGGGCGCCGGCGTGGCCGGGGGCGGGGGCGGCTGCCCGCACCCGACTGCCATCGCGACGACCGCTGCGAGACCCACGCTTCGAACCATGACGTTCATCCTCTCTCTGGGCGGAGGTCGGGGCGCCCCGAAGGGCGAAAGCACCTTGCCGCGCCGCCCTACCGGTGGGCCTCGGCCGGCCGCTTGTGACATCCGGACCCTCATCTTTGTTTTCGCCCCCGCGCCCCGCCGCCACAAGACGGGCGGGGGGGCTGCCGCGAGGGCAGAATATTCTCGGGGCGGGGGGCGCCGGCGCGGCTCGCGTCGGCCCGGGGCCGCTGGTAAAGCGGGGCGGGGTGACGCGATGAAGGCCATTCTTTTCGGCGCCACGGGCATGGTCGGGCAGGGCGTGCTGCGTGAGTGCTTGCTCGCGCCCGACGTCGAGCGGGTGCTCGCGGTCGGGCGGGCGGCGACGGGCCAGAAGCACGAGAAGCTGCGCGAGCTCGTGCGCGACGACCTCTTCGACCTCTCGCCCGTCGCGGGCGAGCTTTCGGGCTACGACGCGTGCTTCTTCTGCCTGGGCGTCTCGTCCGCGGGCATGAGCGAAGAGGCGTACCGCCGCGTCACCTACGATCTGACGATGGCGGTCGCCCGCACGCTGCTAGAGCAGAACCCCGCCATGACCTTCGTCTTCGTGTCGGGCGCGGGCACCGACGGCACCGAGAAGGGGCGCTCGATGTGGGCGCGGGTGAAGGGCGAGGCCGAGAACGCGGTCGCGAAGCTGCCCTTCAAGGCGACGTACATGTTTCGCCCCGCGTTCATTCAGCCGCTGCATGGCATCACGTCGAGAACCAAGCTCTACCGCGCCATTTATGCCGTGGGGGCGCCCCTCTTCCCGCTGTGGAACGCGATCGCGCCCAAGTACGTCACGACGACCGAGGAGGTCGGGCGCGCGATGCTCGAGGTCGCGCGGCGCGGCGCGCCCAAGCGCGTGCTCGAGAACGACGACATCCGCGCGCTCGGCCGGGGGCAGGCCGCCGAGGGCTGAGGGCGCGAGGGGCCGCGGGCCCTTCGCGCGGCGCGTCGAGCTATGGCAGAATGCGCGCCATGACGGAAGCCAGCCCTCGCGCGCCGGGCGACCCCGGGCGGGGGCTCGTGGCGTCCGAGCTCGACGAGGGCGAGCTCTTCGCCGGCCGCTTTCTGGTCGAGCGGCGGGCGGGCGCCGGCTCGGCGGGGGTGGTCTACCGCGCGCTCGACCAGGCGAGCGGCGAGCCGGTGGCCCTCAAGATCTTGCGCAAGAAAGACGAGACCGCGCAGCGTCGCTTCGCCGTCGAGGCCGCGTCGCTCGAGCGGCTGCAGCACCCGACCATCGTGCGCCACCTCTCGCACGGCGTCAGCGACAAGGGCGAGCCCTTCTTGGCGATGGAGTGGCTCGAGGGCGAGAGCCTGCGCGCCCGCCTCGACCGCGGCCCGCTCGGGCTCGGCGAGGCCCTCGACCTCTGCCGGCGGCTCGCCGACGCGCTCGCTGCGTCCCACGCGCAGGGGGTTCTGCATCGTGACATCAAGCCGAGCAACATCATGCTCGTCGGCGGGTCGATCGCGGGGGCGAAGGTCATCGACTTCGGCGTCGCGAGGGACGCGACGCGCGCCCCCGTCACCACGACCGGCGGCTTCGTCGGCACCATCGGCTACCTCGCGCCCGAGCAAGCGCGCGGCGAGCGGAACCTCGACGGGCGCGCCGACCTCTTCTCGCTCGGCTGCGTCCTGTTCCGCTGCCTGACGAACGCCGAGCCCTTCGAGGGCCGCGACTCGATGACGGTGCTGGCCAAGCTGGTGATGCACGAGGCGCCGAGGGCCGCCGACCTGCGCCCCGAGGTGCCGGCCGAGCTCGACGATCTGGTCGCGAAGCTGCTCGAGAAAGATCGCGAGCGGCGCCCCCCCTCGGCCGAGGCCCTCTCGGTCGAGCTCGCGCGCCTCGCCGAGGGCGTCGCGACGGGGGCGCTGCGGCCGGCCGACCCGGGTCGCAAGCGCTCCGCCCCGCCCCGGGCCGGCGAGGGGGCCGCCGCGCCGACCGCCGCGGCCGCGGCCGACGAGGCCCTCGCGCCCGCCCCGCGCTCGCGCCGGCTCTACCTCGCCCTCGGGCTCGGCCTCGCCGCCCTGCTCGTCGCCGCGGCGCTGCTCGGGCGGGGCCTGCTTTTAGCTCCATTTTTCACTACAACGCCGGCGATGCTGCTCGAGCCGATGAGCTTTCGCAACGGCGTGCGCGCGCGACCGCGTCTGGCTCGGGCCCTGCCGCCCGCCGTCCGCCTCGTCGCCGCGGGCGAGGTCTGGACGCGCGCGGACGCCGACGCGCTGCTCGCGAAGGGCGCCGACGCGCTCGCCCTCGGGCGCTCGGTCATCGCCAACCCCGACTGGGCCGCCTGCGTGGCCGACCCGGCCTTCGAGCCCCGGCGGCCCCCCCTCAGCGTCGCCGAGCTGGGCGAGCGGGGCCTGAGCCCGCACTTCGCGGCCTACATGCGCAACTGGAAGGGCTTCGTCGCCGACTGAGGCCGGGCCCCGCCCTCGAATCGGCGACGAAGGCGATCGGGTGTGCCCCCGAACGCGGCCCCTTGGCGACCGTGAGGGTGCTGCGGGCGGAGGGGCGGCCGGCGAAGGTGACGTCGAGGGCTTGCGCTTCGGCCGCCGAGCTCGGCCCGCATTCGCTCGACAGAGCCTAACGCTCTGTCTTCTTCGGCGCGCCCCCGTCGGCGCGCGCCTCGATCGGTTGCGGCGGCGGGGGCGGCATCGGCGGGGGGGCGGGCCCCATCGCCGCGGCGACCAAGAGAAGGACGCGCAGGACGCGCCACGGGACGTACAAAAGCTGAAGAAACCACTGGCGCGCCGCCCGGGTTGCGACGGGCGCGCGGCTCCTTGACCTCGACATGAGGGCCTCCTGTTTGCGTGAGGGGTGACGGCGCGGCGAACGCGCGTCGGCTCAGCGAAGGAGGGCGCAGTCGAGGAGGTAGAGGCGCTCGCGAGGGTCGGGCGGCGGGCCGCCCGGCGCTCGGGTCGGGAAGCGCTCGGGCGAGCACCGAAGCTGTCGCGGCGGCGCGGCGGAGTGGGCAGGGGCGTCGGGCGCGGTGCGGGGCGCCGGCAGTTGCGCCAGAGGCTGGCCTAGCGCCCGCGCGGGGGCCTGAGCCTCGCTCGCGACCAAGGCCGCGACGTCGGTCAGGGGCAGGGCCGCCGCCGGCGGCGGCATCACCGTGAAGATCAGCGCGGCGATGAGGCCGCGCAGCGCGCGGAGCCACACGCCTTGGCGCATCATGCGGGGGCCCGACCTCACCAGGATCAAGGTAAGCAACGATTCGCGGCGACGCCAGCTCGGGGGCCGGCGGCCGTTCGTCGCACCGAACGCAGCGCCGGGCGCGGCGCCCGACACCGTTGACCCGCCCCGGGCTCATGCTCTCTCATCGCCAGCGATGGACGACCTCTCCGCCCGCGTGCTCGAACTCGTCGCGACGATCCCGCCGGGCCGCGTTCTGTCGTACGGCGACGTCGCCGCCCGCGTCGGCGCGCCCACGCCCCGCGAGGTCGGCGAGGTGCTTCAGCACCAGGGCCACGACGTGCCCTGGTGGCGCGTCTTGCGCGTCGACGGCACCTGCGCCCCCCACCTGCGCGACCGCCAGCTCGCCCTGCTCGCCGCCGAGGGCGCGCCGCTCTCGCCGACGGGCGACGCGGTCGACATGCCGCTCGCCCGCTGGGCCGAGGGCGGGCCCGCCCCGGGCGACGGACACCAGCTCTCGCTCTTCGGCTGAGCGAAGGGCTGCGGCCCGCACTGGCCGGCGAGCGCCCCGCCCGGTCAGCGCGCCCGCATCGCGCCGGCGAGCGCCTCGTAGAACGTGGCGTCGTCGATCGCGGGCGGTATGCCCGAGACGCCCCCGTCGCCCGACTCGACGACGAGCCAGCGTCCGTCGTTGGCGAGCGCGACGTCGATGGTCAAGAAGGGGCTGCGGAAGCGGCGGGCGAGCTCGGCGAAGCGGCCGAGCGAGGCGCGCCCGCCGGGCAGCGCGTCGTAGGCCGGCAGCGCGAGCAGCTCGCCCCGCCAGAAGAAGAGGCGCAGCTCGTCGTGCAGCGGCGCCCCGAGCATCGACGCACCCCGCTCGCGGAGCGGCAGGTACTCGCGGAAGACGAAGCCCTTCTCGAAGCGCTCGCCCCGCTCGGCCCGCAGCGCCGAGCACACCGCGTCGAAGGCCCGCCGGTCGCGCGCGTCAGGCAGGAAGCAGGCCTCGCGCCAGCGGTGCTTGGCCGACTTGACGAAGTCTTTCACGACGAGCGACCCCGGCTCGAGCGACGCCGCCGCCCGGAAGGCCTCGTCGAGATCGTCGCCGTACGACCACGCGGTCTTCGCCGTCGCGCCCTCGAGCAGCGGGTAGGCGAGCGGCAAGTAGTGCGCCTCGTCGTACGCCTCGGGGCTCGTCACCGGCGCGTAGCCGCGCGCGACGAGCGCCTCGTAGAGCCGGCGGTACTCGAAATCGCGGACCATCCAGCCGCGGTAGGCGAGGGGGGCGGGCGGCTCGACCTCGGGCACGCGCGCGAGCGCCCGCTCGGCCTCGCCCGCGACGAGCGCCTCGAGGCTGAAGACTTTGGTCTCGAAGCCCTGCGCCCGGGCCGCCGCCACCTCGCCCTCGAAGGTCGAATCGGGCGCCGAAGGGCGGCGGGGGTCGCCGCAGAAGAGCAAGAGGGGCAGGGGGTTCGTCATCGGCGGCCCGCCTGCTTACAAGGACGCTGCCGCGCCGTCGACCGCGCCGAGCGCCCTCAGGTCGGCCCTTTGTTGACGCTCTGGCCCGCCCGCGGCCTGCGGGGAAGGTGCGATCTATCGGTTACGCCTACCGCCGGGCTTCGATCGTACGGCCACCGATCGGTTTTGCCCGCCAGCGGCCTTCGGGGAAGCAGCGACCCATCGGTTTTGCCCGCCGGCGGCCTTCGGGGAAGCAGCGACCCATCGGTTTTGCCCGTCCGAGGCCTTCGGGGGTTGGTCGACCCATGCACCATGGGGCGTCGGGCACAAAAACGGATGGGTCGAGCCATCGCTTCGGGCCGCAAACGCTCGTCGGGCATGGGTCGGCTCATGATGTGAGGCCGCGAGCGCCCGAAAATGATGGGTCGAACTATCTTCGCGGTGCGGGAGCGGCCCAACCGGATGGGTCGACCTATCACCCGCCCGAGGCCTCGGCGCAGAGCAGCTCGGTGATCTGCCGCAGAAAGGCGTCGTCGAGCGTGCCGGGCGGGTCGCTCGGGCGGGCGCGCTCGAGGGCGAGGCCGGCGCACCCGAACGCGCGGCCGCTCTTTGCGAGCTGCCCGGCGGTCACGTCGGCGTCGAACGCGCAGGTCGAGGGGGCGCTCGAGGCGCTGCGCTCGGCGGGCTTCGGGCTCGCGGCGCGCCCCGGCCGCGCCCCGGCGGGCGGCTAGCCCCGCTTCGAGGCGGCGTAGCGGTTGGTGAAGGCGGCGCTCGCGTCCCAGCCTTCGCGCATGTTCTTCTCGGCCGCGCTCTCGATGAGGCCGCCGACGCCGAAGATCTTCGCCCCGATGCGGATGGTGACGACGCGCTTGCAGCGCTGGTCGCCGGCGGGCTCGACCTTCATCGTGCCCTCGACCGAGAGCTTGTCGGTGAGCGCCGAGGTCACCCAGCGCCACTCGTAGGTGCTCTTCGAGCGGTCGAGGGTGCCGATCTCGCGGTAGCCGAAGCCCTCGCCGAGCGCCTTGGCGACGGGGCCGGGCATGTTCAGGGGCGGCTTGGCCTCGACGGTGCGCTTGACCTGGTTGCCCTCTTCTTTCTGCTCGACCACCTCGTACTTCGAGAAGCGCAGCTCTTGGTTGTAGAGCTGGCGGTTGAATTCGGGGTCGAGAAAGCCCTGCCAGAACTCTTCGACGCTACAGTTGATGTCGTGGGTCATGGTGAACGAGGCCATGGCCCTGCTTTAGAGCGGTTTGTCCCCGGGTGGAAGGCCGGCGAGGGCGCGCCGTGGGGCCCGGGGGCGGCGCGGGGGTTCGGGCGAGTGTATGATCGTGGCGCCCGTGAGCGTCGCCTTCGATCTCGCCACCATCTCGTCGCGCCTCTCTCGCCTCGAAGGCCGGGCCGACCCGCCCGCGCCCTTCGCGGGGCGCCACGCCGCCGTCGCCGCCGTCCTGCGCGAGCCCGCGCCGGGCGAGGGCGTCGAGCTTTTGCTCATCAAGCGCGCCGAGCACCCCGACGACCCCTGGTCGGGCCACATGGCGCTGCCGGGCGGGCGGCACGACGAGGGCGACGGGTCGCTCCTGGCGACGGCGGTGCGCGAGACCTACGAAGAGGTCGGCATCGACCTCGCGGCGCAGGGCGCGCTGCTCGGCCGGCTCGAGTCGGTCGAGGCCGTGGCCAAGGGCCGGCGGGTGGGGCTGACGATCACGCCCTTCGTCTTCGCGCTGCGCGGCGAGGCGCCGCTGCGCTTCGACGAGCGCGAGGTGGCCGAGGCGTTCTGGTCGCCGCTCGCCCCGCTCGCGCTCGGCGAGGCGGCGGGCACCTACCCCTACCGGCACGAGGGCGTCGTCTACGATCTGCCCTGCCTGCACGTCGGCGAGCGCGTCGTCTGGGGGCTCACCTACCGCATGCTGCAGCTCTTCTTCGAGGCCCTGCGCGCGGGCTGAGGGGCGAGCGGGTCATTTCTGCGAGGCCCTGCGCGCGGGCTGAGGGGCGAGCGGGTCATTTTTTGTCCGTGCGAGGCCCCCCGCCGCGCGGGCGCCGCGCCCGGGCCGTGGCATACCTGGGGGGCGACTCGAGACGGAAGGTCGTTTCTATGCACGTTCAACACAGGCAAGACGAAAGCGGCGGCGAGTTCTTCGTCGAGGGCGAGGGCGAGTCCGGGGGCGAGGCCCTGGCCGAGCTGAGCTATTCGATCGATCGCGCGCTCGGGGTCATGGTCATCCGGCATACGCGGGTCGACGACTCGCTGCGGGGCCAGGGCGTGGGGGGCAAGCTGGTCGAGGCGGCGGCCAAGCGGGCTTACGCGCAGGGGTTGAAGGTCAACCCGGTTTGCTCCTTCGCGCGGGCCGTCTTCGACAAGACGCCCGAGTACGACGACGTGCGGGCCTGAGGCGCGGGGCCGCGCCCGAGCGTGCGCCGCCAGGCCCGGGTGAGGGCGAAGGCGGGCAGGGCGGGCGCGGCGTGGTGCGCCTCGTGCGTCGCGACGCCGAGCAGCACGGGCCAGCGCAGCCAGGCGAGGCGCTCGGCGGCGCGCGCGACGGCCGGGGCCGGCTCGTGCGGCAGGCGCACGCCCCAGACCCCGATGGTGCTGTTGAGCGCCACGGTGACGGCGAGGGCGATGCAGCCCTTGGGCGAGGCGAGGCACGAGGCGGCGAGGGCGGCGACGAGCGCCGCCTCGAGCGCCATCCGGGGGCGGTGCCGGCGGGGGCTCTTCCGCCAGGCGAGAAGGGGCGAGCGGGCGTAGTCGAGCGGCCCGAGCAAGAGCGAGCGAACGAGGGGGCCGCGGCCGCAGCGCCCCTCGTCGTCGCCTTCCGAGAAGGGGCGGGCGTGGTGGCGCAGGTGCAAGAGGCGCGCGCCGTGGCCCGCGACGCCGATGAGCGCGCCCGAGAGCGCGAGCACGAGATCGTTGGCGCGGCGCCCGAGCCCGAGCGAGCCGTGCATCGCGTCGTGCGCGACGAGGAAGCCCGCGAAGTAGAGCCCCGCCGCCGCGAGCGCGACGGCCCAGGGCCGCTCGACCAGCCGGAGCGCGAGGGCGAAGAAGGCGACGTGCAGGGCGTGGCAAACGAGGTCTCGGCGGCGCATGGCGTGTGGCCGCTGGCAGAGCAGCCCCCGTGCCGCGCGCGGCGGAGGCGAAAGGGCGGGGCGAAGCGGGCGCGGGTGTCCACGCCGTGGGCAGCCGGGGGGCGGCAGGCGCCCACGCGGTGGGCAACGGGCGCGCCCCGGACGGAAGAGGGGGTTCCGAAACGTGCCCGCTGGCGGCCCCCGGCTGAAGCCGGGGGCAGCGGACGCCCGCTCGTGCCGCGCGGCCTCGAGCCGATTCGGAGAGCAAAGCCCGCCCCCTTGGCGGGGGCCGGGCTCCCCCGGGCGCCGGCTTCCGGGCGAGGGCGCGAAGCGGCGCGCGGCGCGAGAGCCCTGCCTCCGGCAGGGCTTTGCACGCCGCTTCCGCGGGCGTCCGCTGCCCCCGGCTTCAGCCGGGGGCCGCCAGCGGGCACGTTTCGAAACCCCCCCTTCCGTCCGGGGCGCTTCGACGCCCTTCCATCGGGCGCGCCCGGTGGCACGCCCCCTGCTCGACGGCCCCGGCATGCTCGCCGCGACCGTACTTCTCGTTGTCATCGGGCTGCTCGGGGCCTTCGACATCGCCTACTTTCACACGTACCGGGGGCGCCTGGTCGAGCGGCCCGAGTCGACGCGCGAGGCGTGGCTGCACGTCGCCCGCGGGTTCGTCTACGCGCTGCAGTTCCTCGTGGTGCCCAACCTGCGGCTGACGGGCGGCTTCTACGGGCTGCTCGTGGTCGTCTTCGCGCTCGACGTCGGGGTCGCGGTGGCCGACGTGCTCGAAGAGCCCCGCTCGCGCGCCCAGCAGGGCGGGCTCTCGGGCGGCGAGTACCTGATGCACGTCGTGCTGAGCGTGCTCGTCGGCGCCATGCTCTCGTGCCTGGTCTCGGCGACGGCGCGCTGGCCCTTCGAGCCCGCGGCCTTCGCCTACGAGCCGCACGCGCCGGGCTGGCTGCGCGCGCTCGCGGGCCTGATGGCGGCGGGCAGCGCCCTCGTCTCGGTCGTCGAAGCGCTCGCGCTGATCGAGCGGGGGCTGCCCCCGCCGCCGCCCCTGCACGTGCGCGTCCGCCTCGCCGCCCCGCCAGAGCGCGTCTGGGCCCTCACGCAAGACCACCGCCTGCACCCGCGCTGGGACCACCGCTTCGACCGCATCGTCATGCGGCACGAAGACGACCGCGGCCCGCACCGGGCGCCTCCGGGCGTGCCCGACCCGCGCATCGGCCCGGGCACCGAGATGCGCTACGAGAAGCGGGTTCTCGGCCTCACCATCCGGGGCTTCGGGCGGTATAAGCTGCACCGGCCCATGCGCCAGTCGACCTTCGAGTTCTGGTCCGACGACCGGCGCTCGCTCATCCGCCGCGGCGTCGGGCTCTGGCTCTACGCGCCGCTGCCCGGCGGGGGCACCGAGTTCTCGACCTCGTACACCTACGAGGCGCGCTGGGGCGCGCTCGGGCGCGTCGTCGACCGCTGGGTCTTCCGGCCGCTCTTCCAGCGCTACACCGAGCAGAGCTTCCGGCGCCTGGCGCGGGGCTGGTTCGGCGAGCGGCGCCCCCTGGTGCTCGGGCGCGAGGGGCGGCGGCCGCGCCGGTTCGCGGCGGGGGGGGCGGCGGCAGCGAAGGCTCCGGGGGGGGTGGCGCCAGCGAAGGCGTCGGCGGGGGCGGCGGCAGCGAAGGCGTCGGGGGCGAAGGCGGGCGGGGGGGCCTCGGCGGCCTGCGGGGCGCCCGCGTGAGCTCGCCCTCGGCCTTTTACGTGCTGTTCGCCGCGTCGATGGCGGCGAGCTTCACGGCGGCGCGCTTCGTACGCCGCACGGGCCGGGGGCTCTTGCTCGTCTGCCTCTTGCTCGGGGGCTGGGCGGGGGCGCTGCTCCTGCTCGAAGAGAGCGCGTGGGGCTGGGCCGAGCGGCTCTTGCCCTCGGGCATGCTGCTGGCGGGGGCCTTCGTGCACGCGGCGGCCGACCTGTCGGGCTGGCGGCGGCCGGGCGCGGTGCGGGCGACCTGGGCGGCGAGCGCGGCGGTGGCAGCGGCGGGCCTCGCCGCGCCGCGGCTGCTCTACGGCCCGGGCGCGCGCGGGGCGGGGCCGCTCTTTCTGCCGCTCGCCCTCGCCTCGACGCTCGGCACCTTCGCGGTCAAGGCGCACCTCTGGACGCTCGTGCGCGAGGCGCCCTCGGCCCGCGAGCGCCGGCGCCGCCTCGCGCTCTTCGCCGCCAACGTCTTCGCCGCGCTCGGCGGCGGCGGCACCATCGCGCTGCACATCACGGGGCTCGGGCCCGCGGGCGTGGCGGCGCCCTGCTTGCTCGTCGCGCTCTTTACCGCGTTCTACGCTGTCTGGACGGGCGAGACCGGCCGCGACCGCGCCCTCTTGCGCGAGGCCTTCGTCAGCGTCGTGGCGGGCGGCGCGCTCTCGCTCGCGGCCTTCGCGCTGCTCGTCGCGGCCGGCCCCGCGGCGGGGGGGGGCGTGACGGCGCGCGCCCTGCTGATCGCGGCCTGCGCCTTCGTGCCGCTCGACCCGCTGCGCTCGCTCGTCGTCGAGCGCACGCTCTCGCGGCTGCTCGGGCGCCCCGTGGGGCCGCGGGCGCTCGCCGACGAGGCCGAGCGCGCCCGCGAGAGCGCGGCGCAGGCGCAGAAGCTCGCCGAGATCGGGCAGCTCGCCGGCGCCGTCGCGCACGAGGTGCGAAACCCCCTCGGCGTCATCCTCGCCGAGCTCAAGCTGCTCGAGCGCGCGGGCGCCGACCCGGAGGGGGTCGAGGCGGTGCGCGCGCAGGTGCGCCGGGCGAGCCGCTTCGTCGACGACCTCTTGCGCTACGCGCGCCCCCGCGGCCTCGAGCCGGCGAGCGTCGAGCTCGGCGCGGTCGCGCGCGAGGGGGCGCTCCGGGCGGCGCGGGCGCTCGGCGCGGGCGAGTCGTCGCTGCGCCTGCCCGAGGGCCCCGGGCCGGCGATCGAGGCCGACGCCTCGGCCCTCGGCGACGTCGTGGTCAACCTCGTGACCAACGCGCTCATCGCCGTCGAGGGGCGCGAGGGCGCGCTCGTGCGCGTCTCGGTCGAGGCGGGCGCCGGGGCCGCGCGGCTGGTGGTCGAAGACGAGGGGCCGGGGGTGCCGCCCGAGCTCGAGGGGCGCCTCTTTCAGGCCTTCACCACGGGGCGGGCGCGCGACGAGCGGCGCCCGGGCACCGGCCTCGGGCTCGCCATCTGCCGCTCGCTCGTCGAGCGGCAAGGGGGCGCGATCGCCCACGAGCGGCCCGCGGGGGGCGGGGCGCGCTTCGTCGTCACGCTGCCCCGCGAGGCGGTTGCCCCCGGCGCCGGCCCGGCGAAGATGGCGCCATGAGCGAGCTGGTCCTGATCGTCGACGACGACGACGCCTTCCGCCGCGCGTGGGTGCGGCTGCTGCGGGCCGAGGGCTACGAGCCGCTCGAGGCCGCGAACGCCGAGGCCGCGCGCAAGGCCTTCGCCCGCCCGGGGCTGCGGCTCGTGCTGCTCGACCTGATGCTGCCGCCCTCGAACCGGCCCGAGGCGGGCGCCGAGCTCCTGGGCGAGATCTTGTCGCGGCGGCCGGGGGCGAAGGTGGTCGTCGTCTCGGGCACCGGCGAGCTCGCCTTCGCGCTCTCGCTGGTGCGCCGGGGGGCGTACGACTTTCTGCAGAAGCCGGTCGAGCCCGACGTGCTCCTCGCGCTGCTCGAGCGCGCGCGGGCCCGGCTCGAGCTCGAAGACAAGGTCGTCGATCTGCACGAGCGGCTCGCCGCGGCCCCCGGCGCGGGCGGCCCGCTCGGCGAGGCGCCCCGCTTCGTCGCCGCGCGCGAGCTGGCCGAGCGGGCGGCCCCGGCCGACGTGCCGGTGCTCGTCACGGGCCCGAGCGGCACGGGCAAAGAGGTGATCGCCCGCTACGTCCACGAGAAGAGCCGCCGCGCGGGCGGGCCCTTCGTCGCCGTCAACTGCGGCGCCATCAGCCCCGCGCTGCTCGAGAGCACGCTCTTCGGGCACAAGAAGGGCAGCTTCACCGGCGCCGTCGGCGACGCGAAGGGCCTCTTCGCCGAGGCCTCGGGCGGCACGCTCTTCCTCGACGAGATCGGCGATCTCGCGCTCGAGTTGCAGGTCAAGCTGCTGCGCGCGCTCGAGACCGGCGAGGTCTTGCCCGTGGGCGCGTCGAAGCCCGCCGCGGTCGACGTGCGCGTCGTGAGCGCGACGCACCGGCCCCTCGCCGAGATGGTGCAAAGGGGGCAGTTTCGCGAAGACCTCTACTGGCGCGTGCGGGGCATCGAGGTCGAGCTGCCCCCGCTCGCCGAGCGCCCGGGCGACGTGCTGCTGCTCGCCCAGCACTTCCTCAACCGGGCCCGCGCCCTCGCCCCCGGCCGCGCCCTGCCCCGCCTCTCGGCCGCGGCGCAGCGCTGCCTCGAGGCGCACGCCTGGCCGGGCAACCTGCGCGAGCTGCGCCACGAGATGCAGCGCGCGCTCGTGCTGGCCGCCGGGCGCGACGAGATCTGGCCCGAAGATCTCTCGCCGGCCCTGCGCCCGAACGACGCCGCCCCGCCCCCGGCCGGCGGGCCCGAGCCCGCGACGCTCGACGAGAAGATCGCCGCCCTCGAGCGCGCCGAGATCGCCCGCGCCCTCGCCGCGTGCCAGGGCAACCGCAGCCACGCCGCCGAGCGCCTGGGCCTGTCGCGCCAGGGCCTGCTCAACAAGATGGCCCGCTACGGCATCAAGTGAGTACGCCGCCGAACCGGCCCGCCGTGCGCCCTACTCGGCCGCGTGCTCGCGCGGGGGCGCGGCGAGGTGCGCCTCTTCGGTCAGGCCCTCGAGGTCGATGAGCTCGCCGCCCCGCTCGGCGGCGAAGGCGTGCTCGAGCGAGCGCTCGGCGAGCCACGCGGCCTGCCCGGCGTCGCCCCGCTCGAGCTGCAGCGCCGCGGCGGCCGCCCGCTGCGCCGCCAGGTGCTCGTCCGAGCGCGGGTCGCAGGGGAAGCCCACCGCCACCTCGCGCGCCCGGCCCTCGCCGAAGGGCGCCTCGAGGAAGGCGGCCCAGAGCGCGCGGTGGTCCGCCGCGACGCCGGGCCGGCGGGCGAAGACCGCGTCGGCGGCCTTCGCCGCGAAGAGCACCTTCTGTTCGACGGTCAGGCCCAGAATTGCCGCCTTCGCTTGCTCGAACCTTTGCATGGTGTCCACCCGGCGTCGGCGGCTCGTGGGGCGCCGCCCGGGCGTCCGGGCCTCCCGCCCGTGGCTTAGGGCAGGGCCCCGGGGCGAGTCAAATTTCTGTGGGGGCGCCGCCCGGCCCCGGCGCCGTCAATCAACCGAGCGCGAACTCGTAGGCGTCGGGCGGCAGCAGCGGGCGCCCGCTCGCGGCCAGCGCCACCCAGCGCCGCACCTCGTGGTGCCGCAGGCGCAGGCGCTCGAGCTCGCTCGGGGCGAACCAGCCGGCGCGGAGCGTGTGCTCGTCGGGCTCGGCCTTCGGGGGCAGGTCGACCCGGGGGCGGGCGGCGAACACGAAGCGCCAGCGCGCGCCGCGGGGAGAGGGCAGGGCGGGCGAGTGCTCGATGGCGAGCAGGCCCCGCACCTCGACGAGCTGGCGGGCCTCCTCCCAGGTCTCGCGGGCGAGGGCGCTGACGAGATCTTCGCCCGCCTCGACCCGGCCGGCGGGCAAGTACCAGGTGCCGTCGCGCTCTTGCACGAGCAAGACGCGCCCTCGTCGTTCGACGACGCCGAGGACGAAATACGTTGCGGGCTCTGCTGCCATGGCCAGGGTACCCCTCGGCGCGAGCGGGCCTTCGCCCGGGGCGCGCCCCCGCGCCCTGAAGAGCGCCCCGCCTCGCGCGAACGCGGGGTCTCGAGAGGGTAGCGTCGGCCCGAGTAGGCAAGCAACGCAACGATTGCCACGATTTTCGTGCACAATCTGCCTCGATGAAGCCCTACCCCGGCGATCTCTTCGAGCACCTGCGCGCCTTCCACGCCCTGGCGGCCGAGGTCGAGCGCGAGACCGCCCACGCCTTCGAGCGGGCGGCGCGCGAGGTTCGCCTCGATCCGAGCGTGCTGCGCCGGCGAATGCGCACGCTCGCGTCCTGGTCGGGCGCCCCGCTCTGGACGGGGCGGGGCTCGGGCCTGCGCCTGACGGGCGCGGGCCGGCACCTGCGGGGCGAGGCCTCGGCGCTGCTGGGGCGGGTCGAGGCGCTCGGCCGGGGCGCGCGCCCCGACCCCGAGCGGCTCAGCGTCGGCGGCACCGGCGCGTTCATCGCGGGGCTCTTGCCCGAGATCGCCGAGAGCCTGCTGGCCGCGCACCCGCGCCTCACGCTCGCCGTGCGCCGCGTCGGGTCCGAAGACTGTCGCGCCGGCCTGCGCGAGGGGCGGCTCGACTTCGGGGTGCTGCGCGCGACGACGCGCCCGCGCGACGTGCGCGCCGAGCGGCTCTGCGCCGACCGGGTCTGGCTCGCGCTGCCGGCGGGGCACCCGCTCGCGGGGGCGTCGCAGCTGCGCCGCTCTTCGATCGCGGCCCAGCCGATCGTTTCGTTCGGGCCCTCGTCGCAGACGCGGGCGCGCACCATGGCGGCGCTCGAGTCGCTGGGCGCGAACGTGCGCGTCGAGGTCGAGGGCAAGGCGGCGGCGCTCGAGTGCGTGCGGCGCGGCCTCGGCGTCGGGCTGCTCTCGCTCCTGCCGAACCGGCCGATCGAGGCGCCCGGGGTCGTGATGCGGGACGTAACCTCGCTCTTTCCGGACTCGTGGTTCTGGGCGGCCTGGCCGCCGGGGCGCCCGCCGACGGGCCCCGCGCTGCACGTGCTCGAGCGGCTGCGGGCGTTGACGGCCCGCCCGTCGAAGCGTGGCGCCGGCTGAAGGGCGCTCAGCGGGCCCGCCCGTCGAAGCGCAGCGCCGGCTGAGGGGTACGCGGCGGGCTCGCCCGCTCGGCGTGCAACCATGGTACGAGGCGCCCATGAACGGGCGGCGTTCGTTGGTCCTCGCCCTCGTGGCGGTGCTCGTGGGCACGTCGTGCGGCGGGGCGCCGGCCGAGGCGCCGGCCGTCGCGCCCTCGGCGCACGAGGCGGCGGCCGGGGCAGACAGCGCTGACCCCTGGGCGAAAGGGCCGCGTTGGCCTTCGGCATCCGTCGCGGCGGGTGAGCCTGCGGCGCCGGTCGGTTCGGCCGGCCCGGGCGAGCCCGCGGCCGAGGCGCAAGGCGAGGCCCCCGCCGCGGCCGGCGAGGCGGGCGAGCGCTGGTGCGCGCCCGAGCTCGAGGCGCTGGCCGGCGGCGAGGTCTGCGCGTTCGTTCCGACGCACGAGATGGCCGGGCCGCGCACGCTCGTCATCTTCTTGCACGGCGTGATCGCGCCGGACACGACGTGGCAGTGGGGCCAGCAGCGCGCGGCCGCCCGCGGGGCGCAGGCGCAGGGCTTTACGGTGCTGATGCCCCGCGGCCGGCGCGGCCCGGGCCCCAAGGGCATGCGCGACGCTTGGGCCTGGCCGGGCGGCGCCCCGCCGGAGGTCGAGGCCGAGATCTTCGCGGCCTGGCAGAAGGCGCGCGCCGAGCTCGAGGGGCGCGAGGGGCGGGCCTTCGAGCGGGTGTGGGTGTTCGGCTTCTCGAGCGGCGCATACTACGCCGCTTCGCTCGCCCTGCGCGGCCGGCTCGCGGGCCCGGGCGCGCTGCACGTCGACGGGTTCGCGGCCTTCGCCGGCGGCGGCGGCAGGTCGGGCGCCATCGAGGCGATCGCGCGCCGGGCGCGGGCCCGCACGCCCATCTTCATCGGCTGGGGCGGCAAGGACAAATCGCGCGACGACCCCAGGAAGCTTGCCGCGCTCCTCCGCCGCGTCGGCTGGCCCGCGAAGGGCGAGCTCTCGCCCAAGGCCGGCCACGCCATGACCGACGCGCAGGTGGCGAGCGCCGTGCGCTTTCTCGGCGCGCCGCGCGGCGGGCAGGCCGACAAGGCACGAGCCGCCAAGCGCTGAGGGCTGCGGGCGGGCGGGCGCCAGGAAATAGCCCGATTTTGCCCTCCGGAGCGGGGGAGCGTCGAAGCCGCCCACGCTGAAGAGGGTGGTTCAAAACGAGGCCGGCGGGCCGCCCCCGGCTGAAGCCGGGGGCGGCGAACGCCCGCTCGTGCCGCGCGGAAGCGGGCCGGTTCGGAGAGCAAAGCCCGCCCCCTCGCCGGGGGCCGGGCTCCCGCGGGCTGCGGCTGCCGGGCGAGCGCGCGAAGCGGCTCGCTCCGCGGGAGCCCCGCCTCCGGCGGGGCTTGGACGGCCGTTTCCGCGGGCGTTCGCTGCCCCCGGCTTCAGCCGGGGGCGGCCCGCGCCACGTCACCCGCCGCCTGGATCAGGGCAGGGGCGCGACCCAGATGCCCTCGGAGTCGGCGACCTGGGGGTCGTTCAGGCGCCGGTAGACGACGGCGCGGCCGCCGGGCAAGACGAAGAAGGCGCGGTGGTCGGCGATCTGGGCGGCGAGCAGCTGGGGCGTGTCGGTGAGGGCGGCGTTCCAGACCTTGAGCGAGGCGGTGGCGGGGTAGACGTCGGGGGCGCTGAGGCCGTCGCTGAACACGAAGAGGCCGTCGTGGGCGGCGGCGACGGTGCCGACGCCGGGGGCGGTGCGATCTTGGCCGGAGGCGACGGTGTGCACGTGCAGCAGGCCCGCGCCGGCGTCGACGGCCGTCAGGTAGGCGGCGAACTTGCCGTCGGCGCTGAAGGCGTCGCGCGAGAGGGCCGCGTCGACCGCGGGCACGAGCTTGCGCGGGCTCTCGTTGAAGGTGGCCGTCGGCGTGAGCGAGAGATCGTGCTTGGCGCCGTCGGGCGACGTCTCGACCGAGTAGAGCACCTGCGCGTAGTCGGGGCTCCAGCGCTGGGCGCGGCGGAACTTGTTCGTCACAATGGGGATGGCCACCATGTCCGGCAGCCGCGCGCGCCGCAGCTGGTCGCCGACGGTGTAGAGCACGCCCGAGGCGTCGGGCAGGAGCCGGCCCCAGACGACGCCGGCGTCGATCTCGCCCATGTCTTGGCCGCCCCAGAGCCGGCCCTGCGCGCTGGCGGTGATGAAGAAGATGCGCTCGCCCTTCGCGTCGGCCGACCAGGCGGGCTGGGCCTCGGCGGCGATTTGCGTCTTCTCCCACGCGCCGGCCTTGTTCTCGAAGACGTCGACGCTCGCGTTCAGGGCGCCCGGGGCGCAGTGGCCGACCACCACGCGGTTGCCGGCGAAGCCGTACTGCGCGCGGCACGTGCTCTCGGACGCCAGGCCGATGCCGGACACGAGGACGTGCCGCCACGACAGGTCGCGCGCGGTCACCTCGAGGTCCATCGTCGTCTCGGTCACGTTCGCCGGGAAGAGCAGCATCGAGCCGTCGGCGCTCGCGGCGACGAAGTCGTCGGAGTACTTGGTGCGGCCGATGGGGCGCACGCAGTCCGAGCCGCTGAAGGCGGTGAGGTCGGCCTCGTTGGTGTCGTAGTCGATGTTCGTCCAGACGAACGCGACCCGGTCGCGGAAGAGCACCGTGCCCTGCTGCTCGCTGATCACGCTGGCCTTGGCGCCCTCGGCGCCGAGCTGCATCGCGAGGATCTTCGAGCCCTCGCGGTAGACCAGGAAGCCGTCGCGCGTGACCCCCACCGGGGTGACGCCGCCGGCGACGGCGCGCGCCGCCGCCGCCGGCGCGATCACGCCCGCGACCGGCGGCTGGGGCGCGCAGGCCTCCCACACTTTGCCGGGGATCGCCCCGCCGCCCGTGCCGCCCGTGCCGCCCGTGCCGCCCGTGCCGCCCGTGCCGGGCGCCCCCGCCGGGCCGCCGCCGCCGGTGCCGGCCGGCCCCGCGCCCGCGGCGCCGCCCTCGCCGGCCGCACCGCTCGGGTCATCGTCTTGGACGGGGTCTGTCTCGTCGGCATTGCAGGCGCCGAAAAGCGAGAGCACAAGGGCGGAACACAAGAGGCTGGACGTGGCTCGCATCGCTGGTCTCCGGTGCATAAAGAAGGGGCGGCCGCCGCCGATGGTGCGGCTGCGCTTTCGACGCCCCGACACGCCGCTCGTGCAAGGCACGTGCTCAACCGTGAAGGGGGGCGCGACGTGGCGCGCGCCCGCGGGGTGGGGGGCCGGGGCCGTCCGAGCGCCTGCGCCGCCGCGTCGGGGCCGCGCGAGCGCCCGGGCCGCCGCGTCGGGGCCGCGCGAGCGCCCCTGCGGCCGCCGCGACGGGGGGCGCCGCAGATCGCCCCGAGTGTGGCAAGAACGCGCGACACGCTGTCGCGTTCTTGCCGAACGTATGCGCCTTCGCGACGCGTTCGCCGCCCTGGTTACGATGTCCGAGGGCCCGCTCGGGTGGCGCCGGCCTTGCGCCCGGCCGGGGCTCGCGGCACGAAGGGTGTGAGATGGTGCGGCAGAGGGGCAAGCCCGCCCCGGCCCACCAGAAGGTGAAGCCGAATGACCATTCTCGTCCGCCCCGCGACGCCCGCCGACGCCCCCGCGCTCGGGCGAATGGGGGGCGCGCTCGCCCGCCTGCACCATGACTTCGACCGCGAGCGCTTCATGCTGCCCGACGACGTCGAGTCGGGCTACGCGTGGTGGCTCGGCCGCGAGCTGACGAGCGACGAGGCCGTGGTGCTCGTCGCCGAGCAGGGCGGTGAGATCGTGGGCTACGCCTACGGCCGCCTCGAGGGCCGCGACTGGAACGCCCTGCTCGACGCCTGCGGCGTGCTGCACGATCTCTGGGTCGACGAGGGCGCGCGCCGCTCGGGCGCGGGCGCCCGGCTGGCCGAGGCGATGCTGCGGCGGCTGCGCGAGCTCGGCGCCCCGCGCGTCGTGCTCTCGGCGGCGGTGAAGAACGAGCCGGCGAGGCGCCTCTTCGGGGGCCTCGGCTTCCGGCCGACGCTGGTCGAGATGACGTGCGAGCTCGGGCCGGCGGGGGGCGGGGGCGACCCGCCGACGCCGCCCGACGGCCGGGGCCGCCCAGGCTGAAGCCTGGGCTACGCCAGCGCCGAGCGCGGCGCGTTTCGCCGTGCCCCCTCCGCTTGGGCCGCGCGGCCGGGCGTTTCATGGCGTTTCCGCTCGGCGATGCCTCGTCAGAGCTGCCAGGTGTAATTCAGCTTGACGATGAGCTGCCGCTCGTTCGCGGGGAAGCCCTCGGGGGGGCTGACGCGGGAGCGGTCGGTGTAGACGACGTAGAGAAACGAGAGGGGCTGAAACTCCCAGGCGAAGCGGCCATAGTAGATGGTGGCGTCGTTGGCCGTGTCGCGCTGGTACGAGCCGACGAGTTGCAGGCGCGGGTTGAGGGCGAGGCGCAGCTCGGGCGAGACGAGGTGGGTGACGAGCCGGCCCTCGCGGCCGGGCAGGTCGTCGAAGGCGTTGACCTCGTAGCGGCCGAAGAACGAGACGTGGGGCAGGGGGCGAACGCCGAGCTCGACGCGGCCGTGGGCGAGCTCGCTCTCGTAGAAGCCGCCGTAGCCGGCCTCGGCCGACGCGCTCAGCCGGCGGCTCGGGTTCGAGCGGAAGCCGAGGCCGCGGCGCGCGTAGGCGTACGAGCCCGGCTCGTAGCGCACGCCGCGGATGGGCTCGAAGGGCTCGTCGAGCGACTGCAGGCTGTGCGCGGCGAAGGCGTAGGCGCGGTCGCCGCTCTCGAAGAGCAGGTGCAGGGGCTCGACGTGCACGAGCGCCTCTTGAAAGCGGAGGTCGCGCGCCGAGTGGTACATGTCGACGAGGGCGTGCGGGCGGATGGAGCGCACGAACGAGGGCCGCCACGACGGCCGCAGGTCGAAGGTGGCGTAGGGGTTGGTGTTGAGCATGTCGGTGCGGGCGACGAAGCCCGCGCGGGCCTCGTAGCGCCGGTCGACGTAGAGGGTGTCGAAGCCGACGAAGCTCGAGTTGTCTTGGCGGAAGAGGCGCAGCGTGGCGGCGGCGCCGTGCGGGTCGGGGGCGCCCGGGCGCCTCCGCTCGGTGTGGGCGTACGAGAGCATCGCCTGCGCCGTCACCTCGCCGACGCGGGTGAAGCCGTCGACCGAGGCGACGAGGTTGTCGGTCGCGGGGGCGTCGCCGCGGGCCTCGTCGCGGCGCACGACGACCGAGGCGCCGAGGCGCCCCTGCTCGCCGACGTTGTGGCTGTAGCGCCCGACCGCGAAGAGGCTCGGCGGCGCGGCGCCGCGGCCCCGCGTGCGCACGACGAGCCCGCCGTACGACTCGTCGGCCGAGCGGCGCACGAAGCGCGCGCCCGCGTCGATGGGCACGGTCTGCCCCTCGACCAGGCCGATGCTGCGGCTGAAGAAGGGCTGCAAGAAGTCGCCGTAGCCGACCGAGAAGAGGCTCGCGCTCTCGAGGAAGAACTGCCGCCGCTCGGGCAGGTAGACCGAGTAGCGCTGCAGGTTGACGACCTGCCGGTCGACGTCGGTCTCGGCGAAGTCGGTGTTGAAGGTCAGGTCGAGCGCCGAGTCGGGCGTCGGCGACCACTTCACCTCGCCGCCCGCGTCGGGCGACAGGCGCGCGCCCTCGAGGCTCGTGCGCCCGAGCGTGCCCTTCGCGTAGGGCCGAAGCTGCACGGTCGAGCCGCCCGCGGGCGGCGGCCGCACGCCCTCGAGGTAGCCCTCGTAGGACATGCGCGTGGGCGAGAAGCTGCGCGGCCAGGGCGACCAGCCCGTCACCTCGTTGCGCCGCCGCAGCGTGCGCACCATCTGCAGCCCGAAGCGGCGCGCGCCCTCGGGGTAGCGCAAGCTCGCCCAGGGGATGGCGATCTCGGCCGTCCAGCCGCTTGGGCCCCGCGCGGTCTCGGCCCGCCAGACCGCGTCCCACTCGCGGTCGAAGAGCGTGTCGTCGAAGGCCTGCTCGTCGCGCAGCGCCCCGTACGGGTTGACCTGGAAGACCATCGCGTTGCGCCCGTCGACCAGCAGATCGAGGCTGACGCCGAAGATGTCGTGGGCGTCGGGCTCGAAGTCGCGCTTGAGGTCGGTCGCGCGCGCGCCCGCCGCGCCCGCGGGGTCGCGGCAGACGGCGCCGAAGTACAGGTACTTGTCGTCGTAGAGAACCCGCACCTCGGTGTCGAAGCTGGCCGGGCGCCCCTGGTGCGGCTCGATCTGCCGGAAGCCGCCCGCGGCCTTCGCCCTCGCCCAGTCGGCCTCGTCGAGCCGCCCGTCGAGCCGAATTGCGCCCTCGGCCCGCCGGGCGCCGACCTGCGGCCGCTCGCGCGGGGGCGGAAAGTCTTCGCCCTCGGCCCGCGCCGGCCGGGCCGCGCCCGCGAGGGCCGAGCCGAGGGCGAGCGCGAGCGCGGCGCGGGCGCGCGTCGGAGGTCGCACGGGTCGAGGGCGAAAGACCCGCTCCGCCCGGCGGGTTCACGCGCCCCCGACTGAAGTCGGGGGCACGGGGTAACCCGAGGAAACGGCTCTCAAAGCCCGCCCCTCGTTGGGGCCGGGCTCACGCGCCGCGAGCGGCTCCGCCGGCTCGCCCGGCAAGCCAAAGCCCGAGGGAGCCCGGCCCCAACGAGGGGCGGGCTTTGCGCGCCGGATCGGTGCCGACGCCGCTCGGCGCGAATTGGTGACGCCGTGCCCCCGACTTCAGTCGGGGGGTAAGGGCGGCACGTCGTCGAGGTAGACGAGGACGCTCTGGACGGGCCCGTTGCCGTGCAAGGGCGGTAGCATGACGCCGCGGCAGAGGGCGGTCGCGTCGGGGGCGCCGCTCGGCAGCTTGGCCGCGTCGCGCCCGACCAGCGCCTGGGGCGGGTTCTGCCCGCCGTCGCGCACCAGGATGTCGATGCCGCGGTTGACCAGATCGTCGGTCGTGACCTCGAGGCGCGTGTCGTAGCCGTGCGGCATCGCGTTGATGCGGGTGCAGGTGTACGACTTCGCGCCGACGATGCGCAGGCACACCTCGGCGAAGGGGAACTTCGAGAGCGGCGCCGGCGCCGGCGTGAAGCGCGGCGGCGGCGAGACGACCTCGCCGACGCGCAGGAGCCAGCGCTGCTTGCCGTCGAGCCGCTCGCTGCAGGCGTGCGCGACGCAGGTGCGCCCCGAGGGGCAGGCCGGGCAGGTCGCCTCGCCCGTCTTGCAGCCCGTCTCGCCCGAGGCGTACGGCGTGGTGTTCTGCGGCGCGGTCTCGCAGCCCACCCCCCCGCAGCAGGGCGGCCCGCAGACGGGCACCGGCGGCGTCGCCACCTCGCCGCTCGACGCGACGGGCGGCGTGGGCACCGGCGCGGTGACCGTGCTGTCGGGCGGCGGGGTCAGGGGCGGCTTGATGGTGTGGCTGTTGAAGTAGAGGTACGTCACCCCGAACGAGATGGAGCCCAGGGCAAAAAGGCCAATGCCCCAGACATACCAGGGGGGCATCGACGAGGGGCGCGGCTCGACGGGGGGCGGCGGCGGGGCCGAGAGGTAGCCCGAAGCCGACCGGAACGAGCCCGAGGTGCCGAGCGGCGTGTGGGTCTGGGGCGACATGGCCGAGAGCCGGTCGCGCGGGGCATTCGGGGGGATCGACGAGGTCGAGTAGCCGTAGCCGACGGGCACCGGGGGCATGGCCGCCCCCTCGACCGCGGCGACGATATGGCTGCCGGTGGCCAGGCGCTGCTCGACGTCGAGGGTCAGGCAGCGGCGCAGCACGTTGCCCCAGAGCCCTTCGACCTGCCCGACGGGGAAGGGGTTCTGGCCGGTCGAGGCGCCCTGGTAGTAGCGTACATAATCCCAAAAACTGCTGCTCGGCGGCAACCCCGTGGGGTGCTGGCCGGTGATCAGGCGCCAGCCCATGATGCCGAAGGCGAACACGTCGCCGGCGGGGTGGGCCGAGCGCTCGCCGCGCTGGCGCAAGAGCACGAGCTCGGGCGCGACGTAGGCGGCGGTGCCGATGAGCCCGCCGACGTCGGTGAGGGGCCGGGGGTTGCCGACGGGGGCGGCGACGCCCAAGTCGACCAGCTTGATGTGCGCCGCCTGCGAAGGCTCGTCCCAGAAGTGGCGGGTGACGAGCACGTTCGGCAGCTTGATGTCGCGGTGCACGAGCCCGGCGCCGTGAATGTAGGCGAGCGCGTAGGCGACGTGGCGCAGCACCCACTGCCGGTGCTCGACCGTCATGCGGGGGTCGTCGACGACGTCGGCCAGGGCCTGGCCCTCGACCCAGTCGAGCACCACCCCCAAGACGTCTTGGCCGTAGTCTTCGAAGAGCCCGTGGCAGCGCACGAGCGAGGGGTGGCTGAGCTGGCGCAGCGCCTGGGCCTCGCGGTGAATGCGCGCGACGTCGGTGCTCAGGTCGGTCGGCCCGCCCCGGGGTATACGCACGAGCTTGAGGGCGAGGGGCTCCCAGGGCCGCTTGGGGTCAAGGGCCTTCCACACGGCGCCCTGCGCCCCCTCACCGGCGAGCTGGACGAGGACGAATCGGTCGAGCCGGGCACCCGGTGCCAGCATCGTTTCGATGCATACACCGCCTGACGCCTCACGGCGAGAAGTTCGGCGCCGGGGCCGGGGGCGGCCCCGGCGGGTCGGCCCCTTGGTTCAGGGCGGGTTCGCCTGCGCGGGCGCACCTTCGCGGGGCAAAGGGCAGCCTTCGAGGGCGCGCCAGGCGCGCGCGGCGTCGTCGAAGCGAGGGCCCTCGGCCCGCGCGTGGCGCGAGAGCACGGCGACGAAGCGGTGCGTGCGCTGCCAGGGGCGGGTCGCCAGGCGCAGGGTCACGCACTCGGCGTGGGCCACGCGAAAGGCCCCGAGGTCGACGCCCACGAAGGAGCCCGGCGGGTCGAGATCGTCGCGGGCGAAGTGCTGAACGATCGAGGTGACGCCCGCCTCATCAAGGAAGGCGCCGACCCGCCCCGGCTCGAGGTACCTCTCTTTGTAGCGCCACGAGGCCGCGAGGCCGTCGAGGTTGCTGAGGCGGCCGTCGAAGTGCGCGCCGACGAGGCCGCAGTCCCAGCCGGCCGCGCGCTCGGCCCCGAAGGGCGAGGCCCGCAGCCAGGCGGCCGCCCGGCGGTAGGCGTCGCCGAGCGCGTAGGCGCCGGGGTCGAGCCTGCGGGCCCAGCCGGCGAGCGCGAGGGCGAGCGAGAGCGCGGCGAGCGGGGCCGAGGCGCGCCCGGGCCCGCCCGGGCGGTCGAGCGCGAGCGAGAGCGCGACCACGAGCGCCTCGAGCGCCGGCACCAGGTACCAGGGGTCGGGCGCGAGCACGCCGCGGGCGCCCCAGGTGAGCGCCCACTGCGACGTCGCGTACGCGACGAGCACGAAGAGGGCCCGGTACGCCTCGGCCCGGGCCCCGTCGCCGGCCGCCCGCCGGCGCAGGGCGCGGGCGAAGAGCGCGAGCGCCGCGGCCGCGAGCAGGGGCGGCGCCCAGCGCCGGGCGTAGGGCGGGTAGAAGAGCCCCTCGTACTTGATGGCGGCGCTGATCTGGGCGGCGTGGCCGAAGCGGGCGGCGTTAAAGAGGGCGTAAAGGCCGAGCGGCGCGAGCGCGAGGGCCGAGGCGAGGGCGACGCGGCGCGCGCGCTCGGCGGCGGGCACCCCCGCGCCCCGCCAGGCGAGGGCGAGGGCGGCCCAGGCGGCGAAGGCGAGCAGGGCGTCGGTGCGGGCGAGCAGCGCGAGGCCCATCAGGAGCCCCGCGAGGGCGGCCCGCGGCGCGCTCGACCAGGCCCGCTCGCCCGAGCCGAAGGCGACGAGCGCGGCGAGCGCGGCGTAGAGCAGGGCCGACTCCTGGCCGTTGACCGCGATCTTGAGGGCGTCCGAGTGCGCGAAGACGAGCGCGGCGGCGAGCGCGACCGCCCCGGGGCGCGCGAGGCCGGCGCGCGCGAGCGCGACGGTGCCGAGGGCGACGAGGCCGAGCTGGGCCGTGAGCGCGGCGCGCATCAGCCCGGCGGCGTCGGCCGAGGGGGCGGCCCGCGCGAGCGCCGCGAAGAGCGCGAGCCAGAGCGGGTGGAAGCCGTTCGTCGGCTCGACGCCGTCGAAGCTCGGGCCGAGGCCGCGGGCGACGTTGCGCGCGATCTGCAGGTAGTAAAACGAGTCGTCGTAGGTGAGCGCGAGGTAGGCCGGCTCGAAGCCCCAGACGAAGGCGAGGCCGGCGAGGGCGAGCGCCGCCGCGAGGCCGTAGCCGGCCCGGGCGAGCCCGAGAGAGAGCCCGCCGCCGGCCCGGGCGGAGCGCTCGGGGCCGGGGCGGCCGCCGCCGGGCGCCACGCTCAGGGCGCGTGGGCGAGGTAGATGGGGTTCGAGAAGGCCAGGGGCCGGAAGGCGAGGTAGGGCACGCTCTCGGCGAGGCTGCGCTCGCCGCGGGCGCGCACGACCACGGTGCGCGTGCCGCGCGGGGCGTTGAGCTCGAGCGTCTGGTCGAAGCGCACCGAGGCCTCGTGCATCTGCGCGAGCGAGCCCTGGGGCACGCCGCGCCGCGGGGCCACCTCGGGCAGATCGTGGCGCGAGGCGACGCGCCCGCCGACCAGCACCTCGACCGAGCGCACGTCGACCCAGGGCGCCGCCCGCACGCGCACGCGCACGCGCACCTTGCCGCCGACCACGCGCGCCGTCTCGCCCGGGCCCCCGTCGTCGGCGCGCACGTCGAGCAGCGGCCCGCTCGTGACCATCGCCTGCCCGCGCCGCAGGCCCTCGACCACCGACGGCACGGGCGGCGCGGGGGCCGCGGCGTCGTCGCGGTCGGTCGGCACCGCGACGTACGTGCGCGGGAAGCCCGCGTGCGGCGGGTGGACGCCGTGCACGTCGCTGTCGCCGGTCGCCGTGTGCCGCCGCCCGCTCTCGAGCAGCCGCAGCCACTCGTCGAAGACGGCGTCGGTGCGCTCGGGCCGGGCGAGCTCGAAGCCGTTGTAGACCTCGAGCAGGTCGAAGTCGGGCGGCAGCGCGTCGAGGCCCGGGCCGCCCGCGGTGTTCAGGGCGATGAGGTCGAAGTAGCCCATGCCCCGCCCGAGCCGCGGGTGGTTGATCTGAATGAGCGTGCCGGGGCTCGCCCGGCGCACCTCGCGGATGATCTCGGCGAGCGTCGTGTGCTCGGCCCGCGGCGGCGCCGCCCCGACGTAAGGGAAGACGTTGAAGTGGCCCGCGTTCGGCCGCGCCGTCGTCACCTCGATGCCCGGCGCCCACGCGAGGCGGCCCGACGCGGCCTCGGGCGCGTTCGCGAACGAGCCCACGCGGTTGTGCTCGCTCGGCACCGCGAACTCGATGCCCGCGGCGACGAGCGACTGCACGCGCGCCTCGAGCGTGGCGGGCGAGTCGAAGCCGCGCGAGTGCGTGTGGAAGTCGCACGCCACCCAGCCCGGCGTGTCGACCGCGCGGCGCAGCGTGAGCGTCGCGCTCGCCGTCTCGCCGCGCGTCACCTCGACGTCGGCCTCGTCGACCGAGTACTCGAGCCCCCGCATCGCCAAGAGGTGGTAGCGGCCCGGCGCGAGCGCCTGGTCGAAGCCCCCGCCGTCGAGCTCGACGATCGAGGGCGTGCCCTTCGAGGCGTCGGCGTCGTCGGCGCGCGTGAGCGAGAGCCGCGCCGGCAGCGGCGCCTGCGCGTCCGGGTCGACGACCCGCACCGCGAGCCGACCCATCGCCGGGTCGAGCGCCGCCACCTTCGCCGCCGGCGCCGCCGACGCGAGCGCGGCGCGGGGCGCGGTGGCCATCTTTTGCGCCGTCGGGCGGGCCCGGCGGGCGCCCCGCGCGAAGCCCCGCGTCGCGGCGCCCGCGTCGGAGGAGGCCGCCAGCGCGGCGAAGGGCAGGACGGCGAGGGCGAGGGCGAGCAGCGGGCGGCGAAGCGGCATGGCGGGCTTTGCCCCCCCGTCGGGGGCAGGCGCCCGCTTAGGTCGGGGGCGCGGCGGCGGGCAACTATTCGGAAGCCCGGGCGACGGACGTGGGGCGCTCACGCGTAGACCACTCTGCCCGAGTGGTGGCCGCGCCGCCACGGTCACGAAGGGGGCCATGGGGCCTCGTACGACCCTTCGGAGGTCGACCTTTGGGCGTTTGGAAAGAAAATCGACCTTGGCGCCATAAAACTACGGCAAGGGTAGCCGCCCCGCGTCACCCCCGCCGGCCCCCGGGCCCCGACCGCCAGCTCGCCCGTCAGCCGGCGGCGGGCTCGCGAGCCTCGCCGCCCTCGCCCCCTCCTGCGCCCGGCTCCGCCCGCCGCGCCTGCGCGCCCTGCCGCCCGCCGCGCTCACGCCGCCCGCCGCGCCCCGCCGCCCTGCCGCCTCCTGCGTTCGCGCCGCCCGCCGTGCTCGCCCTACCGCCCGCCGCGCTCGCCCCGCCCCGCCGCCCGCGGCGCGTGTGCTAGGCAGGTCTTGGCCGCCCGCACCGCCCGCGCCCCGGCCCGCGCCGGCCGCGACCCGCCGCCCGGCGCGGGGCCCGCGCGCCCCCACGACCGCGCGCCCGCCCGGCCCCCACCCCACCGCGGACCTCCCCCATGACGACGATCTACGACGCAATCATCATCGGCGCGGGCCACAACGGCCTCGTGGCCGCCGCCTACCTCGCCCGCGCGGGCCGGAAGGTCCTCGTGCTCGAGCGCCGCGAGGTGCTGGGCGGCTGCGCCGTCACCGAGGCCTTGTGGCCCGGCTTCAAGGTCTCGACCGCGAGCTACGTCAGCAGCCTCTTTCGGCCCGAGATCATTCGGGACCTCGAGCTGAAGCGGCACGGCTTCGAGATGCTGCCCCGCAGCCCCTCGAGCTTCACGCCCTTCCCCGACGGGCGCTCCCTGATGATGGGCCCCGACAAGGAGCTGACCCACCGCGAGGTCTCGAAATTTTCGAAGAAAGACGCCGACAACCTGCCCAAGTACGAGGCGATGCTCGAGCGCGTCGCCGCCTTCCTCGAGCCGACGTTGCTGCAGACGCCGCCCAACCCCTGGTCGATGAAGCCCGGCGATCTCGTGGCGATGCTCAGGCTCGGCCTCGGGTTCAAGAAGCTCGGCGCCGACGGCCAGAAGGCGGTCGAGATCTTGACCGGGGCGGCCAACCCCATCCTCGACCGGTGGTTCGAGTCCGAAGAGGTGAAGGCCACGATCGCGACCGACGCCATCATCGGCGCCTTCGCCACGCCGTCGATGCCCGGCACGGCGTACGTGCTCTTTCACCACGTGATGGGCGAGTGCGACGGCGTGCGCGGCGTCTGGGGCTACGTGCGCGGCGGCATGGGCGGGCTCTCGAACGCGATCGCGAAGGCGGCGCGGGAGAAGGGCGCCGAGATCAAGACCGACGCGCCCGTCGCCCGCATCGTGACGCGCGCCGGGCGCGCCGCCGGCGTCGTGCTCGCCGACGGCACCGAGTACGAGGCGAAGAAGGTCGTCTCGTGCCTCGACGCGAACGTCACCTTCCTCAAGCTGATGGACGCAAAGCAGCTGCCGCCCGACTTCGTCGAGGCCGTGCGCGCCATCGACTATTCGAGCGCGAGCTGCAAGGTGAACCTCGCCCTCTCCGAGCCGCCCAACTTCAGCTGCCTGCCCGGCGCCAAGGTCGGCCCGCAGCACCGCGGCACCATTCACCTCTGCCCGACGCGCGACTACATCGAGCGGGCCTTCGACCCGGCCAAGTACGGGCGCCCCTCCGAGAGCCCCATCATCGAGGCGACCATGGCCTCGGCCCTCGACGACACCGTCGCGCCGAAGGGCCAGCACGTCATGTCGATGTTCACCCAGTACTTCCCCTACAAGCTGGCCGGGGGCGAGGGCGGCCTCGACGAGGCCAAGCGGCGCTACGCCGAGCGCTGCATCGACCTCATGACCGAGTACGCGCCGAACTTCCGCCGGTCGGTGCTGCACTACCAGGTGCTGAGCCCCCAAGACCTCGAGGCCCAGTTCGGGCTGACCGGCGGCAACATCATGCAGGGCTCGATGTCGCTCTCGAGCCTGTCGTTCATGCGCCCGGTGCCGGGCTACGCCGACTACCGCACCCCCGTCAAAGGCCTCTACCTGTGCGGCGCCGCCACCCACCCGGGCGGCGGCGTCATGGGCGCCTGTGGCTACAACGCCGCGCGCGAGATCTTGAAAGATTGAGGGCCGCCGGGCCCCGGCCCGCCCCCGGCCCGCCCCCCGCCCCGCGGGCGGAGGTGGCCGGGCCCCCGCCCGGTGGGCTATGGTTCGGGGCCGGGTACGGGCGAACCATGACCGACAACGACGCGAGCGAACGGGGCCTGCGCGAGCTCGACGAGGTCCTTGATGATCTCGACGCGCTCTTGAAGAACAACGACGTCGGCTCGGCGCTCGCGTCGCGCGGGGTCAACATCTCGCTCGCGCTGACGGCCGTCGCGGGCCTGCGCGCCTACGTGCGCGGCCAGAAGATGGACGCGCTCGCCGACTTCGAGACCGTCGCCGAAGAGATCGCCGCCCGCGCCGCCCGCGCCGAGTAGCCGCCGGCGCGCCGCCCGCGCGGGGCGCCTCAGCCCACCAGGGCGGGGAAGTCTTTGCGCTTGATCTTGGCGCGCCGGCCGTCGGGGTGGTGAAAGACGATGCCCTCGGCGAGGCGGCCCGGCGCGAAGCGGCTCTCGAGCCCCGCGAGCAGGCGGCGCAGGCCCTCGTAGTCGCGGGGCACGGCCTCGTAGACGGGCGCGCGCAGGTTGAAGGGCACGCAGAGGTGGGCCGCGAGCCCCAAGGGGTTGCCCTGCACGTTCGGCCCGAGCGCCTCGGCCGCGTGCTCGCCGTCGGGCCAGTCGCGCACGTCGGTGCCCCGCACCGCCTCGAAGACCCACTTGTCTTCTTTCGCGAACTCGTCGGCGTCGACGTACCAGCCGTCGATGACCCCCTGCTGCTTCTGCAGCTTGCTCGGGTTGCGCCGCTTCTCGACCCGCACGACCTGCCCCGAGCGCACCGTGAGCCGCACGTTCGTGCCGTCGAGCTTCTCGGTCGCCAGCCCCTCGCCCTGAAAGACCCACTCGCAGCCCCGGCGGGGCCGGTCGAGCACCTTGAAGTCGTCGCCGCGGTCGAAAATGGTCGGTATCTTTTCCATGACTTGAAGCCCCTTGCGGGCCTGCCGAAGTAGCTCTTCGGGCGTGACCACCCCGTGCGCGAGCCCGTTGGCCAGCGCGCGCACGAGCTGCGCGACCGACGTGTCGGCCTCGAGCGCCGTGCGCTTGAGCGCCTTGCGCTCTTCGGCCGACACCCAGACCACCAGCCGCGACCAACCCGCCGGCGGCGACCAGCTCGCCAGCCGCTCAGGATCGAGCCGCGGACGGCCCCGCCGCCCCTTGCCCTCGCCCGAAGAACCCCCCGAATCAGAGCCCATTGAATTTCTGTTATGCCAATTTGTACAAGTGTCGCAACGTAAATCTTCCTCGAGCTCGGCCGCCCGGGCGCCGAGGCCTCGCGGGCGCCAGAGGGGTGAGGGCGGTTCTCAGGGTCGGTCGGCCTGCCTGAAGGCGGGGCCCCACGGGCTGAGCCCGGAGGGCGAGGTCGGGGTGCCGAAGGCAGGCCGACTGACCCTGGGGGCACCGCTCCTGGCCCGGGCCGGGGCGCCGGCTCTCGGGGCGCCGGGGGGCGGCGAGCGGGGGCGGGGCGAAGAAAAGACGGACGCGCTGGTGCTTGCCGCGGGCGGCGTTTCGACCAAGGTGAAGATTTATGCGAAGCCGCTTTCTGCCTGTGGTCTCGCCGCTCGCGGCCGCCCTCGTCGCGGCGGGCTGCGCGTCGGGCCAGCCGGCGCGCGCGCCCGGCGAGGCCGACCAGTACGTCACGCTCATCGTGCGGGGCGCGACCAACCAGGCGAAGCTCGAGGGCAACGAGCTCTACGGCCCGCGGCTGCGCCTCTCGTTCTTGAGCGACGGCATCCGCGGCGTCATCGACGATCAGATCGCGTCGTTCGACGTGCGCGAGGGGGGCAAAATCGTGGGCACCGTGGGGGGCCAGCCGGTCGACCTTTACGTGCGCCAGGGCCCCGACTGGATGACCGTCAACGGCCTGTTCCGCGGCCAGCTCAGCGATCTGCGGGTGAACGCCGACAGCATTCAGGGCAACGTGGCGCGCTGCGGCTACACGCTGCGGGCGCAAGGCGCCGACCCCGGCTCGTTCGCGGGCCGCCGGTCGTGCCGGGGCATGCCCGAAGACGCGGTGCTCTCGCTGCCGCCGGCGCTGCTCGCGCGGCCGGCGCCCGAGCGCGTGGTCGTGCTCGCGACCTTGCTGGCAAGCCGCTAGCGCGGGCGGCCGGGTGGGCGCGGCGCCCTCGCCCACGAGCCCTTCGGAGCCGTCGCGGTCGGGGCGCTTTTTCGCTATGGTCGGCGCCCCATGAAGGGCCAAATGCTCCCCAAGATTTCGGCTCCGCGGCGCCTGCGGGCGGCCGCGGCGCTGCTCGTCGCGCTCGCGCTCGCGCCCTCGGGTTGCGACAAGACGCCCGAGCCGAAGGGCGACAACACGGCCGGGGCGACCGCCACGCTCGTGCCGCGGCCGAGCGCGTCGGCGCCGCCGGCCTCGCCGGGCGCGGGCGAGAAGGGCCCGTCCGCGCTCGACGGCAACGCGCCCATCTTTCACCCCGAGCTCGCGATCGAGCGGGCGCCCGAGGTCTACAAGGCCAAGTTCACGACGACCAAGGGCGACTTCGTCATCGAGGTGCACCGCGACTGGGCCCCGAACGGGGCCGACCGCTTCTACAACCTCGTCAAGCTCGGCTTCTTCGACGGCGTGAAGTTCTTCCGGGCGGTCGAGAACTTCATGGTGCAGTTCGGCATCAGCGGCGACCCGCGCGTCAACGGCGCCTGGTACCGGGCGAGCATCACCGACGACCCAGTGAAGAAGAGCAACAAGCGCGGCTTCGTCACCTTCGCCACCTCGGGGCCGCACTCGCGCTCGACGCAGGTCTTCATCAACTACAGCGACGCGAACGCGCGCCTCGACAAGACGGGCTTCGCGCCCTTCGGCCAGGTCGTCGAGGGCATGAAGGTCGTCGACTCGCTCTACAAGGGCTACGGCGAGGGCGCCCCGATGGGCAAGGGCCCCGACCAGGGCCGCGTCCAGAGCGAGGGCAACAAGTACCTCGAGAAAGAGTTCCCCCTGCTCGACGCGGTCAAAGAGGCCAAGATTCTCTTAGCGCGCCGCGGCGTGCCCTCGGGGCGCGCCTTTCGGGCGGGGCGTTCCGATTCGCGCGGCGCGCGCGGGTCGAATTGGCCGAGCCCGCTGGCGCTCGGCCCGCGCGCTCATCCGCTGGCGCTCGGCCCGCGCACTCATCCGCCGGCGCTCGGCCCGCGCACTCATCCGTCGGGGCGAGGTGTAGTCGAGGGCGAGCGAAGATTGATTCGCGTGAGCGGGCGGGGGCCGATTGCAAAAAGGCACTGACGCTGTGGTCTGCCTTTCCCATGATAGTAGAAATTTACAAAGGCCTGTTCTTGTTGACCTATTGACACGTTCCGCACGGTGGGCGATCGTTTGAAGGTACGTGTTTGTGCGCTCGCCGCGGGGTCGGCACGAGGGCGTTTGGCGGCGTCCGCGGGCTGAGCCCCTTCCTCCTTGGGGGGCGGCGCGCGGCGCGGTGGGCCCTTTTGGCGATGAGCGAGACCCTCCTGAGCGACGACAGCGGCGAGCCCGGCGGCGACGGGGCCGCCGTCGGCAAGTACCGGCTGATGGCGAAGCTCGGGCAGGGGGGCATGGCCGACGTGTACTTGGCGCTCTCGCGGGGGGCGCTGGGGGTGAACAAGCTCGTCGTCATCAAGCAGCTGCGCGAGGGGCTGGCGACGAACCCCGACTTCGTGACGATGTTCCTCGACGAGGCGCGGCTGGCGGTGCGGCTGAACCACGCGAACGTGGTGCACACGTACGAGGCGGGCGAGCGCGCGGGCCAGTGCTTCCTCGTGATGGAGTACCTCGAGGGGCTGGCGGTCGACGAGCTCTTGCTGCGGGCGCGGGCGGTGGGCGTCGGGGTGCCGGCGCCGGTCTGGGCGCGGGTCGTGTCCGACGCGCTCGCGGGGCTGCACTACGCGCACGAGCTCTGCGACTACGACGGCACGCCGCTGCAGATCACGCACCGCGACGTTAGCCCGCAGAACCTGTTCGTCACCTACGACGGCATCACGAAGGTGGTCGACTTCGGCATCGCCAAGGCGCGCCTGAACGCGACGGTGACGGACGCGGGCGAGCTCAAGGGCAAGGTCTGCTACATGGCGCCCGAGCACGTGCTGGGGCGCTCGAGCGACCGGCGGGCGGACGTGTTCGCGATGGGCGTGGTGCTCTGGGAGCTTCTGGCGGGCGGCCGCCGGCTCTTCAAGGGCGACGCGGGGCAGGCGCTGCAGAACGTGCTGCACGCGCCCATCCCGCGGCTCTCGAGCGTGGCGCCGGGTGTGCCGAAGGCGCTCGAAGCGATCGTGGCGCGGGCGCTCGAGCGCGACCCGGACGTGCGCTACCAGTCGGCCGAAGAGATGCGCATGGCGCTCGACGCCTTCCTCATGTCCGACGACGGCTTCGTTGGCAACGAGGGCGTCGGCCGCACCATCGTGCGGGTGGCGGGCGACTTGCGCGAGAAGGTGCGGCGGCGGGTGCAGGCGCTGATGGCGAAGGCGGGCGGGGGGGGCCCGGGCGCGGCCGGCCAAGAGCCGCGCTCGCTCGCGGGCGCGCTCGGCCGCGAGGGCTCGTTCACGGGCTCGCTGCCGCTCGACCTCACGCGCCTGTCGGGCGCGCGGGTCGGCGCAGGGCTGCCGCTCTTGATGACGCCCTCGGGCACGGTGCTGGCGGCGGCGCCGACGCCGGCGCCCGCGCCGATGGCGCCGCCTTCGCCGGGGGGCGGGCCCGTCGCGGCCCCGCCGCGGGGGGGGCGCTGGGCGGGCTACGCGCTCGTCGGGCTGGCGGCGCTCGTGGTCGGCGGCGGGCTCTCGGCGGCGCTGCGGGCGCGGCAGGTGGCGGGGGCTGCGACGCCTGGGCCGGCGGTGGCGGTGGCGGGTGCGACGCCCGGGCCGGCGGTGGCAGTGACGGGTGCGACGCCCGGGCCGGCGGTGGCGGGCGCGACGCCCGGGCCGGCGGCGCAGGCGGGCGCGGGCGTGGTGCGGCTCGAGAGCGCGCCGCCCGGTGCCGAGGTCGAGTCCGGCGGGCTGCCGGTGGGCCGGACGCCGGCGGCGGTGCGGCTGGCGCCCGGCGAGCACGCGGTCACCTTCCGCAAGGAGGGCTACGAGGTCGAGTCGGTCGTGGTACGGGTCGAGGCCGGGGGCGAGTCGTTGCGCGCGGTGACGCTGCGTCCGGCGGGGGCCGAGCCGGTGGCGGCCGCGCGCGCGCCGGCGACGCCGCGGGGCAAGCGGCGCGGGGCGTCGGCCCGGCCGGAGCCCGCGCCGCCCTCGGCCCCGGCGGCGCCCGCCATCTCGGCGCCCGCCGAGCCGGTGCGGCCCAAGGTCAAGCTCGTCGACGAAGGCAAGCGCTCGCTGCGCCTCGACGAATGACCCCCCGAGGCATGTCGCGGACGGCGCCGAGACGTTCATGAGACGCGCGCGCCCCCCCCTCGGCCGGCTGGCCGCCGCCGCGGCCCTCGCGCTCGCCGCGCTCGCGGCGGCGCCGGCCGCGCTGGCCGACGAGCCCGCGGGCGACGCGGCGGCGAAGCGGGCGCAGGCGGTCACGCGGCTGAACGCCGAGGGCACGGCGCTCTTCAAGGCGCGCGACTACCGCAAGGCGCTCGAGCGCTTCACCGAGGCCTACGGGCTCGAGGCCGAGCCCGACCTGCTCTACAACATCGCGCGCTGCCACGAGGCGCTCGGCGAGGACGCCGCCGCGATCGAGACGTACGGCCGCTACCTCGAGCAGCCGGGCGCCGACGCCGAGGGCCGCGCGCGGGCCGAAGAGAAGCTGCGCACGCTCCGGCAGGCGCGGGCGGCGGCCGAGGCGGGCGGCGGGCGGCCCGCCGGCGGGGGCGCGGGGGCGCCGCCGGGGGCCGCGCGGGCGCCCGCGGGCCGCTCGTTCTCGCCGTGGACGTGGGTGGCCCTCGGCGTCGGCGGCGCGGCCGCGGCGGGCGGTACGGTCGCGTTCTTGAGCGGCGCGGGCGACCACCGCGAGGTGACGTCGGCGCGCAGCTACGGCAAGGCCGGCGAGTCGAGCGAGCCCTCGACGCTGACGCGGGCCCGGGCGCAGGCGCTCATCGACTCGGGCGACACGAAGAAGCTCGTCGGCGTCGCGCTCTGGGGCGCTTCCGGCGCCGCGCTCGCCGCCTCGGCCGCGCTCTTCTTGCTCGAGCGCCCGGCGCCGCGCGAGCGGGCGGCCTTCGTCGCCGTCGCGCCCGCCCCGGGCGGGGGCGCGGTCTCGCTCTTCGGGAGGTTCTGACCGCCATGCGCTCGCTCGCCCTCGCCCTCGTGCTGGCCGCCGCCGCCGGCGCCGCCGCCCCGGGCTGCTCCTCGCCCGAGCTCGACGGCACGACCTGGGGGTGCGCGTCGGACGGCGACTGCGGCGAGGGCTTCGCCTGCGCGCTCGCCGGCGACGCCGGCCGCTGCGTCCGCTCCGACGGGGCGGGCGCCATCCGGCTCGGCATGAGCGCGCCCTTCCAGGGGCCCTACGCCGAGCTCGGCATCGAGGTGCGCCGGGGCATGGAGGCCTACTTCACGAAGGTCAACCGGCAGGGGGGCGTGCGGGGCCGGCCGATCGAGCTCATCTCGCGCGACGACGGCTACGAGCCGGCCGCGGCGCGCGCGAACATGAAAGAGCTGCTCGACGTCCAGGCCGAGGTGGGCGACCCCGACCGGCCCGACGTCCTCGGCCCGAACGGCGTGCTCGCCGTCGTCGGCAACGTCGGCACGCCGACGATGCTCGAGACCGTGCCGCTCGCGATGAAGAACCGCGTCGTCTTCTTCGCCCCCTTCACCGGCGCCAACGAGTACCTGCGCGACGACACCAAGTCGCCCTACGTCTTCAACTACCGCGCCAGCTACTACGAAGAGACCGCGGCGATGGTCGACTACCTGTTCAAGGTGCGCGCCCCGCGCGTCGTCGGCCACGACCACGTCATCGCCTTCGCGCAAGACGACTCGTTCGGCGACGCGGGCTACGTCGGCTTCTCGAACGCGTACAACGTCGCCGTCGCCCCGCTGCCCTCCGAGGACGCGATCTTGCGCGTCAACTACCGGCGCGCCGACCCCGTCAACTCGACCCGCAACGAGTCCGTCCCCGAGGTCACCCGCCGGCTCGCGGCCCTCGTGCCGCCGCCGCCGGCCGGGGGCGCGCCGCCGGCCCCCGCCGTGCCCGTCGCCATCCTGATGGTCGACACCTACGCGGCCGGCAACGCGCTCATCCGCGACGTCAAAGACTGGCTCAACGCGAGCGCCGACCGCGCCGCCGGCCTCGACGTCGTCTTCTTGCACGTCTCGTTCGTCGGCAGCGACTCGCTCGCCGAGCAGCTCACGACGACGCCCGACACCTACGTCGACGCGCTGACCGGCGAGCGGCGCAGCTACGCGGGCGGCGTCATCGTCACCCAGGTCGTGCCCGACTACCTCTCGCAGGCGAGCGGCGTCGTCGAGTACCGCGCCGACGTCGCCGCCAACGACCAGGGCGCCTACAGCTTCAACTCGCTCGAGGGCTACCTCGCGGCCAAGCTCTTCGTCGAGGCGCTGCGCCGGCACGAGGGCCCGCTCACCTCGCCCGCGCTCGTCCAGACCCTCGAGGGCAAGATGACCGACGTCGACGTCGGCATCGGCCAGCCGCTCGGCTTCTCGCTCGCCGACCACCAGGCCTCGCACAAGGTCTGGGGCTCGCGCCTGCGCGACGACCCCGCGAGCGGCGGCGCGAAGTTCGAGATCATCTGGACCTGGACGCCCGCAGGCCGCATCGCGCTCGAGTGACCCCCGCCGCCGCGGGCGCCCCGAGCGCCGGCCCGCGTGGACGTGCCCTCGCGGACGTCGACCCCCGCCGCCGCGGGCGCCCGGAGCGCCGGCCGCGCCCCGCCCGCTCGCGGGCCCCGGGCGGTCGGTGCTAGGCCCGGGCCTCGCCCGGCGTCGGGAAGCTCGCGCGCAGCATCGCGTCCCACGCCCGGTCGCTGAGCAGCGCGCGCTGCGCGAGCAAGAGCTTGGCCGAGGGCGTGACCGTGTAGCGCGTCTTCGGGCGCCGCGCCGAGAGCGCCCGCTCGATGACCTTCGCCACGTCTTCGGGCCCGCCGCCGAGCCGCGCGAGCGGCCCCTTCTCGTAGACCTCCTTCGTCGCCCGCGCCACCGCCTCGTGGAACGCCGCGTAGGGGCCCTCGCCCTCGGCCCCCCCGCCGGAGGTGTCCATCGCCGCGAGCGCCGCCTCGCTGAACGCGGTGCGGATCAGCCCCGGCTCGACCACCACCACGTCGACCCCGAAGCCCCGCACCTCGAAGCGCAGGGCGTCGCTGATGGCCTCGAGCGCGTACTTCGTGGCGTGGTAAAACCCGCCGCCCGGGAAGACGAGCCGCCCGCCCATCGAGCTCACGTTCACGATGCGCCCGCGCCGCGCGCGCCGCATGCCCGGCAGCGCGAGCTGCGCGAGCCGCACCGGCCCGAACACGTTCGTCTCGAACTGCGCCCGCGCCCGCTCGAGCGGCACCGCCTCGACCGCGCCCGACTGGCTGTAGCCCGCGTTGTTGACGAGCGCCCCGACGGCGCCGTGCTCGGCCTCGATCGCCCGCACCGCCGCCGCCATCGACGCCTCGTCCGTCACGTCCAGCGAGAGCAGCCGGCAGCCGGCCGACGCGAGGTCGGCGATCGACTCTCGGCGCCGCGCGCTCGCGTACACCACGAGGCCGGGCCGCGCCGCCAGGCGCAGCGCCGTCGCCCGCCCGATGCCCGAAGAGCAACCGGTGATGAGGACCGCGGACGAGGGGCTCGTGCTCTGGATGGCCGTCGACATGGGTAGCTACCTCCGGACAAAGGCGGGCCCGCGCCGGCCGCCGGCGCCCCCCCTGGGTCGGACGGGGGCCCGCAGGGCGTTCGCAGGGCTCGATGACGGACCAATTTGTACTAACTGAATCACTTGAGTTCAAGTGGTTCTTGTGCGCCCCAGGGCGACAAAGGCCCCAAGCCGCCCAGGCCTGGCCCAAAAAACGCTGCCCGGCGCGTCGGGGGGCCCGCGCCGCAGGCCCGGAGGGCGGGGCCCCACTGTTTGAGCCCGAAGGGCGAGTTTGGGGTG
>DASTPP010000069.1:0-17883 GCA_035762175.1 Polyangiaceae bacterium | reverse complement strand
CGGCGCTGGAAGAGCGACGGGGCGATGAGGTCGGCATCGCCCTCGTACCAGCGCAGATAAACGACCGCCCGGCGGCAATCGCCGTACACGCCAGAAAGCAGCGCGAAGGCCTTGCGCAGGATCAGATCGGGCTTGCCGATGCCGCCCGCGCCGTCGGTGCCGAGCTTGCGCTGGCCCAGCGCCTCGAGCAGCACCGAGCCGAGCTCGGCGGCGCGGTCGACGTCGGCGCGGGTGACGGCGGTCTTGTTCGAGACCTCGTCCCAGTGCGCCCGGAAGAGCGCGCCGAGGCCAATTAGATCGCTTGCGGTGTCGAGATGCCCGGTGCCACTCCGGATGGTGGCGACGTGCGTCGCGTCGAAGTAGCCCGCGTGCGCGAGCGCCTCGGCGGCGACGAGCAGGCGGTCGCGCAGCGGCGTCCCCTCGGCCAGGCGGGCCCGCAGGGCGGTCTCGCTCTCGGCGTGGGCCGCGGTCGCCAGGTAGGCGAAGGCGGTGGCGAGGGCGAGGTCGCGCAGCATGGCGAGCGCGTCGACGGCGTGCTTCGGCAGCGTCGAGGCCTTGGCGCCGTTCTTCGGCAGCGTCGCGATCTCGTCGCGCAGGGCGAGCAGGCTCGGCAGGGCGCCGAGCACGGTGGTGACGGCCGTCGGCACGTGCACGTTGATGCGCCGCGCCTCGTCGAGGGGCACGGCCTCGATCGCGGGCAAGACGCGGTGGTAGGCCGCTTCGGCCTCGACGGGCGGAGCGGGCAGGGGGCTGGCGCGGGCGTTGTTGAGGGTCGACGTCGACGTTCGGTTTTCGCTGGTCGGCATGGCTGTGGGGGCTCTCCCCGGGTTGGATGGTTGGTGAGGAAGGGCGAGGCCCACCGGCGCTGGCACGAACGACGGCGTTTTGGTGGCCTCACTAGCCCTCTCGGCCAGGCCTCCGGCCAGTTGCTGACCGCGAACGATTTTTTTTCCGAACCGGCCCGCCGACGGCAAAAACGCCTCGGAGGGGCGCGGCGCCGCCGGGCGGGCGAGGCGTCGGGCGGGCGAGGCGCCGCCGCGGTCAAGGCGCCGCCGCGGTCAAGGCGCCGGGCGGGCGAAGTGCCCGGCGGGCGATGGGCCGAGCCGGCGGCCGCTGACCTTGCTGCGGGCTCCGGGCGGGCGGGGCGCCGGGCGGGCGGGGCGCCGAGCCGGCAGCCGCCAACCTCGCCGCGCGGGCTCCGGGCGGGCGTGGCTTCGGGCAAGCGCCCTGGCTATCGTGGGGGTTGATGGCTGCCGACCCCGCCCGCCCCATCGACCGCAACCCGCCCGAGGTCGAGGCCGCCTTCGAGGCCGCCCCGCCCGAGATGGTTGCCGAGATCATCGACGGGGTACTGCACCTCCATTCGCGGCCGGTACCGCGTCATGGTCGCGTGGCCTTCCGGCTTGGCCGGGCTCTCGGGCCCTTCGACGATGATCCGCGCGGGTGGGTGCTTCTGCCCGAACCCGAGTTGCACCTCGGCCCCAAGCCCGACAAACTGGCGCCCGATCTTGCGGGCTGGCGCGTCGAGCGGATGCCCGCATTCCCCGAAGAGCCCGCGATCTCTCTGGCCCCTGATTGGGTCTGCGAGGTGCTCTCGCCGAGCACCGAGCGCGTCGATCGGGGCGGCAAGATGCGCATTTACCGCCGCGAGAGGGTCGGCCACCTCTGGCTGCTCAACCCGGCGACGCAGACGCTCGAGGTCTACCGCAACGACGGCACCTGGTGGGTGCTGCTCGAGACCTACGAGGGCGACGCGCGCGTGCGGGCCGAGCCCTTCGACGCCGTCGAGCTCGATCTGGCGCGCCTCTGGGCGTGATCGACGGGCGCGCTCAGACCTCGCGCAGGCGCGGCAAGAGCTCGGCGAGGTTGCAGGGGCGGGTGCGGGCGTCGAGCTGGGCGCGAATGAGCTTCTCCCAGGCTGTTTTGCAGGCGCCGCTCGAGCCGGGCAGGCAGAAGACGAAGGTGCCGTTGGCCGAGCCGGCGAGCGCCCGCGACTGCAGGGTCGAGGTGCCAATCTCGTCGTACGACAGCACGCGAAACATCTCGCCGAAGCCCGGCATCAGCTTGTCGAGCAGAGGGGCGACGGCCTCGGGGGTGCCGTCGCGGCCGGTGAAGCCGGTGCCGCCGGTGACGAGCACGGCTTGGCAGGCTTCGTCGGCGATCCACGCGGAGACGATGGCGCGGATGCGATAGATGTTGTCGGGCACGATCGTGCGATCGTGCAGGCGGTGGCCCGCCTCGGCGAGCGCCTCGGCGAGGTAGCGGCCGCTCGAGTCGGTCTCGAGGGTGCGCGAGTCGGACACGGTCAGGACGGCGATGCCGAGGGGCACGAATTCGCGGGGCGCGCTCATGGCGGGGGGCCTCCGGGCGGGGGGAGGGGGCCCTTCTACCACGCGCCCGCGCGCGCCGCCCCGCCCGGGCCGTGGGCGGCGGGCCGCTCGGGCGGGGGCCGAGGCGCCGTCGCCGCCCGACCAAGGGGGGGGCCGCGAGCGGGCCGCTGTCGCCGCTCAGGCGACGGCGGCGGCGCCCTCGCCGCGGCGGGCGGCGGCCTCGTTGATCTTGACCGAGACGAGCTTGGAGACGCCGGGCTCTTGCATCGTGACGCCGAAGAGCACATCGACGCTCTGCATCGTACGCTTGATGTGCGTGATGAGGATGAACTGCGACTTGTCGGTCATCGCCCGGATGGCCTCGTTGTACCGGGCGACGTTGGCCTCGTCGAGCGGGGCGTCGACCTCGTCGAGGATGCAAAAGGGCGACGGCTTGTGCTGGAACATCGCGAGCAAGAGCGACACCGCCGTCAGCGCCTTCTCGCCGCCGCTCATCAGCTCGATGTTGCCGAGCTTCTTGCCGGGCGGCTGCGCCAAGATCTCGATGCCGGCCGCGAGCACGTCTTCGGAGCCCACGAGCTCGAGCCGCGCCGCGCCCCCGCGGAACATGCGGGGGAACATGACGCGGAACTTCTCGTTGATGCTGTCGAAGGTCTCGCGGAAGAGCTTGCGCGACTCTCGATCCATCTGGGCGATGGCCTTGTCGAGGTCGGCGAGGGCCTGGTTCAGATCGTCGCGCTGGGTGGTGTAGAAGTCGTAGCGCTTCTGCGCCTCGGCGTGCTCGCGCACGGCGTCGAGGTTGACCGGGCCCATGCGGTCGATGAGCTCTTGCAGCTCGGTGGTGCGGGCGCGGTGGGCCTCGTCGACGAGCGGCAGCTTGTGGTAGTCGCCGACGACGCGCCGCAGATCGAGCCCGCGGAACTTCTCGCGCACGCCCTCGAGCAGGTGGCCCATGCCGATGGTCAGCCGCTCGAGCTCGCGCTCCCCCTCGGCCTTCTTCTCGGCCCACGCGTCGGCGCGGGCGCGCAGCTCTTTGAGCGTGGCCTCGCGCAGCGCGAGGGCCTGGCGCGCCTCGTCGAACGCCTTGCGCGCCTCGTCGAGCCGCGCCTCGGCCTTCTTCGAGGCCTCGGCCGCCAGCGCCCGCTTCTCGCCGTCGACGACGATGTGCGCCGCGGTCGCGCCGAAGAGGCGCGCGCCCTCGACCCGCTCGCGCGCGAGCCGGTCGACCCGCGAGGCGAGCTCGCCGAGGCTGGTGCCGAGGCGGTCGTAGGTCGAGCGCAGCGCGCCGGCCTGCTCGCGCAGGCGCGCGAGGCGCACCTTGCGCTCGGTGACGATGGCCTGCTGCTCGGCGACGCGCTCGCGCCGGGCGCCCGCGCCGGCCTCGGCGGCCTCGAGGGCCTCTTTCGCCTCGGCGAGCGTGGCGCGCCCCTCGTCGACGACGTCGCGCGCGGCGCTCTCTTCGTCGGCCGCCTCGGCGAGCCGGTCGTCGAGCTCGCGCCGCTCGGAGGCGAAGGCCTCGAGCCTTCGCCGGGCCGCCATCGCCTGCTCTTCGCAGCGCCGCAGATCTTTCTCGAGCCCGACCCGCTCGAGCTCGGCGCGGTGCGCGTCGGTGCGCGCGCGGTCGAGGGCGGCCTGCAGCTCGCCCGCGCGCTCGCGCAGCGCCGCGTGCCTCGCGACGGCCGCCGAGACGGCGTCGGAGAGGGCGGCGACGCTCGCGTTCAGCTCGCGGATCTCGCGCTGCTGCGAGAGCATGCCGGCCGCGACGGCGTCGCCCGCGCCGCCGACGACCCGGCCGCTCGGGTGCACGACGGTGCCGTCGAGGCAGACGAACGTGCGCCCGCGCGCCCGCGGCCCGAGGCGCGCCACGGCGGCCCACGAGTCGGCGAGCTCGGCGTCGCCGACGAGCGAGCGCACGAGCGGCTCGTCGCCCGGCGCGAAGCGCAGCCGCCGCGCGAGCGGGCCGCCGAGGCCGTCGCCCTCGCCCGGCCCGCCGTCGGGCTCGCCCGCGGCCCGAGGGCCCTCGCCGCGCGCGCCGCCGTCGCCCGCCCGCGCCCCGGGCCAGCCGTCGCCCCCCTGCGCCCGGGGCCCGCCCGCCACGTACGCGGGGTAGAGCGGCACGATCGCCGCCCGGCCCTTGCGCTGGCGCCGCAGCCCCTCGAGCAGCGCGACGCCCGCGCCGACGTCGGCCACGACGACGTCTTGCAGCCGCTCGCCGAGCAGGCCCGCGAGCGCGTCGGTGAGCTCGGGCGGCGCCTCGACGCGCTCGGCGACCAGGCCGAGCACGACCGAGCGGTCGCCCGCGCTCAAGAGGTGGCGCGGGCCGACGCCCACGCCCTCGAGCCGCTTCTGCAGCTCTTCGAGCGCCCGCAGGCGCCCGCGCCGCTGCGACAGCTCGCCCTTCTGCGCGTCGAGCTCTTTCTCGAGGCCCACGAGCGCCTCGCGCACCTCTTTGAGCTCGGCCTCGAGGCGCTGGCGGTCGAGGGCGCGGGCCTTCTCGTCGTCGGCCGCGGCCGCGAGCTCGGAGGCGAGCTCGGCGCGGCGGGCCTCGAGCCCCTCGCTCTCGGCGCGCAGCGTGCCCTCGTCGAGCGCGAGCCGCTCGAGCCTCGCCTGCGCCTCGCGCACGCGCCGGGCCGAGCCCTCGAGCTTCGCCTCGGCGGCGGCGACGCGCGACGAGGTCTCGACCGCGCGCGCCCGGAGGGCCGAGAGGCCCCGGTCGGCCTCTTGTTCTTCGGCCCGCAGCTCTTCGAGCCGCTCTTGCGCCGCCTCGAGCGCCTCGGCCCCCTCGCGCTCGTCGGCCTCGAGCGCGGCGACGCGGCCCGAGAGCGACGAGCGCTCGGCCTCGAGCGAGGCGCGCTGCCGGCTGACGTCGTCGAGCTCGGTCGCCGCGTAGCCCTCGCGCTCGCGCAGCCCCGCGAGCTTGTCGCGGTGGCGGGCGAGCCCGGCGTCGAGCGCCTTGACCTCGCTCGAGGCCGCGAAGGCGGCGTTCTGGGCCCCGTCGACCCTTTTTTCGCGCTCGTAGAGGGCGGACTTCGCGGCCTCGTGGCCCGCCTCTTGCGCCCCGAGCTCGAGCCGCGCCCGCGCGAGCGCCTCGTTCGCCTCGGCGAGCGCGATCTCGGCGACGTCGGTGCGCACCTTGAGCTCGAGGAACCGGTGCGACGCCTCGTGCAGCACGCGCGACTCGAACTCGCTGCGGTACGCCTTGTAGCGCTCGGCCTTCTGCGCCTGGCGCTTGAGCGAGGCGAGCCCGCGCTCGATCTCGGCGACGACGTCGCCGACGCGCGCGAGGTTCTGGCGCGTCAGCTCCATCTTTTGTTCGGCCTGCTTGCGCCGGTGCTTGTACTTGGTGATGCCGGCCGCCTCTTCGATGAGCACCCGGCGGTCTTCGGGCCGGGCCGAGATGATGAGGCCGATCTTGCCCTGCTCGACGATCGAGTAGGCCTTGGCGCCGACGCCCGTGCCCAAGAAGAGGTCGGTGATGTCTTTGAGCCGGACCTGCGTCTTGTTGATGAGGTACTCGCTCGTGCCGTCGCGGTAGAGCCTCCGGGTCACGGCGATCTCGGGGTAGTCGCGGTACTCGATCGGCAGCGAGCGCGAGGCCTCGAGGTCGCCGTTGTCGAAGACGAGCGTCACCTCGGCCAGGCCCATCGGCCCGCGCGACTCGGACCCGTTGAAGATGACGTCGGCCATCGACTTGCCGCGCAGGTGCCGGGCCGACTGCTCGCCGATGCACCACCGGATGGCGTCGACGATGTTCGACTTGCCGCAGCCGTTGGGGCCGACGATGCCGATGACGTCGTGGTCGAAGGGAATGACCGTCCGGTCGACGAACGACTTGAAGCCGTGGATCTCGAGGCGCTTGATGTGCATGGCGCGGCGCCGGGGCCGGGGGGTCGACCGGGCCGGGGCGGGGGCGGGGCGACCAGCCATGCCACGGCCCGGCGGCGGCCGCCAAGCTTCCCTTTGGCGGCGGCCGAGCCCCCCTTGACGATGGCCCAAGCCGAACGTAACCGGGTACGCGGGGCCTGCGCCTGGGCCGGGGCCCGACCCACCCGAAAAAGAGCCATGACCTATAGCTACATCTGCACGTCCTGTGGACACGAATGGGAGGCCGAACAGCGCATCAGCGAGGCCCCGCTGCAGGTCTGCCCGAGCTGCAACCAGTCGTCGGCCAAGCGCCAGATCGCCGGCCCTGCCAACTTCATCTTGAAGGGCGGCGGCTGGTACTCTGACCTTTACAGCTCGTCGACGGGCAAAAAGAGCGAGGCTGACAAGGGCACCAGCAGCAGCGACAAGGCCGACAAGCCCGCCGAGAAGCCGGCCGAGAAGATCGAGAAGGCCGACAAGCCCGCCGAGAAGAAGAGCGACGCCTCCTCGAGCTCGGCCTCGAGCAGCGCCGCCAGCGCCTGACAGGCTCGGCCTCGAGCAACGCCCTGAGTGTCTGGCGGGCTCGGCCTCAGCAACGTCGCGAGCGCCTGACGCCCCCGAGCCCGTCACCTGGGCTCGGGGGTCGCCCAGGGCCTTCTCCGGGGGGCCAGGGGCCCTTTTTCGGCCTCGGCGGGCCTTACCTTAGACCATCCGCCCGAGCCTGCACCCGGCCCCGTGCCCTGGCCAAAGCCTGGCGAGGCTGCGGCGTGGGGGCCATTTCTGGCCGCAGCAGGCAAGAATGGTAGTAAGCCCCCGGGCTTCGTGGCGCCGCCGTACCGCCGCCTGCCCCGTTGGGCAGCCCCCTTGCCGAAGAGCAGCGTAGTGAGCAGAGGGGCCGAAAGCCCGAGCTCGGCGGCGACGCGCTCCAAGACCAGATCGGTGACGCGACCGGTCGGTGGGCGGGCGAGGCGCTCGAGCTGGGGAGCCCAGGCAGCGGCCTCGCCCCCGCCCAGCCCGCCTTCGGCCTCGAACTCGCGCCGCTCGAGCGGCGTCAAGGCGCGCCGGCCCCGCAGCCAGCGCTTGGCCGCGAGCGCGCCCCGCAGCCGGCGGTGGTAGAGCCAGAGCGGCGCGACCCAGGCTTCGGCGTCCGGGGTGTGCCCCTCGGCGAGCGCCCGCAGGTGCTCGAGGCGGCGCTCGATCTCGTCGATCGAGAGCTCGTCGAGCTCGCGCAAGGCGCCCGGAAAGCGCTCGGCCAGCGCGCGCAGCGCGGGCGTCGGGGCCTGCGGGGTGGACTCCTGCCGGAGTCGCCGCATCTCTTCGTACTTGCCCAGCAGCTCGAGCGCCGGCGCGCGCGCCATGGCGCAAAGGGTACGCGAGCCCGGGCGGCCTGTCGCCCGGCGGCGGGCGTCGCTGCGGGCCGCGAGGGTACGTGAGCCCGGGTGGGCTGTCGCGCGGCGGCGGGCGTCGCTGCGGGCCGCGGGCGCCGGGCGAGGGGCGCGGGAGCGGTGTGGTGCCCCGCGGACGAATTGCCCTTGCCAAGCCAGCCGGTTCAGGTAGGGTCCGCCCCCACGACCTTTGCCCCCAAGGTAAGGGTCGGGCCGGGGCGTAGCGCAGCCTGGTTAGCGCACCAGACTGGGGGTCTGGGGGTCGGTGGTTCGAATCCACTCGCCCCGACGGCGAAAGAAGCCACGACTTCGAAACCGAGGTCGTGGCTTTTTGACTTCGGGGGGCCCAAAGCCGGCGAGGCCGTGGCGCGCGGCGGGCGGCGGGCTATAGCCCGAGGGCCATGCGAGCGCTCGCCGACTGGCTGCGCCGGTACCTCGCGCGCCTGCCGCCCGAGGTCGGGTCGGTCGACTTGCGCATCGTCGGGCGCACGCTGCTGCACGCGACGCTGGTGGGGGTGGTGGCGGGGCTGCTGGCGTCGGTGTTCGGCCGGGGGGTCGATCTGCTGCAGGCGCTCGCGCTCGAGCGGCTCGCGGGCTACGTGCCGCTGCGGGCGGCGGGCGAGGCGGCGCACCCGATCGCGGCGGCGCCGGCCTTTCGGCCCTGGCTCATCCTGATCTTGCCGGCGGCGGGGGCGGCGCTCGCGGGCTGGGTCTCGGCGCGCTTCGCGCCCGAGACGGCGGGCGGGGGCGGCAACGCGGCGGTGCGCACGTTCCACGAGCAGGGGGCATTGACGCGGGTGCGGGTGCCCTTCGTCAAAATCGTCGTGTCGGTGCTGACGCTGGGCACCGGGGGCGCGGGCGGGCGCGAGGGGCCGACGATGTTGATCGGCGGCTCGAGCGGGTCGGTGGTCGCGCGCTTTTTGCGCACGGGCGAGCGCGAGCGGAAGATCTTGTATGTGGCCGGCATCGCGGCGGGCGTCTCGGCCGTGTTTCGCACGCCGCTCGGCGCCGCGCTCTTCGCGACCGAGGTGCTCTACCGCGACGACTTCGAGGCCGACGCGCTCGTGCCGGCGGTGCTGGCGAGCGTCGTGTCGTACTCGACGGCGATGCCCTTCGCCGGGCCGGCGCCGCTCTTCGCGCACGCGCCGGCCTACCCCTTCGTGCCGGCGCACCTGCCCTACTTCGTGCTGCTGGCGCTGCTCGAGGTGCCGGTGGCGATCGCGTTCGTGCGGGCCATCGCCCTCGTGCAGCGGGCGTCGGCGCGCGCGCCGGGGCCGGCGTGGCTGCGGCCGGGCCTGGGCGGGCTCGCGCTCGGCGCGCTCTCGGCGACGGTGCTGACGGTGCTCGGCACCTACGTCGGGCGGCCCGGCACGGGCTTCGGCATCCTCGGGGGCGGCTACGGCGCGGCGCAGGTCGCGGTGATGGGGGCCGGGTGGCTGCCGGGGGGCTGGGCGGGCGTGTACGTGCTGCTCGCGCTCTGCGCGCTCAAGCTCGCGGCCGCCTCGCTCACGGTGGGCAGCGGCGGCAGCGCCGGCGACTTCGCGCCCTCGCTGGTGCTCGGCGCGCTGACGGGCGGGGCGCTCGGGCGCGCGCTCGTGCTGCTGACGGGCGACCCGCGCCTCGACCCCGGGGCCTTCGCGCTCGTGGGCATGGGCGCGCTCTTCGGGGGCGTCGCCCACGTGCCGCTCAGCTCGATGGTGCTCGTGTGCGAGCTCGCGGGCAGCTACGACCTCATCGTGCCGCTCATGCTGGCCGAGGGCGTCGCCTTCGTCGCGCTGCGGCGCCACGCGCTCTACGCCGCGCAGCGCAAGGCGCGCGACGGGGGCGGGGGCTCCGGGCTGGGCCGCGGGGGCGTGCGGGTCGGCGAGCTGATGACGCCGTCGCAGTTCGCGTGCGCCTTCGCGCCCTCGACGCCGGGGCGAAGTATGCTCGAGCAGAGCAGCGCGACGCCGTCGCAGGCGACGTTCCCGGTGGTCGACGAGGGCGGGCGCCTCGTCGGGGTGGTGCCGGCGCAGGCGCTGCAGCTCTTGGCGTCGCAGGAGGGCATGGCCGCCTGGGTCGTCGCCGGCGACGTGCTCGAGGCCCCGGTCACGGCCCGCGCCGACGACGACGCGCTCGCGGCGCTCGTGCGCATGGTGCAGGCGGGGCTGCGGCAGCTGCCGGTGGTCGACGAGCAGGGGCGCGTCGTGGGCTTCCTCGACGAGGCGAGCGTCATGCGGCGGCTGCTGTTCGACCGGCCGACCTCGCCGCCGGCGGAACGGACGCCCTACGGCTGAGCCGCCGGGGCCAAGGCCGGCGGCGGGCGAGGGGGCGAGCGCCGGGGCGGAGGCGAGGGGGGCCGAGGGCTGGGGCGCAGGCGAGGGGTAGCGGGGGCAGAGGCGGGGGTGCGAGGGCCGGGGCGCAGGCGAGGGGGGGCCGCGCTGACGCTCGCGCCGCCGGGGCCGCCGGGCTAAGAGCGCGCCATGCAGGTGCCCGACTTCGAGCGTGCCCCCGTGTGCATTCGCTGCGCGCCCCAGGCGGCCGCCCTCGGGAAGATGCCGGCGCTCAATGACCCCGAGGGCGCGAGCGTGCCCTCCGAAGAAGAGACGGGGGGCGCGGTCGTCGACGCGCACGTGCACCTCTTTCCGCCGCGGGTCTACGACGCCATCTGGCGCTGGTTCGAGTCGCACGCCTGGCCGGTGCGCTACCGGCTCTACGCCGAGCAGGTGGTCGAGTTTATGGCCTCGCGCGGGGTGCGCCAGATCATCGGGCTGCATTACGCGCATGCGCCGGGCATGGCCGACGCGCTCAACGCCTTCGCCGCCGAGCTCGGCCGGAGCCACCGCGATCTCGTCGTGCCGCTCGGTACGGTGTTGCCGGGCGAGCCGGGCGCGGCCGAGGTCGTGCGGCGCGCGCTCGGGCCGCTCGGGCTGCACGGGCTGAAGCTGCACTGCCACGTGCAGCGCTTCCGGGTCGACGACCCGCGCCTCGACGAAATCTACGAGGCGTGCTCGGACGCGGGCAAGCCCATCATCGTGCACGCGGGGCGCGAGCCCTCGTTCGCCGGCTACCCCGTCGACCCGCGCGAGCTCTGCGAGGTCGGCCGGGTCGAGCGGGTGCTGCGGCGCTTTCCGCGGCTCACGCTGGTCGTGCCCCACCTCGGCCTCGACGAGGTCGGCGACTACCTCGGGCTGCTCGCGACGTACGAAAACCTCTACCTTGACACGACCATGGCCTGCGCCGGCTACTTCCCCCCCGAGGTCGAGCCGCCGCTCGCCTCGCTCGCGCCCTACGCCGGTCGCCTGCTTTATGGCACCGACTTTCCGACGCTGCCCTTCGCCTGGGACCGCGAGCTGCGCCGCCTCGTCACGCTGCCGCTCGACGCGGCCGGCCGGCGGGCGCTCTTCTCGGGCAACGCCCGCCGCGTCTACCAGTGCGGGTAGGTCGCCCCGCGGGCGGCGCCGCGGCGGCCGCAGGCATCGTTCTTTCGCTGCGGCCGACCGGAGTCGGCCTCGCTCCCCAAGCCTCGCCGGCGGCCGCCGCGGCGCCGCCCGCGGGGCGCCCTCGATCGAGCGGTCGAAGGGGGGCTGCTTCGATCGAGCGGTCGAGGGGGCTGCCTCAGCCGCCCCAGATGCCCTGCATGACCTTGGCGAAGCGCTTGACCGTGTCGGGCTTGAGGCCGCGGTCGGCGTGCGGCCACTGGTAGCCGACGGCGTCGACGTGGTCGCACGAGAGCGAGACGAGCGTGTCGGCCGGCGGGCCGCCCTGCTCGATGCGCAGGCCGAACTCGGCGTACATGCAGGGGCTCATCGTGTTGTCGAAGTTCGACGAGTGCCCGAAAATGTCGGCGAGCTCTTTCTTCGTCGACGCCGAGACGACCTCGGTCTGGGCGATGATGCGAAAGTTGTTGAAGCGCTGCTCGCCCATGGTCGCCACCGGCGCCGTGCCCGGCAAGATGCCCGGGGGCAGCAAATTCGGCGGCAAGATGGACGTCGCCTGCTGCGCCCAGGACGTGATTTCTGGCGGCAAGGGCAGCCCCGGAATGCCCGGGATCGCGCCGCCGCCGGCCTGCGCGGGCTGCGGCTCGTAGTTCTGCAGCCGGTAGACCGTCACGCGCGAGGCGTCCATGGCGTTGAACGGCGCGGCGGGCTTGCCGCCGCAACCCACCAGCCACGACCCCCCCGCGACCACAAGAATGAAAGCTGCCTTTTTCATCGTTCCGTGCCTATGGTTGATCGACCGCTCGTCTGCAAGTCCGACTGCGCCTGTCGACGTAGCCCGCAGTCTTACATCGAACGGCGGCGCCACACCTAATAACTGAGCGCTGCGGGCTCAGCGTTGGCGCATGGCGTGGGGCATCGCGGGCGTTTTCCGTCGGCCCCGCCGCGCCGGCCTCCGAGCCCCGGCCGGCGCGGTGCCCCTTGCGTCGTGGCCCACGCGTTGATGCGGCCGCGCGAGGCGGCGCCGAGCTCGTGCTTCGGCGGCCCGCCGCCGGGGCGCGTCATGCTTCGGGCGCGCGAACGTGAGCGCCGCGCGGTGGCGGCTGGGTCAGAGCAGGCCGCGCGCGGCCTCGAGCAGGGCCGCCCGCTGCGCGTGATCGAGGCGCCGGTCGACGTCGCGCAAGAAGGCGCGCTCGTCGCGCGCGTGCTCGACGTAGGCCGCCTCGAAGCGCTCGAAGAGGGCCTCGACCTGGCGAAACTGTTCGATGAACGCGCCCGGGCCCCGGGAGGCGAGGTAGTTGAGGCGGGCGAGCGTGCCGCAGAGCGTGTCGTGGGCCGACGAGAGGTAGGAGAGGCGGCCGGCGACGTCGGGCAGGGCCTCGAGCAGGAAGGGGAAGAAGCCCTCTTCTTCGCGGCCGAAGTGCTCGAGCAGGTCGTCGTGGAGCTGCGCGACGGCCTCGCCCACTTCGGTGCAGACGTCGAGGGGGGTGCGGTCGCCGCGCGCCACCGAGTCGAGCGACGAGCGGACGGCGCTCACCAGCTCGCCGAGCGGGACGTGATCGTGGTCGAGCCGCTCGATGGGGTTTGCAATTAGGTCCGGGGCCAGCATCTGCCGCCGATGATGACGCGAGAACCCGCCCGGCGGCAACGCTCGGCGTCGCCCCGGGGCCGCCCGGCGTCGTCTCGGACCCGGGAAGCGCGCTCAGGGGCCGGGGCCGACGGCGCCGGGCAGGGCGTCTTCTTCGACCTCGCGGTATTGCCGCTCGCCCCGGCCGGAGCTCGCCGTGTAGAGCGCGACGCGCTCGACGAGCGCCCCGAGGCCGCCCAGATCGAGGGCGCGCGCCCAGGCGAGGGCGGCCTCGTGCTCGCGCGGGCCGGCCGAGCGGCGCACGCGGGCGAGGGTCACGTGGGGCAGGGGGGGGCGCTGCTCGCGGGGGCTGCCCGAGGCGTCGTTCATCGCGTCGCGGGCGCGGGCGATGGCGGCGCGGAACTCGGCGTCGCCCTCGGCGAGGCGCGCCGAGAGGGCCGAGGGCCGGCGAGGGTTGCCGAGCCCGACGACGGCCCCGAAGCCGAGCCGTTGCGAGGGCCCGAGCGGGGCGAGCCGGTGCCGCTCGGCCCAGGCGGCGCGCGCCCTCGTTTCGTCGACGTCGCCGAGGAAGGCGAGCGTCAGGTGCAGATCGTCGGGGTGGATGAGCCGCACGCCCGGCGGCGGTGCGCCGAGGCGCTCGCGCAAGTCGGGGGCCGGGACGCGGAGGGCGATGAACCAGTTGGGGCTCATGCCCCTTACGTACGACGCCCGCACGCCCGGCGCCGGGGTCGCCCGCGCCTGCCCAGGCGGCGAGCAACCCCTTGCCCGCGCTTCGGGCCCCCCGAGCTCGCCGGCGGCTCGAACCGAGCAGGACGCCCTGCGCTGGCTCGAGCGGAGGGCCGGCGTGCTTTTTTAAGCTCCTGCCGAGCCCGGGTGGGCGGGCTTCAGAGGCTTGGCGCCCTTGTTCAGGGCGGGGTATCCCCCCCGACCTTGAGGGTCGGGGGGGTTCTCAGCGACCCCAATGGGAATCGAACCCATGTTACCGGCGTGAGAGGCCGATGTCCTAACCGCTAGACGATGGGGCCTGAGGCAGAAAGATGAGCTTAGTGCAAGGAGGGTGAAACGTTAAGATCGAGCTGGGGGACAAGGATTCGAACCTTGATAGCCAGAGCCAGAATCTGGCGTCCTGCCGTTAGACGATCCCCCAAGGGGAAGAGGTTGGGGTGGGGGTGCCGCCGTTGCCCGACGGCAGACGCTTCTCTACAACAAGTGCACAGGGCGTCAAGAGAGAAAGCTCAGCCGACGCTCGCGCCGGGTCGGTTCGCCTTTGCCCCGGCGCGGCGGCGAAAATTCGGCTATGCTGCGCGGGCTCGCCGCCCTCTTCCGGGCCTTTTCGTGGGGTCGGGGGCGGGGCGCGCGGGTAAAAATCTGGCATTTTCTAGGGCCCCTCGCCCGAAACGCCCCGGGGGCGGCCCTAGGCTAGGCAGGGCGACGCATGGCATCGAGTTCGGCGGTCATTTCTCACCCGCACGTCCGCATCGACCGGTCGGTGCTGGCGGGCAGCCCGTACGTGGCGGGCACGCGCATCCCGGTGCGGCGGCTCTGGGCGTGGCACCGGGGGGGCGTCTCGGTCGAGACGCTGCTCAAGCGCTACCCGCAGCTCGGGCCGGCGCGGGTGCTCGACGCGCTCGCGTTCGCCTACGACAACCAAGAGCTCGTCGAAGAAGACTTGGCGCGCGAGCGGGCGCTGCTCGGCGCGGGCGAGGCGGCGGCGCCCCCGGCCGCCGCGGGCGCGGGCCCGGCCGTCGCGCGCGGCCCCTCGCGGCGCGCGGGGTGAGCGGCCCGCCGCCCCGCCGCCGCCCGGCCGGGCGGGTGCGCCGGTAGGCCCCATGGCGGCCAGCGCTCCGCTGCCCGAGCGGCTCGGCGCCTACCGGCTGCGCTTCCGCCTGCCCTCGCGCGACGGCACCGACGAGTACGCGGCGGTCGAAGAGGGCCCGCTCGGCTTCCGGCGCGAGGTGCTACTGAAGCTCGCGCCCTCGGGCGGGGGGCCGACGCAGGCGGCGCGCGATCTGGCGCGCGAGGCGGCGGCGGTCTCGTCGCTCAACCACCCGGGGCTCGTGCGCATGTACGAGTTCTTCGAGTACGAGGGGCGGCTCGTGCTGGTGCTCGAGCGCGGCGAGGGCACGAACCTCGGCCGCCTGCTCGCGCGGTGCCGGCGGCAGCGGCGTCCGCTCGAAGACGAGGCGATCTTTCACGTCGCCCACCGCATCGCCGCGGCGCTCGCCCACGCGCACGGGCGCGAGGCGGGCGGCGAGCCCGCGCCGGTGGTGCACCGCGCGCTCGGCCCGGCCGCGGTGCTGCTCGGCTGGGACGCGTCGGTGCGGCTCTCGGGCTTCGGCTTCGCGAAGATCTTGCGCGCGGCCGCCGAGACGACGCAGCTCGGCATCACGCGCGGGGTGCCGGGCTACCTGGCGCCCGAGCAGCTGCGCGGCGAGCCGGTGACCGAGCGGGCCGACGTCTACCAGCTCGGGCTGCTGGTCTGGGAGATGCTCGCCAACCGGGCGCCGGGCCTTTTGCCCTGGGCGAGCGGGCCGAACGGCACCGAGGTGGGCGCGCGCCCGGAGCCGGTGGGGGCGCTGCGCCCGACGGTGCCGCCCGAGATCGTCGCGGCGCTCGAGGCGGCGCTCGAGCCCGACCCCGAGCGCCGGACGCTGCGCGCGGCCGATCTCGAGCGGTGGCTGGCGCGCACGGTCGACGTCGAGGCGGGGCGCGACGTGCTCTGCCGGCGGCTCGCGGCGCTGCGGGGGTCGAGGCTGCGGCCCGATGTCGAGGCGCCGAGGCCGAGGCCCCGGCGCCGCTCGCGGCGCGGCGCCCGCCGCTGGGAGCAAGACGCGAGCCCCTCGGTGCTCGCGTCGGTCGAAGCGCTCGCGCGCTCGCCGCTCGCGCCGCCGCCCGAGCCCGGGCGCCAGCCGCCGGGGGCGCTCGTGGCGGTGCCGCCTCCGCCCGCCTTCGACGTTGGGTCGACGTTGCCGCTCGCCGCGCCGCCGGCCGCCGCGCGCCCGGCGCCCCCGAACCTGCCGCCGCCGGGGGCCCAGGCCTTCGGGGTTGCGCCGGGCCCGCCCTCGGCGCCGGCGCCCGGCGCCCGGCAGGGTGAGGCCTTCGCGCCAGGGCCGGGCGGGGCGTTCGCGCCGGGGCCGGGCGCTTTTGCGGGCGGGGCCTTCGCGCCGGGGCCGGGTGGGGCCTTCGCGCCCGCGGCGCCTGCGGGCCCCGGCGCGTCGGCGGGTGGAGCGAAGGCGGGGCTGCTCGGGCTGGCGCGGCGGCCGGGGGCGCTCGGGTGGGCGGCGGTGACGGGGGTGGTCGTGGGGCTGGTGGTGGCCGTGCTGCTCTTGCGGCGCGAGCGGGGCGCGAAGGCGGACGGCGAGCGGGCCGCGTCGGCGGACTCGGCGGACTCGGCGCCGGGGTCTTCGGCGGCGCCGGCGGCCGCGCCCCCGGAGCCGGCCGAGGAGGCGCCGCTGCCGCTGCCGCGCGGCTACGGCTCGCTCGCCGTGCGCGCCCCGATCGCCGGTTACGTTTACATCAACGGCGCGCCCTACGGGCCCTCCGAGCGGCCGGTGCTCTCGCCTTGCGGGCGGCGGTACGTCCGCGTCGGCGCCCCCCCCGAACCGCGCAAGCGGACGGTGTGGCGGAGCGCAGGCGTCTGGACGACCGTGCCCTGTGGGGAATCGACCGAGCTGACCTTGCCCGGCGCGAGGCCGTGAGCCGGCCCGGGGGGGTCGATAAAATGGCTCCGGGGTCGCCCGAGGCGAGGGGTGGCGAAGGGTCGGTAATGAAAAAGGGCTAGACAAGGGGCGGCGAAACGGCGAAAAAACGGCCGTTTACCCGGGTCGAGGCCGGCGGGCGAGTTCCGGCGGCATGGAGGCCCCTTATTAGGCGCAGCTTTGGTGGCCCCCTTTCGGGGCGCAGGGCAGTCGTTGAAGAGTCGGTTGGCGGGCGCCGGGCGCCCGCGCGAAGGGCCATCGCCCGCGGCAGACGCGCGGCAAGCCCGAACGGTTCCAGAGAACGCGAAGGAAGGACGGAGACCATGGCCTCGAACTCGTGGCGTTGGGTAAGCTGGCCGGCACTGACGGCCATGTTGGCGTCGCCTCTTTTGATGGACTGCGGCAAGGGGGGCGGGTTGCCGGGCGGGCTCGGCAAGGGGTTGCCGGTGCCCGGGGCCTGTCCGAACATGGACGACCCGGGGGCGGTGGCCAACGCGTCGTTCGGGCTGCAGGGCGAGGTCGAGGGCAAGGTCAAGGCGAGCCTGACGGCGGCCTCGCAGCTGAAGGCGCTCTCGGCGCAGATCGAGGGCGACGTGGTGACGGCCTGTTCGGGCCTCGCGAAAGATCTGGGCGCGACCGACGCCGACCTCAAGCCCGCGAAGGACGAGCCGGGGGCGAAGGCGGAGCACGCCTGCAACGTGGCGGTCAAGTTCCTCGGCCAGGCGAAGGCCGAGGCGAAGGCCGCCGGCAAGATGGAAATCGTGATCGTCGAGCCGAAGTGCAACGCCTCGCTGAAGGCGGCGGCCGATTGCGCGGGCAGCTGCGACGTGAGCGCGACGGGCGGCAAGGCCGAGGTCAAGTGCGAGGGCGGCAAGCTCTCGGGCAAGTGCGACGCCGAGTGCTCGGGCAAGTGCGAGGTCAAGGCCGGCGCGCAGTGCGGCGGCACCTGCTCGGCCGAGTGCTCGGGCAAGTGCGAGGGCACCTTCAGCGGCAAGTGCGACGGCGACTGCCAGGGCACCTGCGACGGCAAGAACGCGAAGGGCAAGTGCGCGGGCAAGTGCGACGGCAAGTGCACGGCGGGCGGCTCGGGCACCTGCTCGGGCAAGTGCCAGGGCACGTGCTCGGGCGGCTGCGAGGTCGACGCCAAGGGCAAGTGCGAGGGCACCTGCACGGGCGGCTGCTCGGTCGAGATGAAAGAGCCGAAGTGCACCGGCGACGTGCAGATGCCGAAGGTGTCGGCCGAGTGCAAGGCCAAGTGCGACGCCGAGCTCGCGACCAAGCTCGAGTGCACGCCGGCGAGGGTCAAGGTCGTCTTCGCGGGCGACGCGAAGGCGGGCGCGAAGCTCGCGACGGCGCTCGAGAAGAACCTGCCGCTGATGCTCAAGGTGGCGGTCGGCATGAAGGGCCGGGCCCAGGACGCGGTCGCCAGCGTCAAGGCGTCGGTCGAGGGCGTGCAGGGCCTCGCCGCCAGCGGCGACGCGGCCATCAAGGCGGGCGCCTGCATCGCGGCGGCGCTCAAGGCGCAGGCCGAGGCGGCGGTCTCGATCAACGTCTCGGTCAAGGCCTCGGTGAGCGCCAGCGCCTCGGCCAAGGGCAGCG
>DASTPP010000068.1:0-102864 GCA_035762175.1 Polyangiaceae bacterium | reverse complement strand
CCAGCTCGGCCCAGCGAAGCGGGTCGGTCCAGTCCGCGAGTGCGTCCATGCGGCGGGGCTAGCGCCAGGCCGCCGCCAGGGCTCGCACGAAGGTACCTGAGCTCGTGCTTGCCCCGCAGAAGTGACCAATGCCCAGGACTGAAGTCCGGGGCACGGCGTCACCAACTCGTGCCGCGCGGCCTCGAGCCGATTCGGCGTGCCAAGTCCGGCCCTCGCTGGGGCCGGACTCCCGCGGACTCCGGACCCCGGGCGAGCGTGCGAAGGCACCTCGCGAGGCGGGCTCCGTCTTTCGGGCAAGCCCGCGAAGCGGCTCGCGACGAGCGAGTCCTGCCTCCGGCAGGGCTTCAAGGGCCGGTTCCGCGGGTTACTCCGTGCCCCGGACTTCAGTCCGGGGCTACCGCACGATCTCGGCCCGCACGATCACGAAGTCGAGCGGCCAGGGCACGCCCTCGCGCTCGACCGTGACGGCGAGCGTCGTGCCCCCGGCGCCGCGCAGCCGCTGGATCGCGTCGGCGACCGACAGGCCCTCGACCGAGTCGCCGTCGATGCGCCGCAGCCGGTCGCCCGCGCGCACGCCCGCCCGGTAGGCGGGGTCGTTCGGGAAGGCGTCGGTGAAGACGAGGCCCTCGCGCGTCTGCTGCAGCGTCGCGCCGATGCCGCCGAAGGCGAGCCCCGGCGCCTCGGCGGGGGCGAGGCCGACCTCTTGCCGCAGGCTCTGGCGCGAGGCGACCCGCAGCCCCGCGACGAGCCGCGTGCGGTAGCCCTCGTGCTCGACGCGCAGGGTGAAGGGCCCGGCGGGCGCGTTCTCGAGGCGGAAGTTGCCCTCGGCGTCGGAGAGCACGTGCGGGCCCGCGTCGGGCTGGGTGCTCGTCAGCGAGTCGAACGACAGGCGCGCGCCCGCGACGGCCGCGTGCTTCTCTTCGTCGAAGACCCGCCCCTCGACCGTGCCGCCGGCGGCCATCACGATGCGCACCCCGGAGGTCGTGCGCCCCGGGCCGACGTCGACGCTCTGGGAGCGGGCGACCGGCTTGCCCTCGGTCGTGACCGTCAGCACGTACGAGCCCGGGGCGAGCCGGTCGACGGTGAAGGCGCCCGAGGAGTCTTGGAAGGGGCGCGAGGGCCCGCTCCGGATCGAGAACGAGTGCTCGCCCGTCGCCGGCGTGAACGACTCGACGCCCACCGAGAAGGTCGCGACCGGCGCGCCCCCCTCGTCGACGACGACGCCCGCGATCGCGCCGCCCGGGCCGAGCCGCAGGCTCAGGCCCCGCCCGCCCGGCTGCGCGACGACGGGCTCGGACGGCGCGAACTCGTCGTGCTGCGCCACCACCGGGCAGCCCTCGGACGAGGCCGGCAGCCTGAACCCGCCCTGCTCGTCGCTCGCCGCCCGCCCCCCATCTTTGCCCTCGCACGCGAGCACCGTGGCGCCCGCCACCGGCTTGCCCTCGGGGTCGAGCACCGTGCCCTTCAGCTCGGGCGCGCGGCGCAGCGTCACGTCGAGCGCCTCGGGGCCCTCGGCGCCGCGGGGCGCGAGCGGCACGCGGGCGCTGACGAAGCCGCGCGCGCTCACCAGCACCGCGGGCGCGTCGTGCGGCACGCGCGCCATCTCGAACGCGCCGTCGGGGCCGCTCGCCGCCGAGCGGCCCGGCCAGGGCAGCGCCTCGACCGTCAGCGTCGCCTCGGCCACCGGGGCCCCCTCTTCGTCGCTCACGTGCCCGCGCAGGAGGCGCGCCCGCGCCAGCGTCAGCACCAGGTTCTCGAGCGCGCCCGCCGACGGCATCGTCAGCGGGGCGCTCACGACGAGCATCTCGCCCTGCTCGGCCACCAGCCGGAAGGCCTGCTGCCCCGGCACGCCCTGCAGCGCGAACGAGCCGAGCACGTCGGTCGTCGTCGCCTGCACGACCGCGTAGGCCGGGCCGTCGGGCACCACGACCACGTGCGCCCCGTCGACCCCGTCGCCCTCCTCGTCGACGACCCGCCCGCGCAGGCGCGGCGCGGCCGCCGCCGGCGCCGCCGACGGAGACGCCGCCGCCGCGCTCGTCTCGCGCGGCCGCCACGTCGGCAGCCAGGCGATCACCGCGACCACGATCGCGAGCGGCACCGCCAGCATCGCCAGCACGACCCACGCCGCGGGCCGCACCTTGGGCGGCGGCGGCGGCGGCAGCTCGGCGTCGGGCCCGCGCATCGAGAGCGCCGCGGGGCGCGAGGGCGGCGGCATCGAAGGGCGCCGCTCGGAGGGCGGACGCCGGCTGCCCGGCGTCGCCTCGTCGTCGATGACGAACGCCCGCGCCGAGGCGGGCAGCGGCGCATCGGGCCGCGTGACCACGCGATGACTCACCGGCCCGCCCGACCCGAGGCCCGGCGCCAACGGCCCGCCCGGCCCGAAGCCCGGCGCCAACGGCCCGCCCAGCCCCGAGCCCGACGCGCGATGGCTCACCGGCCCGCCCAGCGCCGAGCTCGGCGCGCGATGGCTCACCGGCCCCCCCAGCGCCGAGCTCGGCGCCGGGCCGCTCGCCGGCCCCCCCGGCCCGAAGCTCGGGCGGCGGTTGCTCGCAGGACCGCCCGGCAGCGGCAGCGAGGGCCGCCCCCTCGCCTCGTCGCCCGAGCTCGGGCTCGCGGGCAGGCCGCTCGGTGACCCGGCCGGCCGGCCCGCCGGCCAGGTGTCGCCCGGCCCGCCGGGCCCCGCCGACGCGGTCACCTCGCCGCCCGCGCGCGGCGATTCGCCCGTCGACGCGGGGAGGTTACGGCGGGACGGCGGTGCCGGGGGAGAGCTCACGGGCGCGGCCTCTCTCGATGGCGTTCAGGTATGCCACGGATCGGCCCGGCCGGAGCACGTTTTGACTGCTACGCTCTCCAGGAGAGCCATGCTCTGGCCGCGAGCCCGCTTTTCGCTGTCGTTTTTGCTGCCCCTCGCGCTGGCTGGCTGCGCCCACACCGCCCCCCCGCCCGCACCTACCCCGGTGCCGGCCAGCGAGGGGGCGCCCGCCGGCCCCGCCGCGCCCGCCCTCGCCGATGTGCCCGCCGCGGGCTGCACGCAAGGCCCCTGCATCGGCTGGGCGGCGCTGCTGCTGAGCGGCGGCGGCGATCTGTCCGACAACGCGGTCGCTCACGAGCGCAACGTCTCGTTCGCCGGCCGCACCCTCGCCTCGCTGGGGCTGGCCCCCGGGCACCAGACCCTGCTCTTCGCCGACGGCGACGATCCGAGCCCCGACCTCAGCTACGAAGAGCCGAACGAAGAGCGCCACCGCCGCCTCTACGCGATGGGCCTCTGGCTGACGCCCGAGGCCGCGGCCCGAACGGCCGTCTTGCGCGCGCGAAACCACGCGCTCGGCCCCGCGCGTCCGGCCGACAGCGAGTCCGTCTTCGAGACGCTCGACGGCGACGCCGAGGCCGCCCGCCGCGCCTTCGGCCGCGGCGGCGAGGGGGGCGAGCCGCGCGACCTCTTCTTCTACGTCACCGACCACGGGGTGCGCTCGCGCGACGCGACCAACAACCTCATCGTGCTCTGGGGCTCGCAGCACCTGCGCGTGCGCGAGCTCGGCCAGGCGCTCGACCGGCAGCCCCCCGCCCGCCGCGTCGTCACCGTCATGGCCCAGTGCTTCAGCGGCTCGTTCGCCAACCTGGTGCACGAGGGCGGCGACCCGCGGCGGCCCCTCGCCGCCCACGACCGCTGCGGCTTCTTCGCCGCCCCGCCCGACCGGCCCGCCGCCGGCTGCAGCCCGAAGACCGACGAGTCGCTCTACGACGACTACACGACCCGCTTCTTCTCCGCCCTCGGCGGCGCCGACCGGGCGGGCCGCCCGGCGCCCGCCGCCGACCTCGATGGCGACGGGCGCGTCTCGTACGAAGAGGCGCACCTGGCCGCCATCCGCTGGGAGCAAACCATGGACGTGCCGGTCAGCAGCTCCGAAGAGCTCTTGCGCCGTCGCTACGACGACCTCGTGCGCGATCTCGCCTCCGACCGGCGCCCCATCGCCGACCTGATGGCCGACGCCCGCGTCGAGCTGCGCACCGTGGCCGCGGCGCTCAGCGCCGCGCTCGAGCTGCCCCGCTCGACCTCGCTGCGCGCGATCCGCCGGCGCCACGAAGAGGCCTCGGCGCGCTGCTGGCCCGGGCTCTGCGAGGCCGAGTCGCTCTTGACCGGCGCGCGCCTGCGGGCCCACCACGCCCTGCGGCGCAGCGCCGCCGAGCTCGGCCTCACGCCCCCCTCGCAGCGCCCCGATCTGACCCTCGCGCTGCTCGGGCCCGAGCGCACCTCCGCCCTGATGAACGCCGCGCGCGCCGACATCGAGCGGGTCGAGAAGCTCGACGCCCTCGTCGACCGGCTGCGCCTCGCGTCCGAGACCTACGAGGCGCGCCTCGAGCGGCTGCGCCGCCTGGTCGAGCTGCACCTGCTCGAGCGCCGCGCCCGCGCCGAGACCGGCCCCTTCCGCCGGGCCTACGAGCGGGTGCGCGCCTGCGAGACCTCGGGCCCCTGGGCCCGGCCCGAGCGGGGGTCCTTGTGAAGGCCCCGCTCGAAGCCGGCGCGCACGGCCCCGTGAAGGCCCCGAGCGAGGCCCGCACGCACGGCCCCGTGAAGGCCCCGAGCGAGGCCCGCGCGGGCGGCCCCATGAAGCACCGCGCCCCCCTCGCCGCCGCGCTCGTCGCCCTCGCCCTCGCCGCCGGCTGCGCCAAGAGCCCCCGGCCCGCGGCCCCGCCGCCCCAGCGCCACGCCCCCCCGGCCGCGCTGCTGCTCGCCATCGAAGGGCGCCGCGTCGCGCACGAGAGCCTCGACGCCGTGCGCACCGCGCAGCGCGGCCTGACCAAGGTGCTCGCCGTCGCCCTGCGCGCGAGCGCCGCCGTCTGGCTCGTCTCGCACGACACCTGCCCCTCGGCCGACGAGCTGCTCGCCTCCGCCCACCCGACCGCCGCCCACGCCTCGCCCACCGACGCCTGGGAGGCCCCCTTCCGCATCACCTGCCGCGACGGCGACGCCGAAGTTCGCTCCGCCGGGCCGGACGGCGTATTTTCGACCGACGATGACGTCGTCGCGTCCGACCGCGAGTGAGGCGCGCCCGCGCCGGCGCTTCGCCCCCTCCCTCGCCCTCGCCCTCGCCTTCGCCCTCCCGGCCGCCGGCTGCGGCCGCGGCTGCTCGAACGGCGACGCCCCCGCCTCCGCCGGCGACGTCGAGGGCGATCGGGGCCGGCTGCGCGACGTGCTCCGCTCGGACGTCGCGGTGAGCCAGACCCTGCACCGCGCCGACCAGGCCATGGCCCTCTCGCAGCGCGACGAGGCGCAGCGCCTGGTGCTCGTCGAGGCCAAGCCCGTCGCCGCCGAGAACGTCCGGCGCGTCGAGGGCCTCGCCCCCTCGACCGCGTGGGGCAAGGCCCGGAGGGCCGAGCTCGACGCGCTCTTGCGCGATCGCGAAAAGAGCCTCGACGAGTACGCCGCCGCGATGACCTCGGGCGACGTCCAGCGCGTCCTCGACGCCCTCGAGCAGCAGCGCGACATCGAGCGCCGCGCCGTCGCCCTCGCGCAGCAGCTCGAGCCGGCGCCCTGACCCGGGTCGTGACACGCCGGGCGCATTCGACCCCCCTGCCGGGGTCGATCGTAACGCTAACGAAGCACTCGAACCTTGCGACCGGGGTCGATCTCGACACTTCAGAACGTTCGAGTACTTCGACCAGGGTCGATCTTGACAATTTAAGGGCACTCGAGCGTAACGATCTGGGTGGATATCGACATTTTTGAAGTCCCGAGTCCTTCGATCCAGGTCGATCTCGACATCTTCGAAGCACTCGGAGGTTTCGGGCCAGGTCGATCTCGACATCTTCGAAGCCCTCGAGGTCTTCGAGCGGGGTCGGTCGTGACATTTCGAGGGCACGCGGGTGCTTCCCGCAGGTCGCCGCCCGGCCCGAGGGGCTGCTTCTTTGGCCTGGGCCGGGCCCGGAGGCCGCTTCTTTGACCTGGGCCGGGCCCGGGGGTCGCTTCTTTGGCCTGGGCCGGGCCCGGAGGCCGCTTCTTTGGCCTGGGCCGGGGGCGCGCTTTAGGCTCGCGGCGCCGCCGATGACGATGGATGCAACGACCGACGTGACGGCCACCTCGCCCGCCCGGCGGCCCCCCGGGGCCGGGTCTGCCCGGCCGGGGGCGGCGCCCTTGTCGCTCGACCGCTGGCTCGACGCGTACCTCGATCACGTCCGGGTCGAGCGGGGGCTCGCCAAGAACACGCTCGAGGCGTACGCGCGCGATCTGGGCAAGCTCGCGCGGTTCGCCGAGGCGAAGGCGCTGACCGAGGTGTCGGCGATCGACCTGGCGTTCGTGGCCGAGCTGCTCTCGAGCTGGGCGCGCGAGGGGCTGGGGGCGCGCTCGGCGGCGCGGCACCTGTCGGCGCTGCGGGGCTTCTTCCGCTTCCTGGTGCGCGAGCGGGCGATCGCGGCCGACCCGAGCGCGCTGCTCGACCGGCCGCAGCTCGGGCGCCGCCTGCCCAAGGCGCTCTCGGTCGAGGAGGTCGAGCGCCTGCTCGGGGCGCCCGACCCGGCCGAGCCGCGGGGGCTGCGCGACTTGGCGATGCTGCACGTGCTCTACGCGGCGGGGCTGCGGGTCAGCGAGCTGGTGGGGCTCAAGGTGGCCGATCTCGACGCGCGCCGGGGGCTGCTCTCGGTGGCGGGCAAGGGGGGCAAGCGGCGCCTGGTGCCGCTGACGCCGCTGGCGCTGCACCTGGTGGGGCGCTACGCGGCCGAGGTCCGGCCCCAGCATGCCCGGCCTTTTGAGACGGTGCTCTTCGTCTCGCCGCGGGGCGGCGCGTTGACGCGGCAAGGCTTCTGGAAGCTCCTCGGACGGTACGCCCGGGGCGTGGGCATCGCGCGCCGCGTCTCGCCCCACCAGCTGAGGCACAGCTTCGCCACGCACCTGCTCGAGCGCGGGGCCGATCTTCGCTCGGTCCAGGCGATGTTGGGCCACAGCGACATCGGCACGACCGAGATTTATACCCATGTGACGCGCGAGCATGTGCGGCGGGCGCACGCCCGGGCCCACCCCCGGGGTGGGGGCGAGGGCGACAATTCGCGTGGCAAAGACGTACCCTTGCGGTAGATCTTAAGGCCATGGTAGCCGGCCCTGTGGGGCCCCCCGACCCTTTCGGGGTCTTCCCCCCGCGCGCTCGCGAGACGCCCCTCATCGTCGAGGTGCCGCACGCGGGCCTCGCGGCCGACGCCGAGGCGCTCGCGACGCTGGCGGTGCCGGCGTATTGCCTGGTGCAAGACGCCGACCTCTTCGTCGACGAGCTGGTCACCGAGGCGCCCGACGAGGGGGCGACGCTCCTCGTGGCGTCGTACAGCCGTTACATCATCGATCTGAACCGCAGCGAGCGCGATCTCGACGCGCCGGCGGTCGAGGGGGCGGGCCTGTCGCCGAACGGCTCGCCGCACGGGCTGATCTGGCACCGCTCGACGGGGGGGCTGCCGGCGCTGCGCGCGCCCCTGCACCGGGGCGAGTTCGAGCGGCGCCTGGCGCGCATCTACCGGCCCTACCACGCGGCGCTCGCGGGGCTCATCGCCGAGAAGCGGGCGCGCTTCGGGCACGTCGTGCTGCTCTCGGCCCACTCGATGCCCTCGACCGGCCGCGACCAGGCGGGGCGCGAGACCGAGCGGGCCGACGTGGTGCCCGGCACCCGCGGGCGCAGCACGGCGGCCGCGCCCTTCATCGACCAGGTCGAGCGCGTCGCCTCGCGCCACGGCTTCAGCGTCCGGCATGATGACCCGTACCGGGGCGGCTTCACCACCGCGCACTACGGCGACCCGCGCAACCGGGTGCACGCCGTGCAGGTCGAGGTCGCGCGGCGCCTTTACATGAACGAAAAGACGCTCGAGCGAGAGCCCGCCCGCCTCGAGCACACGCGGCAGTTCTTCCGCGAGCTGGTCGCCAACCTCGGCGCCACCCAGCCCCCCTGAGCCCAGCGAGAGGAGCCGCCCCTTGCCCGCCTCTGGCCCCTTCCAACCTCCGAGCGTGAGGCCGCCCGCGCCGTCGCGCAGCGACGAGGGGCGGCGCGCCCAGCTGCAGGTGGTGCCGGGGCGGCAGACGGGCGGCGGGCCCACCTCGTCGCGGTGGCGCGCGTCCATGGCGGCGCTGAAGATACCGCTGAGCGGGGTGCGGCCGAAGCCGATCTTGGCCTCGGACGTGCTCAAAGACGAGGTGGCGCCGCTCGAGCCCTGGGCGAAGACGGCGCGCTGGGCCTGCGCGGCCGCCGCCGCCCTGCTGCTCGCCCTGACCCTCGGCCCGCTGAACGCGTCGCTCGCCTCGGCCCTGCCCTTCGCCCGCCCGGCGGGCGGGGCCGCCGCCCTCGGTTTCGCCCTGTCGCCGGGCGGCCTCGCCTTCGCCGTCGGCTTCGGCGCCGTCGCCCTGCTGCCCCTACCCTACGGGCTGCGCGCCATCGCCCTCTCGTCGCTCGGCGTGGGGCTGCTCTTGCAAGGCATGGCCACCTCGGGCGGCGCGCTGCACGGCGTCTTCTCGGCCCCGCTCGAGGGCCCGAACGGGGTCGCCGCCCGCACCGTCGCCGCCGTCTGTTTGCCCGCCGCGCTCTTCTTCCGCGCGCACTACCGCGCCTACCGCGGCGCGCGGGCGCTGCTCGCGCTCGCGTTCTTGCTCGCGCTGCCCTTCATCGTGCACGCGGTCTCGCTCACCGAGCTCGGCCCGCCCTGGGTGCGCCTGAGCTCGGCGTCGAGCCTGCTCGCCGTGGCCGCCTCGCTCGTCGGCTTCATGGGCGCCGGCACCACGGCCCTCGCCTCGGCCTGGGCACTCGCCATGCTCGCCGTGCTGCCGCTCGACCTCGCCCTGCGCCCGGTCGCGATGGGCGGCCCCCTCGCCGCGCCCTGGCTGGTCGGCGTCGCCGTCTGGGCGCTCGCCTGCGGCCTGTCGGCCCTCGGGCTCTTTCAGATGCTCGCGTCGCTGCTGGCCAAGTACGCCCGCGAGGTCGACGTGATGCGCCCGATCAACGAAGATACGAAGTTCTAGAGCGTAGGTCAGGTCGGTTGGGTGCAGCCCAGCCGCCCAGCCGCCCAGCCGCCCAGTCGCCCAGTCGCCCAGGTTAAAACCTGGGCAGTTCTCTGACACGGGCCTGCCCGGCGACCGATGGGCCGAGGCGGCGACGCCGAGGGGGGCGTCATCGTCGGCGTCCGATTGACGCTAAGCGTCGTCGCCTCTACGCAACAAACAAATTAAAATAACAAACGAAGCTTAAACCTAAAACCTTGGTTACAAAGGGCGGAGCGTCACACAGAATTCATGCAGTGCTACTTCCTTGACCTCCTCTCGGGGTGATAAGCCCACCTGGTGCGTTGAGGCTCGCCGGGCGCCGCCCCCGCGCCACGCCGACGCTCGACGCGCAGGGAGAGGCACATGCGTTTCAATGGTTTTCCGAAACGATCGCCCGCGCGCGGCCTGCCGGCCTTCGCGGCCGCCGGGCTCGCGTACGCCTTGGCGGCCGCGCCCAAGGCAGGCGCCCAGGCCGGGCCGGCGCCGTCGTCGGTCACGATGGCCGGCAGCTTCCAGAGCGAGCTCGGGTGCCCGGCCGACTGGCAGCCCGAGTGCGCGACGCCGCGCCTGAACGAGGGCGCGGCCGACCACGTCTGGCGCGCCACCTTCACGGTGCCGGCGGGCGCGTGGCAGTACAAGGCGGCGCTCGACGGCAACTGGACGGTCAACTACGGCGCGGGCGGCCAGCTGAACGGGCCGAACCTGGACCTGTCGCTCGCGGCGCCGGGGCCGGTGCGCTTTTACTACAGCCCCGAGACGCACTGGGTGACCAACAACGTCGCGAGCCGCATCGTCACGGCCGCGGGCAGCTTCCAGAGCGAGCTCGGGTGCCCGGGCGACTGGCAGCCCGAGTGCCTGCGCTCGTGGCTGCAAGACGTCGACGGCGACGGCGTGTACACGTTCACGACGAGCCTCTTGCCGGCCGGCAGCTACGAGGTCAAGGCGACGATCGACGAGGGCTGGGCCGAGAACTACGGAGAGAACGGCGTGCCGAACGGCCCGAACGTCGCGTTCACGGTGCCGAGCGACGGCGCCGAGGTGTTCTTCCGCTTCGACAGCGCGACCAACGTGCTCACCGTCGAGGACGGGGGGCCGAAGGGCAACCTCACCCAGCGCCAGGCGCACTGGGTGAGCGCCGACACGCTGGCCTGGGCCCTGCCCCAGGCCGAGCTGGCCGCGAGCGTGCGGCTGCACTTCGACCCGGCGGGCGCCCTGGCGCTCACGCCCGAGGGCGTCGAGGGGGGCGAGAGCCTCGCGCTCGAGCGCGACCCGGCCGGGCTGCCGGCGGCGGTGGTCGAGAAGTTCCCCCACCTGGCGTCGTACGCGGCCTTCAAGATCGCGCCGGCCGACCTCGAGCGGGCCCGGGGGGCGCTCGGCGGGCGCCTGGCGGTCTCGGCCGCGGGCGAGGGCGGCGCCCTGCTCGACGCGACGGGGGTGCAGACCGCCGGCGTGCTCGACGATCTGTACACGTACGACGGGCCGCTCGGCGTCGAGTGGCGCGGCAAGAGGCCGGCCCTGCACGTCTGGGCGCCGACGGCGCGCTCGGTCAAGCTGCACCTCTTCGACGGGCCGAACGCGGCCGAGCCCTTCGCCAAGCTGCCGATGGGCCGGGGCGAGCGCGGCGTCTGGTCGATCGAGGGGGCGCCCTCGTGGGGCCGCAAGTACTACCTCTACGAGGTCGAGGTGTACGTGCACGGCACCGCCCGGGTCGAGCACAACCTCGTCACCGACCCCTACTCGCTCAGCGTGAGCGCCAACGGCCTGCGCAGCCAGATCGTCGACCTCGACGACCAGGACCTGAAGCCCGCGGGCTGGGCGAAGCTCGCGAAGCCCCGCCTCGACGCCCCCGAAGACGCGGCCCTCTACGAGCTGCACGTGCGCGACTTCAGCATCGCCGACCCGAGCGTGCCGGCCGACCTGCGCGGCACCTTCGCCGCCTTCGGCCTGAAGGGCTCGCTCGGCATGAAGCACCTGCGCGGCCTGGCCGAGGCGGGCCTGACGCACGTGCACCTGTTGCCCGCGTTCGACTTCGCCACGGTCGAAGAGCGCCGCGCGCTGCAGGCCGAGCCCGAGGGCGACCTGTCGGCCTTCGCGCCCGACTCGCCCGAGCAGCAGGCGCGCGTCGCCGCGGTGCGCGACCGGGACGGGTTCAACTGGGGCTACGACCCGCTGCACTACACGGTGCCCGAGGGCAGCTACGCCACCGACCCCGACGGGCCCCGGCGCGTCAAAGAGTTCCGCACGATGGTCAAGGGGCTCAACGAGGCCGGCCTGCGCGCCGTCATGGACGTCGTCTACAACCACACCTCGGCCGCGGGCCAGAGCCCGCAGTCGGTGCTCGACCGGGTCGTGCCGGGCTACTACCACCGGCTCGACGCGAATGGCTCGATCGCGACGAGCACCTGCTGCCAGAACACCGCGACCGAGCACGCCATGATGGAGAAGCTCATGGTCGACTCGATCGTCACCTGGGCGCGCGCCTACAAGGTCGACGGCTTCCGCTTCGACTTGATGGGCCACCACATGAAGCGCAACCTGCTGAAGGTGCGCGGGGCGCTCGACGCCCTGACGCCGGCGAAGGACGGCGTCGACGGCACGAAGATCTACGTCTACGGCGAGGGGTGGAACTTCGGCGAGGTCGCCGACGGCGCCCGCGGCGTGAACGCGACGCAGCTCAACATGCCCGGCACGGGCATCGGCACGTTCAGCGACCGGCTGCGCGACGCCGCGCGCGGCGGCAACCCCTTCGGGGGCCTGCAAGAGCAGGGCTTCATCAACGGCCTCCTCACCGACCCGAACGGCCACGACCAGGGCGGCGACCCGCGCGAGAAGCTGCTGCTCTTCAGCGACCACGTCCGGCTCGGGCTCGCCGCCAACCTCGCCGACTATCAGCTCGTCGACCGGCACGGCGACCTGGTGCTCGGCCGCGATGTCGTCTACAACGGCCAGCCCGCCGGCTACGCCCTCGACCCGCAAGAGATCATCACGTACGTCTCGGCGCACGACAACGAGACGCTCTTCGACGCCATCCAGGCCAAGGCGCCCGCCTCGGCCACGCTCGCCGACCGGGTGCGCATGAACAACCTCGGCCTGAGCCTGGTCGGCCTGGGCCAGGGCATCCCGTTCTTTCACGCCGGCGACGAGCTCTTGCGCTCGAAGTCGTTCGACCGCAACAGCTACAACTCGGGCGACTGGTTCAACGCGCTCGACTTCACCTACGAGTCGAACGGCTGGGGCCGGGGCCTGCCGCCGAGCGACGACAACCAGGCGACCTGGCCCGTCGTCGGCCCGCTGCTCGCCGACCCCGCGCTCGCCGCCGGCCGCGACGAGATCATGACGGCGCTCGCGCACTTCCGCGAGACCTTGCGGGTGCGCAAGAGCACGCCGCTCTTGCGCCTGCGCACGGGCGCCGACGTCAAGTCGCGCGTGACGTTCTTCAACGTCGGCCCCGACCAGCGCCCGGGCCTCGTCGTGATGGCCGTCGGCGACCCCGGCGGCGAGATCGACACCGCCAACGCCCGCGTGCTCGTCGTCCTCAACGCCGACGTCGCGCCGGCCGACTTCCACGACGACGCGCTCGCCGCGGGCGACTGGCGCCTGCACCCGGTGCTCGCCGAGGCCGACGATCCGACGACCCGCACCTCGTCGTTCGACGCCGCGACGGGCACCTTCTTCGTGCCCGGCCGCACCACGGCCGTCTTCTGGGTCAAGCGGCCCGCCGCCGAGCAGGTGGGCCTCGTCCGGGGCCGCGTCGACGGCTTCGCCGCCGAGGGCCGGGTGCAGCCCGGCCTCGCCAAGGCCCTGCAGGCGAAGCTCGCCGTCGCCTCGCTCGCGCTCGAGCACGGCCTCGGCGGCCTCGCCGCCCAGGCCCTCGGGGCCGCCATCGATCTCGCGCGCCTCGGCGAGAAGGCGGGCCTCATCGAGCACGACGCCGCCGACGACGTCGCGGCGATGTTGAAAGAGGCCCGCGCGGCGGCGAAGGGCTGAAGCGTCGCCGGGCGCCCGGGGGGGGGCGCGGCGGCGACCGAGTCAGGCGCGAAGGCAAACGCCGGGCGTTTCGCCACGCCGCCTTCCGTCCGGGGCGGGTTCGCTCTCCGCTCGAGACGCCCCCGAGCCCCCTCGGGGGCCGCCCCGCTCAGCCCGGCGCGGCCTCGAGCGGCTCGAGGCCGGCGCGCTCGAGCATGCGGCGGTCTTCGTCTTCGCCGGGGTTCGGCGTGGTGAGCAGCTTGTCGCCGTAAAAGATCGAGTTGGCGCCGGCGTAGAGCGCCATGAGCTGCGCCTCTTCGGACAGGTCGGCGCGGCCGGCGCTCAGGCGCACGCGGGCGAGCGGCATCAGGACGCGCGCGGTGGCGACCATGCGCACCAGGTCGAGGCCGGGCACGGGCGGCAGGTCGGCGAGGGGGGTGCCGGGGGCGCGCACGAGGGCGTTGACGGGCACGCTCTCGGGGTGCGGGTCGAGGCGCGCGAGCTCGACCAGCATGGCGACGCGGTCGTCGATCGACTCGCCCATGCCGATGATGCCGCCGCTGCAGACGGTGATGCCGGCCCGGCGCACGCGCGAGAGCGTGGCGAGGCGCTCGTCGTAGGTGCGGGTCGAGATGATCGAGCGGTAGGCGGCGCGGCTCGTGTCGAGGTTGTGGTTGTAGGCGTCGAGGCCGGCGTCCTTCAGGCGGCGGGCCTGGTCTTCGTTGAGCATGCCGAGCGTCGCGCAGGCCTCGAGGCCGAGGCCCTTGACCCCGCGCACCATCGCCAGGACGCGCTCGAAGGCGGGGCCGTCTTTGACCTCGCGCCAGGCGGCGCCCATGCAGAAGCGCGTCGCGCCGGCGTCTTTCGCGCGGCGGGCGGCCTCGAGCACGGCCTCGACGTCGAGCATGCGCTCGGCGCCGACGGCGGTGTCGTGGTGCGACGACTGGGGGCAATAGGCGCAGTCTTCGGGGCAGCCGCCGGTCTTCACGCTGAGCAGCGTGCAGAGCTGCACCTTGCCCTCGGGGTGGTGGGCGCGGTGCACCGCGCGGGCGCGGTCGAGCAGGGCGAAGAGGGGCGAGTCGTGGATGGCGCGCGCTTCGGGCACCGTCCAGTCGTGGCGGAGGAGCGCTTCCGGCTCAGGCATGGGGCCGCACCCATAGCAGGTTCGCTCTGCGGCGCCCAAGGGGAGCGGGGGGCGGGCGGCGGGGCCGGGCGGGGGCGGGGCACGGCCGGGCGCGCCGGAGTCCGGGCGCGGCGCCGGTGCGGAGCGGCGGGCGGGGCGGGGCCGGGGGCGCGGGGGGCCCGCGGGGCGGCCGGCGGGGGCGGCTTCGGGGGCCTCGGCGAGCCAAAAAGCCGCCGAGCGGCGGCGAAAGCTTGCTAGGGTGCCGCGCGATGATCCCCGGGTTCGGCAAACAGACCATCGTCATCGGCAGCGGCCCGCACTGCGACATCGTGCTGCAGGGGCCGGGGGTGGCGCCCGAGCACGCGCGCATCGTGCACCAGGGCGGCGGCCGGCTGATCTTCACCGACAACGGGCAGGGCCCGACGACGGTCAACGGCCAGCCCATGACGCCCGGCTCGCAGGGGGCGTTCGACTTTCGCACGACCTACGCGTGCGGGGGCGTGGCCGTGCCGCTCAACCACCCGTCCATCGCGCTGATGCTGATGGCGCGGGGGCAGGCGGGCGCGCCGCCGGGCCACCTCATCATCGGGCGCGACGCGGCGCGCGCGTCGCTCGTCATTCACCACCCCTCGGTCTCGAGCCAGCACGCGACCGTGATGCTCGACCGCATGAGCGTCGTCGACCACCAGTCGACGAGCGGCACGTACACCGGGCCGCACCGCATCCAGCCGGGCGCGCCGACGCCGATCGACCCGAACGGCATCATCGCCTTCGGGCCGGTGCCGGTGCCGGTGCAGCTCTTGCTGCAGCTCGGGCCGGCCTTCGCCGGGGCGCCCGCGGGCGGGGCGGGCCCCTCGATGCACGGGGCGGGGCCGTCGATGCACGGGGCGGCGGGGCCGTCGATGCACGGGGCGGCGGGGCCGTCGATGCACGGGGCGGCGGGGCCGTCGATGCACGGGGCGCCGCCGGGCACGCGCGCCTCGCTGCCCTCGGGGCCGGGGGCGCGGCCGCCGGGCGGCCAGAAGCACCAGACGGTCATCGGCTCGCTCGAGGGCGGCGGGCAGAGCGGGCGCGAGTTCAAGACGATCGGCCGCACGCCCGACAACGACATTCGCCTCGACCACCCGCAGGTCTCGAGCCGGCACGCGGTGCTGGTGCGCCAGGGCGGGCAGTTCTTCATCGAAGACCGCCGGAGCGCCAACGGCACCTACGTGCGGGGGCAGCGCATCCCGCCGGGGGTGCCGACGCCGGTCTCGGGCGGCGAGAAGATCTTCATCGGGCCGATGCCACTCGTCATTCAGGTCGAAGACGGCGGCGGGCAGCTCGTGGTCGAAGACTACCAGGCCAACTGGGCGGGCAAGCCGCTCTACGAGATCGAGGCCTGGCGGCTCTCGGTGCAGGTGCCCGACCGCGACGACCCCGGGCAGATGAAGACGCTGCTCGACGACGTGTCGTTCAAGGCGCTGCCGGGCGACATGATCGCGCTGATGGGCCCCTCGGGCGCGGGCAAGACGACGCTCTTGCTCACGCTGAACGGCTACATGCCGCCGACCTCGGGCGTCGTGCGCATCAACGGCGAAGACCTCTACGCCATCTACGACGCGCTCCGGGGCTCGATCGGCTACGTGCCCCAAGACGACCTCGTGCACCCCGAGCTGACGGTGTTCGAGGCGGTGCGCTACTCGGCGAAGTTCCGCCTGCCGCCCGACTACTCCGAAGACGAGATCGACCGGCGGGTGATGGCGACCTTGCAGCAGCTCGGGCTCGAGCAGGTGGCGAACCTGCAGATCGGCCGGCCCGAGAAGAAGGTCTTGTCGGGCGGGCAGCGCAAGCGCGTCAACATCGCGCTCGAGCTGGTGACCGACCCGGTCATCCTCTTCCTCGACGAGCCGACCTCGGGCCTGGCGGCCGACGACACGACGGCGCTCATCACGCTCTTGAGCGAGCTCGCGAAGTCGACCGGCAAGACCATCATCATGACGATTCACCAGCCGGCGAAAGACGAGTACGAGAAGTTCAACCTCGCGCTCTTGCTCGGCTACGGCGGCGTGCCGATGTACTTCGGGCCGACGGTGCCCGAGTCGTACCGCTTCTTCGGCAGCTACCTGCAGCGGCAGGGGCGCACCGGCGACATCGACAACCCGCGCGACATGTTCGACGTCCTGCGCGTGCGCGAGCAGCCCATCTTCGAGCAGATGCGGGCGCAGAACCCGAACATCCCCCGCTCGGCCGCGCGCAACGCCGCCGCCAAAGAGTGGGCGGCCGAGTTCGTGCAGTCGCCCGTCTACCAGAAGATGTACTCGGGCCCGCGCGCCATCGGCCAGCAGGCCGGCGGGCGGCCCGTCATCGAGCGCTCGGCCAACCGCGCCGGGCAGCTCGGGCTCTTGCTCAGTCGGTACTTCAAGACGAAGACGCGCGACGTGAGCGGCACGCTCATCATGCTGCTGCAGGCGCCCATCATCGGGGCGCTGCTCGCGGTGGTGTTCGGCGGCCAGCGCAAGTCGGTGCCCTTCTGGTGCCTCGGCGCGCTGCAAGAGCTGTCGAAGCGGGGCGGGCGCAAGGGCAACTTCGACGAGATCCTGGCGTCGATGACGCCGACGGCCGACCACGCGGTGGCGGCGTTCTTCTTGGTCGTGTCGGCCGTCTGGTTCGGCACGTCGAACGCGGCGCGCGAGATCGTGAGCGAGCGGGCGATCTACCTGCGCGAGCGCATGGTCAACCTCGGCCTGTTCAACTACGTGCTCTCGAAGTTCCTGCTGCTCGCGATGTTCTGCGTCGTGCAGTGCCTGGTGCTGCTCGCCATCGTCTACCCGGTGCTGGGCTTCCACGGCGGGCCCGTCGCCTTCGTGCTCGAGCTCGCCAACCTGGTGGCCGTCTCGTGGTGCTCGGTGGCGCTCGGGCTGCTGCTCTCGACCGTGGTCACCTCGAGCGAGGCGGCGATGGCGCTGACGCCCATCGCGCTGATTCCCCAGGTCGTGCTGGGCGGGCTGCTCGTGCCGATGACCAACCAGTCGTGGCTCAAGTGGGTGATGTCGGTCATCCCCGCGCGGTGGGGCTTCCAGGGGGTCATCGCGCAGGAGCGCGACGCCATCGCGCGCGACGTCGCCTGGATGATCGACCTGCGCGACCCGAACATCAACTCGCCCGAAGACTTCGTCAGCGGCGGGCGCTTCTCCTGCGCGACGGCGCAGATCGCGTCCGAGAGCCTGAACGGCGCCTGGGGCTTCTCGAACTACGACAAGCCCTACGTCACCTTCGGCGTGCTCGCCGCGATGAGCCTCGTCGTCTTCCTCTTCGTGCTCGTGCTGCTCAAGCGCCGGGACCCGGTCTGAGGGCGGGGGCGAGCGCCGTGGCCCTGCCGCGCGAGACCCCGCCGCCCCCCGCGCCGGCCGGCCGGGCCGCGCGCGCCGGGGCCGCCCCGGCCGACCCCGCGCGCCCGACCCCCGACGAGCTCGCCCTGCTCTCGGGCTTCGAGCGCCTCGCCTTCCGGCTCTGCGCCGAGGCCAACCACCGCCCCGCGCTCAAGCGCGCCGGGCACGCGTACCTGCGGCAGGTGGGCGCGCGCTTCGTCTACGCCTGCCTCGGCAACCGGATGCGCATCGACGGGCTCGAGGCCGTGCGGCGCCTCGCGCCCGACCGCGGCGTGGTGCTCGCGTCGAACCACCGCTCGTTCTTCGACCTCTACGCCATCGCCTGCGTGCTGATGCGCGAGCGGGTGCCCTGGGTCGAGCGCATGTACTTCCCCGTGCGCAGCAATTACTTCTACGATCGGCCCGACGGCGTGCTCTTGAACGCCGCCATCGCCGCGCTCTCGATGTACCCGCCGGTGATGCGCGACGCGGGGCGCCGGCCCTTCAACCAGTTCGCCACGCGGCTGCTCGGCGGGCTCTTGCGCGAGCCGGGCACGCTCGTCGGCATTCACCCCGAGGGGCGGCGCAACCGAGACCCCGACCCCTACGCGCTCTTGCCGGCGCAGCCCGGCGTCGGGCAGATGGTCCACGAGGCGCGCCCGATCGTGCTGCCGGTGTTCTTGCGCGGCCTGACCAACGACTTTTTGGGGCAGACCTGGCAGAACGTGACGCACCGCGGCGAGCCCCTGACCATCGTGTTCGGCGAGCCGCTCGCGTTCGGGTCGGCGCTCGAGGGGCCGGCGCGGCTGCGCACGTACAAGCGCCTGGCCGACGAGGTGCTCGCGGCCATCGCGGCGCTGGGCGAGCGCGAGCGGGCGTTTCGGGCGGGGCTCGCGAAAGGTTAGGTGCCCACTTTGTTGTTAAGGTGTGTATGCTGCGCGCCGTGCTCCGATTGGCGTGTCGTGTACGACCCTTGCTCGCCACGGCTTTTACCCTGACCTGGCTCGGCGGGGTGGCCTTTGCTCAAACGCCCGCGCCCCCGCCCGGCGGCTCGGACCCGTCGCAGAACGGGCCCCCGGCGCCGCCGCCGGGCTCGGTGGTGGGCCCGACGACGCCGCCGCTGCAGACCAACCCGCTCGATCCGCGGACGCCGGTCGGGCCGCCGGAGGCGCCGCCGGCGGCGGGGCCTCCGGGCTCCGGGGCGCCGGCGCCGGCGCCGGCGCCGCCGGCCGCGGCCCCGCCGGCGCCGGTGAACCAGCCGATCGTCAAGCCGACGCCGGGGCACACCGGGCAGTTCGAGTTCGGCTCGTACGGGCGCGCGACGCCGGCGCTCGACGGGCGGGGGGGCCCGGGGCGCAACGCGGACATCGTGGCGTTCGGCACGCGGCTCGACGAAGACAATTACGCCGAACTCGAGTTCCGCCGGGCCGACGACTGGACGACCGAGAAGGACCCGACCCCGATCACCTCGCGCATCGTCGCGACGCTGGCGGTGACCGACCCGCTCTTTCATTACACGGGCAAGTTCGACGCGACGCTGGCCCTGCGCAACCTCTTCATCGAAGAGAAGGGCATCGGGCACCCGGGGCTGGCGCTGTGGGTGGGCAGCCGCATGTACCGCGGCGACGACATCTACCTGTTGAACTGGTGGCCGCTCGACAACCTGAACACGCTCGGGGGCGGGGCGCGGCTCGAGCTGCCCTCGCGCACGAAGCTGGCGGTGCACGCGGGCGTGGTGCGGCTCGACGACCCGTTCCAGTACCAGGCGGTGGCGCGGCCGCTGCCCTACAACCAGCTCGGCGCGACGCGCGTGGCCATCTTCGACCGGCCGCGGGTCATCAGCTCGTTCCGGGCCGAGCAGATCTTCCCGCTCGAGGGCACGGCGGGCATCAAGGTGGTGGGCTACGGCGAGCTGCACCACGTGGCCAAGGGGGTGCGCGAGCGCGAGCCGGCGGTCTACGAGCAGATGCCGAGCGACGGCGGCTTCGTCGCGGGCCTGCAGGTCGGCGCGTTCGCGGGCCAGCGCGACACCTTCGTCAACCTGTTCTTCCGCTACGCGCGGGGGCTGGCGGCCTACGGCGACTTCACGGCGCCCTACGAGCTCGCGGACGACCGCACGTCGTCGGGGGCGCACGAGGTGCGCGTGGCGATGTCGGCCAACTGGGAGGGCGGGCCCTTCACGGTGCTGGCGGGCGGCTACGTGCGCTCGTTCCGGACGGCGGCGCCGAACGATCTGTCGTTCCAGAACGTCGACGAGGCGGCGCTGGTGGTGCGGCCGCACTACTACTTCACCGACAAGGTGGGGGTGTTCGTCGAGGGCACGGCCGAGACGCAGCAGCGGGCGGTGCTCTTCGAGGGGCAGGGGCGGCCGGTGCAGGGCACCATGTTCCGCGCGGGCGTGGCGCCCTTCTTGAGCCCGGCGGGCAAGGGGTCGTACCGGCGGCCGCAGATCCGGGCGATCTACCTCTTCTCGGTGCGCGACCGCGACGCGCGCTCCTTCTACCCGGCCGACGACCCCTTCGCGCGCCGGAGCACCGAGCACTTCGTCGGCCTGAGCTGCGAGTGGTGGTTCAACTCTTCGTATCTCTGAGGGGTATTCTTCGATGTCCGGAGAGCAGAGACGCATGAAACGGCACCTCGTTCGGCCGCTCGCGCTCGCGGCGGCCCTCGCCCCGATGGCCTCGTGCATGGGCACGCCCGAGTACGGCGAGCGGCCCGCGCGGCTCGAGACGCGGGTCAGCGACTGGCGCGACGAGATCATTTACCAGGTCCTCGTCGACCGGTTCGCCAACGGCGAGTACGTCAACGACGTCAACGTGCGCGCGGGCGACCCGAGCCGCTACCACGGCGGCGACTGGAAGGGCCTCGAGGACCACCTCGACTACTTCACCGCGCTCGGCGTCACGACCCTGTGGATCTCGCCGGTGGTCAAGAACATCGAGACCGACGCGGGCTTCGACGGCTACCACGGCTACTGGGCGCAAGACCTGACCCAGCCGAACCCGCACTTCGGCGACATGGTGGCGCTGCGGCGCATGATCGCGAAGGCGCACGAGCGGGGCCTGCGGGTGGTGCTCGACATCGTCACCAACCACATGGGGCAGCTCTTCTATTACGACGTGAACATGAACGGGCAGCCCGACATCTTGTTCCAAGAGTCGGGCAACAAGCAGCGGGTCAACGGCGGGGCGCCGATCCCCGTGCGGCACGTGACCGAGTACGACCCCGACTTCGACATCCGCGGCATCCAGGCGTTTACCAGCCTGGGCGAGGCGGGGCCGGCGCCGGTCAAGTTCATTTACGACCCGGTCTCGAACAAGGTGCCGGTCTTCCCCGAGGTCTTGCAGAACGACTGGGCGTACCACCGGCGGGGCCGGGTCTACGACTACGACAGCGTGGCGCAGACCGAGCTCGGCGACTTCCCCGGGGGCCTGAAAGACGTGGCGACCGAGCTGCCCGAGGTGCGCGACGCGATGGTCGACGCCTACGCGCGCTGGGTCGAGGAGGTCGACTTCGACGGCTTCCGCATCGACACGCTCAAGCACGTCGAGCACGACTTCTGGAACGACTTCTGCCGCCGCGTGCGCGAGCGGCTGGCGGCGCGGGGCAAGACGAACTTCTTCATGTTCGGCGAGTCGTTCGACGGCGACGACGTGCGCAACGGCTCGTACACGAAGGGCACGGCCGAGCGGCCGCTCGAGCACGGCGTCGACTCGGTCTTCTACTTCGCGCAGAAGTTTCAGGTCTTCGACGCCGTCTTCAAGTACAAGGGGCCGACCCGGAACATCAGCCGGCTGCGCGAGCAGCGCTTCGAGAACTACCGCACCACGCCCCAGCCGGGCGGGGCGAACGCGGCGCCGACGCGGCTGCTCGTCAACTTCATCGACAACCACGACGTCGCGCGCTTTCTCTTCCAAGACGGCACGGTCGGGGCGCTGCGCAACGCGCTCTTCTTCATGTACACGTGGGACGGCCTGCCGTGCATCTATTACGGCACCGAGCAAGAGTTCAGCGGCGGCAACGACCCGGCCAACCGCGAAGACTTCTGGCCGACGGGCTACCGCACCGACGGCGAGACGTTTCAATGGGTGGCGCGGCTCGCGCGGCTGCGCAAGGCCTACCCCGTGTTGAGCAAGGGCGAGGTCGTGGTCCGCTGGGACACCGAGCGCACCGGCCCCGAGCAGGACGCCGGCATCTTCGCCTTCGAGCGCGTGCCCCTGCCCGAAGACGTGGCGGCGAACGCCATCGCGCAAGATGCCTACGCGCTCGTGGTGGTCAACTCGAACCGCGACCACGAAAGCTCGACGGCCTTCGGCACGGCGGTGATGACGACGGGCCTGCCCGAGGGCACGGCGCTGGTCGACGCGATGGGCGGCCCCGGCTACACGGTCGGCCCGGGCGGCTCGCTCACGGTCACGGTCGGGCCCGAGTCGGGGGCGATCTTGGTGCCCCAGGCGCAGCTGGTGCAGGGCCTCTGAGGCGGCCATGGCGGCGATCGCGGTCCGCAAGCTGAGCAAGTCGTTCGGCCCCACGCCGGTGCTGCGCGACGTGACGCTCGACGTCCCGGCGGGCGGCTTCTGCGTGCTCGTCGGGCCCTCGGGCTGCGGCAAGTCGACGCTCCTGCGCTGCATCGCCGGGCTCGAGCTGCCCGACGGCGGCAGCGTGCACATCGGCGAGCGCGACGTCACGCGGCTCGAGCCGCGCGACCGCGACGTGGCGATGGTCTTTCAGTCGTACGCGCTCTACCCGCACCTCACGGTCGAGCAGAACCTGGCCTTCGGGCTGAAGCTGCGCAAGGTCTCGCCCGACGAGATCGGCAAGCGCGTGCAAGAGGCGAGCGCGCTGCTCGGGCTCGACCCCTTGCTCGCGCGCTTCCCGCGGCAGCTCTCGGGCGGCCAGCGCCAGCGCGTCGCGATGGGGCGCGCCATCGTCCGAAACCCCCAGCTCTTTCTGTTCGACGAGCCGCTCTCGAACCTCGACGCGGCGCTGCGCAGCCAGGTGCGGGTCGACGTGCGGCGGCTGCACGACCGGCTGAAGGCCACGAGCGTGTACGTCACGCACGACCAGGTCGAGGCGATGACGCTCGCCGACGTGATGGTCGTCCTGAACAAGGGCCTCATCGAGCAGGCGGGCGCGCCGCTCGACGTCTACCGGCGCCCGGCGACGCGCTTCGTCGCGGGCTTCCTCGGCAGCCCCTCGATGAGCTTTCTGCGCGGCAAGGTCGAGGGCGCGGCGGGCGCGGCCGAGGTGCGCATCGGCGACGCGTGGCGGCTCGATCCGGGGCCCGAGTTCGACCTGCCCGCGGGGCGCGAGGTCGAGGTCGGCCTGCGCCCCGAGGACGTCGAGCTCGACGAAGCCTCGGGCTGGCGCGCCAAGGTCGACGTCGTCGAGGCGCTCGGCAGCGAGACCTTCGCCCACCTCGAGGGCCCCGGCGGCCGCCTCGTCGCGCGCCTGTCGGGCGAAGCGCGCGTGCGCGCCGGCGAGACCGTGGGCGTGCGCGCGCTGCCCGGGCGCGCGCACCTCTTCGACGCCGCGTCGGGCCGGTCGTGCCGCCGCGCGGGCGCCGCCTGATCGGGGCGGCGGGCGGGCCGTGCCGGCGCGCGGGCGCCGCCCGATCGGGGCGGCGGCCTACGCCTCGAGGAAGGCCTCGAGCTCGCGGCGGTGCGTGTCGGCCTCGCGCTCGCCGACGGCGATGGTAGCGTCGAGCAGCTCGGGGCGGGTGTAGTCCCAGCGCTCGATGGGCAAGGGCCCGGTCGGCGCGACGTAGAGGCGGTTGCCGCGGCGGCCGGCGGCGCCCGGCGGGTAGGGCCGGGTCAAGAGCACGATGTTCTTGCGCGCGCCCGGGGCGCGCTCGGCGATCTCGGCGGGCACGTTGTCGATGAGGCCGCCGTCGAGCAACGCCTCGCCGCGGAACGAGCCGACGGGGGTGAAGGGCGGCGTGGCCGAGCTCGCCATGACGAGGTCGGCGAGCTCGCCTTCGCTCTCGCACTCGCGCGCGTCGAAGACGCGGGGCACGAAGCCGAGGCCGCGCCCGAAGCTCGGGTGCAGCATCGCGGGGCGCAGGCGCTTCTCGAGCGAGTAGGCGCCGAGGCCGAGGGCGACGGCGGCGGCGGGCGGCAGCCTTCGGGGCAGCCCCGCGGCGAGCACCCAGAGCGGCACGGGCTCTCGGCGCACGCGGTCGAGGCCGCCCTCGGCGAGCGTGTGCAGGAGGGTGTCGCGGTAGACGGGCGCGTGCGGCGCGGGCGACTCGCCCCGCAGGAGGTTCGCCCAGACGAAGTTCTTCGTCACGTGGCGGCGGCGCTCGCGCCAGTAGCGGTTCGCGGGCTCGGCGCGCCCGCTCAGGTGCACGAGCAGCACGCAGGAGCCGGCGCTGACGGCGGCGACGGCGGCGAGGCGGGGCCAGAGCAGGCCGGCCCAGCGGTTTAGCAGGCCGAGCTGGTAAAAGGCGCGGTTTCCGCCGCCGGCCAGCGTGAGCACGAGGTCTCGGGTCTCGCTCATGGGCGGGGTTTGCTACCCTAGCCTGGCCCCCCGTCAAGGAATCCGAGACCGGAGGGGGGCGTAATCCGTCAGCACCGGGGCCGGCCCGCGGGGCGCCGCCCAGAGGGGGGTGAGCCGGGGCGCGGGGGGGCGGGCGCGAAGTCGCCCGCGAGCGGCAAGGTTCGAGGAGGCGCTCTGATGGCACGACGTTCGATTCGTTTTCTGGCCGGGGCCTGGCTCGTCGTCGCGCTCGGCGGCGCCTGCAACAGCGCGCAGCGGAGCCCGGCCGGCACCCTGTCCGAAGAAGCCCCGGCGGCGGCGTCAGCCGCGGCGCCCAACGACGCGGCCGCCGGCCCGGACGGGGGCGAGTCCGCTCCGTCCGAGGGCCAGCCGCCGCACGCCGGCGCCGCGCGGGGCGGCCCGATCGAGGCGCTCGAGCGGAACGTCATGCGGCACGGCGCGACGCCCGGCGCGGTGGCGGCGCCGACGACCGTGCCCGGCTTCGGCAAGGGCGGGGGGGGCCCCGACGGCTTCCGGGGGCCGCTCGGGGGCCAGCCGGCGGGCGAGGCGGCGCTCGACCCGAACGGCCGCTACGCGACGACCTACCGGCCGGGCGGCGGCCACCTCGCCGCGTTCGACGCGGCGGTGGCGCGCGGGGTGGTGCCGGCGAGCGAGCGCGAGGTGGTGGCCGAGGTGGGCGCGCGCTACGCGCCCGACTTCGCCGTGCCGGCGGGCAAGGCGCTCGGGCTGAAGACCGAGCTCGAGCGGGCCTCGCCGCCGCCCTCGGGCGGGCCGCTGCACCTCCGGCTCGCGCTGCGCTCGTCGGCGGCGTCGGCCAAGGCGCGCCCGCACCTGTCGGTGCACCTGGTGCTCGACGTGAGCGGCTCGATGGCCGGCGAGGCGATCGAGAACGCCCGGCGCGCCTCGGCGGCGCTGGTCGACAAGCTCGACGCGGGCGACGACTTCTCGCTCGTCACCTTCTCGAACGAGGCCCAGGTGCTCGTGCCCGACGGGCCCGTCGGCGCGCGCCGGGCGGCCATCAAGAGGTCGATCGAGGGCGTGCGCGAGGGCGGCGGCACCAACATCGGCGCCGGGCTCGAGCGCGCGTACGCGCAGGCGGCCGCGCCCTCCATCCCCGCCGACGCCGTGCGCGTCGTGCTCTTGCTCTCCGACGGCCGCGCCAACGCCGGCGTGACGGGCCACGGGGCGCTCGCGCGCATGGCGCTCGACGCCTTCCAGAAGGGCGTGCAGACGAGCACCTTCGGCCTGGGCGGCGACTTCGACGGCCCGCTGATGAGCGCCATCGCCGGCGACGGCGCGGGCGGCTACTACTACCTGCGCTCGTCCGACCAGATCGCCCCCGCGCTCGCCACCGAGCTCGAGCACCGGCTCGACCCCGTGGCGACCGCGGTCGAGGTGCGGGTGCGGCTCAAGCCGGGCGTCGAGCTCTTGCACGTCTACGGCTCGCGCCGGCTCACCGACGCCGAGGCCGCGCGCGTGCGCGCGCAGGAAGTGGCGGCCGACGCCCAGGCCGAGAAGCGCGACAAGATCAAGCAAGACCGAAAAGACGACGTGGCCGGCGGCCTGCGCTTCTTCGTGCCCGCCTTCGCCCGCGACGACGGGCACGCCCTCTTGCTCAAGCTGCGCGTGCCCGAGGGCGCGGGCAAGCGCGACCTCGCGCTCGTCGAGCTCAAGTACAAAGACCGGCTCGCGAAGAAGAACGTCGTCGACGAGCTGCCCGTCTCGTTCTCGTACGCGGCGAACGACGCCGAGAGCGCCGGCTCGCTGAACGGCTCGGTGGCGCGCACGGCGCAGGGCTTCGCCGCGGGCGAGGCGCTCGCGCGCGCCGCCGAGCTCATCGCCCGCGGCGACCGCGCCCGGGCCGCCGCGCTGCTCGCCGAGCGCGAGGGCATCCTGCGCGAGGCGGCGCGCGCCCTGAACGAGCCGCTCTTCGAGCGCGAGGCGGGCCGGCTCGCGCGCCTGCGCTCCTACGCCGACGGCGGCGCCCAGGGCCTCGGCGAGCCGCTCGTCTTGAGCATGCTGCTCGAGACCGCGGGGCGCGGCCGCCTCCGGTAGAAGGCCGGCGAGAAACCGGGGTAACCTCGGCCCGCCATGGCCACCCGGCTCGACCTGCCCCTCGACCGCCCCGCCCTGCCCGTCCAGGCGGCGCCGGGCGCGAAGGTGGTCGTGCGCGGCGCCCTGCGCTCGTCGCACGACGGCTCCACGATCGACGCCATCAAGACCGAGCCCGCCCCCGGCGCCCCGGCCCCCGCCGACCCCGGCGGCCTCGTCGACTTCCGCGCCGGGGGCCTGCGCGTCGTCGAGGTCGGCCCGGGCCACGAGGTGAGCGCCGTCGTCACCGGCGAGCCCGGCGCCGCCTGCCAGGCGCTCGGCGTCGCCTCGCCCTGCCTGCCCCTGCGCCTCGTCGAGCTCGCGCGCGCGCGCCTGCTGACCGCCGGCGAGTTCGCGGCGTCGCTCGAGCGGCTCGACGGCGGCATGAGCGTCGAGGCGCCCCCCCCGCCCGTCCTGCCGCCCGTCGCGCGCTCGCCCGGGGTCGCCCCGGCCGCCCTGGGCTTCGTCGCCGCCGCCCTCGCCGCCGCCGGCGTCGCCGCCTTTCGCCGCCGCCAGCTCGCCCGCGCCCGCTCGCCGCTCGGCCGCCTCGTCGCGCTCGCCGAGCGCGTGCGCGGCAAGGCCAAGGGCGCCCCGCCCGAGCTGAGCGCGCCGCTCGAGCCCGCCCTCGCCGCCGCCCTGCGCTACCTGAACGAGGGCCGCATCGACCCGGCCTCGCCCCAGGGCGCGCGCGTCGCCCAGACCCTCGCGCGCGTCGAGGCGCAGCTCGACGAGGGCGGCCGCCAGGCGCGCGAGGCCGAAGAGCGGCACGCCGCCGACGAGCTCTTGCTCGACATCGAGTCGGCCCTCGAGGCCGCCGACGAGGCCGCGCGCCTCGCGCCGAAGGCCCGCGCTTTAGCGGGGCGGTCGGGCCTTCGCCGGGGCCGCAGGCGCCCCGCCCGCCCGAACCGCCCCTCTCTGTTATTAGAGAGCCCCTGCCGCTAATGCATCAGCGGCGCATCTTTGCAACCAGGCGAGAAAGTGGGGCTTTCTTCGATCAAGTGCCCGGGGCGAGGCCATGAACCAAAACCTGGCCCCCGCCTCTTGCTTCATTGTTCTCTTGGCGCGACCATGACATGGGCCCTTTGACGCGCCGCTCCACCCGCCGGGCCGCCCCTGATCGGGGTCGACCTCGGCATGGCCCATGCTTACGACTTGCTTGTCCCCCAGGTCGACCGGCCGGGCCCTGGGGGCCGTCGGCACCCCGAGGTTTTGCAACCCCGCGGCGCCCTCGGCTCGTAGTCCTCCCGGCGCCTCCCTCCCCCCGGCTCGCTTGCCTATGAACCGCCGCCCCTGCCCCCCCCGATCGCAGCGCGCCGACCGCGCCGGCTCGCGCCCCCCCTCGCTCAGCCCCCTTCTGCTCGCCGCCGCGGCCGCCGCGGCCTCCGGCGGCTGTGAGGGCGTCCTCAGCGGGGGCGGCGACGGCGGCGGCCTGAGGGACGTCTCGATCCGCACCCCGCAGCTCGACGCGCTCTCGCAGAGCGCCGAGCTGCTCTCGCGCGTCAAGCACGTCTTGAACGCCTACTGCGCCGAGTGCCACAGCGGCCGCGAGGGCGTCGCCGAGGGCGGTTTCGGGTTCATCTTCGACGCCCAGAAGATGGCCGAGGCGGGCATCGTCGAGCCCGGCGAGCCCGGGCGCTCGAAGCTCATTCAGCGCCTGCGCGACGACTCGATGCCGCCGCGCGACTACGGCTTCCGGCCGACCGAGCAAGACATCAAACTGCTCGAGCTGTGGATCAGCGAAGACTCGCCGCCCCTCATCGCCGTGAGCGAGCGGCCCCGGCCCACGCGCGACGCCGTGCTCGCGGCCATGAAGGCCGACCTGAACGACCAGCCCGGGCCCTCGCAGAACGACGTCCGCTACATTAGCCTCGCGCCCATCCTCGCCAACCGCGGCATCGCCGACCGCGAGATCGACGGCTACGAGAACGCCGTCTCGAAGCTGGTCAACAGCCTGTCGACCGAGTCCGCCATCGTCCGCCCCGTGCCCGTGGTCGACGCCGAGACGGGCCAGACCGTCGCGCTGCGCATCCGCCTCAGCAGCTACGGCTGGTCCCCCGCCGACTGGGGCACCATCGAGCGGGCGACCGAGCTCACCGACCGCACCGCCGAGCCCTGCGACGTCCCCTTCTTGAACGCCGACGCCTTCGTCGCCGTCGCCTCGAGCGACAACGTGCCGATGCTCGACGGCTCGACCAGGTCCGTCTATTCGAACGTCATTCTGAAGAACTGGCTCGCCGCCCGCGGCATGCTCGACCCCGCGCAAGACCTCTACCCCGACGCCCAGGCCCCCTCCCCGCTCGGCTGGGGCCAGGTCGAAAGCACCCTCGGCATCGACGCCACCGCCGCCATCTCGGCCGGCGACGGGCGCGTCGTGCGCGCCGGCTTCCAGGCGTCGGGCGAGAGCTCGTCCAACCGCGTCGTCGAGCGCTACGACACCCCCAGCGGCGGCTACTATTGGCGCTCGTACGACTTCAGCACCTACGGCTCGCAGGACGGCACGCGAGACATCTTTCGCACCCCCGTCGGCCCGGCCGGGCAAGTCTGGCGCGACGGCGCCCCCCTCGACCCCGCGGCGGTGCCCCAGTTCTCCCCCGCCGGCGGCGCCGGCTTCTTCGGGCTGCCCAACGGCCTGCAGGCCTACGTCCTCGTCGACGCCGCCGGCCAGATGGTGCGCACCGCCGACCGCGCCATCTCCGGCGACCCCTTGAACGTCCAAGGCAATCGCGCCAACGAAAACGGCGCCTCGTGCCTGCGCTGCCACCACGACGGCGTCGTCGAGGTCAAAGACCAGGTGCGCGACGTCATCGAGAAGGCCAGCAACTCTTTCAGCAACTACGAAGTGGGCTTCGTCGCCACGCGCCACCCGCGCGCCGACGCCCTGGAGGCGACCATCGAGGCCGACGCGGCCCGCTTCCGCCAAGCCCTGCGCCAGACCCGCCTGCACGACGCCGCCTCGGGCCCCCTCCCCGACGGCATCTTCGACCTCGCCGCCCTCTACCGCGGCTACCTCGACCTCGGCTCCGTCGCCTCCGAATTTCTCGTCGACGAAGCCACGCTGCGCGCCGCCGCCGAACGCATCGTCGAGCAAGGCCAAGAGCCCGCCGCCCGCTCGCTGCTCATCGAAGGCGGCGGCTTGCAGCGCGCCGCGCTCACCTACCTCTACCCACTGCTTCGCCAAGAGCTCGGCGTCGGCGATTTCGGGCAATTTTGCGTTAAACCCGGCGCAGCGCCCGAGCCCACGCCCGAGCCCGAGCCCGAGCCCGAGCCCGAGCCCACGCCCGAGCCCGAGCCCGAGCCCACGCCCGAGCCCACGCCCGAGCCCACGCCCGAGCCGGTCCCCGCACCAGCCCCCTAGCTGGTGAACCGCGCCCTCGCGGCGAGGGGCCCGCAGCGAGGCCCCCTCCGGTGCGGGCCGAGCGCGGATCGCCGCGCGGCGTACGCCCCCCGAATCGCCGGCCGGCTCGAGCCTTCCACAAGCGCACCCGCGCCGCGCGAAAGCCCTCGCCCAGCGACCTGGCGCGCCCTGCACGCCCCCGCCGCGCGGCGCTTGCGGCCGACTCGTGCTTCGTCCGGCTCGCTGGCCACATCGTGCCCGGCCTCGGCGCCGTCGACGACGGCCGCGCTCGTCTCAACGAACCCCACGTGGTCACGCGCGAGGGCCGAACGGCCCCTCGTGGGGCTCCGAAAGAGGGGGGCGAGACGAGCGGGTGGCCGCCCTTGTTGGAAGCTGTTTTCAGCTAGTTTTTGGCCTGCGAAACGGGACAAACGATCAGGCCCTGGGTGGGACAAGATGACGTGGGTGGGGTGGATAAAAACCACCCCAGACATTCATCTCTTCCCCATGTCAAGTTTAGCATAGTAGGACAAGCACCTACATGAAAAGTTACACAATCACTGCACCTGATGACTGGAGTCATCATCCCCTGCGGTCGGTGAGGGGGCAGGTAGGTCAATACCTGCGGCCATTTCCAGCCCTGACGCGGGAAGTGAGCCGAAAAGCCGTGTCTTCGCGGTGTTGGGTGGTGGTTGGAGGCTGTTGGGGGGCACCAACATGGGCGCGCGGGGCGCGCGGGCACAGAAACGGTCTGAAAAATCTCGTGAGTGTGAAATTACCTCCGCCGTCGACGTCGGCACGGCTCTTGTATAGTAGTCTTTTCGAAGAGAGCGCAGAGCCCAGCGCTGACGGGGTTCACCGCCCCATTCGCCCAGCCACAACGGGCCGCCTCCCTTCTCGGTCATCACCGTCGGACCGACCATCGCACCGCAAACGTCACCCTTAAATCCCGGGTCATCCATCGCCCGGACCAATCGAGGTTCTGTCGCTATGAACATGAAGTCTCTGTTTCTGACCTCTTTCGCCGCCCTCGTCCTCGCCGGTTGCAGCAGCACGCCGCCCGTTCAGCCGAACCCGGACAGGCCCCGCGACGACAACGACGACGACGACGACGGCGGGGTCGAAGCGCCGGTCGATCCGGCGCCCGGCGCCCCCGAGATCATCGCGGGCGTCCGTCAGCTCTTCGAGGCCAAATGTGTCGGTTGCCACGGCGGCGACTTCAGCGCGGGCGGGCTGGGCAACATCTTCGACGTCGATGAGCTGAAGAACAAGCGCCTCATCACCGACAAGGCCGACTCGTCGCCCCTGTTCAACCGCATCAAGGACGGCGACCACCCCGCCTCCGGGACGTTCAACCTCACGACCAAGAAGCCGACCCAGCAGCCGAACGATCTCGAGATCGGCTTCGTCGCCAACTGGATCGACTCGGGCGCGCCCTCGCTCCGCGGCAACCGCTCCATCCGCGACGTCGCGGCGTTCGCCGACAAGTTCAAGCTCGACCTGAGCAGCTTCTCGCGGGCGGTTCAGAACAACATCTTCTACGTGAGCTTTCACGTCGAGTACAACAACCCCGATTACAGCGACGCCGAGCTCACCGCGGCGGCCAACGCGGTGCTGAAGCTGGTCAACCAGCTCGACCCGAATTCGAACGGCCCCTCGACGGTCGGCGACGGCTTCGGGATCGTGTTCGACGACAACGGCGTCCCGATGGGTATGCGCGTCGAGTTCGACCGCCTCGGCCTCCTCCAGGAGGACGTCGACCTCATCGCCCGCCTCTCGAACCGCGACGACAACAACAACCCGCTCGACTGCGCCGTCCGGGCGTTCCCGCTCAAGGACTTCATCCGGATCGCCGCGTCGGACGACAACTTCGACCCGTTCAACAACGAGATCAACGGCGGTTACTCGAACATCGTCCTCATCAAGCTGTTGCAGAAGGCCGGCATCGCCCAGCCGGGCGACCAGGTGTTCGCCCCCATCGCGGAAGCGGACTTCCTCGCGAACAACAGCTCGAACGTCTCGAACTTCACCAACCTGCAGATCCTCGAGGCCCTCGACCCGCTCAACCTGAACGCGCAGGCCCTCGACGCCCTCTTCAACGAGCTCCCGGACAACGAGAAGGTCACCCGCGTCTGCACGAACCAGTCGAACGTTTCGGCGGCCAACCGCTGCATCGACAACTTCTACCTCAGCAACGGCGGCATCGGCTTCCAGTCGTACGACGTGTTGTCGTTCAACAACGCCAACGGCAACAAGGACTTCGCCGCGCTGGCCTTCTTCGGCCCCGAAGGCATCGTCCGGCCGGTCGGCAACGCGGTTCCGTTCGCCATCGACGGCGGCGAGTTCATCGGCCAGCTGAACAACGGCTCGCTGCTCTTCACCGTCTACAACGCGACCTTCAACCTGGTCAGCAACCCGCCGACCCTCGCGGTGTTGAACCCCAACAACCCCGAGCGCGGCAACGAGATCTCGGTGCAGGCGTGCTCCTCCTGCCACGCCAGCCTGACGATTCCGATCAAGAGCAACATCGACGACGTCCTCAACTTCTCCCTCAACGGCTTCGACTCGAACGCCGTCGGGTTCATCACGAAGATCAAGGCGAACCAAGAGACGATCGACCGCGACTACCAGATCGAGCAGCAGAAGTACCTCGACATCCTGCGCCGCACGTACTTCTCTCGCTCGGAGACCGGGCAGCTCGGCGACGCCATCTTTACCTTCGCCGCGTCGTACGACAACGACCTGACGCTCAACGAGGTCTCCGCCAACCTCGGCAGCGAGGCCGAGGTGGTCCTCAACCTGATCAACAACGACGTGGACCTCTCGCGGCAGTTCGCGGCCCTCGGCGCGGGCACCATCTCGCGCGAGAACTTCACGCTCGGCTACCAGAACCTCATCAAGATCTCGAGCTCCAACGAGACCTTCCTGAAGGCGTGCCTCCTGACGAACGTTGAGCTCGACCAGGACGAGCAGCCGGTCGAAGAGCAGCAGTTAGAGACAGGGCGGGCGCTCGGAAGGGAGCTGCCCGCCGCCGACTCGGTCCAGGCGATGGCCCGGGCGGTCCGACGGTCCGACGGTACGTTCGAAACAGACCTTGACTTAACGTTTCATCACCATAGCCGAACAAAGCCGCTTCGAGCACCACGCTCAAGCGGCTTTGTTCTTTCTTAGCGATGCACCTTCGACCCCGCGCCCGCCCCCGAACGCCGTTGCTGTGGGCTAGCCGTTCGCCAGCCAACCAGCGACGAGATGACCCGAGGCTGCTTTCGCGATCGGCGCGAGAGCGAGGCGTGACGGCCGCCGAGTTGGCCGCGCCCGGGCTCGGTTCGTCCGGGCCCGTGGCTCGGGCGCGCCCCGCCTGCGGCGCCCGACCGAGCGCCCCCTCCGAGCCGCCCCAGCACGGCCTGGCGAAGGCCGGCCATGTCTGGGCCGACGCTACGCCCCCCTACCTGGGGTCGGCCGCTGCGGGGCCGAATGCCGGGCTGAAACGAGCGCCCGGGCGCCCCGAGCAAGGGGGCTTGAAGGGCGCCGAGACCGCTGGTAGAATCTTTGATCGGGTCCCGAGTCTTTCCGCCCACCACGACACAACCATGCCAAAACGCGCGAGGTCACTGCCTCCAATGTCTCGAAGGCGCAGCCGTTTCTTGCTCTCGGCGTTCGTGGTTGGTCTTCTCGGGTCGGCGCCGCGCCCGGCCGAAGCGCGCCCTGGGTTCATCGACTGGCTCAAGAGTTATGTCGCCGAGAGCAGCGGGGGCACGTCGCTGTATAGCAGCCAGCCGGTGCCCATCTCTCTGTGCCACACCGACGTTCGGGGCGACATTCCTCTCTTCCTCGACCGGCCTTTCACCCACGCTTTGCGGGCCGAGAGTGACTACGTAAAGTTGTGGCTCGACGCGGGCTCGCGCGAAACGTTCTTGTCGGCCCTCCGTGACCTCGACGACAAGAATTACGACTCGGATTGCGACGGCTACTCCGATCTCGACGAGTTGCGTGACGTCTCCGATCCGAACAACCCGATGGTTCACCCCAGCGGCGACCCGACGGAGGGCGCGACGTGCGCCACGCCCCCGCCGGCGCCCGATCCGGACCCGCCCCCCGCGGCGGGGTCGGGCGGCTCCGACGGCGAGGGCGGCTCCGACGGCGAGGGCGGCTCCGGCGAGGATAACCAGAAGGGGTCGGGCAGCGCGCCTGGGGCCGCACCCGAGGGGCCCGCGGCCGCGGGCACTTGCGCGGTGTCGTCGCCCGGTCGCCCCCTCGACGCCGATGCGTTGGGGTGTGCCGCGCTCCTGTCGTTGTGCCTCACGATGGGCATGGTCCGGACGCGGCGAAAGCGGTCGTCGGCGGCGGCGCCCTTACCTTCGTCTTGGCGCGCCCGCCCGGCGGGCACCCGGCGCCACGATCGCTCCCCGGCTCGAGCTCGAACGCGTCGGCCGGGAGAAGAGCCCTCGTTCGAGGGTGGTGCGTTCGACGGCGCCCGGCGGGGCAAAGCCCTCGTTCGAGGGTGGCGCGTTCGGCGGCGCCCGGCGGGGGCAAAGCCCTCGTTCGAGGGTGGCGCGCGTTCGACGGCGCCCGGCGCGGGCCGCGTCAGAGGGCCACGAGGCCGAGGCGCGCGGCGCGCACGACGGCCTCGGTGCGCGTCTCGGCGCCGAGCTTGTCGAGGATCGAATTGACGTGGAACTTGACGGTGTGGTCGCTGATGCCGAGCTCGACGCCGATTTGCTTATTCGATAGGCCGTCGGCGAGCAGACCAAGGACCTCGATCTCGCGGGGCGTCAGCCGCTCGGCCGGCGGCGGCGCGCCGACCCGGGGCGCGGGCGGCTCGGGCGCGAGCGCCGGGTCGAAGGCCCAGAGCCCCGCGGCGACCGCGCGCACGAGCGCCGCCAAGAGCGCGCCCTCGGCCCGCCTCAGCGCCGCGCCGCGCGCGCCCGAGCCGACCAGATCGTCGAACGAGGTGCCCTCGGGCACGAGCACGACGGCGGCCGCGGGCAGCCCGCCGGCGTCGGCGACGCGGCCGAGCGCGAGGGCGGGGTCGTTCCCCGCGTCCCAGACGAGCACGTCGGGGCCGAAGAGCGAGACGCGGCCCTCGAGCCCCTCGGCCCCCGAGGTGTCGTCGAGGACAAAACCGGGAGCGGCGCGGGCGAGCGCCCAGACGAGCGCCGCGCGGGCGAGCGGATCGTCGCCGACCACCAGCACGCGTAGCTCGTCGCCCGGGGCCGCGACCTGATCCATGGCGGGACAAGGGAAAGCTTGCGCCGCGCGACGTCAAGGCGTCCCGACCTTTCGGCCGGCCGGCCCCCCCCCGTTCGGGCGGGGCGCGCTCGCCCTCTGCCCGGTGTCGCGAGCCGCCCCGGGCCCTTAGGCTCGGAGTCGAAGCGGCGCCGGGCGCGTGCCGGGGCGCGGCGGGAGCATGGCCATGGCGGACGGGTTGGTCGCACTATCGAATTCACTCGCCGAGCTCGTCGCGCGGCTCGAAACGAGCCTCGTGCGCGTCGAAGGCCGGCAGCGCCGCGGGGCGACCGGCGTCGTGTACGACGAGGGGGGGTCGGTCGTCACGGCCGCGCACGCGCTCGGGCGCGCCGACTCGGTGATGCTCACGGCGCCCGACGGCTCGACGCAGGCCGCGGCCGTGATCGGCCGCGACCCCAGCACCGACGTCGCGCTCTTGCGGGCCTCCTTGCCGAAGGCGACGCCGGCGCCCTGGTCGGACGCGACGCCGCGGGTCGGCCAGATGGTGCTCGCGCTGGCGCGGCCGGGGCGCACGGTGCGCGCCTCGCTCGGCATCGTGGGCGCCTCGGCGGAGGGCTTTCGCACGGCCTGGGGCGGCCAGATCGACCGCTTCTTGCAGGCCGACCTCGAGCCGCCGCCGGGCTTCTCGGGGGGCCTCCTGGTCGGCGTCGGGGGCGAGGCGTTCGGCATGACGAGCGCCGCGCTCTCGCGCGGGGCGGGGCTGACCATCCCCGTCTCGACGTTGCGCCGGGTCGTGGGCGAGCTGCTCGCGCACGGGCGCGTGAAGCGGGGCTACCTCGGCGTCAGCGTCTACCCGGTGCGCTTGCCGCCGGCGATGGCGGCCGCCGGCCAGCAGGACGGGGCGCTCGTGGTCGCCGTCGAGCCCGACAGCCCCGCCGACAAGGCCGGGCTGATGCTCGGCGACGTGCTCTTGTCGCTGAACGGCGCGTCGCTGCGCGGGCCCGACGATCTGCTCACTCTGCTGCGCGATCAGGCCGCGGCCGAAGTGACGCTACGGTTTTTGCGCGGCGGCGCCCCGCAGCAGGCGACGTTCGTCACGGGCGAGCGCGGCCAGGAGGCCTGAGCCCGGCGCGGGGGCGGCCCGGCGGGGGCGATTCGCCTTCGGAGCGGGCCGGCGGGCGCCAGAGCGGCCTCGGCCTCGGCGTGAGCGTGAGGCCCCGCCGGGCGGCGGCGGCGCCCGCCGCCCGGGGCGATTTCAGCCCCCCTCGGGGGGCAGCGAGGGGCGGCCGCGGCGTGGACGGCGGCCCGAGAAAGGGCCGCGCCGCGGCGGAAACACGCCGTCGCCCCAGCGTGTCTTGGCGCCCCATCGGGCGACGACGCCGCGATGCTGGTGTCGGAAGGGGGCCTGGGCGATTTCGCCCTCGATGCGTCGATTCAAGGGGGCCTTCGGGGGGTGAGAGAGGGTGCCTTGAGGTCGAAGGGCCGGGGCGCTTGCCTCGGGCGAACGTCGAAGGGCCGGGGCGGTTGCCTCGGGCGAAGCGAGGGGGCTGCGATCGAAGCTGGGGCGGACGCCCTGTCAGGACGTAGCCGACGCGAGCAAGCTTTCGGGGAGCGGGCGTACTGCAAGAGGTAAGCCGCCGCCCCACGGGGGCGCGGGGGCGTAAGCATGTGGCGGCAAAGTTACGACGGCGCAGATCTTATGCAGGATACGGGCCGCACGCACGGAAGAAATGTGGATCGCTCAGCGCTCGGCGGCCGAGGGGCCGAGCATGCAGCGCATGCTCGCGCGGAGGGGGCCCGCCGGGAAAGGGCCGCGTACGCGCACGCCGGGCGCGCGTTGGGGCCCCATGCGGGGGCCGCGTACAGGGGCTGCGCGCGGGGGGCGCGGCCCGGGGGCGGCGGCCCGAGGGCCGCGCTCAGGGGAAGACGGCGGGGCGCGTGGCGGGGGCCTCGGGGGCGCGGGGGGCGTCTTGGCGCCAGACGGGGGCGGCGCCGGAGGCGGGGAAGACGCGCAGGCCGACGCGGGTCGAGAATCGCTCCCACAGGTCGCGAATCTCTTTGGATGCGCGGGTCGGGCGGCCGCCGTCGCCGGAGGCGTAGCCGTTGATCCAAAAGCGGGGCGGGGCGCCGCGGCTCATGGATCGATAGGTCTTGAGCACGCGCAGCGCGAGGCGCACCTGCAGCGCGTCGGAGGCGCAAATGTCACCTTGTGCGTTGCCCGCCCACGTCCAGCCACGCTGCAGCTGGAAGAGGCCGATGGAGCGGCCCTGATCGCCCTTGATGGCGCAGCGGCGGACCTCTTCGCGCATACCCGATTCGTGCGCGCCGATCGCCCACAGGAGCGTGGCGGTGGCGGCGACGTGCGCGGGCACGGGCGTGTCGTCGTCGAGGGCGACGGGCGCGCCCCAGAGCGGGTCGAGGGCGGATTCGCGGACGACGAGCTCGGCGATTTGCCGATAGCGGGACATGTCTTCCTCCGTCGTGGGCATTCCGTGACGCGAGGCAACGAGGACGCTCACTAGCATCGAGAGGAAGGTTTTCATGCGCCCGAACCCTAAACCTGGGCCGGGGGGCGCGCAACCGGGAAGCGCGCGCGGCCGCGAGGTTTTCGCTACCATTCGTGTAGAAAACGAAAATGAAGCCGGGGGTGCGCAAAGGTGGACGCGGGGCCGCGCCCCGACGCACCATCGGCGCGCCATGTTCGACCGCGCCCGGACCGTCTACCGTGCCACGAAGAAGCGACACGACCAGCGCTTCAACACGTACGTCGCGCGCCCCGCCGCCGCGCTCGTCGTCGCGGCGCTCGCGCCCTCGCGCGTGACGCCCAACCAGCTGACGCTGCTGAACCTCGCCGTCTTCGTCGCCGGCGCGGGCCTGCTCGCGGCCTCGGGCGCGCGCGCCGCGGCCGTCGGGGCGGCGGCGCTCTTCGAGCTGAGCTACGTGCTCGACTGCGCCGACGGCATGCTCGCGCGCTACAAGGGGCTCGCCTCGCGCCAGGGCCACCTCTTCGACTTCTTCACCGACGAGGCGAAGGCGGTGGCGCTCTCGGCCGCGCTCTCGCTGCACCTCTGGCGCGCCGGCGGGCTCGGCCCGCTGCTCGGCGCCTGGCCCCCCGGCGACGCGCGCTTTCTGCTCGGCGGCGTGCTCGTCGTCGCCGCCGTCGCCTCGGCGCTCTCGCTGACGACGTTCGTGCGCCGGCCCGAGCTGACGGGCGAGGCGGGCGCGGTCGAGGCGCACTACGAGGCGCACCCCGAGGCCCGGCCGGCCTCGCCGCGGCGGCGCCTCGCGGGCCTCGCCGCCGCCCCCTTGCGCCTGCTCGCCCACTACCCGAGCCACATCTGGCTGACGGCGGCGGTCGGCCGGCTCGACCTCTTTTTCTGGGCCTACGGGGCCCTCAACGCGCTCTACCTCGCGCGCGGCTGGCTGGGGCTCGCCCGGCGCTTCGGCCGCTTCGACCCCGCGTCGCCGCCGCCCTCGGCGCCGGGCGGCCGGGGCGGCCCGCCGGGGGGCGGCGGCGGCAGCCCGCCGGGCGGCGACGTGGTATGAGAAGGCGGCGCGCGCCGGGACCCCCGCGCGCCGGGAGCGGCCGAGCCATGAGAATCTTGCACACGATGTTGCGGGTGGGCGACCTCGATCGCTCGATCCGCTTTTACACCGAAGTCTTGGGCATGCGCCTTCTGTCGCGCAAAGACTACCCCGACGGCAAGTTCACCCTCGCCTTCCTCGGCTACGGCCCGAACCCCGAGCACGCCGAGATCGAGCTGACGCACAACTGGGGCGTCGAGCGCTACGAGCTCGGCACCGCCTACGGGCACATCGCGCTCGGCGTCGACGACGCGCGCGCCGCCGTCGAGCGTATCCGGGCCGCCGGCGGCCGCGTCACGCGCGAGGCCGGGCCGATGAAGCACGGCACCACGGTCATCGCCTTCGTCGAGGACCCGGACGGCTACAAGATCGAGCTCATCGAGGAGGGCAGCCGGGCGCGCGCCCAGTCGTCGACCCCCGCGTAGAAAGCGGGGGCGACGACCAGCTTTGTTACCAAATTCCTAGTCGTTGGCCACCCTTAACACCCGCTGGTGCAAGGGTGGCCCAACGACTCGTTTCGGGCGCGGCAGAAATTTTGCCCGGGTTTCGGCCGCGCCGGACAAGGTTCGATCGGTCTCGTGCCGCCCCGCCGAAGCCCGTCCGGGCTCCGGTCGGGCGGCACCAGGGCGCCCGGGCCCCGGCCGCGGGCCGGGAGAAAGGTGGTTTCGGGATGGCGACGAAAGCATGGCTTTACGTGGCGGCGGCGCTCGCGCTCGCCGGGTGCAGTTCTCCGGGCACGCCGGCGCCCGCGCCGGCCGAGGGCGGCGCCGCCGCCGAGGGGGCGAAGGCGGCGCCGAAGGCCGCGGCCGCCCCGGGCGAGGCGGCGAAGGGGCCCGCGGCGCTCGGGCAGAAGGCGCCCGAGTTCGCCCTCAAAGACCTCGACGGCAAGGACGTCAAGCTGAGCGACTTCCGCGGCAAGACCGTGGTGCTCGAGTGGTTCAACCCCGAGTGCCCCTTCGTCAAGAAGAACCACGGCGACGGCCCCCTCAAGGACATGGCCAAGAAGGTCGCGGAGAAGGGCGTCGTCTGGCTCGCCATCAACTCGGGCGCCCCCGGCAAGCAGGGCCACGGCGCCGCCGTCAACCGCGAGGGCAAGCAGCGCTTCGGCCTGGCGCACCCGATCCTGCTCGACGAGTCGGGCGAGGTCGGCCGCCTCTACGGCGCCACCAACACCCCGCACATGTACGTCGTCGACCCGTCCGGCACGCTCGTGTACCGCGGCGCCATCGACAACGCGCCCGACGGCGACCCGCGCGGCGACCGCTTCGTCAACTACGTCGAGGCGGCGCTCGCCGACCTCGCCGCCGGCCGGCCCGTCGCGAACCCCGACGTGAAGGCCTACGGCTGCACCGTCAAGTACGCGAACTGAGCGCCGCCGGCCCCGGCCGGGGGGCGCGCGCTCAGCGGGGGGGCAGCACGCGCTCGACCGCGGCGACGAGCTCGGGCGAGAGCGGCTCGACCTTCGACTCGAAGCGGGCGACGGGCCGGCCCTGCGGGTCGACGAGGAACTTGGTGAAGTTCCACTTGATCTCGCCGGCGATGCCGGGCGGCGTCGCCTCGGTGAGCGTCGCGAAGACCGGGGCCTTCTCGGGCCCCTTGGCGTGCACCTTCGCGAAGAGCGGGAAGGTGACGCCGTAGTTCTTCTGGCAGAACGCGCGGATCTGCTGGTGCGAGCCGGGCTCCTGGCCGCCGAAGTCGTTCGAGGGGAAGCCCAGCACGACGAGCCCGCGGTCCTTGTAGCGCTCGTAGAGCTGCTCGAGGCCGGCGTACTGCGGCGTGTAGCCGCACTCGGACGCGGTGTTGACGACCAGCAGGGCCTTGCCGCGGTACGACGCGAGCGACACCGTCTCGCCCTCGAGCGTCTGCACCTGGTGGTCGATGAGCGCGCCCGCGGCGGGGCGCGCGGCGGCGGCCGGGCCCGGCGCGGCGGCGCTCGTCGCCGGGGCGGCCGGGCCCCCCCCGGGCGCGGGGGCGTGCCCTTCGGGGGCGCGCCCGCAGGCGCCGAGGGCGAGGGCCGCGATCAGTTGAAGGGCTCGTGGCGGAAGACGCATCGGTCGATCTCCGTTCTTCTCGGGCCCGGGCGCTACGCGTCGGGCAAGAGCTCGGCGAGCAGCGCGCGCAGCTCGGCGTGCGAGGCCACCTGGTAGGCCGCGCTCGCCGTGGGCCAGGCCCCGACGCGGATGGTGAGCGCCTCGGGCGGCGCCGCGCGGAAGAGGTCGTCGTCGGTCACGCCGTCGCCGGCGGCGGCGACGAAGCCGCCCTCGGGCCGCCCGGCGAGCACGCGCGTGGCGACGCCCCCCTTGTTGACGCCGCGCAGGCGCACGAGCAGCACCTTGATGCCCTCGACGAGCTCGGCCTCGTCGACCGGCACGAGCACCCGCAGCTGCTCGCGCAGCTCGCGGATGCGCTCGGCCGCCACCGTGGACTCGGCGGCCGGGCAGTGCAGCGCCAGCGAGGCGATCGTCTCCTCGACGAAGGAGCCGGGCGTGCGGCCGGCGAGCGCCTCGAAGGCGGCGCGCAGGCGCTCCTTCCAGGCGTCGGAGCCGAGGCGGTTGGGGGCCCAGTCGGCCGCGCCCGCGGGCTTCGACCAGAAGCCGTGCTCGGCGTGCAGGTGCAGGGGCAGCCCGCCCAGCCAGCGGTCGAGGCTGTCGCGGGGCCGCTCGCTGACGATGTGAACGTCGGTCGCGGGCGCGCGCGCGAGCCGGCCGAGCAGCGCGAGCAGCGCCTCGTCCGGCAGGGCGAGCTCGGGCACGGCGGGCCGGGGCACGAGCGTGCCGTCGTAGTCGAGCAGGAGCAGGCGGTGCGGCGCCGCGCGCGCGGCCCGGAACGCCTCGCGCAGCCGCTCGAAGGCGCGGCGCCCGCCGGCGACCACGGCGGCCGGCCGCTCGCTCGCCGACAGGTCTTGCAGGAAGGACTCGGCCCAGTGGTGCACGTCGTTCGCGCTCACCTGCGCCCGCAGCGCCCGCATGCGCGCCCCCTGCTCGTGCGCCGGCATCTCGAGGGCGCGCTTGATCGCGGCGGCGACGCCGCCGATGTCGAAGGGGTTGACGAGCGAGGCCTCGCGCAGCTCGGCCGCGGCCCCGGCGAACTCGCTGAGCACGAGCACGCCGCGCTCGTCGGACCGGGCGGCGACGTACTCTTTGGCCACCAGGTTCATGCCGTCGCGCAGCGGCGTGACGAGCATCACGTCGGCGGCCCGGTAGAGGGCGACGAGCTGCGCCGGCGGCAGCGACCGGTACAAAAAGTGGATGGGCGCCGAGCTCGTCGTGCCGTACTGGGCGTTGATGCGCCCCACGGCCTCGTTGACCGAGCGGCGCAGCTCGGCGTACGCCTCGACCTTCTCGCGCGTCGGCACCGCGACCTGCAGAAAGCGCAGCCGCCGGCGCAGCGAGGGCTCGCGCTCGAGCAGCCGCTCGACCGCGAGCATCCGGCGGAGGATGCCCTTGGTGTAGTCGAGCCGGTCGACGCCGAGCAGAAGGCGCCCGCCCGGCGCCGGCGGCCGCAGCGCGGCGGCCTCGGCGAGCGCCTCGGGCGCGCGCCCGAGCCGGTCGAACTCGGCGAAGTCGACGCTGATGGGGTGCACGCCGAGGCGCACCCGCCGCCCCTCGAACCAGAGCGCCTCGGCGCCCGGGTCGAGCCCGAGCACGTACGCGGCGGCGCGGCCGAAGTTGTGGCGGTACGACGCCGTGTGAAAGCCGATGAGGTCGGCGCCGAGCAGCCCGCGCATGATCTCTTCGCGCCAGGGCAGGATGCGGAACACGTCGTCCGACGGGAAGGGCACGTGCAAAAAGAAGCCGATGCGCGCCGAGGGCAGCTGCTGGCGCACCATCGCGGGCACGAGCGTCAGCTGGTAGTCGTGCACCCAGACGAGGTCGCCCTCTTCGTAGTGCTCGACCACCCGGTCGGCGAAGCGCTGGTTGACGGCGCGGTAGACGTCCCAGTCGCGCTGCGCGTCGAGGCGCACCTTCTCGAGCAAGTAATGCAAGAGCGGCCAGAGCACCCCGTTCGAGAAGCCGTCGTAGTAATGCGCGACGTCGTTCGACGACAGGTAGATGGGGGCCGTGCGCAGCGCCCGCAGCCGCTCGTCGATCGCCTTGCGCTCGGCCTCGCTCGCCTTGCCGACCTCGCCCGGCCAGCCCACCCAGAGCGCCCCGAGCCGCTCGTGCGGGCCGCTCATCGCCGTCGCCAGCCCGCCCGCCGAGGGCACGACCTGCACCGCGCCCTGCTCGTGGCGGAGGCTGACGGGCAGGCGGTTGGAGACGATCAGGAGGCGGCTCATCGCGGTCGCCCGGGGCGCGCGCCGCCGGCGCGGCGCGCCCCCACGGGGCCGTCACCCTAGCACCCGCGCCGCCCGGGGCAAAAGCGGCGCGCCGCCCCCGCCCCCCCCGGGCCGCGGGGCGTCGCTAGAGCCGCATCTGCAGCTGCAGGCCGCCGAAGCCGAAGGCCGACGTCGCGCCCGAGAAGCGGTGCGCCGTGCCCCCCACCTCGAGCGCCACCCCCACCTGCTCGCTGATGCCGAGGCGGTAGCCGCCGCGCGCCCCGAAGGCCGCGCCCGTGCGGTTGGCGATGATGGCCTCGAGGAAGGTGACGCCCGTGCTGACCGTGGCGAAGAAGCCGCGCGCCGGGTCGGGCGCGAACTGCAGCCGCGGCCCCAAGGTCAGCACGTTCAGCGGGCCCTCGCCGGGGTAGCCGGCCCCGGACTGGGGCCGGTCGCAGGTCTGGCACCCGGCCGTCACGCGGACGCCGTTGACGTAGCGCCCGTTGTCGTCGGCCTTGTAACCGTACTTGCCGTCGCCGATATGCTCGATCGTGGTGCGGTACGCGGTGAAGTCGAGCCCGACGGCGATGGCGCGCGTGAGCGAGACGCCCACGTGCGCGCCGAGCGCCGGGCCGCTGAAGCCGCTGCCGACCAGCTTCGGGTGCGTGAAGCGCCCGCCCGCCCAGCCGACGTTCGCCCCCAGGAACACCCGCGTCGAAGGCGCGGCGGGGGGCTGGGGCAGGCCCGAATCGAAGCCCGCCGGGCGGGGCACGAACCCCGCCGGCACGCCGCGCGCCGGGGCGCCTGGCGGCGGGGCCGACGCCGGCGTCGCGGGCGCCGGCTCGGGCGCGGGCGCGGGCGGGATGAGCGCGGGCGCGCGCTCGGGAGGCGCCGGCGCGGGATCGACCCAGCCGCCGGGGGGCGCCGCCGTCGGCGCGGCGTTGGGCGCCGTGGCCGGGGCGGCGCTCGGCGCGGGCGCCTCTTGGGCCGAAGCCGGGAGGCCGACAAGAAGCAACGAGCAAGGAAGAGCGAATCGTAGAAATCGGGGCATGGCGGCCTCGTCGCTAGGCGGGCGGAAACAACGTAGCAACAGCAAATGCCACGCCACCGCCGAAGCAAGGGCACCGAGAGCCAGCCGGGCGACGCGGCAAGCGCTCGGGCAATCTCTCTCAAAAGCCCGGGCGTTGGCCAAAGAATGACCACGCCGAGCGTCGTTCGATCGACGTCCGAGCTCGCCCCGGCGTCGACGCGCCCCCGCGCGAAGGCGGGGGCGGGCTCACATGTCGACGCGCCCCCGCGCGAAGGCGGGGGCGGGCGGGCTCACATGCGGAGCTGGAGCTGCAGGCCGCCGAAGCCGAAGACCGCGGTCGTCTTCTCGAAGCGGTGGGCGCTCGTGCCCGCCTCGAGCGCCAGGCCGACCTGCTCGCTCAGCGCGAAGCGGTAGCCGCCGCGGGCGCCGATGGACATGCCGTTCTGGTTCTTGAGCGTGCCCTCGAGGAAGGTGAAGCCGCCGGTGACCGCGCCGTAAAGGCCCTCGGAGGGCTTGGCCGAGAACTGCAGCCGCGGCCCCAAGGTCAGCACGTTCAGCGGGCCCGACTGGACGTAGCCGCCGCCGCCCAAGGTCGACTTACAGTTCGTGCACGCGCCCGTCAGCCGGGCGCCGCCGCCCTGGGCCCCGGGGGGCAGAAAGCGTGGGTTGTTGGCGCCCTTGTAGCCGTACACGCCCTCGCCGATGTACTCGACCGAGGTGCGGTAGGCGTCGAAGTCGACGCCGATGAGAATCGAGGGGTTGACCTGCACGCCCGCGTGCACGCTGGCGGCGATGCCGCTGAAGGCGTTGCCGTACAGGTCGGGGTGCCGGAAGCGCCCGCTGACGAAGCCGGCGCCGCCGCCGACGACGAGGTTCGTCTTCGGCCGCGACATCTCGGGCCGCCAGACGAGCCGGTCGGAGGGCGGCTCGGGCGCCGTGCGCTTGCGGGCGCGCGAGCCGGCCGCCTCGACCGGCCGCTCGGGCACCTTGGCCTTCTCGGGCTCGGCCTTGGGCACCTCGACGGCCGCCTCGGCCGGCGCCTCGGGCGAGGCCGCGTCGGGCGCGGGCTTCGATTCGGTTGGCTTTTTTTGATCGGCTGGCGCCGGGTCGAACCAGTTCGAAGGCGAGCTCGGTGCCGGAGTCGGCTCTTGGGCCGAGGCCACCCCGCTCGCGAACACGATCGATGACGCCAGGGCGCAGACCAGAGTAGGGGCACGCATCGTGGGGTTGGGAAGGCACATGGCGCGCCAAATACTCTTGCATGCCAGGCGGGTGGGACGCCAGGCGCTCGACCCAAGAATTTGGCTTCGCCGCCCGAAGCCGGGGAGCCCCCCAGAGGCACGCGCCGCCCATTCGAGCGCACACCCGAGCGAGCAGGTGCGCCCGGCGGCGCCGACGTCCGCCCCGAAGGGTCCCGGGGGCCGAGGCGCCAACCCGGCCGGCCGCCCGACCGCAGTCGCACGCCCGAGCGCACATCCGAGCGCACATCCGTGCGCAGGCCCCTCGACGCCGCCGAATCGGCCTCGGGCTGAGGCGTTGCGGACGCCCCCCAGGGGCAAGCCCAAACCCGCCCGTTCAGCCGGGCGCACAGCCCCTCGCGGTCGGTGGTCGAGGCAGCGGGCTTTGGCCTCCGACGAGGTGCCTTCGGCGAAGCCCAGCGGCACGCCCGCCAGCGCCCGAGCGGGCGTGGGGTCAGGCCGCCTCGAGCGCGGCAACGCGGGGGCGGCGAGGGCCCGTCGAGCGAGCGACGGCAGGCGCGCTGGCGCCCGAACCTTACTTGTTGGCGCCGGGGCTCGCGGGCTCGTTGCCGGCCCAAACAAGCACGGGTCGTGCCGGCACCTGGCCCGAGGCGGCCTCGATGACCTCGGCGGGCAGGGCCCGGTTGTACGTCACGAACGAGCCGCCCGAGAACGGATAGCGCGCGGGCGTTCGTTGGGGGGCCGCCGCGGGCGGCTTGAGCGGGACGGCGTTCGGCGCCGTGTTCGCGCTCTGCCAGCCCACGAGCAGGGTCGAAATCGTGATCAGCCCGATCGTCGGTCGCAAGGCCATGGCTTCACCTCTGGGGGCCGAACCTCACCGAAACGCTAGCGCCGCGTTCGCGCCTCGGCACGCCCGAGGCCGAGACGACGCGCCGAGGCCCGCCCGAGAGCCTAGCAAAGGGCCGCGGCGGGGCGCGAGCAAAAGGGGCGCGGGGCCCGGGCGGCGGCCGAAAAGGATTGACGGGCGGCACCCGTCGTGGCCGATCGCTGCGACGACCGTGCCGAGCTGGTGGAAGACCCCGTTGGCGCGCCGGGTGGCCTCCGTCTGCCTCGCCGTCCTTTTGTTGCTGACGCCCTGGGCCTTCAAGCGCGCCCACCGGCTCGCCGACGTCGGGCCGCTGCCCGAAGGCGAGATGCGCCTCGCGCTCGCGGCGGCGCGCGCGGCGTTCGAGCGGGCCGCCGGGGCCGGCGAGGCGGCCGCCCCGGACGAGGCGGCGCTCGGGCGGGCGCTGAGCGCGCCCCTGTTCGTGTCCGTGTACGTGCCGGGCCGCGGCGACGCCGGGCCCTTCGTCGGCCGCTGGGAGCCGGGGGCCGCCGGCGCCCCGGCGACGCTCGGCCGCGCCCTCGCCGAGGCGGGGCGGCAGGCGGGGGCGGCGTTCGCGCGGGCGAGGCTGCCCAAAGACCGCCTGGCGCGGGCGCGGGTGAAGATTGATCTCGTGGGCCCGCCCGGCCCGCTCTGGACGCGGGCCACCTGGTACCTCGACTGGGTCGTCGACCCCGGGCTCGACGGCCTGCGGGCGCGGCGCGGCGCCAAAGAGGCGTGGTACCTGCCTTCGTGGACGGTCGAGCGCGGCGAGGCGGTGCTCGCCTCGCTCCAGGGCCTCGACCGCCAGCTCGGCGGCGAGGCCGACGCGACGCGGCGCTTCCGCTCGTTCGCCTTCGTCGAGGGGGTCGAGGGCGAGCCCGGGCCGCTGCCCGTCCACCGGGGCAACGTGGTGCGGGCCGGCCTCGACGAGGCCGTGCTGCGGCAGTCGCTGCTCGAGGCCGGCGCCTTCCTGGCGCGCTCGGTGCGCGGCGACGGGCGCTACTGCTACACCTACGACGCGGGCCGCGACAACTGCGACGACGAGTACAACCTCCTGCGCCACGCGGGCACGACGTACTCGCTCTTCCAGCTCTACCGCGAGTTCCGCGAGCCCTCGTTCCTCGCGTCGGCCGAGAAGGCTACGGGCTGGCTACGAAAACAGGTGCGCCCCGTCGAGGGCGACCCGGGCCGCGCCTTCCTCATCGAGGGCGACAAGGCCAAGCTCGGCGCCGTCGGCCTCTCGATGCTCGCCCTCGTCGAGCGCGAGCGGGCGCTCGGCGACGGGGCCGACCGGGCCCTGCTCACGCGCCTGGCCGACTTCGTCCGCAGCCAGCAGCGCGACGACGGCTACTTCGCCAGCTACTTCGACTGGGGCCCCGGCGCGAACGTGCCGGGCGACAACTCGATCTACTACCCCGGCGAGGCGCTGCTCGGCCTGATAAGGCTTTATGGCATCGACCCGCAAGCGCGCTACAAGGCGAGCGCGGTGCTCGGGGCCGAGTTCCTGGTCAAGCGGCGCTGGCGCTGGGGCGGGGTCGAGCTCTACGTTCCGCCCGACGCGTGGCTGACCCAGGCGCTCGCCGAGCTCGACGCCATCGCCCCGGCCGAGTGGGTGCGGCAGTACGCGTACGACATCATCCAGACGACCGAGCTCACGATGCTCCGCCGGCACGAGGGCGCGCCCGTCGATCTGGCGGGGGGCCCCGCCGAGGGGCCGCTCCTGCCGCACGTCACGCCGGCCGGCTCGCGCAACGAGGGGCTGACGGCCGCCTACCGCATGGCGCAGCGCGCCGGCGATCGCGCCCGGGCCGAGTCCATCCGGGCGTTGTCGCTCGAGTCGGCGCACTTCCAGGTGGCCCAGCAGTTCCGCCCCGCCAACGGCTACTTTTTGACGAACCCCGAGCGGGCCCGCGGCGGCTTCCGGGGCACGCCGCACCGGCTCGACGTGCGCATCGACTACGTGCAACACAACGTGACCGGGCTGCTCGGGCTGCTCTCCATCCTGCGCGAGGGGCGCCCGTGAGCGGCGAGACGCCCCCGACGTCCGGCCCCGGCGCCACGCCCCCCGACGAAGGCGCCCGGGCCGACGAGCCGCGCGCCGCGGCCGGCGCCCCCGAGGGCGACGAGCGCGAGGCCGACGGCCAGCCGGGCGCCGAGGGCGAGCCGAGCGCCGAGGGCGAGCCGAGCGCCAAGGTCAAACGCCGAAAGGCCAAGGGCGAAAGGCGCTCGGGCCGCAAGGGCGCAAAGGGGCGGAAGGGCGAAACGGGGCTCGGCGGCGAGGGCGCGGCGGCCGACGGCGCCGGGCGGGCCGAGGCCCCGGCGGCCGAGGGCGCCGGGCGGGCCGAGGCCCCGGCGGCCGGGGTGGTGATCGGGGGCCGGCGCTTCCGCTGGAAGGACATCGAGACCTCCGCGAGCGGCTTCGGCATGCTCTCGTTCTTCGGGTTCGTTTGGGCGTTTTCGACGCAGCTCAACCAGTGGTCGGCGGCGCCCTTCGTGCTCCTCTTCTATGGCATGCTTCTAGGCGCCCTCGTCGCGACCTACGCGGCGTGGCGCGCGGGGCCGAAGGGCACGCCGTCGACGCTGCGGGGGGTCCTGTGGACCTTGGTCGCCATTCTGGTGCTCTGGTTCTGGGCGCCCTTCGCGAGGCCGGCGTACTACTGGCTCTACCGCCAGGTGTCCCTCTATTTTCTGTCGTAGCGCAGGGGCCGCGCCCGCGCCCAAAGAGCGCGGGGGCCGCGCCCGCGCCCAAAGGTGCTAGGAGAGGGTGGGGCCCGGCACGAGGCGCCCGCCCCGCACGCCCATGCCCTCGACGTGGCGCGAAGCCATTCACACGCTGCTCGACGAGACGCCCGGGCGGGGCCTCGTGCACTACGTCGATCTCGCGGCCGCGCTCGGCGAGCGCTGGCCGTACCGCTTCAGCCCCGCGCCGGGCCGCCGCACGCCGCAGTCGTCGGTCTGGCGCGAGCTCAACGGCGACGAGGCCTTCCGCGCCTGCGGCGGCGGGCTCTTCCGTTACGTGCCCTGGGGCGAGGCGGGCGAGGCGCCGCTCCGGCTGTCGCGCGACGGGGGCGAGGCGCTGCGGGCGGCGACGGCCGAGCTGCGCGGGTCGCGCCGGGCGGCGGGGCCCGAGGTGCTCGAGGCGCTGCTCGACGACCCCGAGCGGCGCGCCGAAGAGGTGGCGCGTCGCCGGGCGGCGCTCGACGAGGCGCGGGCGCTCCTGCTCGGGCCGCCGCTCGACGCCGCCGGCGTGCTCGCGCTGATGCGCTGCTGGAGCGCGACCGGCGGGCGCCGCCCGGGCCACACGGTGTACAACCGCTTCGCGCCCGCGTTCGTGGGCACCTTCCCCGCGACGTACGCCGAGCACGCGGCCGTGTTCGACGAGTGGGTCCGCGAGCTCGTCGAGGCGACGCCCGACCAGGTGGCGGCGGCGCTCGACCGGCTCTGGGCGCGCAACGATCTGCCGCTCGCGGGCAAGCTCTTGCCCTCGATGGTGCTGCACACGCTCGCGCCGGACGAGCACTTCCCGTGGACGAACCGCCTCGCCTCGGGCCTGCGCGCGGCGGGCTTCGCCGCGGGCGGGGGCGAGACCGACGGCGAGGGGTACCTGCGCTTCGCCGAGGGGGCGCGGGCGTACGTGAAGCGCGAGGGGCTCGACCCCCACCTCTGCGACGCCGCGCTCCTGCGCGAGGCGGCCCGTCGCGACGAGCTCGAGCCGGCCCCGCCCGCGTCCGAGTGGGAGGCGCTCGCGGCGTTCCCGGCGACGTCATTCCACCTGATCCGCGACGTGGCGGCCGAGCCGGGCGGGCCCGCGGCGGGCGAGGGGGCGCGCTCGCTCCGGGGCGCCTACCGCCGCGCGGTGCGCGAGCCGCTCGAGCAGCTCGCGCGCGTGGTGGCGGCGCGCGTGATCGAGCCGCTCTTGAACGCGCCGAACGTGCTCGGGGGCTGGGCGGTCGAGACCGACCCGGCGCGCGTCCTCGGCCGGGCGCGCGAGGCGGGGCCGGGGGGCGCGGGCGCGCTGCGCCCCTACCTCTCGGCCACGTTCTACCCGCGGGCGCAGGGGCGGCGGCAGCAGGCGGTCAAGCTCTTCTTGCTCGTCCACCCCGAGGGCCTCGACGTCGGGCTCTCGCTCGACGGCGCCCCCGAGGTGGCGCGCGAGCGGCTGCGCCACGCGCTCTCGGTCGCGGGCCGGCGCCTGGTCGCGCACCAGCGCCTCTCGCCGCTCTGGGGGCGCTTCGTGGTGCGGGGGCTGCGGCCCGAGGGCGGGGCCCCGGGCGGCGCCGAGCGGCCGGTGCGCTCGCTCGACGATCTGCGCGCCTTCGGCGAAGGCCCCGGCGCGTCCGTGCTCGCCCTGACCTTCGGCCCCGAAGAGGCGGGCCGGCGCGAGGTGGCCGACTGGTGCGCCGAGGCCGCGCGCGTGCTCTCGCCGCTCTTCGCCCTCGCCGTCAGCGACGCGCCCGAAGAGGTGCTCGACGCCATGGGCGTCGCCCGGGGCGTCGACGAGCTCTGGCTGGCGTCCGAGCGCGCGAGCGGAGCCGAGGGGGCGAAGGCCGCCGCCCCCGCGCGCGAGGCGGCGCCCCCGGCGGGCGAGCGCGACGGGGCGGCCGCGGGCGGCGGGCGCGAGGCGGCGGCCCCGGCGGGCGAGGGCGAGCGGGCGAGCCCGCCCGAGCGCGGCGCGGGGGCGGCCCCGGCGGAGGCGCCCGGCCCGGGCGAACCGCCCCCGGCCGAGGGGCGCGAGCGCGACGAGCTCGACGCGCCCGCGAGCTACGGGCGCGAAGAGCTGCAGCGCGACACGGGCCTGCCCGCGCCCTGGCTCGAGCGCGTGGTGCGGGCCGCGTGCGTCGGCGAGGGGCGCGACGAGCTCGGGCAGGTCATTCTTTACGGGCCGCCCGGCACGGGCAAGACCTTCATCGCCGAGCGCGTGGCGCTGCACCTGGTCGACGGCGACCGGGGGCGCGTCGAGCTCGTGCAGTTCCACCCGGCGTTCGGCTACGAGAACTTCGTCGAGGGCTACCGCCCCGAGACGGGCCCCGACGGCAACTCGCTGCTCTTCAAGCGCGCCGACGGCGTGCTGCTCGATCTGGTCGCCCGCGTGGCGCGCACCGGGCGGCGGCACGTGCTGCTCATCGACGAGATCAACCGCGGCGACTTGCCGCAGATCTTCGGCGAGCTCATGTACCTGCTCGCCCGCCGCCGCGAGCAGGCGAGCGTGCAGCTCGCCCGCTCGCGCCGCCCGCTCAGCCTGCCCCACTGCCTGTCGATCGTCGCGACCATGAACGTCGCCGACCGCTCGGTCGCCCACCTCGACTTCGCGCTCCGGCGCCGCTTCGCCTTCTTCGAGGTGGCGCCGAGCCCCCAGGTCTTGACCGAGCGCCTGCTCGCCGAGGGCGCCGACGAGGTCAGCGCCGGCGCCCTCGGCGATCTGCTCGGCGAGGTCAACCGCCGCCTCTCGGCCGAGCCGCCCGGCGGCCTCGCGCTCGGGCACGCGTACTTCTTCGGCGTGCGCGGCCGCGACGAGCTGCGCGCCACCTGGGAGCGCGAGATCTTCCCCCTGCTCGAAGACTACTTCGACTACCAGCCCGACCGCCTCGCCCCCTACCGCTGGCCCGCCATCGGCGCGCTCTTCGCCTCGTTCGTCGAGGCGCGCGGGGGCCAGGACGACGAAGACGACACGGGGCCCGACGGAGGGCCCCTCTTTTGAAGGCGCGCCCCCCGCCCGAAGCGGCCGCCCCCGAGGGCGCCGTCGCGAGCGCCGCCCCGGCGGCCGCGGGCCGGTCGGCGGGCGCCGGCCTCGGCCGGCCGCCGACGGGCGCGACGACGGGGGGCCGCCTCGCCGGTGCGGCGACGGGCGAGGCGTCGGCGGGCCCCGCGGTGACCTGGGTGCTGCCCGACCGGGGCCGCATCGAGCTCGCCGCCTCGCCCCGCGACGTGCACGCCGCGCTCGGGCTCGCCCCGCTCGTCGGCGTCATCGGGCTCGAAGGCGGCAGGGTGCGGGTCGAGACCCTGGGCGGCTGGGTCGGCACGGTCAGCGCGGGGCACCTGCGCGTCGTGCTGCGGCCCAACGCGCTCGCGCCCGCCACCGTCGCGTCCATGCTGGCCGAGGCCGAGGGCGCAGAAGCGCGCGACGCCGACGCCGTCGCCGGCGACGATCTGCACGCCTGGCTCGCGCGACGCCTCTGCGACGAAACCGTCCGCCTGCTCGGCCGGGGCCTGCGCTCCGAGTACGTGACGCGCCTGCGGGCGGGCGAGCCCATCCGCGGCGAGATCGCGTTCGAGCGCTGGCTCGGGCCCGCGAGCCCGACCGAAGGGCGCCGGCCGCCCTGCCGCGTCCGCGAGCGCACCCTCGACGGGCCCGAGCACCGGCTGCTCGCCCGGGCCCTCGGCGCGGTCGCGGGCGCGACGGCGCTCGACCCGCCCCTGCGCCGCTGGGCCTCGGCGCTCGGTCGGCGCTTCGGCGAGGCGGCCGGCCACCACCCCGCCCCGCCCGGCGCCCGCTACCGAAAGACCGGCGCCTTCGCGCCCTACGCCGCCGCGATCGATCTCGCGCTCTTGCTGCTCTCCGGCCTGCGGGGCTGGGGCGCCGAGGGCGCGCGGCCGGGCACGGGCTTTCTCGTCAACGTCGACCGGCTCTTCGAGCGCTGGCTCTTCCGCCGCGTGCGCCGCGCCCTCCCCCCCTTGTGGACCCTCCGCGAGCAAGAGCACCTCGTGCTCGCGCGCGAGCGCGGGCGGCAGCTCGACCGCTTCGTCGACGCCGTCGTGCGCGACCCCGCGGGCGGCGTCGTGGCGGTGCTCGACGCCAAGAACAAGCTCTTCGCCCACAAGAGCCCGCCCCCGCGCGACGACGTGCACCAGGTGCTGAGCTACGCGGCCGCCTCGGGCGCCCGGCGCGCCTGCCTCGTCGGCCTCGCCGACGCGCGCTCGCCCGGGGCCCACGCGGCGCGCTGGCAGGCGAGCTGGGGCGCGCTCACGCTCGAGAGCGTGGCGCTGCCCGGACTCGGCCCCTACCCCGCGCTCGGCGCCGCCCTCGACGAATGGGCCCGCCGGGCCTTCGGCGAGTGGGGCGCCCCGGGGCCGACGCGAGGCTAGCCGCGGCGCGCGAGCTGGAAGGTGAACTCGCGGCCCTGGCCGCCGACGACGGCGAGGTGAATCCAAAGGATGGCGAGCGACTCGAGGAGCGCGGCGTTGCGCAAGGGCCCGGCGTCGACGGGCTCGAAGCCGGCGCGGCGGGCGAGGTCGGCCACGGCCTCTTTCGCCCCCGCGTCGTCGCCGGCGAGCGGCACGTCGGCCCGCTGCCCGCCCGCGAGCGCCGGGTCACGATGGAACTCGGCGCCGAAGGTGTTGAAGCCCTTCACGACGCGCGCCTTGGGCGCGAGCTTGACGAGCTTCGCCGTCAGCGACCCCTCCTCGACCGGGGCGAGGGTCGGGCCGTCGCTCCAGCCGACGGGGTTGTTGCAGTCGACCACGATCTTGCCCTCGAACCCCCGGCCCTGCGCGACGACGTCGCCGAGCGCCGCCGGCGGCACGGCCAGAAAGACGAGGTCGGCCCCCGCCGCCGCCTCGGCCACCGGCCCCGCCGAGGCGTTCGGGCCGCAGCGGTCGAGCAGCGCCGCGACGTCGGCGCCCGCCTTGACGCCGAAGCGCACCGAGAAGCCCGCGCGCGCGAGCCGCTCGCCCAGGGCCGCGCCCACGTTGCCGACGCCCACGATGGCCACCTTCGCTTGTGTCATTGCTCGCTCCCTCTCTCTTTCTCCGGGTCCGGGTGAAGCGGCCCGCGCCGCGTCGAGGGCCAAAATGCGTCGCCCCGCCGGCTTTGACCAGGTGAAACGCTTGCAACGTTGCGTTGCAAGCGGTGAAACTACGCGGGCCGAGGTTACGACACGCAGAACCCCGCCCCGGCTGAAGCCCGGGCGGGCCGCTCCGGCCCGGGCCAGGCGCCTAAAAACGCTTCGACCGGCAGCTCCATCAGGTCGAGATCGCTCGCCTCGACGAGCTCGCGGGCGAGCGCGAGGCCCGGCAGCACGTTCTTGCAGAAGTAGCGCGCGCTCGCGACCTTGCCGTCGTAAAAGGCGCGGTCCTCGGGGCGGGCCGCGCGCCGCTCGATCGCGCGCGCGGCGTGGCGCACGAGCAGCCAGCCGACGACGAGCTCGGCGAGCGCCAAGAGCACCCGGTTGCCCTGGAAGCCCGCGTGGTAGAGCGACTCGCCCAGCTTGCCCATCAGGGCCATGAACATGCCCCGCACCTCGCCGAGCGCCCGCCCGAGCGCGGCCCGCTCGCCCGCGAGCTCGTCGCCCCCCTCCTGCGCGTCGAGCGTCGCCTGCACCCGGCCGAGCAGCCCGCGCAAGGTGGCGCCCCCGTCGCGCGCGATCTTGCGGAAGATGAGGTCGAGCGACTGAATGTGCGTCGTGCCCTCGTAGAGCGAGTCGATCTTCTGGTCGCGGACGTACTGCTCGATCGGGTAGTCTTGGCAGTAGCCCGAGCCGCCGTAGCACTGCAGCGAGAGCGCGAGCAGCTCGTAGGCCTTCTCCGAGCAGTAGCCCTTGACGAGCGGCAAGAGCAGGTCGTTGAGCAGGTCGTCGGCGCGCGCCGCGTCGGCGCCGTGGCCGCCCTCGAGCTCGACGCGGTCTTGCACGTGGGCGGTGAAGAGGCAGAGCGCGCGCATGCCCTCGGCGTGCGCCTTCTGGGCCATCAGCATGCGGCGCACGTCGGGGTGGCGCACGATGGGCACGCGCGGCGAGGCCTTGTCGGCGGCGCGCAGCAGGTCGGGGCCCTGCACCCGCTCGTTCGCGTAGGCGAGGGCGTTGCGGTACGCGGTCGACAGCGTCGCCATCGACTTGAGGCCGACCCCCATGCGCGCCTGCTCGATGACGTGGAACATCTGCCGGATGCCGTCGTGCGCCTCGCCGAGCAAGAGCCCCCGCGCCGGCCGCCCGTCGCCGAAGGCCATCTCGCAGGTCGCCGACGCCTTGATGCCCATCTTCTTCTCGAGGTTGGTGCAGTAGACGCCGTTGCGCTCGCCGAGCGTGCCGTCGGGGTTGACCCAGAACTTCGGCACGATGAAGAGCGAGAGCCCCTTGGTGCCGCCGGGCGCGCCCTCGGGCCGCGCGAGCACGAGGTGCACGATGTTCTCGACCGCGTCGAAGTCGCCGTTGGTGATGAAGCGCTTGACCCCCGCCAGGTGCCACTCGTCGCCGACCTTCTTCGCCGAGGTCGTGCCGGCGCCGACGTCGCTGCCGGCGTCGGGCTCGGTCAAGACCATCGTGGCGCCCCAGGGCCGGTCGATCATGAGCGGCGGAAAGAGCCGGCGCTGCGCCTCGGTGCCGAGCCGGTCGATGACGCGCGCGGCGATGCCCCCGAAGAGGTAGAAGCCGAGCGAGGCGTGCGCGCCCGCGATGAACTCGAAGCCCGCCGCCCACACCGTCGGCGGCGCCCCGTAGCCGCCCAAGTGCTCGGGCTGCTCGAGCCGGTGAAAGCCCGACTCGAAGAAGGCCGAGAGCGAGCGCTTGAGCGCCGGCGGCAGCGTGACGTTGCCCTCGCGGTCGAGCGCGAGCGGCACCCGGTCGGCCTCGGCGAAGCTCGGCGCGAGCCGCGTCCGGGCGAGCTCTTCGAGCGAGCGCAGGCTCTCGCGCGTCGCCCCCTCGTCGAGCGCCGTGAAGGGCCCGCGGCCGAGCGTCGTCGCCTGAATCTCGAGGAACTCGAACAGGTTGAACAGGGTGTCGCGCAGGTTGCTTCGGTAATGCTCTGCCGTGCTCACGCTACCTCCGGGGGCCCTTTAAATTGCGGGGCCTCCATTGGTAACGTAGGCCAGCCCCGCCCCCGGCCGCAAGGCGCCCGCGCCCTCAGCCCGGGCCCCCGCCCCCGCCCCCGGCCCCCGGGCCCTCGAAGCGATCGAGCACGACCGCGACGACCAGATCGCTCATCACGTTCACGCCCGAGCGCAGGCGCGCGAGCACCCAGTCGACCGGCATGATGAGCGGGATCGCCGCCGCCACCGTCGCCTCCGGGAGGCCCGCCGCCGTCAGCACCAGCGGCAAGACCACCAGCCCCGCCTCGGGGATGCCGGCGACCCCGATGCCCGCCATCAGCGAGGCGAAGACCACCGTCGCCTGCTCGCGCAGCCCGAGCGCGACGCCCGTCGCCTGCGCCAGAAAGAGCGCCGTCGTCGCCTCGTAGAGCGTGATGCCGTCGTTGTTGAGGTTGGTGCCGACGCAGGCCGCGAGCCGCGCCGACGCGGGCCGCACCCCCATGCCCCGCGTCAGGCAGCGCAGCGTCACGGGCACCGTCGCCAGGCTGCTGTTGGTCGAGAGCCCCGTCCAGATCGCGTCGGCGCCCCGGCCGAGGTAGATCCGCGGCGGCTTGCGCCCGACCAGCCAGGCGAGCGCCGGGTAGTAGACGAGCGCGTGCAGCGCGAAGCCGAGCAACACCACGCCGAAGAAGACCGCCAGCGGCCGGAAGACCGCGAAGCCCGCCTTGCCCACCGCCTGCGCGATGAGCCCCGCCACCGCGAAGGGCACCGCCCCCACCGCCCACTCGAGCATCACCAAGAGGACCTGGTAGGCGCCCGCGACGAAGCGCTCGACCGCCTCGACCGCCGCCACGTCGCCCGCCTCGCCGAGCGCCCGCTGCCGCTTGCCCACCGCCCGCAGCGCCGCCCCGCCGAGCAGCCCCGCCAGCACCACCCCGATGACGTTGCCCTTCAAGAAGGGCTCGAGCAGGCTCTCGGGCACGTAGCCGGCGAGGTTGCGCAGCGGGTCGAGCGTCACGCCCTCGGGCGCCTTCGGCGGGCCCCCCTCGGGCCGCACCAGCGCCGCGAGCGCCTCGATCTGCCCCCGCCAGCGCTCGCCCGGGCGCAGCGCGTTCATCAGCGTGAGCGCGATCGCGAAGGCCACCGACACGTTCGCGAGGCACACCGCGACGAGGCGCAGCCCGCTCTTCGCCCGGATGTCGGTCTTGACGAAGGCCTCGACGATCGCGAAGAGCACGAGCGGCACCGCCAGCGCCTTCAAGAGCCGCACCACCGCCAGGCCCAGCCGCCCGAGATCGTCGTTGCGCACGCCGAACGCGATCGGCCCGTCGCGAAAGGCGACGCCCAGCGCGAGGCCCACCACGACGCCCACCAGCACCCGCAGCGAGAGGGGCATCCCCCGCTTGCGCGGCGCCGCGCCGGGCCCGGCCGAGTCGGCTGCTTGCACCTCCTTTCTGTGCCCGCGCGCCCCCCCCGCGGCAAGCGGCGCCTGCCCCCGCCGTCCCGCCCGCCCGGGGCTCGCCGCCCGCCGCCGCGCCCGGCACGGCCGCACCCTGCCCGGCGGTGGCCGCCCCCGCGCCCTGCTACGCTCGCCCCGCGCCCCCGTGAACTACCGCGAGCACGCCCCGAGCGAAGCGCTGCGCCGCTACGTCGCTTGCTACTGGACGCTCACCGGCGCCGGGGCCCCCGCGATCAACCGCGTGCTGCCCGACGGCTGCGCCGACCTGCTCTTCGACCTCGGCGAGGTGCGCTCGGTCGCGGGCGCCGCCCCCGCCCGCCTCGTCGGCCCGATGACGCGACCCCTCGCGCTCGCGGTGCCCGGCGGCGTCGATCTGGTGGGCGTGCGCTTCCGGCCCGGCGGCGCCTCAGCCTTCCTCGCCACCGGCCTCGCCGCGCTGCGCGACCGCTCGCCGCCCCTCGACGATCTCTGGGGCCGAGGGCGCGCCTCGCTACTCGCCGAGGCCCTCGCCGAGGCGCCCGCGACGGGCGAGCGATTGCGCCTCGTCGAGCGCGAGCTCCACGCCCGCCTCGCCGCCGCGCGCGCCCCGCACCCGAAGGTGCGCGCCGCCGTCGAGGCCCTGCGCCGCGGCGAAGGCGGGGCGAGGGTCGCGGGGCTCGCGGCCGAGCTCGGCCTGGGCGAGCGGCAGCTGCAGCGCCTCTTTCTCGAGCACGTCGGCGTGCGCCCCGCCTTCTTCCGCCGCGTCATGCGCCTGCAGGCCCTCGTCTCGGCCCTGCCCGACGCGGGCGCGCAGGGCTGGGCCCGCCTCGCGCTCGAGCTCGGCTACGCCGACCAGGCGCACCTCGCCCGCGACGTGCGCGCCCTCAGCGGCCTGAGCCCCACTGCCCTCGGGCGCGAGCGCGCGATGGCGGGTTTTTACAATCACGCCCCCCCGCCCTCGCCTACCCTCGGCCGCCCAGACGACAAGGAGACCCTCGCCGATGGCCGTTCTGCCCGACATGGTTGGCATCGTGAGCTTCGACCTCGAGCGCTCGCTCCGCTTTTACCGCCTGCTCGGCCTCGACATACCCGACCCCGAGCCCGGCTCGCCCTACGTCGAGGTCATCACCCCCAACGGCTACCGCATCTCGTGGAACGCCGTCTCCATGGTGCGCGAGCTCGACCCTCGTTGGACAGAACCCTCGGGCGGCGAGCGCATGTCGCTCGCGTTCAAGTGCGAAGGCGGCCCCGCCGAGGTCGACGCGCTCTACGAGCGCCTGACCAAGGCCGGTTACCAGGGCCACACACCCCCTTGGGACGCCTTCTGGGGCCAGCGCTACGCCATCGTCGTCGACCCCGACGGCAACGGCGTCAACCTCTTCGCCCCCCTGCCCGGCGGCCCGAAGGCGCCCTAGCCCAGAGCCAAACTGCCCCAAGCGGCGGCGCGACGCCCCGCCCGCCCCGAGCGGCAGCGCGACGCCCCGCCCACCCCGAGCGGCGGCGCGACGGCCCGCCCCGGCCCCAGCGCAGCCCGGCACGTTGCGCTCCGCCCCCGACCGCTCTACGCCCCAAGGCATGTGGACGCTCGACGAGGCGAACGACGAAGAGAAGCGGGAGCGCGACCTGCTCTCGCACGAGGCGTGGGGCGCCGGCCTGAGCCGCCTGCAGTACGCCGAGCGCGAGATCGCCCTGCGCGCCCACCGCTGGCCGGCCTCGGGGACGATGACGACCTGGGCGCTACGGGCCGAGGGCGGGCGCATCCTCGCCTCGTGCGAGACCTTTCGCGTGCCCGCGCTGCTCGACGGCGCCCCCGTCGGCGACGCGTACGCCATCGCCAGCGTCTACACCGAGCCGGCGCTGCGGGGGCGGGGCTACGCCTCGGCGCTGCTCGGCGCGCTCGGCGACCTCTTGTGCAACCGCGACCGGGGCGCGGTCGCCACCGTGCTCTTCTCGGACGTCGGCACGCCCCTCTACGAGCGCTCGGGCTACGTCGCCCGCCCGCCGCTCGACCGCAGTGCGCGGGCCGAGCCGGGCGATCCGTCCGAGGGCGTCGACGAGCTCTTCACCGACGAGGCGCCCGGCGCGATCGACCGGGCCGTCGCCGAGCTCTTCCCCGCCCCGGGCGAGGGGCTCTGGCTCGTGCCCTCGGGCGCCCAGCTCGACTGGCACCGCGAGCGCGAGCGGCTCTACGCCCGCCACCAGGGCCGGCCCGCGCTCGCCGCCTGGGGCGCGCGCAAGGGCCGGGGCGCGATCATCTGGGCCGCCGACTGGAAGAACCGCCGCCTCGTCGGCCTGCTCTACCGCGCCCACGGCGAGGCCGAGGCGCGCGCCCTGCTCACCTGCATGCGCCGCGTCGCGGCGTCCGTGGGCCTCGCGCGCGCCCTCCTCTGGGACGACCCCCTCGAGCCCTGGGCCGCCCCCTTCGCGGCGACCCCGCGCGAAGACAGCATCCCCATGATTCGCCCCTTCGCCGCGGGCCTGCGCCCCGACGCCTGGGCACGCATCCCGCGCGGCATCTGGGTCTGACGCCCCCCCCGGAAACCTGGGCGTGCATCCCGCGCGGCATCTGGGTCTGACGACCCCGCCGGAAACCTGGGCGTGCATCGCGCGGGGCATCTGGGTCTGACGACCCCCCGAAAACGGATGCTCGCGGAGCGCGGGGCATCTGGGTCTGACGCCCCCCCGGAAACGGACGCTCGCGGAGCGCGGGGCCGGGTGAACGCCCTTGCGTCCAGGGACGGGCCCGCGTCCGATGGAGCCCCTACCCCAGTGTTAATCGTGCGTTACGCGCCCGCGCGGGCGGGGCGTTCACGCGGGGGGTAGGGTTCGACGTACTGCGGGCCGAGGTCGGCGCGGCACGCCCCTTGAAGAGTGGGCGGCCGAGGGAAGGCACCCCCATGAATGGTAAACGCTCGCGATTCGCGCTTTCTTTCCTCGCCCTGGCCCTGCTCGGGGGCTGTCAAGGCGACCGAGACGACCCGCCGAACGACGGCGCGGCCGGCGCGTCGGGCTCGAACGGCACCGGCGGCGGCAACGGCAGCGGCGGCGCCGGGCCCGCGTCGTACACGTTCCTGGGGCCGACCGAGCACCTGGTGCGCGCGTCGATGGCCCTGCGCGGCACGCGGCCGAGCGGCGACGAGCTCGCGCGCGTCAAGGCCGACCCGGCGGCGCTCGAGGGCATCGTCGACCAGTACCTCGCCAGCCCCGAGTTCGGCGCGACGCTGCGCGACCTGCACAACGAGGCGCTGCTCGTGCGGGCGGCGCCGGTCATCTTCCCCTTGGGCTTCCCCGCCCGGGGGCCGCTCGCGGCCGAAGAGCAGCAGCGCCTCAACGTCGCCCTGATGGAGGCGCCCCTTCGCCTCATCGAGCACGTCGTGATGAACGACCGGCCCTACTCGGAGATCGTGACGGGCGACTACACGCTCGCCGACGGCCGCGTCGCGGCGGTCTGGGGGCTCGAGCACCAGGGCGCCTTCGACGCCTGGACCGAGACCCGCTGGGACGACGGCCGCCCGAACGCGGGCATTCTTTCTGACTCGACGCTCTTCACCCGGCACTCGACGACCTACTCGAACGGCAACCGCGGCCGGGCGAACCTCGTGTCGACGGCGCTGCTCTGTTACGACTTCTTGAGCCGCGAGATCGGGGGCGCCGACGCCAGCATCAACCTCGGCGACCCGAAAGAGGTCGCCGACGCCGTCAAGGTCAACCAGGGCTGCGCCGGCTGCCACCAGACGCTCGACCCGCTGGCGAGCTTCTTCGGCGCCTTCCACCCGCTCTTCGTGCCCTCCGACCCCTCGACCAGCTACCCCTTCACCTTCTACCTGCCGCCGCTCGAGCCCGTCTTCAACGTGACCGAGTCGGCCTACTTCGGGCAGCGCGGCGAGGGGCTCGCCTTTCTCGGCGACGCCATCGCCGCCGACCCGCGCTTCTCGCTCTGCGCGGCCAAGCGCTTCTACGGCTACCTGAACGAGATGAGCCCCGCCGAGGTGCCGCTCGAGGTGGCCTCGCCCCTGCAAGCGGCCTTCATCGGCAGCGGCCTGAACGCGCGCAAGCTCGTCAAGGCGATCGTGCTCGGCGACGACTTCCGCGCCGCCGCGGGCCCCGACGGGGCGCCGGGCGGGCGCCTGCTCAAGGCCCGCCCCGCGCAGCTCGCGCGCCTCGTCGAAGACCTCACCGGCTTCCGCTGGAAGGCGCGCCTCGACGCCGAGCTGCCCACCGGCCAGGGCGCGCCCGTCGGCCAGGTGGGCGAGATCGATCTGCTGACCGACAGCTTCTTCGGCCTCGAGGTGCTCGCCGGCGGCCTCGACAGCGTGGCCGTGACGCAGGCGACGCACACCATGACCCCGACCGCGGCGCTCACCCTGCGCACGCTCGCCTCGCTCGCCGCCCAGCACGTCGTCGCGAGCGACTTCGCCCAGGCCGACCCGTCGAAGCGAAAGCTCTTGCGCCAGGTCGGCCCCGCCGAGGCCGGCGAGGCCGCGCTACGCGACCAGATCGCCGCGCTCTACCTGCGCCTCTACGGCGTCGCCGCCGAGCCGAACGGCGACGACGTCGCGGCCACCTACCAGCTCTTCACCTCGGCCCGGCAGGCGGCCGGCGGCGACGCCGCCCGGGCCTGGACGACCACCCTCTTCGCGATGCTGCAAGACGCGCGCATCGCCTACTACTGACCGCGGAGGCCCCCCGTGAACGCCCTCGGACGCAGAACGTTTCTCCAAGGCGCCGCGGCCGCCGCCGCGGCCGGCCTCTTGCCCCTCGCCCTGCCCCAGGCCCGCAGCGCCGGCCGCCAGGCCGCCGGCCCCGCGCGCAACCTCGTCGTCGTCTTGAACAGCGGCGGTTGGGACACGACCTACGTCTTCGACCCGAAGCCCGGCGTCGCCGGCATCGACGCCCCCGCCGGCGAGATCGGCGCCTACGGCGCCCTGCAGATCTTCGTGCCGCCCGGCGCCCCCAACGTCGACGCCTTCTTCAAGGCCTACGGCGCGCAGGCGGCCGTCATCAACGGCGTGCAGATCTCGTCGTTCATTCACCCCGACTGCGTCAAGCGCGTGCTGACGGGCGCGCCGACCACCAGCAAGCCCGACATCGGCGCGATCGTCGCGTCCGAGCTCGGCCGCGATCTGCCCGTGCCCTACCTGGTGCTCGGCTCGAGCGCCATCAGCGGCCCGCTCGGCCCCATCACCGGCCGCGCCGGCACGACCAACCAGCTCGCCGGCCTGCTCAGCCCGGGCGCCGCCCAGTTCGGCTACGGAGCCCCCGTCCCGCCCGCGCTCACGCCCTCGGCGGCCGAAGACGCCTTGGTCAAAAGCTACCTCGCCGCGAGCGCCGAGCGCTTCCGCGCGGCGCGCGGCGCCGGCGCCTTCAACGGCGCGCGCGTCGACGACTACCTGTCGTCCGAAGAGCGCGGCGATCTCTTGCGCTCGTACGCCGCGCAGGGCACCAACTTCGGCACCGTCGGCTACACGCCCGACACGCGGGTGCAGGTCGAGCTCACGGTCAACGCGCTCGCGCGCAAGCTGAGCCGCGCTGTGCTCATCGAGACGATGAACTGGGACACGCACACGGGCAACGAGCGCCAGGCGACCCTGCACAACGATCTCTTCGCCACGCTCACCGATCTGGGCGACAAGCTCGCCGCGGCCAACCTGCTCTCGAGCACCACGGTGCTCGTCCTGTCCGAGATGGGGCGCACCCCCAAGCTCAACGGCTCGGCCGGCAAAGACCACTGGCCCGTCACCAGCGCCCTCGCCTTCGGCGCCGGCGTCGCCGGCGGCCGCGTCTACGGCGGCAGCGACGACCTTCTCGGCGCCCGCTCGGTCGACCTCAAGACCGGCGCCCCGAGCGCGACCGGCAAGCAACTGCAGGCCGCGAACCTGCTCGCCGGCGTGCTCTCGATCGTCGGCGTCGACCCCGCGACCTCCTTCCCCGGCGTCGAGCCCTTTCATGCCCTCGCCGCCGTCTGACCCGCGGAGCCGCCCCGTGCCCCTTGCGTCCCCCGCCCCCCCCAGCCCCCCCTCCCCAGGGAGGGGGGGAGTTGCAGCGCCCTCTCGTTGCCCCTCGCCCGGAAGGGGGGGAGGCGCCGCGCCCTCGCTTCACCCCTCCGCCGGGAGCGGGGGAGCCGCAGCGCCCTCGCTTCGCACCTCCGCCGGGAGCGGGGGAGCCGCCGCGCCCTCGCTTCGCACCTCCGCCGGGAGCGGGGCCAGGGCGGCAGACGCCGCCCTCGCGCGCGCGCTCGTGTCGCTCTGCGCCCTCGCCGCCGGCGTCGCCCTCGGCGCGCCGGCGTGCGGCGGCGGCGACGACGAGGGCGCCGACGGCAACCCGGCGCAGGCCGGCTCGGGGGGCTCGAGCGGCACAGGCGGCGTCGGCGGCGCCCCGCCCAGCAAGGGCCCCTCGACCGAAGACTGCCCGCCCGAGAGCGAGCTCACGTACGAGAACTTCGGCGCGCCCTTCTTGCTCTCGTGGTGCAACGGCTGTCACAGCTCGTCGCTGCCCGAGGGCTCGCGCCAGAGCGCGCCCCTCGGCATCGACTTCGACGGCATCGACAAGGTTCGCGCACAGAGCGCCCGAATTCTCGCGCGAACGACGGGCGAGTCGCCCACGATGCCGCCCTCCGGAGGCCCGCCCGAGGCCGAGCGCTCGAAGCTCGCCGAGTGGCTCGCCTGCGGCGCCCCGAGCGGCGGGCAGTTCACCGGCCTGCCCACCGGGCCCGCCGACACCGCCGGCGCGGGCGGCGCGGGCGGCGGCGCCCCGTCGCCCCTCTGCGGCGCGCTCGGCAAGCCGCTGCCGGCAGAGCAGCTACCCCGCTGCAAGGCCGAGACGAAGGTCTGCTTCGACGCCTGCGCCACCAACCCCGACAAAGACGCGTGCGAGAAGGCCTGCCTCGCGGCCGAGCCCGCGCCCACCAACGGCGGCCCCTCCTGCGAGGATTGCCTCTTCCGGCAAGCCGTCGCCTACGCCGAAACGAACGGCTGCGGCCCGCTCGCGTCCGAGGGCTTCTGCTGCATCTTCACGCAGTGCCCGACCTTCGACCCGACCTGCCTCAAGCAGAAATGCGCGGTCGAGACCGAGTCGATGTTCTACTGCATCGCTTACGTCACCCCCGAGGCCTTCACGTCGAACCCGCTGCGCGACGCCTGCTTCGCCGCGCCCTGAGGCGAGCGGCGGGCGACGTCGCGCGCTCGGCGGCCCAGGGCCCGAAGCGGGGGTTGCGGAACGCCGCCCCGGCCGCCCCCGAGTGAACTCGGGGGCAGCGAACGCCCGCTCGTGCCGCGCGGCTTCGACACCGATTCGGCCCTTCAAGCCCGCCCCCTCGTCGGGGGCCGGGCTCCCGTGGGCTTTGGGCTTGCCGGACGAACCTGCGAACGCCACGCGCGGCCGCGTCACTCGGGCGAGCGCGCGCGCGGCTCGCTTCGCGGGAGCCCTGCCTCCGGCAGGGCTTGAAGGGCCGTTTCCGCGGGCGAAAGCTGCCCCCGAGTTCACTCGGGGGCGAAAAGCCGGCGACGTCCCGCAACCCCCTCTCGACGTCCGGGGTCGCAGATCACCTGCCGCCTGGGTGAGGCGACCGGCGTCCGCGCAATGACGGAGCCGGGCAAGGGCCTCGCGATCGATTTGGCGAGAAACCGGTGCCGTCGTGCCCGATCGGCCGGGTCTCGAAACGCCGCCGGGGCCCTCTTTATTAGGCTCGGCCAGGTCTGGGTACATGGCCTCGCCTCTCTTCGGCGAGCCCGGCCGGGTACCCCGACCTGAAAAAACCCTGCAAGCTCGGTATTTTCCGGTCCTCGGACCTAGCCAAAGCGATTCTTGCTCGTCCTCCTTGGGTCCGGGGACGTCGAACCGGTGTACGAAGCTAACAATTTCGGGTACCAGGACCCACAAGCGCCCATCGAAGTCGATCTCCTTGATGTCCCGGGACCTGCAGACGCCCAACGCATTGGGGTACCGTCAGGTCCCGGGACCCGCCGAAGCCCAACGCATTGGGGTGTCGTCAGGTCCGGGGACCTGCGGGAGATCGAGCTCGCCAGGCTCCGTCAGGTCCGGGGACCTGCCGACGATGGGCGTGCTTGGCCCCGGCAGGTAGGGGGCGGTGTCGCATCTCGTCGCTTGCCTGGGCGCCCGAGCGGGGCCATACGAGGCGGCATGAGTTTGTCCGAGTTGCGGCGGCACTATTCGTTGCATGAGCTCCGCGAAGAGACGGCCGAGGCCGACCCGTTCGCGCAGTTTCGCCGTTGGTTCGACGAGGCGCTCGGCAACGCGGCGGTGGCCGAGCCGAACGCGATGACGCTGGCGACGATCGACCGGCAGGGGTACCCGGCCGCGCGCACCGTGCTCTTGAAGGGCTTCGACGAGCGGGGCTTCGTTTTCTATACCAACTACGAGAGCGCCAAGGGCCGCGAGCTCGCGGCGAACCCGCGCGCCGCGCTCGTCTTCTTCTGGGCCGCGCTCGAGCGGCAGGTGCGGGTGACGGGCGCCGTCGGCTACACGAGCGACGAAGAGTCCGACGCGTACTTTGCCTCGCGCCCCCGGGGCAGCCAGCTCGGCGCCTGGGCCTCGACGCAGAGCGCGCCGGTCAGCGGCCGGCCCGAGCTCGAGGCGCGCCTCGCCGAGACCGTCGCCCGCTTCGGCGACGGGCCCGTGCCGAGGCCCCCGCGCTGGGGCGGCTACCGCCTCACGCCCGACGCGGTCGAGTTCTGGCAGGGCCGCCCCGACCGGCTGCACGACCGGCTGCGCTACGTGCGCGGCGAGGGCGGCCTCTGGCGCGTCGAGCGGCTCTGCCCCTGAGGCGAGGGGCGCTCGGCGGGGCCCTGGCGGCCGGGCGATGGGGCGAGAACCGCCGGGGCGCGGCGCTTTCGAGGGGCGGCCCGGGGCGGAGTGATTTCGCCGCCGGGGCGTCCGGGGCTACACTGCCGCGCATGACGCGTTCCCGAGAGCGACGCGCGCGCCCGGCCGAGGCGACGCAGAAGCCCCGACGCCGGGGCAAGGGCGAGGCGGGGCTGCCCGCGGCCTTCGTCGAATTCATGCTCCAACGTTGGAAGGCGCCGCCCGCCAAGCCGCCGCCGAAGGTGCCCGGGCTCGGGCGCTACGCCGCGCGGCGGCGGGCGCTCTCGGAGCGCTTCGCGGGCGAGGTGCTGGTGATACCGACCGGGCACGAGCGGGTGCGGGCGAACGATACGCACTACCCCTTTCGGCCGGGCAGCGAGTTCGCGTACCTGACGGGCAACCACGAGCCCGACGCGGTGCTGGTGCTCGAGCCCGCGGGGCGGGGCGGGCACCGGTCGATTCTCTTCGTCGACCCGAACCCCGGCAAGACCGACCCGACCTTCTTCACCGACCGGCACAAGGGCGAGCTCTGGGTGGGGCCGCGCCTCGGCGTCGAGGCGAGCCGGCGGCGCTACGGCGTCGACGAGGGGCGCCCGCTCGACGAGCTCGGGGCCTACGCGCGCTCGGTCAAGGCCCGGGTGAGGGTGGTCCGGGGCCACTCGCGCGCGACCGAGGCGCTCTTCGAGAAGCGAAGGCGCGCGGGCGACGACGCCGACGCGAAGCTCGCCGAGGCGCTGGGCGAGCTGCGCCTGCGCAAGGACGCGCTCGAGGTGCGCGAGCTCGAGGGCGCCATCGCCGTCACCAAGCGCGCGCTCGAAGACGCCCTGCGGCGGCTGCCCTCGGCGCGCACCGAGCGCGAGCTCGAGGCGGCGTTCGTCGCGCGCGCGCTCGCCGAGGCCAACGGCGTCGGCTACGGCACGATCGTGGCGGGGGGCGCGAACGCGTGCCGCCTGCACTGGACGCGCAACGACGGGCCGGTGCGCGCGGGCGAGCTCGTGCTCATCGACGGCGGGGTCGAGGCGCGCTCGCTCTACACGGCCGACGTGACGCGCACCTTCCCGGTCTCGGGGCGCTTCTCGCCGGCGCAGCGCGAGGTCTACGAGATCGTGCGCGCGGCGCAGCGGGCGGCGGTCGAGGCGGTGGCGCCGGGGGCCGAATTTCTCGCGCCGCACCGGGCGGCGACGCGCGCTCTCGCCGAGGGCCTCGCCCGGCTCGGGGTGCTGAAGGGGCCGCTCGACGAGGCGCTCGACGAGAAGAAGCAGTACTACAAGCGCTACACGCTGCACGGCACGAGCCACATGCTGGGGCTCGACGTGCACGACTGCGCCCGGGCGCGCAAAGAGCTCTACCGCGAGGGCAAGCTCGCCGCGGGCATGGTGCTCACGATCGAGCCGGGGCTCTACTTTCAGCCCGACGATCTGACCGTGCCGGCGCGCCTGCGCGGCATCGGGGTGCGCATCGAAGACGACGTGCTGGTGACCGCGCGCGGGCGCCGGGTGCTCTCGGAGGCGATCCCGCGCGAGGCGGACGAGATCGAGGCGTGGCTCGCGGAGCTCTGGGGCGGGGCGCGGGGCCGGGGGGCGGGGCGCAAGGGGCGGACGGGCTAGAGAGGGCGCGGCGAGCGGCCGCCGTCAGCCCCCGACTAAAGTCGGGGGCAACGAACGCCCGCGGAAACGGCCGTCCAAGCCCTGCCCGGAGGCAGGGCTACAGCGCCGCGAGCCGCTTCCGCTCGCTCGCCCGGGTGTCGCGGCCGCTCGCGGCGTTCGCAGGCTCGCCCGGTGATCGGCGCCCGCGGGAGCCCGGCCCCGCGAGGGGGCGGGCTTTGCTCTCCGAATCGGCCCGATTTCACGCGGCACGAGCGGGCGTCCGCTGCCCCCGGCTTTAGCCGCGGGCAGCCCGCCCTCGGGGCTGAGGTGCGACCGCGACGCGGCGGGCACCGGCCCCGCGCGCCGGCCGCCCGGCCCCGCACGTCTTTACGCCGGGGCGCCCGCGCCGCGCGCCGGCCGCCCGGCCCCCGGGGGCCTGCCGTCTTTACGCCGGGGCGCCCGCGCGGCTAGGCTGCCGGGCCTGGCGGCCCGCGGGCCGCCGCGAAGGCGAAACGGTCCCGCACGATGCAATCTCCGCTCTACTTGCTTGCCGCGCACGCGCCCATCACCCTCACCTCGCTCTTCGAAGACCCCGGCCTGAGCGAGACGAAGATCGGCTGGTGGAAGCTCTTTCTCTCGCTCGCGGCCGTGATGGCCCTCTTCTACGAGGCGAGCCGCGAGGCCGAGCGCGACCCGCTGCCGCGGCGCACCAAGCGGCGCGCGGCGGCGCTCTTCTCGTTCGCGGCGGTCATTTGCTACTTTCAATTCTTCCAGATCGGGTACCCCGAGTTCTACCACCGCTGGGAGTTCTTTCATTACTACATGGGGGCCAAGTACTTCCCCGAGATGGGGTACGACGGCCTCTACAAGTGCACCGCCATCGCCGAGGCCGACCTCGGCTTTCAGAAGGAGGTGCGGGCGCGCAAGCTGCGCGACATCGGGCACACCAACCTCATCGTGAGCGCGGGCACGGTGCTCGAGCACCCCGAGCAGTGCAAGGACGCGTTCAAGCCCGAGAAGTGGGAGGCCTTCAAGAACGACGTCAAGTTCTTCCGGCAGGTGTCGGGCTCGGGGCAGTGGTGGCACGACATGCAGACCGACCACGGGTACAACCCGCCGCCGGTCTGGGGCATCATGGGCTACCTGTTCTCGTGGCTGAACCCGGCCGAGCAGTGGTACATGAAGCTGCTCTCGAGCCTGGACGTCGCGCTCTTCGCCGGCATGTTCGGCTGCGTCGCCTGGGCCTTCGGCTGGCGCGTCGCGGCCCTGGCCATCACGTTCTGGGGCACCCAGGGCGCGAGCCCCTTCTACTGGACGGGCGGGGCGTTCTTGCGCCAAGACTGGCTCTTTTACGCCGTCGTGAGCGCCTGCATGATCCGCAAGCGCAAGTACTTCTGGGGCGGGTTCATGATGGCGTACTCGACGCTCCTGCGCGTCTTCCCGCTGTACTTCTTCGGCGGCTGGGTGGTCGTCGCGATCGCGCACGCCTACCGGGCGTACAAGAAGCGGGCGCCGGGCGAGCCGCTCTCGCTGCCGCAGCTCTTGCACCCGCAGCTCAAGCTCGTGGCGGCCGGCGCGGTCGCGGCGGGGCTGGTGCTCATACCGGTCAGCACGGCGGTGGCGGGGCGGGGGGCGTGGCCCGCGTTCATCCAACACATTAGCGTGCACAAGGACACGCCGGTCACCAACCACATGGGCTGGCGCACGCTCGTCAGCCACAGCGCCGACGGGCGCATGGCGGTCGCGCGCGACAACAAGTCGCAGGACGCCTTCGCCAAGTGGAAGGAGATGCGCAAGGACCGCGTCAAGCGGCTCTGGCCGATCTACTACGGCGGCATCTTGCTCGCGGCCGGCATGTTCGCCTACGCCTGCTGGCGGCTGAAGAACCTCTGGGTCGTGCAGGCGCTCGGCTGCCTGCTCGCGACCATGATGGTCGAGCTCACCTGCTACTACTATTCGTTCTTCATCTACGGGGCGATGCTGAGCAAGGGCCGGCGCCCGATCGAGCTCGGCCTGATGATCTGCGCGCTCTTGAGCCAGGTCGCGTCGGTCGTGCTCTACCGCTTCACCGACGACAAGAACGTCGGCATGTCGGTCGCGTTCCTCCAGCTGGCGCTCTTCATGGTGGTGCTCTACATGCGCAACCCCTTCAAGCGCGCCGTCGCCGCGACCAAGCCCGCGCCCGCCGCGCCGCTGCGGACGCCGGCGAAGGCGGCCGCCGCCGACTGAGGGGGGCGCGCCCCGCGCGCAAGGTACGGGGCACGCGCGGGCGCCCCGGGCCCCCCGGCCCGGGGCGTCGCCGCTTTGTTGGCCCCGGGGCGCGTCTTGGCCGAGGGTGTCGCCGTGGCCCGCACCGGGCGACCGCGCGGCCCCCGGCCCGCGCGGCGTCGGCCCGCCGGCCCGCCCTCCCCGACGATGGCAACGCCCCCCCTCCCCTCCCCCGACGAGTCCTCGCCCAACGCCGAGCTTGCCCCCGGCAAGCGCCTGCCCGCCACCCTCTGGACCGCCGTCGGCGCGGGCGGCGAGCCGGCCAACGATCGGCTGGCCGGCCGGCCCGCCGTCGCGCAGGTGCGCCTCATCGCCCTGGCCGACGTCGCCGTGCCCGAGGGCCGCACCTGCCGGCAGACCACGCTCGAGCTCTTGAAAGATTCGATCGCGTCGGCGGGCCTCTTGCAGCCCATCGTGGTCGACCCCTCGCTGCGCCTGCTCTGCGGCTACCACCGGCTCGAGGCGTGCAGGTCGCTCGGCTGGCAGACGGTGCCGGCGGTCGTGCAGGCGCTCGACGGCGCGTACGCCAAGCTCGCCGAGATCGACGAGAACCTCTGCCGCCACGAGCTCTCGGCGCTCGAGCGGGGCGAGCACACGGCGCTGCGCAAGAAGCTCTACCAAGAGCTGCGCGCGGCCGAGGCCGAGAAGGCCGAGCCGCCCTCGAGCCCCCGCCCGAAGAAGGGCAAGGCGCCGAAGGAGGCCGACCCCGAGGCGCTCGCCAAGGCCTTCCTGGCGGAGACGGCGCAGCGCACGGGCCGCTCGCGCGCGCAGGTGGCGCAGGACGTGAAGATCGGCGAGCTCGACGCCGAGGTGCGCACGATGCTGCACGAGACGCCGCTCAAGGAGAAGAAGAGCGAGCTCGTCGCGCTGACCAAGATGCCGGTCGACGAGCAGCGCGAGGCCGTGGCGCGCGTCAAGGCGGGCGAGGCGAAGTCGGTGCGGCCGAAGAAGGCGGCGGGCGCGCCCGACTCGAAGCGCGGGGGCCCGTCGGCGCCGACCTCGCTGCCGGCGCACCCCTTCGCGGTGACGCTGCTCGACCTGCGCGAGGTCACGACCACGCTCGAGCGCGTCGTCGACGGCTGGCCGTCCGACGACAACGCCGACTACCGCGAGCTGGTGACGAAGCTGCGCGCGGCGCTCGACCACCTGCACGACGTGCGCAAGCGGCTCGAGGCGTTCGCGCCGGCGTCGGCGGCGGAGTGAGAGCCCCCGCCGCTCAGCGCGGCGCGCCCGGGTCGCGGCAGCAGCGGAAGCCGACCGAGTAGTCGTGGTAGGCGGGTTCGTGCGCCGTCGTGATGAAGGTGCAGCCCGCGCCGTGCTGGTCGGTGGTGCTGAAGAAGCCGCCCATGAAGATGCCGTTGCCGACGCGGGTCATGGGGCGGCGGCGCGCCGGGGCGCCGGAGGGGCCGGGGTCGAAGGGCAGGCGGTCGACCGGGTCGGCGACCCACTCGTGCAGGTTGCCGACCATGTCGTGCGTGCCCTCGTCGCTCGCGCACGCGGCGTACTCGCCGGCCTTGGCGAGGTAGCCGGGCTGCTGGTCGAGGAGCGGGCTGTTAAAGTGCTCTTCGTACTTCCAGGCGTAGCCGTCGCGGCCGAAGAACATCGAGAGCAGGTGCGGCTTGCCGCTGTTGCAGGCACCCTTTTGGTACGAGCGCCCGTACGGAAAGAGCATCTGGCGCTTGCCCTGGCAGGCGCGCTGCCACTCGTGCAAGGTGCAGAGCCGCTTGCCCGCGAGCTTGCAGGCGGCCTCGGCCTCGTGGCGGCTGATGTACGCCTGGGGCGAGGCGCCCGCGGCGTTGCGGGCCGCGTACGCGACCCCCGCGCGCGGGCGCTGGTAGTGGGGCCAGGTCAGGTCGGCCCCGGCCTCGCCGACCTGCACCAGGAAGGCCTCGTAGCGATCGACGCAGGCCGAGCCCGAGAGCACCATGTCGTCGGGGCAAGGGCCGCCGCCCGACGCCGGGGCTTCGGCCGCGCCCGACGCGACGGCCGGCGGCGGCGCGTCGGGGGCGAAGGCCGGCCCGCCGTCGGGCCCCGGCGCCGGGGGCCCGGTGCCCTCGCCCGGGCGACGCAAGAAGGGCGGCCCGGCCGAGGCGTCGCGCCCGCCCGCGGGCGGCGCCTCGCCGGAGGGCGCGCGGGGCTCGCCTGCGGCATCGGCCGGAGCCGTCGCCGCGTTCGCCGCGGGCGGCGCGGGGTCGGCGTCGCTCGCCGCCGGGGCGGGCTCGGCCGCCGGCACCTCGGGCCGCCCGTCGGGGCCGGCCTGGGCGCGGCGACAGCCCCCCGCGAGGGAGGCCAGCAAGGGCAAGACGACTGCGTGCCAGCGTGCGCGTGCCATGCCCTGCGCCCTCGCTCGAGACTATTCGCTCCGGCCGAGCGCTCGCAAGCGCCGAGCGGCCGCGGCGGCGCCTTCGGCCGGCGCGCCCGGGCGGCGGCCCGTGCTAGGCTCACCGCCATGGCCGAAAAGTTTTCCGACTTTGAAGCGTTCTGGCCCTACTACCTCGGCGAGCACAGCGATCCGAACACGCGCCGGCTGCACACGCTCGGCACCGCGGCGGCGCTCGGCTGCCTCGGGGCCTTCGCCCTGACGCGCAAGCCCGCGCTCTTGCTCGGCGCGCTGGTGGGCGGCTACGGGCCCGCCTGGGTGTCGCACTTCTTCGTCGAGAAGAACCGGCCCGCGACGTTCACGTACCCGATCTGGTCGCTGCGGGCCGACTTTCGCATGTTCAAGCTGACCTTGCTCGGCCAGATCGACGCCGAGATCGCGCGCATCGCCGGCGAGAAAGAGAAGGCCGACGAAGTCCGCCACGCCGCGAACGGCGTCTCGGTGCACTGACCGCCGCGCCGCGAACGGCGCCTCGGCGCACGGGCCACCACGTCGCGAACGGCGCCTCGCTGCACGGGCCACCACGCCGCGAACGGCGCCTCGCTGCACGGACGCGGCGGGCGCTCAGCCGCCGGGGGTGCCGGCGCGGCCGGGGGCGGGCAAGCCGGGCGCCGACGCGGCGGCGGGCGGGCCCGCGCGGTCGGGGTCGCCGAGGAACTCGAAGTGCATCGTGTCGGCGAGCGCGTCGTGGCCGAGCCAGTAGAAGCCGTAGCGCTCGAAGACGCGCACCCAGCAGTAGGGCATGGCCATGCGCTCTTCGGGGGCCGAGGCCTTGCGCTTGCAGCGGGGGTTCGAGCGGAAGGGCTCGACGCAGTTGCAGCAAGGGTTGAGCATGGCGTCGACGTCGAGGGCGATGCCGAAGAGGTGGTTCGACACCTCGCCGCCCCGGAAGGTATTCTTGTAGCGAATGCCCGAGAGCGCGTGGGGCTTGTAGCCGTCGCCGCACTCGGCCGCGATCTTCTCTTCGACGCAGCGCAAGACGGGCACGATCTTGCGGTTCAGGTTGACGCTGACGCCGAAGAAGGTGGTGGCGACGGCGTTCTCGCCGGCCGCGGGCAGGCCCTCGAAGGGGCGCCCGGGCGGCGCGCCGTAGCGCTCGGCGCGGTAGGCGAGGGCGCGCTCGTGCTCGGCCGCGTGGCTCGCGACGGGGGTGTAGCTGCGCCGCATCAAGAATTCTTGCGCCGACTGCTCGACGCAGCCGGTAGGGGCGGCGGCCTCGGCCGGCGCAGGTGAGGGCTCGGCGGGCGGCTCGGCCCCGGGCGAGGGCGGCGCCAGAGGGGCGGGCGCGAGCTGGGGCGTGACCGCCAGCTCGTGCAGGGGGGCCGGGGGCGGCGCCTCGGGGCCCTCGCGACGGCACGATGCGGCGGCGGCGAGGGCGACAAAGATGAGCGCGCCCGAGGCGCGGAGGGTCGAGGCCGAGGGGGCAAGGCACCAGGGCGGGCGCACGGGGCCAGCCTACCTCTGACGCGGCGGCGACGGAACGACGTTCGGGGGCCGCCCTACCGCACGTCGCCGAGATCGGACGAGCGGTCGGCGCTGACGCGGTAACGAGCGAGGATGCGGTGGCGGGCCTCGGAGAGGGCGGGCACGTCGAGCACGATGAGGCTATTGCTCGAGAGGCGGATCTCGACCGTGCCCTGCGCGCGCGAGAGCAGGCGGACGAAGTCGCGCATGTCGCGGGGGGGCACGCCGTTGACGGTGGCGACCGACTCGTTGATGCGCCGCTCGTAGCCGACGTTGACGGCGTCGGCGAGCACCTGCGAGAGCACGATGACCTCTTGGCGGGCCTCGGTGCGGACGCCGGCGTGGTAGAGGTGGACGAACTCTTCGGGGGCCTTTTCCCACCACTTTTCCCACGTGGCGAGAAAGTCTCGCGTCAGCGGCTGGAAGACGAGGCCGCCGTAGACGAAGTAGGTGGGCGAGCGGTCGTACTGGTTTCGGGGCACGAGCCGGCACGAGGGCTTGAGCTCGAGCAGGCGGCGCTGCTGGGCGCCGTCGCGCAGGAAGCGCACGGGGATCTTGTCGCCGACGAAGTGCTCGCCGAGGATGGCGTCGAAGCGGGTGCGGTAGCGGTCGCGGTAGAGGATGCTGCCGTTGTTGGCGATGGGCAGGCCGCCGATCTCGAGCAGCGTGTCGCCGGGCTCGAGCACGCCGTCGGCCGAGCCGCCGTGCTCGACGGCGCGCACGAGCACGCCGCTCTCGCCGTGCGCGAGGCCGAGCCTCCGGCGCAGGATGGGGTTCTCGAGGGTCTGGGTCGCGGCGGCGAGGTCGGGCAGGACGATGGGCGAGGGCACGCCGCGGGCGAGCCCGCCGAGGAAGTGGCGCAAGAGCGGCGCCGGCACCATCTCGCCGACGTTCTCGGCCTTGGTGAGCTTCTGGAAGGCGATGCCGACGACCTTGCCGTCTTGCAAGACGGGGCCGCCGGAGTTGCCCTGGTTGATGGCGGCGTCGACGGTGACGGCGAGCAGGTGGCGCTGCGAGTGGCTGTAGCGCTGCACCTCGATGCGCGAGACGACGCCCTCGGTGACCGAGACCTCGTCGCCGCCGACGGGGAAGCCGACGACCGAGACGCGGTCGCCGGGGGTGGCGAGCTGGCCGATCTCGGCGCTGATGACGCCGCGGTTGAACGCCTCTTCGTCGATCGCGAGCAGGGCGAGGTCGGCGCAGTGACAGACGGCCTCGACGCGGGCGGTGAACTTGTCGGGCTCGGACGCCTTCTGCACCTGCAGAAAGGTCGCGTTCGCGACCACGTGCGCGCCGGTCAGCACCCGGCCCGGCGCGACCACCACGCCCGAGCCGGTCGAGCTCGAGGGCGCGTGCGCCTGCCAAGGATTGTTATAGTCCGGCTCTTGGGTGGTGGCGTAGATCCGGACGACCGAGGCGGCGATCATGGCCACACTTTACACCTAACCGCGGTGCGTCCGGGTATCTTTAAAACGACGCGCGCCATCGCGAGGGCCACAAATTCGCCGTCGACCTCGAGCTCCGCCTCGCGCTCGGGCCGAAAGCTCGGCGGGCCGAGCTCGAAGAGCTCGAGCAAGACGTTGTCGGTGAGCGCCCCCCGCGCGTCGCCGGCGACGCGCGTCGCCCGCTCGCCGCCCCGAACCGCCGCGCGCACCCGCTCGGTGAAGCCGACCCCGAGCTCTTTGCGCATCGCCTGCAGCCGGCTCTGGATCTCGCGGACGAGCCCCTCGTCGAGCAGCCCCTGGTCGAGCGCCGTGTGCAGCACGACGACCCCGACCCGGTCGCCGGCGGCCGCGAAGCCGGGCGCGGCCTCGACCGCCACCTCGAGATCGTCGGGGCCGAGCTCGAACGACTCGCCCTCGAGCTCGACCGACGCCCGCCCCTCGAGCGCGAGCCGGGCCCGCAACGCCCCGCCGTCGGCCGTCTCGAGCCAGCGCTTGAGCGCCTGCACCTTCTTACCAACCCGGGGCCCGAGGGTACGAAAGTTGGGTTTGACGCGATAGCGAACTTCGGCCGCCTCCTGGCCGGAAGGCACGAAGCGCACCTCGTGCACGTTCAGCTCTTCGGCGATGAGCGCGACGTGGGGGGCGAGCCGCTCGGCGAGGGCGGGCCGGGCGAGCACGACGTCGGCCCGGCGCAGGGGCTGGCGCACCCTTAGCTTGGCCGCCGTGCGCACCTGCAGGCCGAGCGAGACGACGCCGCGCACCGCGCCCATCGCCTCGCTCAGCGCCTCGTCGACGTGGGCGGGCTCGGGCACGGGGTAGTCTTCGAGGTGCACGCTCTCGCGGGCGCCGGGCAGGCGGGCGCCGACCGCGAGCGCCTGGTAGAGCTCTTCGGCGAAGAAGGGCACGAAGGGCGCGGCGAGCTGGGCGAAGGTCACGAGGCAATGATGCAGCGTGGCGTAGGCCGCGCGCTTGTCGTCGCCCATCGCCTCGCCCGCGCCCGGGCCCCAGAAGCGCTCGCGGCTGCGGCGGACGTACCAATTACTGAGCGCCTCGACGAAGCCGCCGAGCCGCTGCGCCGCCTCGTAGACGTCGTGCCGGTCGAGGGCGGCGCGCACCTCGCGCGCCGCCAGCGAGAGCTCGGAGAGCACCCACCGGCAGAGCAAGGGCCGCTCGGCGACCGGCGGCGCCGTGAGCGAGGGTGACCAGTGGTCGATGTTCGCGTAGATGGTAAAGAAGCTGTACACATTGCGCGCCTTGACCAGAAAGTCTTTCTGAAAGAGGCGCACGTTCGAGAGCGAGTGGCGCGTGTTGGTCCACGGGGGCGAGCTCGCGTAAAAGAACCACCGGAAGGCGTCGGCCCCGGGCGCCGGCATCGAGGGGTCTTCGACCCAGACCCGCTCGCGCTCGGGCAGCCCCGGGACCTCGACCGGCCGCACCTCGAGCCCCCTCGGGCACACCTTCGCCCCGAGCGCCTCGCGGTCTTCGGGCGCGAGCAGCACCACGCGCCGCGGCAGCCCCTTGAGCGGGCGCAGCTCGAGCTCGAGCCTCCCCGGCCCGACTTCGAGGTGCGAGCGTAGCTCGTGCTCGAGCTTCGCAGCCCCCGTGCCCTGGCTGCCCGCCTCGAACTGGCGCCCGTAGAGCCGCACCTTGGCGCCCTCGCGCACGTCGAGGCCCTCGAGATCTTCGCGGGCGATGAAGGCGACCCCCTTCTCGGCCGCGCCCTGCTTGACCCCGCCCTGGCGCAGGGCGTCGTCGTCGACGACCGCGAACTCCATCCGGACGCGCTCGAGGATGACGTCGGGCGGGGTGTAGTTGCCCTTCGACTTCGACTCTTTCTTGCCCTCCTTGTCGCTGACGTGCCCGAGCACGACGCAGGTGCGATACGGGTGGGGCAGGTTGCCGCCCGCCTTCAGGCCGAGCTCGCGCTGCTTCTCGGCGTCGAAGACGAGGGTCGAGATCATCAAGAGCGAGTAGAACCAGCCGCGGGTCTGGTCGACCGCCTCGCTGATGAAGTCGGCGGGGAAGGCCCGGCGGAAGCGCTCGAGGCTGCCCTCGACGTGGGGGAAGCCCCACTGGGCGAAGGGCATGCAGCCCGAGTCGAACCAGACGTCGATGACCTCGGTGACGCGGCGGTAGACGCCGGGCACGCCCTCGCGCTCGAAGGTGATCTTGTCGACCCAGGGCTTGTGCACGATGAGGTGCTCGACGCCCTTGATGCCGCGCTCGCCGGCCTCGGCCGCGAGCTCGCGCTCGACGGCGGCGAGGTTGACGTTCTTCTGCGCCCGGAGCTCGGCGAGGCCCGAGATGGCCACGTAGCGGCGCTCGTCAGACTCGGGCAGCGCCTCGTTCTGCCAGATGGGCAGGGGCGTGCCCCAGTAGCGCTCGCGCGAGAGGGCCCAGTCGACGTTGTTGGCGAGGAAGTCGCCGAAGCGCCCGTCGCGGATGTTCTCGGGGTGCCAGTCGACGGCGCGGTTGTTCGCCCGGGCGGCCTCGATGCGGCTGGTCGTGCGGATGTACCAGGCGGGGCGGGCGTACTGGATGAGCGGGTCTTCGTCGGAGCGCCAGCAGAAGGGGTACTCGTGGCGGTACTGCTCGGCGTGCACGAGCAGGCCGCGCGCCTTCAGGTCGCGCGTGAGGTCTTGGTCGGCGGCCTTGACCCAGCGGCCGGCGTAGGGCGCGAACCCTGGCACGAAGCTGCCGTCGGGCTTGACGGCGCAGAGCAAGGGCACGGCCGCGCCCCCGTCGGGCAGGGCGGCGAGCACGCGGCGGTGGGCCTGGAAGTCATCTTCGCCGAAGGCGGGGGCGACGTGCACGATGCCGGTGCCGGCGTCGAGGGTGACGAAGTCGGCCGCGATGACCTTCCAGTAAGGGGAGAGGTCTTCGCCAAGCCTCTCGGCGCCCGCGCGGGACCCCTCGTCGTCGACCGTGATCTCGCCGGGGTAGTCGTCGCGGCGGCGCCGGTAGAGGTCGAAGGGCGGCTCGTAGCCGAGGCCGACGAGCTCGCGGCCCTTGACCGTGCGCTCGATCTCGGCCTTCTGCTTGAGCTTGGCGGCGAGCGGCTCGACGAGCTTCGCGGCGACGACGAGCTTCTTGCCGGCGAGGGTGACGAAGGCGTAGTCGACGTCGGGGTTGACGGCGGCGTAGGCGTTGCTCGACAGGGTCCAGGGGGTGGTCGTCCAGACGAGCAGGGCGCGGCCCTCGGCGTCGCCCGCGAGCGGGAAGGCGACGTAGACGCTCGGGTCGTCGACGGTCTTGTAGCCTTGGCCGACCTCGCCGCTCGAGAGGGCGGTGCCGCCCTGGGCCCACCACCAGACGACCTTGTGGCTGCGGTAGAGCAGGCCCTTCTTGAAGAGCTCGGCGAGGGCCCACCAGACGCTCTCGACGTAGCTGCGGTGGTAGGTGACGTAGGCGTCGCCCTGGTCGACCCAGAAGCCGATGCGGTCGGTGAAGGCCTCCCACTCGCTGGTGTACCGGAAGACCGACTCGAGGCAGCGGGCGACGAAGGGCTCGATGCCGTACGCCTCGATGGCCGCCTTGCCGTGGATGCCGAGCTCTTTTTCGACCTCGACCTCGACGGGCAGGCCGTGGGTGTCCCAGCCGGCCTTGCGGGTGCAGGCCTGGCCAAGCATCGTGTGGTAGCGGGGGAAGAGATCTTTGATGACGCGGGTGAGGGCGTGGCCGTTGTGGGGAAGGCCGTTGGCGGTGGGGGGGCCCTCGTAAAAGGTGAAGGTGCCGGCGGGCGAGCCCTCGCGGGCCGCGACGGTCTTTTCGAAGATGGAACGCTCTTTCCAGAAGGCGAGAATACGCCGCTCGTCGCGGGGGAAGTTCAGCTCGGCCGGGACGTCGGGAAAGAGCTTGGGCTCGCTGGCCATGATGGCGGCGGACCCTAGCGCGTTTCGCCCGGCGGCGCGACGGGGGGCGGTGCGAGCCGCACGCAGGGCGAAGGGCGGGCCGGGCGGAGGTGGTCGGCGGGGGGCGGTCGACGGGGCGGGTCGCAGGGCGGCGCTCGGGCGAGCCGGGTACGGAACAGCTCGAGCGCGCGGGGGCGGCGATCGCGGGGCGCGGCGCGGCGGGGTGGTGCGGGCGCCGGGCCCGGGGGGCGGCGGGGCGCGGGCGAAGGGTGCGAGGTGCGGGCGATTTCGACCACAATCGGTTTCGCGCTTTTGTCTTTAGAAAGCTCTGCGAAGGGCCGTTCGCGTTGCATAATGATCGGGCCATGCGCCGCCCCGGACGCCAGCCACGCCGACCGGGCGACGTCCGCGGTCTTTGGGGGCTCGTCTGCCTCGCGCTCTCGGTCGCGGCGTTCGCCTGCGGGCACGCCCCGCGCGTCGTGCCGCTCTCGGCGCAGGCGCACCCGCCCGACCCGCCGGCGTCGCTGCCGGCCGAGCCGGCCGGGCCCGAGCCGAGCGACGCCGAGTGCCTGGCGGGGCTCGCGTCGCCCGAGGTCACGCCGGTGCAGGCGAGCGAGGTGCTCTTCACGCGCCCGTCCGAGCGCACGGCGTGGACGGCGACCTGTCGGGGCGCGAAGGGGGGGCCGATTCCGTGCTTGCTCGAGGGCCGGTACGCGGGCGACGCGGGGGCGCTGCGGCTGGCGCTCTCGCTCTACGCGCGCACGGGCTCGGTGGCGGGGCCCGACGACGAGCGCTGGGTGACCCGGCACGACGGGGCGCGCGCGCACGTCTTGCCGGCGCTGCCCGTCGGCCCCTCGCGCGAGCAGCTCGACCTCGTCGCGCGCGCGCTCTTCGGCGTGAACGACGTCCTGTCCGAGATCGCGCGGCAGACCGGGCAGGCGCCGCGCTTCCGGGCGACGGGGCTGCGGGTGCGCTTCTTCCGGCCCGAGGGGCCGGCCGACGCCGAGGTCTACACGTCCGAGGGCCAGCTCGGCGTGCCGATCGAGGTGCCGCCGGCGCCGCGGCCGTCGCGCCCGCCGCCGCGCGGCCGCCAGCGCGGCGGGCCCGCGCGCCTGGCCTCGGCGCACGCGCACGAGCCGCCGCCCGCGCGCCCGCCGGTCTCGCGCGACGACCTGGTGCGGGCGCTCGCGCGGCTGAACGACGCCGAGCACGGCGGCTGGTCGGCGCGCGCGCTCGAGGCGGCGTACCGCTCGATCGTCGCGCGCTGCGGCGACGACGCGCGCTGCGCGGCGCGCTTCGACCCGCGGCCGCCCGCGGCCGACCGCCCCGCGCTCTTCCGGCCCGGCGGCGACCCGGCCGACTACGGCGCCGAGCTGGTGGTGCGCTTCTACCGCGAGCAGAAGGCGGCGCTCGCGCGGCCGCGCCGGCAGCCCCCGCCGCGCTCGGCGTTCAAGTGCGCCGCGCCCGAGAACGGCTTCGCCTGGTCGCTGGTCGCCGGCGAGTTCTTCGCGGGCTTCGACCGCAGCGCCGCCTGCCCCTGAGGGGCCGGCGCCGGGCCGCGGGCGGGCGCGCGCCCGCCGCCGCTTCGAGGGCGCGACCCGTGGCCGGCCCGCCCCGGGCGGCGCGCGGCGGGCGCGGGGGCCGGACGAACCCCCTTGCTGCGGCGAGCGTTCTAGGTCGACTCTAACCAGAGTGTCGAAGCCGTCCGCGTCGCCCCCGACCGACCCCGCCGCCGGCGAGGTCCAGGGCGACGCTTCGCCCCGCGCGCGCGGGTCGCGGCGCTGGCAGCCGGGCTCGATCGTGGCCGACCGGTTCCGGCTGGGGCGGCTGCTCGGCACGGGGGCGATGGGCGACGTCTGGTGCGCCCTCGATCTGGAGCTCGACGAGACGGTGGCGCTCAAGCGCCTGCGCGAGCAGCCCTCGGCCGGCGGGCGCATGGCCGACCTCTTCCGGCGCGAGGTGCGGCTCGCCCGGCGCGTCAGCCACCGCAACGTCGCCCGCGTCTTCGAGCTGGTGGTCATCCGGGGCTCGGGGGGGGCGCAGCTCGCGCTCACGATGGAGTACGTGCAAGGTCACACGCTCGCCCAGCTCGTCAAGCGGGGGCACCGCTTCTCGCCGCCCTCGGTCGTGCGGGTGCTGCGCGAGGCGTGCGCGGGGCTCGGGGCGGTGCACGAGGCGGGCGTCGTGCACCGCGACATCAAGCCCGCCAACGTGATGCTGGGCGAGGGCGACCGGGTCGTCCTGATGGACTTCGGCATCGCGCTCGCGGCGCACGAGGCGCTGGCCGAGCGCGGCCTGCTCGCCGGCACGCCCGCGTACATGGCGCCCGAGATCTACGACGGGGTCGAGTCGGGCGTCGCGAGCGACATCTACGCGCTCGGCTGCCTCGGCTTCGAGCTGTTGACGGGGCGCCGGGCCTTCGAGGGCGATAACCTCGCGCTGGTGCTGGCGGCCAAGGCCAGGCGCACCGAGGTGCCGCCGGCCGACGAGGTGCCGGGGCTCGCGGAGCTCATCGCGGCCTGCCTCGAGCCCGACCCGGCCGCGCGCTTCGCGAGCGCCGCCGAGCTCGAGGGCGCGCTCGTCCGCCTCGGCGCCCCGCCGGCCTCGAGCCTGGCGCGGCGCCCCTCGGCCCCCTCGCCGGCGATCGACCCGGCGCCCGCGCCGATCACCATCGAGCGCGAGCGGCCGCAGCTCGCGGTGCTGCCCTTCGAGCCCGAGGGCGTCGGCCCCGACCTGGCCGACCTGCTCGCCGAAGACTTCATCGGCGACCTGTCGCGGCGCAAGTCGCTGCGGGTGCTGGCCACCGCGTCGGTCAAGCGCATGCAGCGCGAGCGGGGGCAGGGCCCGCTCGCCTGGCTCGAGGTGGGCAAGGGGCTCGGCGCGAGCGTGGTCGTGGGGGGCGAGGCGAGGGCGCGCGAGGGCGGCGTCGAGGTGTCGCTGCGCGCGATCTCGGTGCCCGACGGGCGCACGCTCTGGCGCTGGCGGGGCGACGTGGCGACGGACAAGCCCCTGCCCTCGATGGCCGAGGCGGTGCAGAGCCTGCTGCGCGCCGAGCCGCTCGCCGCCTTCGAGGGCCCGCCGGGCTCGTCGGCGGGGCTCGATCCGAACGCGGTGACGCGGCTCGAGTCGGCCGAGCCCTCGACGCCGCCGCCGCTGCCCCCGGCGACCCCGCGCCCGGTCCCGACGCCCTGGCCCCCGTCCGCCCCGCCGCCCTGGCCCTCGTCCGCCCCGCCGCCGCGCCCCTCGACGGTGCCGCCGCCGCTGCCCTCGTCCGCCCCCCCCGGCCCGCCGCCCTTGCCCCCGGCGCGCGCGCCCTCGGGCCCGCCGCCGCTGCCCACCTCGGCCCGCGGGCCGGGCGTCGCGCCGCCCCCGACCGACGGGGGCACGGTCCTTCTCGAGCGGCAGGCCCCGGCGGTCTCGTCGGGCGGCGGCAGGCCCGCGCGCGGCTACGATCCGGTGGCGGGGGGCGAGTCGCGCGTGCTCGATCTGTACCTGCGGGGCCGCTCGCTCTACCTGTCGGCCTCGGGGCGCGATCTGGCCGAGGCGGTGCGCTGCTTCGAGGAGGCGCAGGCGGAGGCGCCCGAAGACCCGCGCATCGCCTCGGCGCTCACGGTCGCGCTGGGGCGCTACCTGTTCGTGGCCCCCGCGGCCATGGGCACGCTGGTCGAGCGGGCCGAGCGCGCGGCCGAGCACGCCCTGCGGGTCGCGCCGTCGATGGGCGAGCCGCACCACGCGCGCGCCGTCATCTTGCTGCACCGGGGGCTGCCGGTCGAGGCGGTGCGCAGCCTGCGCCGCGCCCTGCGCTGCGCGCCGAGCCTGGTGGCGGCGCACGGGCTGCTCGGGCAGCTCTTGCTCGAGGCGGGGCACGAGCCCGAGGGCCGCCAGCGCCTCGCCGCGGCCGAGCGGCTCGAGCCGGGCAACGTCGAGCTGCTCTGGCCCCTCTACCGCTTCGCCGTGCTCGCCGGCCGGCCGGCCGAGGCCGACGCCGCCCTCGAGGCGGTGCTGCGCGCGACGCAGGGCCTGCGCTCGCACTGGGCGCTGCACCTGCGCGTGGCGGCGTGGCGGCGCGACCCGGCCGCGCTCGCGGCCGTCGAGCGCGCGGCGCTCCTGGCGCTCGCGCCGGCCTCGCCCCTGCCCGCCTTCGGCGCCCTCGCCTCGGTCGCGGTGCGCGGCGAGCCCCCGGCGGGCGCGTACGCGACCCTGCGGCGGCTCGGCGGCGACGAGGGCGCGTCGATGCGCACCCGCTGCTTCCACTACCAGGTGCTCGCCGAGGTCGCCGGCTTCGTCGGCGACGCGGTCGAGGTGGCCCGCGCGCTCGCCCTCGCGCGCAGCACCGCCCTCTTCGACCTGTCCTGGCTCGAGCGCTGCCCGCTGCTCGCCTGCGCCCGCCACACCCCGCAGTACGCCGAGGCGCACCGGCAGGCCGCGGCCCTCGCCGAGGCCATGCGCCACGCCTACTACTCGGAGCCCGACGGCTCGGGCTGAGCGCGCGCGGCGCGGCGCTCCCAGGCGGCGACGGCGCCGAGCAGGCCCGTCAGCTTGGTGTGCGACTCGCCGACCTCGGCCTCGGGCTCGGACAGGCGCGTGACGCCGACGCCGACCGCCACGTGCATCTCGCCGCCGAGGAGCAGGCACGAGCGCAGGTTCTGGTAGCAGCGGGCGCGCGCGCCGTCTTCGGACAGGTGGCCGACGACGCCCCCGTAGAAGCGGTGCGGCTGGGTCATCGCGTCGGCGACGCCCTTGAGGTCGGCGTCGTAGGCGTCGAGCGAGGGGTAGTAGCGCTCGAGCACGTCGAGCCAGTCGAGCCCGGGGCGCAGCCGCCCGGTGACGCGCGAGTGCAGGTGGCGCACGCGCGCGAGCTGCTTGATCTCGAAGCGGCTCGGCACCGCCACGGTCTCGGGGGCGCAGAAGCCCGGGGCCTTCTTCAGGCTCTGCTCGACCGCGAGCAGGTGCTCGCGCAGCTCTTTGATGCTCGCGGTCAGCTCGGCGGCGAGCCGCCCGTCGCGCGCCTCGTCGTCGCTGCGCGGGCCGGTGCCCGACACGACGTCGAGCGAGAGCTCGCCGCCCGCGAGCTCGAAGACGTTCTCGGGGCTGCAGCCGACCGAGTGCAGCGCCCCGAGCCGGAAGTAGTGGCTCGCGACGCACGCGGGCTCGGACGCCGCGTAGAGCTCGTAGAGCCCGAGCGCGTCGGGCGGCCCGGCGGCGCCGAAGCTGCGGCGGTGGTGCCGGATCGGGAAGGCCTTGGTGTCGCGGCCCTCGAGCGCGGCGCGCACGCGGCGGACGCGCGCGAGGAACGCCTCGTCCGAGTCGCCCTCCCAGCCCCGCAGGTACGCGGCGGCCTCGTCGCGGCAGAAGGGCCGGTCGCCGGCGGGGGCCGCGGGCGGCGCCCGGCCCCCTTCGGCCCCCGCCCGCTCGATCGCCGCGCGGCAGAGCGCCTCGGCGCCCGCGCCGCCGAAGGCCCGCGGCTCGGCCGGCCGCCCGCCGCCGACGCGCACCTCGGCCGCGGGCTGCACGAGCACGAAGAGCGGCAGCCCCGGGTCGCGCGCGGGGCGGTGCAGATCGAGGCTCGAGACGAAGAACGCGGGCACCCCCGGCAGGAGCGCCCCGCGCAGCGCCGCGAAGAGGTCGCGCTCGCCGCAGCGCCGCCGCTCGACCGGGCCCTCGGGGCCCGAGACGCTCAGCTCGCCGCAGGCGTACCGGACGACACGCGTCGCGCCCAGCCCGACGACGGCCTCGTCTTCGGAGGGGCGGTGCAGCACGTAGCCGATCGACGGCCCCTGCCCCCCGCCCTGCGCGAGCGACCTCAGGACGTCGGCCGCCTGCCGAAAGGTCGGCGCTGCCTCTCTCAAGGCGGTCACTCGCACTACCTCGCTTGCGGAGGCCCGGGCCAGGCGGGTCAAGGTGATCGACCTACGGACGCGCCGCGTCACCAAACCCCGCGAGCGCAGACGGGCGCCCGCTTGATCGCGTGCCACCGCCGCCGCCCCACCGCAAGCGGTCCGCGCACCCTCACGAGTCGCGCCGGCCACGGGCTCGGGGCTCGCCCTACAATCTACGACGCCCACCCCGACCGGCGCGCGCCTTACAATCTACGACGCCAACCCTGACCGGTGCACGCTCGCGCCGGGGGTCGGCCCCGCGCTATGGTCGCCGGCCCCGCCATGAGCCCGACCGAGGCCGCCCCTTTCGACGTCGACGAAGCCCGCGCGGACTTGCCCTCGGCCCGCGCGTACGCCTTCCTGAACGCCGGCACCTTCGGCCCCATCCCGCGGGCGGCCGCCGCGGCCATGCGCGCGCACCTCGACGCCTCGTTCGAGCGCGGCCGCACGCGCCCCGACGTCGGGATGCGCCTCATCGACGACGCGCGCCGCGCGTTCGCCCGCGCGCTCCGCGCGCCCGAGGGCGAGGTGGCCCTGATGCACTGCGCGACCGACGGCGTGAACGCGGTGCTCTCCGGGCTCGATCTGTCGCCCGGCGACGAGATCGTCACGAGCACCCACGAGCACCCCGGCCTCACCGCGCCGCTCGACGAGCTCGCGCGGGCGCGCGGCGTGGTCGTGCGCGAGGCGGCGCCGCGGCCCGAGGCGCTCGCGGCGGCGATGGGCGCGCGCACGCGCCTGCTCGCCGTCTCGCACGTGCTCTGGACGACGGGCGAGGTGCTGCCGATCGCCGAGCTCGCCGCGGAGGCGCGCGCGCGCGGCGCGCTCGTGCTCGTCGACGGCGCCCAGGCGGCCGGCGCGATCGACCTCGACCCGGCCGCGCTCGGCGCCGACTTCTACGCCGCGAGCGGGCAGAAGTGGCTCTGCGGCCCCTCGGGCACGGGCGCGCTCTGGGTGCGCCCCTCGGCGCTCGGCCGGCTGCGCACGCCCTGGCCCTGGTACCTCTCGAAGTCGCGGGGCCCCGCCGGCGTCGCCGACTGGCCCGACGCGCGCCGGCTCGACGCGACGACGCTCTCGATGACCTCGCTCGCCGGCCTCGCGGCGGCGCTCGACTGGCACGCCGGCATGGCCGCGCGCGGCGCGCTCGCCCACTCGGCCCGGCTCGCGCGGGCCTTGCGCGAGCGGCTCGCGGCGCTCCCCCGCGTGCGCATCGTGCCGGCCGAGGCGCCGTCGACGATCGTGTCGTTCGCGGTCGAGGGCGAGCCGGCGGCGGCGGTGTCGCAGCGGCTCGAGCGCGCGGGCGTCGCCGTGCGGTCCATCCCCGGCCTCGGCTACGTGCGCGCCTCGGTCGGCTTCTGGAACACCGAAGGCGACCTCGACGCGCTCGCGCGCGCCCTCGGCTGAGCCCCCCGCCGGGCCCGCTCAGGGGCTGCCGCCGCGCAGCCCGCGCAGCTGCCGCACGGCGGCGTTGTGCTCGCCGAGCGTGGCCGAGAAGGTGTGGCGCCCGCCGCCGGCGGCGACGAAGTAGAGGTAGCCCGTCGAGGCCGGGGCCATCGCCGCGCGCAGCGCCTTCAGGCCCGGGTTGGCGATGGGCCCGGGGGGCAGGCCCGCGTGGGCGTAGGTGCTGTAGGGGTTCGCCGGGTCGTGCGCGATCGCGGGGGTCACGCGGCCCGCGAAGCCCGCGCACGAGGGCGTCGCGGGGGCGGCGAGGCAGCCGTAGGCCGCCGTCGGGTCGGACTGCAGCCGGGGCGGCTTGGGCGCGAAGGCCGGGCTCCGGAAGCGGTTATAGAACACGCTCGCGACGAGCGGCCGCTCGTCGTCGGCCGAGGCCTCTTTCTCGACCATCGAGGCGAGCGTGACGGCCTCGTGGGTCGACCAGCCGAGCGCGCGCGCCGCCTCGCCCGGCGGCTCGAGCCCCTCGGCCCGCAGCCGCTCGAGCGCGCGCCGGAAGCCCTTGAGCGGCGGCGCGAGCGACGAGGCCGCGTCGGCGTTGACGAAGTACTCGTACGTGTCCGGGAACAAGTAGCCCTCGGCCGTCGGCGCCTCGACGCCGGCCAGCGCCAGCAGGGCGCGGTCGGCGCTCGCCTCGAGGAACGCGCCCGGCGCGATGACCCCCCGCTCGCCGAGCCTGCGCGCGACGTCGAAGCGCGTGGCCCCCTCGGGCCAGGTGACGCGCACGCGGCGGCGCGAGGGCGAGCGCGTCAGGGCGGCGTAGAGCTCGGCCGGGCGCAGATCGTCGGGCACGAAGTGCTTGCCCGCGGGGGCCGCCCCGCCGCGCGCGCGGGCGTAGGCGGCGAAGGCCGAGGGCAGCGACACGAGCCCGGCGGCCCCGAGCGCGTCGGCCACCTCGGCCCACGAAGCGCCGGGGGCGAAGGCGAGCTCGACGGGGCGGCCGCGACCGCCCGAGGGCGGGTCGCTCGTGCCGTACGTCAAGGCGGCGCCGAGCGCGGCGGCGAGCACGAGGGCAGCGACGCCGAGGGCCCAGAAGAGCGCGCGACGGCCGCCCGCCGGCCGGGGGCGGGGCGCGCGGGCGGGGGCCGAACGCGGCGGGCGCGAGGCGCGGGCGCCCCGCCTTCGGCCCCCGCCCGGGCGGCTCGGGCCGGCGCTCAGGGCGCGCCCCCCGGGCGCCGGGCGTCGAGCCAGGACTGCAAGATGACGCAGGCCGCGGCGCTATCGAGGAAGGCCCGCCCCTTCTTCGCCGACACTCCCGAGGCGCGCAGCTGGCGCGAGGCCTCGACGGTGCTGAAGCGCTCGTCCCAGAGTTCGACCTCGAGCCCCGTCGCCTCGACGAGCCGGGCGGCGAATTCGCGCACGAATTCGGCCGCGCGCCCCTCGACGCCCGACGAGCGCAGGGGCAGCCCGACGACGAAGCGCTCGAGGCCCTCGTCGCGCGCGAGCTCGGCGAGCGACGCCAGCGCCCGCGCGCGGGGCGAGGCCGCGACCGGCGGCCGCGGGTGCGCCAAGAGGCCGAGCTCGTCGGCGACCGCGACGCCGATCCGCACCGTTCCTACGTCCAAGGCTGCGACCCGCACGCGCCGTCCTACCCTACCGGAGCCCGGTCTTTAGCCGAGCCCGCGCGCCGGCCCAAGCGCTCTGTCGCCCCGAGGGTGGTTGACTCGGGTGGCGGGGGCGAGCATAAGCCGCGGCGTGTCCGGGCGCGGGCCGACCACCGGGGTTGGCGCGCGCCCCCCCCGCCACCGCGCCCCCATGCCCGACCCGCACGAGACCCCCGCCCCGGCCCCCCGAGGCGGGGCGCCCCGAGGCCCGGGCGCCGGGGGGCGGGCGTCGACGAGGCGGCGCCGCCCGCGGCCCGCCCTGGCGGCCGCCCTGCTCGGCCTGCTGCTCGGCGCGAGCGGCGCGACGCGCGCGCGCGCGCAAGGCATGATGCCCGGCATGGGCGGCCCCATGGCGCCGCCGCCGGGGCAGCCGCAGCAGGCGCCCAAGAAAGACCCGAACCAGCCCGAGACCCACGCCGCGCCCGGCTCCGGCGACGACATGCCCAAGCCGACCTCGGGCGAGCCGACGCTGCCGCAAGACCCGCTGCAGGTCTCCGACGCCGTGCGCAAGCAGATCGGCTCGAGCGCCATGGGCGAGGCCGACGCGGGCAAGGGCAAGCCCGAGTTCTTCACCATCCCGCCGTACTTCCAAGAGACGCGCGGCGACTACCGCTTGCGCACGCTCTTCCCGCTCTGGCTCGAGCGCTCGCAGCCGAACGACACCGCCTCGCTCTACGGCGGCCTCTACTACCGCCGCCGCAGCCCCGACCAGTCGGCCGACGTCGTCTTTCCCTTCTACTGGAACTGGCGCGAGAAGCAGAACCGCACCGTCATCGCCGGCCCGCTCGGCTGGCACGTCGGCCCGCGCGCGCGCGACTACTTCCTCGCGCCGCTCTTCTTCCACGGCACCCGCCCCGACGGCGGCTCCTACTGGAACATCCCCCCGCTGCTGACCTTCCTGAAGCGCGACAAGTACGGCGGCCGCACCCTCGTCGGCCCCGGCTTCTGCTTCTGGCGCGGCGGCGCGAGCTGCGACCCGAACACCGCCGACGACATCGACTACGGCGTCGCCCCCTTCTTCTTCGCCGGCAAGAACGACCGCGCCCGCTACGAGCTCGCGCCGCCGCTCTTGCACTACTACCGCTACACCGAGCTCGACCAGAGCTGGCTGAACGTCTGGGGCCCGGTCATCCGCGCGCACTACCCCGAGCGCGACGCCTTCCACGTCGCGCCCTTCTTCTTTCACCTCTGGGGCAAGAACGAAGACCATATCACCCTGCCCCCGCTGCTCTTTCACTACGGCCACAAGGGCAACGAGCGCCTGCTCGTCACCCCCGCCTTCCTGTCGGCGCGGGGCGAGAAGGGCGAGAGCACCTTCGTCACCTGGGGCTACGCCCGCCACCGCGGCCGCACCCAGCTCGACATGATCACCCCGCTCTATTGGCGCTACGAAGACCCCGACGCCAAGCTCGAGCGGCGCCTCCTTCTGCCCTTTCTTTACACGTCCGAGGGCCCGCGCGAGTCGAGCTTCGCGCTCTTCCCGTTCTACGCCAACTTCCAGCGCTACGGGCTGAGCCGCGAGACCTGGGTCACCCCCTTCTTTCAACACACCGAGTCGGTCACCGGCTGGTCGACCAACCTGCACCCCTTCATCTACCTCGGCCGCGACCGCAAGCACACCCACACGGTGCTCGCCCCCTTCTTCTGGGACTTCGCCACCCCCGAGTCGCGCACCACGATCGGCTTCCCCTTCTATTGGCGCTTCGCCAACAAGGACAGCGTCGACCAGGTCGCGCTCAACACCTACTACCACGAGCGCAAGGTGGCCCGCGGCTCCGAGTGGGAGTTTCACCTCTTCCCGCTCGTCTCGTTCGGCGAGACCCCCAACGGCCACTGGTGGAACGTGCTCTACGGCCTCGCCGGCTACAGCCGCCGCGGCGCCGAGGCGAAGATGAAGCTCTTCTGGGTGCCGGTCACGCTCAGCAACGACTTTTGAGCCGCGCGCTCAGAGCTCGCCGGTCGGGCTCTGGCCGCCCTGCTGGCCGACCTTGGTGGCGGCCTCGGCGTCGGCCATCGCGATCTCGGGCTCTTCGAAGAGCTCGCTCGACGAGCGCTCTTGGCCGTCGGGGCCTTTGGCCTTCCAGACGAAGCCGCGCTCGCCGTCGATGGTGGCGGGCATCTTCCACGAGACGTGGAGGGACCAGCCCTCGAGGTTGGCCTCGTAGCTGCCGTCTTCGTGCTGCCGCTGCCAGGCGGAGACCGTCGCGTGCTTGACGCTCATGAGGGGCCCCTCTTAGGGCGAGCGGGGCCCGGCTACAAGCGTAGGGCTTGGCGCCTCGCCCGTGCGACCCGGAACGGGGCGAGCGGGGCCCGGCTACAAGCGCAGGGCTCGGCGCCTCGCCCGTGCGACCCGGGACGCCTGCCTCGCCCTCGGCCCGGCTACGAGCGCAGGGCTTGGCGCAGGGGCGGGGCAGACGTGCGGCGAGGTGCGTGAGCACCGCGTCGGTGTCGGTCTTGGCGAAGACGTGCACGTCGTATTCGTCGATGTCGCCGGGGGGCTCGTCGGGGCGGCTCGTCCACAAAACGGCGGCGGGGCGGCGGCGGCGCAGGCCCGTCTTCTCGGCGAGCTCGTGCTCGCGCACGAGGGTCATGCCCTCGTCGGGCCCGAGCTGCCGATCGAGCACCCAGGCGTCGAAGGTGACGCGGGCGACGAGCGAGCGGGCGTCGTCGAGGCGGTCGGCCCAGACGACCTTCCAGCCGAGGGTCTCGGCGCGCTTCATGAAGGCGCGCGCGACCGGCAAGGTGTCTTCGACCAGAAGCAGGAGGGGGGGCGTTGGCGCCATGCCGCCCCGTACCATGACGTGGCGCGGCGCCCCGGTCCACCTCCCCGCGTTGTGGTCGCTTGACAGGTGCGTCGGGTGCGAAAAGATGCGCCCCTGGTCATGCCGGGGCACGAGCGAAACGGGGCGCCTTCGGGCCGCTCTTTCGGGGGCGAGGTCGGCGCGTCGTTCGGGGGCGCGAGCCGGGGGCGCGTTCGGGGGGCCGATGGCGGCGCCTGAGCGGCCCGAGGGCGAGGCGGCGCGGGCGGGGCGGCGGGGGCGGCGCTGGGCGATCGGCGTGTTTTACGCGATGGCGGTACTTTTCACGGCGACCCTCGCGACGCAGATCGGCTGGCAGGTCTGGGCCCCGGCGCGCGAGCCGGGGGCGCCGGCGGGCTGCGCCGAGGGGCTGCGGGCGCTGCTCGAGGGGCTCGACGCGGCGCGGGCGGCGGCCGAGGGCACCGACGTGACGCCCGACCAGGCGCTCGGGCTCTTCCGGGCCTCGCTCGGGCCCGCCTGGGCGTCGGGCGACGCGGTGGCCGAGGCGTGCCGGGGCGAGGCGCGCTTTCGCGAGGCCTTCGACCTGGTCGAGCGGCTGCGGTACGCCGAAGAGAGCGCGGTGCGGCGCGACGCGCGCGACCTCGGGCTCTTGCGCCGGCGCGTCGGGGCGCTCCGGCGCGGGCTGCTGGGGCCGGGGCGCTGAGGGCCCTCCGCCAAAGAGATTGCCGAAGAAACTGGACTCCGGCCCGAGACGCGACGAGGTTGGGGCCAAGCCATCCATGACGCCGACTCGGTCGCGCCCGCGGGGCCCGACCCGAAGGCGAGAAACCCTTGCCCGCCCGGCCCCCAGTCCGATTAGGCTTGGCGGGTCTTGCGAGCCTCGTGCTGCCTAATCCAATGACCGACGCTGCGGCCTCCCCCCCCGTTCTCGACCACGACGCGCCGAGCCCCCCGACCTTCGACGCCCTCCCGCTCTCGCCCGAGACGCGGGGGGCGCTCGAACGTATGGGCTACACCCACCCGACCCCGGTACAGCGGGCCGTGTTCGAGCCGGCCACCGGCGGGCGCGACCTGGTCGTGCAGGCGCGCACGGGCACGGGCAAGACCACGGCCTTCGGCCTGCCCATCGTCGAGTACGCCGTGCGGCGCAGCGTCAAGGCGGTGCAGGTGCTCTGCCTCTGCCCGACGCGCGAGCTGGCCCTGCAGGTCTCGCGCGAGGTCGAGCGCCTCGGCGAGGGGCGCGGGGTGCAGCTCGTGGCGGTCTACGGCGGGGCGCCGATGGGCCGGCAGATCGACGCGCTCGCCGCGGGCGCGCAGGTCGTCATCGGCACGCCCGGGCGCGTGCTCGACCACCTGCGCCGCGGCACGCTCGACCCCTCGGCGGTGCGCCTGCTGGTGCTCGACGAGGCCGACGAGATGCTCTCGATGGGCTTCGAGCGCGAGCTGCACGCGATCCTCGACGTCCTGCCGAAAGAGCGCCAGACCCTGCTCTTCTCGGCCACCATCCCGCCTGATATCGAGCGCATCGCGCGCGAGCGCCTGCGCTCGCCCGAGTTCATCACCCTGAGCAGCGACGCGGTCGGGGCGCTCTCGGTCGCGCATTACGTCTACTTCGTCACCGAAGACAAGCTGCAGACCTTGCTGCGCGTGCTCGAGATCGAGGCGCCCGAGAGCGCCATCATCTTCTGCAACACCAAGGCCGAGACCGAGGTCGTCGCCCAGGGGCTCGCCCGCCGCGGCTACCGGGCCGACTGGCTGAACGGCGACCTGCCGCAGAGCGAGCGCGAGGCGGTCATGAGCGCGACGCGCGCGGGCCAGCTGCGCTTTCTCGTCGCGACCGACGTGGCGGCGCGCGGCATCGACATCTCGCACCTGACCCACGTCATCAATTACGACTTTCCCGAGTCGGCCGAAGCGTACGTGCACCGCACCGGCCGCACCGGCCGCGCCGGCCGCACCGGCACCGCGCTCAGCCTCGTGCGCGCCCAGGACGTCGGCAACCTCTACTACCTGCGCCTCACCTACCAGATCCGCCCGATCGAGCGGCAGATCCCCACGGCGCTCGAGCTCAAGACGCGCGAAGAGGCCGACCTCGTCGGCTCGCTCGTCGACGCCACGAGCGCCGCGTCCGTGCACCCCGACGACATGAGCTTGGCACGCCGCCTGCTTACGCACGACCGCGCCGAGCACGTGATCGCCGCGCTCCTGCGCGAGCGGCTCGGCGAGCGCGAGACGGCCGCCGCCACCGCCGCCGCCGCCCGGCGGGCGCGCACGACCCCCGTGCCCGAGCTCGAGCCCGCCGGCGGCCCCGAAGGTGCGGCCGCGGGCGAGACCCCCGAGGGCGGGCCCCTGCGCCGCCCCCGACGCGGGCGCGAGGGGCGCGACGGGCGCGACGGCTTCCGCGGGCGCGGTGAGGGCCGGGGCCCCCGCGACGAAGGGCGCGGGCCGCGCGAGGTCCGCGAGGCGACCGAGGGCCGCCCGGCGCGCGACGTGGCCGAGCCTCGTCCGGCACGCGAGGCGGCGGCCGAGAGCCGCCCCACCCCCGAAGCTCGCCCGACGACCGAGCCGGGCTCGGCCCAGGCCCCGAGCGAGGGCGGCCCCCACGGCGTGCGCGAGGCCGTGCGCGAGGGCGCCGAGAGCGTGCGCAACGTCGTGCGGGCCGCGACCGAGGGCGTGCGCGACGCGGTGCGCGCGGCGACCGAGGGCGTGCGCGAGGTCGTGCGCGAGGCCGCCGAGATCACGCGCGAGGGCGGCGAGCGAATCGAGAGCGTGCTCAGCGGGCGCGACGCGCCGGCGGCGCGCGAGGGCGGGCGCGAGGCCGCGCCGGCGGCGCGCGAGGGCGGCCGTGCGACCCCCTCGAGCGGCCCCGAGGGCGGCCGTGCGACCCCCTCCAGCGGCCGCGAGGGCGGCCGTGAAACTCCCTTCGGCGGGCGCGAGGGCGGCCGCGAGCGACGCGACGGGCCGCGTGAGCGGCGCGAGGGCCCGCGCGAGCGGCGCGAGGGCGCGGGCTTCGAGGGCCGGCGCGAGGGCGGCGGCTTCGAGGGCGGCCGCGAGGGCGGCCCCGGCTCGGCCCGCGAGGGAGGGCGGGCGAGGCGCGAGCGCGGGGTCGGGTTCGACGCCGCGGCGCCGGCCCCGGCCCCGGCCCCGCTCGCCCCGCCGGCCGAACCGCTCGCCGCGGCCGCGCCCGAGCGGGCGACGCCGGGCGAGGGGCGGCGGGGCGCGACCCCGCCGTGGGAGGGCGGCAACGTGCGCCCGGGCTCCGAGCCGCGCCGGCCCCGCAGCCGCGGGCGGGGCGCGAACGACGAGGCGGGCGCGCCGCCTGTCCGCTATTTCACGTCCGACGCGAACGGCGAGCCGCCCGCGGCGGCCGCGCCGGGCGACTCCGCGTCGATCTTGCTCACGTGGAACCCGCCCGAAGAAGAGGGCGACGACCGGCCGCTGCTCGCCTCGGTCGCGTCCGACGAGGCCGAGGGCGACGAGGGCGAGGCGACGACCGAAGAGGGCCTCGACTACGCCGAGCTCTTCGTCGACGTGGGCCGGCGCGACGGCGCGCGGCCGTCGGACATTCAGAAAGTGCTGCGCGATCGCGGCGGCATCAGCCGCCGGGAGACCGGGCGCATTCGGGTGCGCGACAAGCACGCGTTCGTGCTCGTGCGCCGCGAGCTGCTCGACCGCGCGCTCGAGGCCTTGCAGGGGTCGATCATCGCGGGCCGCACGGTCAAGGCCCAATTGGCGCGCGAACGGCCGAATGACGCGCAGGGCTAAAGCGCCGGCCCGAGCCCGCCGGCGCGTTGCACGAGCGTTACGGGGAGGCTAAAAGCAGAAGATGCCCGAGCGACCGCCCTCCTTCGAGCCGGCCCGTCTCAAGCGGAACATCGAATGGGCGCTTCGTCATGCCTTCGAAGAGCGCGACGTATTGCCCATGGTCGAGGCCTTGGCGCGCTCGGCCGAGCGGGGCAGCCGCGATTGGGTCTTCGCCCACCGGCAATTGGCCGAGCTGGTGGTCGAAAAGCAGCCCTGGCGCGCGGCGATCGCGGCCCGCATGGTGGCCCGCTTCGCCCCCGACGACGACGGGGCCCGGGCCCTGCAAGGCCTGGCCCTGACCTTGCTCGGGCACTACCGTTGCGCCGTCCGGGCCTACCGGGCCGCCCTGAGCATCGCCCCCGACAACCCCTGGTATGCGCACAACCTGGGGCACCTTCTCGACGTCGCCCTCAACCGGCCCCACGAGTCGCTGGGGCTCCTGCGGCGGGCCTTCTTGGCTGAGCCTCATCCAGAAATCGCCGCCTCGCTCGCGCACGCCCTCGCCCGCACGGGCCGGGTCGACGAGGCCAAGCGCGTGCTCTCGAACGCCCTGCGCGGCTCGCGCCCCACGGCCGATCAGGCGGCGCTGCTCGACTGGCTCGACCAGGGCGCGCCCCTGGTGCGCTCGGGCGCCAAGGGCCGGGGCAAGCGACAGAAGCGCCTCGAGCGCTAATCGCGGGCGCCCTCGGGCCCGCCGCCCCCTCGGTCGAGGTGAGGGTGAGCAACAACAGGTTTGCGCGTTAGGCTTGCGCGTCGCCGTCACCCCGGGTGACGTGACGAGAGGTTCTCGCCCTGACCCGGTGGGTCGGGGGGCCAGCATGGGCGCGTCGTGACCCCGAACGTGGGGGGCGGGGCGCCACGGCGGGAATAATCCGAGCCCCCGCGCCTTCGAGAGCCGGTGCCTACGGGCTTCTGCACGAAGCGCGCCCTGGCGGGCATTTTCCGACGGGCCTGCTGGCGGCGAAACCACTTTCATGAAATTGCCGGGGTCACGATGGCGAATGAACTGCGCCCCATGCGAACGCTCTTGGCCGCCCTGCCGCTGCTGGCCCTGGTCGCTGCCCCCTTGACCGCCGCCGCCCAGGCCGCCCCGCCGGCGCCCCCGGGGGCGGCGCCCGCGGTGACGCAGTCGACGCTGCCGGCGAAAGAAGACGACCCGCTCTTGCAGCCGGTGCCGACGCCCGCGCGCTCGGTCGCGGGGTGGCGCGACGCGCTCTCGCTGGTGCGCACCCGCTCGACCGACCTGCAGATCGCGCTGCAAGACGTCGAGCGGGCCGACGCCCAGGCGCGCATCGCGCTCGCGCAGCTCTTGCCGACGCTGACGGCGCAGCTGACCGCGCAGCGCGCCCTCGCCCGCACGGTCAACAACCCCATCACCAACAACCCCGACGTGCAGCTCTTTCCGGGCAACGCCAACACGTACGTCGGCACGGGCACGCTCACCGTGCCGGTCATCGCGCCCCGGGCCTGGTACGCGCAGGGCACCGCCGAGCGGCAGCAGATCTTGGCCGAGCGCAACGTGGCGGCCCAGAAGCGCCTGCTCGCCGCGACGCTCGCGCGCTCGCTCGTCAGCGTCATCACCGCCGAGCGCGTGAGCGAGCTCAACCGCGTGGGCCTGCGCACCGCGCTCGAGCGGCTCGAGCTGACGCGGCGGCGCATGGCGCTCGGGGCGGCGAACGGGCTCGACGTCATTCGCGTCGAGCAGGACGCGGCCGCCGCCCGGGCGCTCATCGTGACGGGCGACGAGAGCCTGCGCCAGGCGCGCGAGGCGCTCGGGCTCGCGCTCGGGGTGCCCGAGCCGGTGGGCGTGCCGCAGACCCTCAGCCTCGACGCCTTCGCCCAGGAGAGCGAGCGCGTCTGCCGCAAGGGCGCGACCGTGGCCGACCGGCCCGACGTGCAGGCGGCCGAGGCCCAGGTCGAGGTCACGAAGCGCGCCATCGGCGACGTCGAGATGCAGTTCTACCCGACGGTCAGCCTGCAGTCGGTCTACCAGCGGGCGCAGAACCCCTTCGTCGTCCGCTCGGCGAACCCCGACGGCACGACGAGGCTCATCAGCGAGCGCGTCGACGTGACCAACTGGACGATCGCCGGCGTGCTCACGTGGAACATCTTCGACGGCGGCGTGCGCTACGGGCAGCTGCGCGACACGCGGGCGCAGGCGGCGCAGGCCGAGGCGCGGGCCGAGGCGACGCGGCGGAACGCGTCGATCGAGGTGACGCGCGCGCTGCGCGGCGTGAAGGTGGCCGAGGACGCGCAGCGCGTGGCCCAGCAGACGCGCGACCTCGCGCGCGAGACCGACCGGCTCACGCGGGCGAACTTCGAGCTCGGGCGGGGCACCTCACTCGACCTCGTCGACGCCGCCCGCCGGCTGCGCGAGTCCGAGATCCAGCTCGCCGTCCGCGAGTTCGAGGCCATCCAGTCGAAGATTACGGCCCTGCTCGCCCTCTCGCAGTGCGAGTACTGAGCGGGGGCCGCGGCGGGGCCGCGCGGCGCGCGCCGCCGGGCCGACGAGCGCCTCGAAGCCGGGCAGCGCGGGCTGCGCCTTCTGCGCGAGCTTGCGGGCGAGGCGGCGGCGGCGGCGCTCGAGCGCCGGGCCCGCCTCGCCCGTGCCCCGCTCGACCAGGCGCAGCGCGTCTTCGGGCCGGCCGAGGCCGTGCTCGTAGAGCTTGGCCAGCCGAAGGCGCGTCGCGACCTCATCGCGCTCGGCGAGCAGCGCGGAGAGCGCCTGGGCCGCGCCGGCGTCGTCGCCCGCCGCGCGGGACAGCTCGGCGCGCGCCGCGAGCACCTCGGGCCCCTCGCCGGCCCGCCCCGCGGCCGCCGCGAGGGCCGAGCGCGCCTCGCCCGGCGCCCCCGCGCGCCCGAGGGCCCGCGCGAGCGCCACGAGGTCGGCGGCGCAGAGCGAAGGCAGCGGGTCGTCGTAGAGCGCGACGAGCGCCACGAGCGAGAGGACGTCGGCGGCGTTGTGCTCGACGACGTCGTCGAGCAGCGCGCCCTCGCCCGTGCGCAGGAACGCGCGGTAGCGGCCCACCACCTCGGCGCTCGTGACGGTCGAGCGCCGCTCGAAGCCGAGCACCGAGCCCTCGATCGACCGGAGCGAGCAGCGCCCGAGCCGCCGTCCGTGCAGCCGGCGCGCGACGTGCACGAGGTCGAGGTGCGGCCGCGGCGGCGGCGGCGGCAGGCGGTTGAGCGCGAAGCGCGCGCGCAGCAGCGGCAGGTCGAACGACTTGCCGTTGTACGTCACCAGGCAGCTCGCCGCCCCGGCCGCCGCGGCGAAGCGCGCGAGCGCCGGCGCCTCGTCGCCCGGCTCGGGCACGAGCAGCTGCTCGAGCGACCAGCCCCCGCCGTCGAAGCGCGCCATGCCGATCAAGAAGGCGATCGTGCCGGTGCCCCCGGCGAGGCCCGTCGTCTCGGTGTCGACGTACAGGAACGAAGCGGGGTCGAGGGGCGCGAGCGACGGGTCGAGGGCGAGGCGCGCGATGCCCTCGGCGCGGGCGCGCCCGGCGGGCCCGAGCGCCGCGCGCCCCACGGGGTGCGAAGCCCCGTAGCGAACGAGCCGCCGATACAAGACGCCCTCGGCCGTCTCGACCGCCTCGAACGACGCCGGCACCTCGATCGCGCGCGGCGGCCGCGCCCCGGCCGGCGCGGGCGCTTCGGGGCCTTCGCCCCCGCCGAGCGCCGCGCCGCCGGGGCCTTCGCCCGCCGCGCCGGGGCCTTCGCCCGCCCTCAGCCGGCCCGGGGGCGCGGCGCCGCCCGGGCGCAGCGCCGCCGGCGGCGCCGTCATGCGGGCGAGCTTGGCGCGGAGCGACACGGCCCGAGACGCTAGCGGAAAGTGCCCCGCCGGAAAACGGCCGCGCCGAGCTTTTTCCCCCCGCGGCTGACCTGGGTGACGAGGGCGCGCAGCGTCATCGCCTCGCCCTGCTGCTCGCGCTCTTCGAGCACGCGGGCGAGCTCCGCCGTGGGCGGCGAGGAGACGGGCGGGCGCCGCGCCTCGAGCGTGGGGTCGTTCGCCGTCGAGCGCGGGGCCCCGCCCGGCGCCGCGGGCGCGACGCGCAGCGCCTCGGCGAGCGGCGCGAGGGCCCGCACCGCCCCCTCGGCCCCGGCCCGCGAGAGCAGCGAGAGGGCCTCGTCGCGGTCGGACGACCAGCCGTCGTCGCCCCCGGCGCGCCGCAAGAGCGCGCGGTCGAGGCGCAGGTAGGCGAGCCGGATGAGGTCGCCGCGCTCGTCGAGCGCGCGCGCGGCCTCGTCCCACCACGCGCGGGCGCGCTCGGATCCGGGCGCGGCGAAGTCGGCGGCGAGCGCGCGCGCGCCGCGGCCGACGCCGACCAGCGCCGGGAACCACGCCCCGACGGCGATCGAGCGCGCGGCCACCGCGAGCAGGCGGGCGAGGTCGCGGCGCGAGGGGCGCGCGCCGAGGCCGGCGCGCACGAGCGCGCGCACGTACGTCGCCTCGACGTACGAGGCGTCCGGGTGCAGCCTCGGCTGCTCGCGCAGCAGGCGGTGGCCGCGCCGGCAGAGCGCGACCGCGCGGGCGGCGTCGCCGGTCAGCAGGGCGAGGTCGGCCTCCATCCAGGCGCCGGCCGCCTCGGTCAGATCGTCGCCGAGCGAGGCGGCGAGGCGGCGGCTGCGGGCGAGCTGCTCGAAGGACGCGGGGGCCTCGACGCGCCCGAGCAGGAAGCCGAAGTACGCGGTCAGCTGCAGCGCGCGGGGCCGCCGCTGCAAGATGTCGTACTCGTCGACGACCTCGAGCAGCCGGTCGGCCTCGCGCGCGGCGCCGGCGAGGTCGCCGCGCGCGAAGCGCATGGAGGCCTGCATGTCGAGCGACGAGGCGAGCCCCCACAGGTCGCCGACGCGCCGGCAGGCGTCGGCGGCGCGGCGGGCGGTGGCGAGGCCCTCGTCGGCCGCGTCGCGCATCTGGTGGTAGAGCGCGAGCTTGGTCAGCGTGCGCGCCTTGCCCTCGAGCGAGGCCTCGGCCTCGAGCGCCGCGGCGCCCTCGCTCTCGGCGCGCGCGAGGCCGCGCAGCCCGAGCAGGTAGGCGAGCACGGCGAACGAGGCGCGCGCCCACATCCGCGCGTCGGGGCGGGGGTCGTCGCGCAGGCGGCGGCAGGCCGCGAGCAGCGTGGCGACGAAGGTGAAGGTGTCGGTGAAGAAGTAGAAGGTGCCGAGGGTGTCGAGCACCTCGACCTCGTCGCCGGCGGCGGGCGCGGGCGGCGGCCCGGGGGCCCAGGCCGCGAGCGCCTGGCGCGTGAGCGCCCAGCGCGAGCGCGTCGAGGGGCGGCCGCGCGCGGCGAGCGCCCGCTCGAGCGCCTCGGTCGCCTCGGCGTAGAGGCCGCGGGCGAAGTGGGCCGAGGCCAGCACCCGGAAGACCGCCGCGCGCTCGGGCGCCGACGGCTCGGCGCGGCGGGCGGCCGCGGCCGCCTCGTCGTAGCGCCCCGCCGAGAGCAGCGCCCCCGCGAGCGCGACGAGCAGCGCCGGCCGCTCGGGCGGGGTCGCCGACGCGATCGCCAGCTCGTAGTAGCGCACCGCGCTCTGGTGCGCGTAGACCGCCTCGGCCTCGCGCGCCGCCTCGGCGGCGTAGCGCGCGACGCGCCCGACGTCGGCGACCGCGAGCGCGTGCCGCACGAGCTCGGACGCCGGCACCCGCCCGCCCGCCGCGCGCGCCGCCTCGTAGCGCCCGAGCAGCGTGCGGTGCAGCGCCGCCCGCTCGCGCGGGCCGGCGCGCTCGTAGAGGGCGCGGCGCGCCTCCTCGCTCGTGAAGAAGTAGGTGTCGCCCGCGCCGCGGCCGAGCAGCGCGTGCCGGCAGGCCTCGTCGAGCGCCCGGCCGACCGCCCCCGCGGGCAGGCCCGCGCAGAGCGCCTCGAGCGCCTCGCGCGGCACCACCGGCCCCACGGCCGCGGCCGCCCCCAGCACCTCGCGCGCCCCTTCGCCCACCAGCGCCGCGCGCCGCACGAGCGCGGCGCTGACGTTGGGCGGCGGCTCCGCCTCGACCAGGCGCGCGCCGTCGAACGACCAGCCCGCCTCCGCCTCGCACGCGAGCGCCCCGCAGGCGACCAGCCCGAGCACCAGCTCGCGCACGAAGAGCGGGTTGCCCGCCGCCCGCGGCGCCACCCACGCGGCCGCCGCCGCCGCCACCTCGCGCGGCGCCTCGCCGAGCAGCCCCTCGACCAGCTCGACCACCGCCGCGTCGCGCAGCGGCGCGAGCTCGAGCGCCGCCGGCGCCCCCGCCGCCCCGCCCCAGGGCCGCGCCTCGACCGACTCGGGCGCCTCGGCCCGCCGCCGCGCGACGACCAGCAGCATCGCGTGCCCCTCGGCCGCCCGGCCGAGCGCCCGCAAGACCGCGAGCGAGTCGTCGTCCGACCACTGCGCGTCGTCGACCACCAGCGCGAGCGGCCGCGCGGTCGAGGCGAGCGCGGTGAAGAGCTGCGCGAAGGCGTCGCGCAAGAGCAGCGAGCCGCCCTCGGGCGCGAGCGGCGGCTGGCCCGCCCGCACGCTGCCGAGCAGCGACGAGAGCTCGGGCAAGATCCGCACGAGCGTGTCGGCCCGCCCCTCGAGCGCGCGGCGCAGCCGCCCCTCGACCTCCTGCCGCTCGTCGTCGGTCTCCAGCTCGAGCTGCGCCAGCAGGTCGCGCACCGCGTCGGCGAGCGCCCGGAAGGGCGAGGGCGTGACGAGCTCGTAGTTCTTGCCCCGCACGAGCCGCCCGCCCCCCCCGAGCACGCTCGGGCCCAGCGCGTCGAGCAGCCGCGTCTTGCCCATGCCCGGCGCCCCCTCGACCCACAGCGCCCCGCCGTCGCCCGCGCACGCCCGCTGCCAGGCGCCCTCGAGCCGCGCGAGCTCGGCGCTCCTGCCGACCAGCGGCGTGCGGCCCGCGAGCGAGCCGCGCCGCGACCCGAGCTCGAACACCACCCCGAGCCCGTGCCGGGCCCAGCGCTCGAGATCGTGCGCCAGGCCGCGCGCCGTCTGGTACCGCTCGTCGGGCCGGATGCGCAAAAGCTTCAGCGCGATCGCCTCGAGCATCGGGTCGACCCCGGCCCGCAGGTTGCGCGGCGGCTCGGGCCGCCCCGCCGCCAGCTCGCGCGCGTACTGCGCCAGCGTCGCCGCCCGGAAGGGCCGGCGCCCGGTCAAGAGCTCGTAGGCGACGACCCCGAGCGCGAAGAGATCGCTCCGCTCGTCGACCTCGGCCTCGATCGCGTAGCACTGCTCGGGCGCCATGTACGCCGGCGTGCCCACCACCCACGCCCGCGAGGGCTCGTCGGCCGCGGTCAACATCGCCACGCCGAAGTCGGCGATCTTAATCTCCGAGCCGCCCTCGCGCTCGTCGAGCAAGAGGTTCGCGGGCTTGAGATCGCGGTGCACCACCCCGCGCGCGTGCGCGAAGGCCAGGCCCCGCGCCGCGCCGAGCAGCCAGCGCCCCACCTCGTCGCACGACGGCGGCCGCCCGCCCTCCGCCCGCGCCTGCAGCTCGGCGTCGAGCGACCCGCCCCCCACCAGCTCCATCGCTAGGTAGGGCGCCCCCTCGTGATCGCCGAGCGAAAAGACCCGCACGATGTTCGGGTGCTCGAGCCCCGTCAGCGCCTCGGCCTCGCGCCGGAAGCGCGCCCACGCCTCGGCCGACGCCGAGGGGCCCCCGAAGAGCTTGAGCGCCACCGCCGCCCCGCCCGCCTCCTCGTCGTACGCCCGGTACACCTGGCTCGACGCCCCCCGCCCGAGCTCGGAGTCGAGGCGGTAGCGGTTGGCGACGAGGGGCGTCCGGGCGCCGAGGTTCATGACTCTCAGACGGAACGAGCGAACGGCCCCCCCCGGCTGTGGGCCCTATCCTAGAACGGTAGCCCCCCGGGCGGCTACGGCGAGCGCGCCGCGCCCGAAAGCCACAAACGCGCCGCCACGCCCCACGCCCTGACACCGCCCGGCGCACCCCGCGCCCTGACGCGGCCCGACGTGGCCCGACCCCGGACGCGCCCCGCGCCCCGCGCCCCGCGCCCCGCGCCCCGTCGCCGCTCAGGGCACGAGCATCTGCTGCAGCAGGCGCCCGGCCGCCGTGACGACCGCCGTCGCCGCCTCGGCCCACTTGAAGGCCGCCGGCACCTCGACCGAGGCGACCTTGTACTCGGGCTGCTCCCAGCCGGCGACGCCGCCGTGCTCGATCCAGCAGCCGTGCAACGGGAAGCCCGGGCGCACCCCGGGCTCGCCCGGCGGCGCCCCGAGCACGCAGAGCGGGCCCTTCGACAGGTCGCCGTTCGCGTCCCAGACCCACACCTCCATGCTGGGGTCGTCGTGCCGCCAGACGCTGCCGACCAGGTACCCGTCGCGCACGCTGCGCGCGTCGGCGCGCGGCACGAAGGTCGGCGAGCCCATCAAGTAGCCCGGCTCGAAGGCGTACGAGCTCTCGACCCGCAGGTCGCGGTCGAGGCGGTAGAAGCGCACCGTGTTGCGCACGTCGGCGACGCGCGCGAGGTACTCGTCGTACGCCACCAGCCGCTTCGACCCGCCGTCGGGCGCCAGCGTCGCGCGCGCGTCGCGGTAGCGCTCGAAGACCCGGCGCAGGCTCGTCGCCGCCGCCCAGCCGCCCGACACCCAGAACGTGCAGTCCCAGGCGCGGGTGCAGCCGAGCTGGTTGTACGCGACGCCCGGGCGGTCGGGCCGGTACGGCAAGATCTGCGTCGGCGGCAGCAGGTTCAGGCCGAAGGCGAAGTCGTCGTCGCTCTCGGGGTCGGGGAAGACGGCGGTCGAGACGATCTTGCCGCGCGCGGCGTCGATGACGTACTTGCGCACCTGGTTCAGGTCGGTCGACGCCGAGAACATGCCCTCGAGCTCGCGGTTGGCCGTGCCCCCGTCGATCAGCTCGTCGCCCGGCTCGATCTGGTCGGCCGGGTCGGCGCCCACGTTGT
>DASTPP010000067.1:0-17772 GCA_035762175.1 Polyangiaceae bacterium | reverse complement strand
GGCGGCGCCCCCGCCGCCCGGGGCCCCGGCGCCGAGCGCCACGCCCGCGGCGGCGCCGCCGCCCGCGGCCTCGGCCGAGGCGCCCCCGCCCGCGGGCGAGGGGCCCGAGGCGGCCGCCTCGCCCTGCCCGGCGGACATGGTCTTCGTCGACGGCACCTTCTGCCCGAAGGTCGCGCGCACCTGCGTCTACAAAGAATACGACCCCATCAACCACATCGAGCTCTGCCACAAGTTCGAGCACAAGACGACCTGCCTCGAGCCCGAAGAGAAGCGGGCCTTCTGCATCGACAAATACGAGTACCCCAACCGCGAGGGGGCGCACCCGCCCTGGATGGTGTCCTGGTTCGACGGGCAGGCGACCTGCGGCTCGCTCGGCAAGCGGCTCTGCTACGCGAGCGAGTGGATCACCGCCTGCGAGGGGCCGGAGCGCACGCCCTTCCCCTACGGGTGGGAGCGCGACAACACCGCCTGCAACATCGACAACTGGTTCATCGACCCGGGGCTCGGCAAGATGTACTCGAAAGACCCGGCGGTCTCGTCGGCGGAGCTCGAGCGGCTCGACCAGAGCGTGCCGAGCGGCGCGCTGCCCCGCTGCGTCAGCGGCTACGGCGTGCACGACCTGACGGGCAACTTCGACGAGTGGGTGACGAGCGACTTTCCGCCCGAAGACAAGAGCGAGTGGGCGGGGCTGAAGGGCGGCGCCTGGGGCCACGTGCGCAACGCGTGCCGGCCCATGACGACGAGCCACCCGCCCTCGTTCACGTACTATTTCATCTCGTTCCGGTGCTGCAAAGACCCCGAAGGCCGCGCGCCCTACGTGCCGGCGCGGGGCCAGAAGGCGCCGCCGGTGCCGCCGGCGGACCGGGCGCCGCTGCCGAAGGTCGAGCGCCCGGCGGGGCCGAGCAAGACGAAGGTGCCCGCGCAGCGGCGTTCGCGGTAGGGGCCGGGCCCGGGCAAAAACCGCGGCGCGCGGGGGTCCGGGGCAGAAAGCGCGCCAGGGCGGCGCGGATGGGTCATGATTGGGGCAGGACATGACAGCTTCGCCCGACTCGAACGCGGCCCTGATCACGACGGAGCTCCAACCCCCCTCGGTGCGCCTCCCGCCGGCGCGCCCCTCGTCGGACGTGACGAGCGAGACCGGCTCGACGCCGCCGCCGCCGCCCTCGCAGGCGACGCCGGTGCCGGCGGTCGGGCTGTACATCAACCGCGAGCTGTCGTGGCTCGAGTTCAACGCGCGCGTGCTAGCCGAGGCCGAGAACCCGGCGACGCCGCTCTACGAGCGGCTCAAGTTCCTCGGCATCGTGGCGACGAACCTCGACGAGTTCTTCATGGTGCGCGTCGCGGGGCTCAAGCAGCAGCTGCACGGCGAGGTGAACGAGCTGCCGCCCGACGGGGCGACGCCGTCCGAGCAGCTGGCGGCGATCAGCGCGCGGGCGCACGAGCTCATCGACGCCTCCTTCCGCATCTGGAACGACGAGCTGCGCCCGGCGCTCGGCCGCGAGGGCATCGTGCTGGTCAAGCCCGACGAGCTCGAGCCGGCCGACCTCGAGCTGCTCGACAAGAAGTTCCGGTCCGACATCTTCCCGGTGCTGACGCCGATCGCGATCGACCCGAACCACCCCTTCCCGCACCTGAAGAACAAGTCGATCAACATCGGCGTCATGTTCTCGCGCGAGCACGAGGGCGTGGCGATGGGCTTCGGCGTGGTGCAGGTGCCGCCGGTGCTCGACCGGCTGATGCCGGTGCGCCTCGGGGGGGCGCGGCACGCCTTCGTGCTGCTCGAGGACGTGATCGCGCGGCACGTGCACGCGCTCTTCCCCTCGTTCAAGGTGCGGGGGTACTACGCCTTCCGCGTCACGCGCAACTGGGACATCGAGGTCGACGAGGAGGAGGGCGAGGACCTCCTGCAGACGATTCAGCAAGAGCTGCGGCGGCGCGACCGGGGCAGCGCGGTGCGGGTCGAGATCGCGGGCACGGCGACGGCGAGCTCGATCACGCGGCTCTGCCGCGCGCTCAAGCTGAACGAGCGCGAGGACGTCTACCGGAGCACGGGCCCGCTGCACCTCGCCGACCTCGGGGCGATGGTGCCGAAGGAGGACCGGCGCGACCTGCGCGACGAGCCCTTCACGCCGGTGCTGGCGCCGCCCTTGCGCGACGCCGACGACCCGTTCGCGGCGATCCGCGAGCGGGACGTGCTCCTGCACCACCCGTACGACAGCTTCGACTCGGTGGTCGACTTCTTGCTGCGGGCGGCGGACGACCCGAACGTGCTGGCGATCAAGCAGACGCTCTACCGCGCCGGCGGCGACTCGCCCGTCGTGCGCGCGCTCGCCCGCGCGGCCGAGAACGGCAAGCAGGTGACGGCGGTGGTCGAGCTGAAGGCGCGCTTCGACGAGGAGTCGAACATCCGGTGGGCGCACGCGCTCGAGAACTCGGGGGTGCACGTGGTCTACGGGCTGCAGGGCCTGAAGACGCACGCCAAGGCCCTCCTGGTGGTGCGGCGCGAGAAGGACAAGCTGCGCCGCTACGCGCACCTCGCGACGGGCAACTACAACCCCTCGACCGCGCGGCTCTACACCGACCTCTCGCTCTTCACCGCGCGCGAAGACGTCGGCGAAGACCTGACGGCCTTCTTCAACCTGCTGACGGGCTACAGCGCGGCCTCGCGGTGGAACCACCTCGTCGTCGCCCCGCTCGGCCTGCACGAGGCGGTGCTCGCGCTGATCGAGCGCGAGGCCGACCACGCCCGCGCGGGCCGGCCGGCGCGGCTGGTGGCGAAGATGAACGCGTGCGTCGACGAGCAGGTCATTCGCGCGCTGTACGCCGCGGCGGCCGCGGGGGTGCAGATCGACCTGCTCGTGCGCGGCATCTGCTGCCTGCGCCCGGGCGCGGGCCCCGGCGCCGAGCGCATCCGGGTGCGGGCGGTGGTCGACCGCTTTCTCGAGCACTCGCGCGTCTTCTGGTTCGCCAACGGCGGCAACGAAGAGGTGTACCTCTCGTCGGCCGACTGGATGCCCCGAAACTTCCGCCGCCGCGTCGAGCTGATGGTGCCGGTGCTCGACCCGGCCATCCGCGCGCGGGTGACGCAAGAGGTGCTCGGCTTCATGCTCGCCGACAACGTCAAGGCCTGGTCGCTCAACCCCGACGGCCGCTACGCGCGCGTCGAGCCGGCGCCGGGCGAGGCGCCGCTGCGCAGCCAGGCGCGCTTCGTCGAGCTGGCGCGCGAGCGGCTGCGCGAGGCCGAGGCGAACGGGCGCTTCCAGCTCGCCCGGGCGCGGCTGATGAACCCGCTGATGCAGGGGGGCAACCCCGACCGGCCGCGCAAGAAGCGCCGCGCCGAGGTGGCCGGGCCGGTCTCGAGCCGCTGGCGGACGTGAGGGCGGCGAGCGCGCCCCGGGCGGTGGGGGCGGGCGGAAGCCGGGGCGGGGCCTCGCCCGGGGCGAAGCCTGGGCGCCGTATCTGGCCCTTGCCGCCGGGCGCGCTTTGCGTATGCTTCGCGCCCCCGCCCCCTCGGCCGAGCGCCCGGGGGGCCTTACCACACCATCTCGAAGGTCGCCCCGCATGGCCAATCGCGCAATCTGGAGTGTTCGTCGTCGTCACGAGTGGCTCGCCCGGCCCCCGAAGAAAGAGCGCATGGGCCGCCGTGGCCGCATGCGGATCGGGCTCGAGGCGGCGCTCGAGCGCAAGCGCGGGCCCGAGGCGGGCGGCAGCAACAAAGAGTGAGCGCTGGCCGGGCGGCTCCGGGCCCCCGGCGGCGTTCGGCCCTGTCCGGCGAGGCCGGGCCGGGCGCAGATGAGGGCGGCGTCAGACGCCGGCGATGGCGTCGGCGCCCTGCCAGACGGCGGCCCACGACATGGTCGGCGTCGTGCGGGCCCAGGCGAGCTCGCCCGAGGGGGTCGCGGCGATGACGCCGCCGGAGGCGCCGACGCGGGCGCGCATGGCCGACAGGCTCTCGGCGAGGGCGTCGTCGGGGCGGGCGCCCGCGCCGAGCCGCAGGCAGGCGCGCAAGGCGAGGCCGTAGCGCAGGTAGCCCTCGCCCTCGCCGGTGCCCGAGGCGGCGCCGTTCGCGTCGTCGGCGTAGGTGCCGGCGCCGGGCACGGGGCTGTCGCCGACGCGGCCGCGGGCCTTGCCGATGAGGCCGCCGGTGCTCGTCGCGGCGGCGACGTGGCCCGCGGCGTCGAAGGCGACGGCGCCGACGGTGCCGCCGGCCCAGGCGGCGCTGCCGCCGCGGCGCTGGGCCTCGAGCCGCTCGCGCGCGATGGCGGTGATCATCGACGCGGGGTCGGCCGGGGCGAGGCCCTTCGCGCGGGCGAAGCGGGCGGCGCCGTCGCCGGCGTAGAGCACGTGCCGGCCGTCGTCGAGCACGGCGCGGGCGACGGCGATGGGGTTGCGGAAGGGCGGCAGATCGCAGACGGCGCCGAGGGCGAGCCGCTCGCCGGCCATGAGGGCGGCGTCGAGGCGCAGCTCGCCGTCTTCGTTGAGGCTGGCGCCGGTGCCGGCGTTGAAGCGGGGGTCGTCTTCGAGGGCGACGACGGCGGCCTGGACGGCGTCGAGGGCCGCGCCGCCGGCGGCGAGCAGCGCGGCGGCCCGCTCGAGGGCGAGGCGGCAGCCCTCGGCGTGCGCGGCGCGCTTTTCGGGCGGCACGTCGCCGGCGCCGCCGTGCACGAGCAGGCCCCAGGCGGCCCCCCGGCGGCCCCCGACCCAGGAAGGAAGGCTCAGGCTGGTCTGGTCGATCACGGTGGCGGCAGCGTAACCCGAAAGGCCGCAGGCGCGCGCGCACGTCGAGCCGGACGACGTCGGCGGCGAGCAGCGCGGGCGCGGCGAGCAGCCAGGCGCCCGGGGCCCCGCCGGCGACGAAGTGGAAGGCGAAGAGCGCGAGGCCGAGGGCGGCGGAGCCGAGCGCGACGCGCTCGAGCGGGCGGGCGGGCAGCGCGAGCCAGAGCGGCACGAGCAGCGAGAGCGCGGCGAGGGCGGCGACGAGCCAGCCGCGCGGGGGGCCGGGGCGCGCGCCCACGAGCGGCGCGAAAAAGCCGAAGCGATCGTCGGGCGGCGCCCAGCGCAGCCCGAGCCCGGGCGCCTCGAAGCCCTCGGCCGCGCGGCGCCAGGGCGAGGGCTCGAGGGCGGGGAAGAGCGAGCGCAGGGGGGCGTCCTGGCGGAGCAGCGCGGCGGCGAAGGCCAGGCCGAGGGCCGCGGCGACGAGCCAGGCGCCGGCCCAGAGGCGGCGGGGCCCGACGCCGAGCAGGGCGAGGGCGCGCGCCTCGCCGCGCCGCACGGCCTGGCCCTTCGTGAGCCCGAAGGCGGCGCCCGCCCAGACCGGGGCGAGGGCGCCGAGGCGCACGAGGCGGTCGGACCAGAGCGCGCTCTGCTCGTCGGTGGCGGCGCCCACGCCGAGCACGAGCGCGCCGAGGCCGAGGGAGAGGAGCAGGGTGCGCGCGCCCAAGCGGGCGTCCCAGGGCGTGGCAAGCAGAGCTCGTGCCGGCGCTCGCGGGGTAGACGGAGCCATGGTAGGGAGGGCCGCCCGACTCCGACCGAACCCCCGGGGGGCCGGTCGGGGCCGGGCGGCCCCGATTTTTCACCAACTCGGCCCGGGCGGGGGCAGGCAAATTCGGCCCGCCGCCCGCCGGGCCCTCGCGGCCGGGGCGGCGCGCCCCGGCCCCCCCCAGGTGAGGCTGCCCCCGTATGGAAACCCGTCCTGCCCACGACCCCCCGGCGCGCTCCGGCGTAGAGCGCCTGGTCTTGCGCGAGGTGCGCGCCTTCGACCCGGGCGAGGGGCTCGACGAGCGGGTCGACGTGATCGTCGAGGGGGGCGTCATCCGGCGCCTGGGCCGGGGCGCGGCGCGCGAGCTCGGCGGGCTCGAGCGCACGCGCGTCGTCGAGGGGCGGGGCCGCTGGCTGCTGCCGGGCCTGATCGACCTGCACACGCACCTGCGCGAGCCGGGCTTCGAGCACAAAGAAGACATCGCCTCGGGGCTGCGGGCGGCGGCGGCGGGGGGCTTCGTGCGGGTCTGCCCGATGCCGAACACGCGCCCGGCGAACGACCAGGGCTTCATCACGCGCTACATGCTGCTGCGGGCGCGCGAGGGCTGCGGCGTGCGCGTGCACCCCATCGGCGCCATCACCCAGGGGCTGAAGGGCGAAGAGCTGGCCGAGTTCGGCGCGCTGCGCGAGGCGGGGGCCGTCGGCGTCTCGGACGACGGGCGCTGCGTGACCAACAGCGGGCTGATGCGCCGCGCGCTCGAGTACGCGCGGGCGTTCGACCTCGTGGTGATTCAGCACGCCGAAGACCACGCGCTGACCGCCGGCGCGCAGGCGCACGAGGGCCCGGTCGCGACGCGGCTCGGCCTGCGGGGCTGGCCGCGCGTGGCCGAAGACGTCATCGTCGCGCGCGACCTCTTGCTGCTCGCGGCGACCGGCGGCCGCTACCACCTGGCGCACGCCTCGACGGCGGGCTCGGCGGCGATGCTGCGCGAGGCGAAGGCGCGGGGGCTCGCGGCGACGGCCGAGGTGACGCCGCACCACCTCTTGCTGACGCACGCGGCGCTGCTCGGCTACGACACCGCGTGCAAGGTGAACCCGCCGCTGCGCGAAGACGAGGACGTCGAGGCGCTCTGGGCGGCGCTCGCCGACGGCACGATCGACGCGGTGGCGACCGACCACGCGCCGCACGCCGCGTCCGAGAAGGACGTGCCCTTCGACGAGGCGCCGCCGGGCATGATCGGCCTCGAGCTGTGCCTGCCGCTGCTGGTCGCCGAGGCCGAGCGGGGGCGGGTCCCGCTCGCGCGGCTCGTCGACGCGCTGACGCGGGCGCCCTGCCGCGTCGCCGGGCTCGAGCCGCCCCGGCTGCGCGAGGGCGCGCCGGCCGACGCCCTGCTCTTCGACCCCGCGGCCGAGTGGGACGCCCTGCCCGGCGCCTTCGCGAGCAAGAGCGCGAACACGCCCTTTCTGGGCCGGCGCCTGCGGGGCCGGGTCGATCTGACGCTCGTCGGGGGGCGGGCGGCCTTCGAGCGGGGCGCGGGCGCGCGGCCCGAGGTGGCGTCGTGAGCGGCGAGCGGGCGGCGCTGGCGCTGGCCGACGGCACGGTCTTCCCGGGCGAGGCGTTCGGGGCCGAGGGCGTCGCGGTGGGCGAGGTCGTCTTCACGACGGGCATGACGGGCTACCAAGAGGTGCTGACCGACCCGTCGTACTGCGGCCAGATCGTGACGATGACGGCGCCGCACATCGGCAACACGGGCGTGGTCGCCGAGGACCACGAGAGCGCGGCCGGGCGCCCGCAGATCGCGGGCCTCGTCGTGCGCGACGCGAGCGAGGTCGCGTCGAACTACCGGGCCGACGAGACGCTCGACGCGTACCTGCGCCGGCACGGCGTCTGCGCGCTGACGGGGGTCGACACGCGGCGGCTGACGCGGCACCTGCGCGACAAGGGCGCGCAGAACGGCGCGCTCGGGCGGGGGCCGGCCGAAGAGCTGGTGCGGCGGGCGCGCGAGGCGCCGTCGATGGCGGGGCTCGACCTCGTGCCGCGCGTGAGCTGCCCCGAGCCCTACGAGGCGCGGGCCGGCCGCGGCGCCTGGGCGACCTCGCCCGCGCGCGAGCCGCGCTTTCACGTCGTCGCCTACGACTTCGGCCTCAAGCACAACATCTTGCGCTGCCTGGTCGACGCCGGCTGCCGCGTCACCGTCGTGCCGGCCAGGACGCCGGCCGAAGGGGCGCTCGCGCTCAAGCCCGACGGGGTCTTCCTGTCGAACGGCCCGGGCGACCCGGCGGCCGTCACCTACGGCGTGGACGCGGCGCGCGGGCTGCTCGGCAAGGTGCCGATCTTCGGCATCTGCCTCGGCCACCAGCTGCTCGCGCTCGCGCTCGGCGCCCAGACGTACAAGCTGAAGTTCGGCCACCGCGGCCTGAACCAGCCCGTGCTCGATCTGACGACGGGGCGCGTGGCCATCACGTCGCAGAACCACGGCTTCGTGGTCGACCCCCATAGCCTGGCGGGCCGCGCCGACACGACGCACGTGCACCTGAACGACCGCACGAGCGAGGGGCTCTCGGTGCCCTCGCTCCGGGCCTTCTCGGTGCAGTTCCACCCCGAGGCGGCGGCCGGGCCGCACGACACGCTCGACCTCTTCGACCGCTTTTACGCCCTGATGGAGCGCCCCGCCCCCTGAGCGGCCGGGTCCGCCGCCCCCGCCCCGGCGGGTTTTCCGCCCGCCCCCCTCCCCCGAGACCCCGAAGGCCCGATTTTCGCAATGCCCCGCCGCACCATCCACCTCGTCAGCCTGGGTTGCCCCAAAAACCGCGTCGACAGCGAGGTCCTGCTCGGCGTCGCCGAGCGCGAGGGCCTCGCGCCCGTCGCCGACCCGGCCGAGGCCGACGTCATCGTGGTCAACACCTGCGGGTTCATCGGCAGCGCAAAGAAAGAGTCCTTGGAAACCATCTTCGAGCTTGCCGCGTACAAGGAGGGCCGGTGCGACACGCTGGTGGTCGCCGGCTGCCTTTCGCAACGCCACCCCCGCGAGCTCGCCGATCAGATGCCCGAGGTCGATCACTTTCTCGGCTCGAGCGACATGCTCCGCCTGGCCGACGTGCTGCGGGGCGGCGCCCCGCGCATGCTGGTGGGCAACCCCGCCGAGTGGCTGGTCGCCGCGTCCGACCCGCGCCGCGTCTCGACCGGGGCGGCGAGCGCCTACGTCAAGATCGCCGAGGGGTGCAACCGCACCTGTTCGTTCTGCGTCATCCCGCAGCTGCGCGGCGGGCAGCGCTCGCGGCCGGCCGACGACGTCGTGCGCGAGGTCGAGGGCCTCGCCGCGCAGGGCGTGTTCGAGATCAACCTCGTCTCGCAAGACACCGTCGCCTACGGGCGCGACCTGCCCAAGGGGGGCCGCGACGGCCTCGCGCGGCTCGTCGAGCGCGTCGCCGAGGTGCCCGGCGTGCGCTGGGCGCGGCTGCACTACCTCTACCCCGAGGCGCTCTCGCCCGCGCTGCTCGAGCTGCTCGGGGGCCACCCCCGGGTCTTGCCCTACGTCGACATGCCCCTGCAGCACGCGGCCGACGCGATGCTGCGCCGCATGCGCCGGGGCCACGGCGGCGACCGGCTGCGGCGCGTGGTCGAGGCCCTGCGCGCGAAGGTGCCGAACCTGGTCTTCCGCACCGCCTTCATCGTCGGGCACCCCGGCGAGACCGACGACGAGTTCGAAGAGCTGCTCGCGTTCGTGCGCTGGGCCGAGTTCGACCACGTGGGCGTCTTCCGCTACTCCGACGAAGAGTCGGCGCGCAGCCACGCGCTCGAGAACAAGGTGCCCGCCCGCGCCGCCGCCGCGCGCCACCGCCGCCTGATGGCGCTGCAGCAGCGCATCGCGCACGCGAAGAACCGCGCCCTGGTCGGCCGCACGCTCGAGGTGCTGGTCGAGGGCGCGAGCGACGAGCACGAGTACGTGACGATGGGCCGCCACGCCGGGCAGGCGCCCGGCATCGATGGGCAGGTGTACCTGTCGGGCGAGGCGGCGAAGGCGGGCGAGCTGCGCCGCGTCGCGATCACGCAGGCGAGCGACTACGACCTGGTCGGCGAGGTGCTCGACGAGCCGCCCCTCGTCGCCGCCCGGCCGGCCCCGCGAAAGGGCGGCCGGCGCCTGCCGATGGCGCCCTCGCCCCTTTCGTAACCCGCCGGCCCCGGTCGCGATGACCGGTGGTCACTCAGCCAGAACCTTTTTTTCACCTCTACCAGGCTTCACGCCCCCCAGCGCTTGGCAGTGGCCGGGGCTCTTTTATACTACCTCGTGGTGACGGAACCGACCCCCGGAGCCTTGCTGACCCCCTCGCTGCGCTTGGTGCGCCCCCTGGCGCGCGGCAGCATGGGCAGCCTCTGGCTCGCGCGCCACGCGGGCCACGAGGCCGAGGTGGTGGTCAAGTTCCTCTGCGAGAACGCGTCGAGCCGCCTCGATCTCGCGCGCTTCGAGCGCGAGGCGCAGGTCCTGGCGAGTGTGCAGAGCCCTTACGTCGTTCGCTACCTCGAGCACGGGGTGAGCGGCGGGGGCTTGCCCTACCTGGTGCTCGAGCACCTCGAGGGCTACGACCTGGCGATGGCGCTAAGGCGGCACGGCCCGCTCGGGCCGGTGCACGTGGCGCTGGTGGTCGAGCAGGTGGCGCTCGCGCTCTCGGCCATCCACGCGCTCGGGGTCGTGCACCGCGACGTCAAGCCGTCGAACATCTTCTTGTGCGGGGGCCTGCGGCACCCGCCGGTCGTGAAGCTGCTCGACTTCGGCATCGCCAAGCTCTTGAAGTCGGGCGAGCCGCTGACCAGCACCGGGCAGCTCGTGGGCACGCCGAACTTCATGAGCCCCGAGCAGCTCAAGGCCAAGCCCATCGACCACCGGGCCGATCTCTGGGCCCTCGGCATCGTTGCCTACCGCGCGCTCACGGGCAAGCTGCCCTTCGGGGGCGAGACCTTCGTCGAGGTCGTCATGCACGTGGTCTCGGGCCGCATGGAGCCGCCCTCGAGCCTGCGCCCCGACCTGCCGCGGGCGCTCGACCGCTGGGCCGAGCGGGCCTGCGCGCTCGACCCCGAGGGCCGCTTCGCGTCGGCCGAGCAGATGGCCCAGGCCTTCTGGGAGGCGATCGGCAACAAGGGCCGCTCGGCCCTCTTCGCCTCCTCGGGCGAGGGCACGATGTTGCCCCTCAGCGCCTCGACGCTCGGCGCCTCGTCGCTGCCCGCGGCCGGCGCCGCGTCGGTGCCGCCCGTCGCGCCCTCGCTGCTGCGGGCCGGGCGCCGCCGGCGTGTGCTGCCCTGGGCGCTCGCGGCCGCGGCGGGCTGCGCGCTGCTCTCGGTCGGCTGGGGCGTGAGCAAGCGCCCCCTGCCCTTGCGGCTGCCGGGCGCCGCCGCCGTTGAGCCGGTCGCCACCCTCGCCACGGCGGCCCCCCCGCCGTCGTCCCCGCCGCCGAAGATCGCGCCGCCGAGCCCCGTCGGCGTCGGCGCCCCCGCGCCGCCTTGCCCGGCGGGCATGGTCGCGCTGGGCGGGCCGGCCTCGCCCCAGGGGGCGCTCGCCGCCCCCCCCGCCTACTGCCTCGACGCGCACGAGGTGACCGTCGACGAGTACGCGTCCTGCGTCCGGGCTGGCACCTGCGCGTCGGCGTCGGCGGCGCGCCCCGAGGGCGCGGGCGGCGCGGGCGGGGCGGCGCGCCGCCCGACCGACTCGCTCTGCACGGCCGACCTGCCCGGGCGCGATCGGCACCCCGTCAACTGCGTCGACTGGGTCTCGGCCGACGCCTACTGCCGCCAGGCCGGCAAGCGCCTGCCCCGCGCCGACGAGTGGGAGTTCGCCGTCCGCGGCAGCTCGGGCCGCACCTACCCCTGGGGCGAAGAGCCGCCGAGCGCCAACCACCTCAACGGCTGCGGCAGCGAGTGCGTCCGCTGGGGCGCGCGCCACCACCTCGCCTTCGACCTGCTGCACGCCGACGACGACGGCTTCTACGCGACCGCGCCCGTCGGCACCTTCCCCCGCGGGCGCTCGGTCGAGGGCGTCGACGACCTGCTCGGCAACGTGATGGAGTGGGCCGACGAGGGCGCCGGCGAGCCCGGCGCCCGCCCCGAGGCCGGGGCGCCGCGCCTGGTGATGGGCAGCGCCTGGGACGTGAGCAGCCCCTCGGCCCTGCGGATGCCGCCACGAGCGACCATGCCCGCCGGGGCCCGCAGCCACCTGGTCGGCTTCCGCTGCGCCTCGGCCCCGCCCCCGGGCCGCTGAGCTCGGCCCCCGCGCGCGTCCGGCGGGCGGCCCGGGCGCGCCCTTTGGACGCCCCGAACTCGACCGGCGGGCTCAAACCGTGGGGTCTCCGTCCTCCGGGCGTGCCCGGGCCGCCCGCCGGGCGCGCGCGGTGGGTCGGACGCCCCGGGGGCACCGTGGTAGCGTCGCGCGCATGGCGATCGTTCACGGCGGCAGGCTGGTGTCGCAGGCGCTCAAGCGCCACGGCACAACGCACCTTTTTACGCTCTGCGGCGGCCACATCCAGGCGATTTATGACGGGTGCCTCGACGACGGCATCCGGGTGGTCGACGTGCGGCACGAGCAGACCGCGGGGCACGCGGCCGACGGCTACGCGCGGGTGACGGGGCGGCCGGGCGTGTGCGCGGTGACGGCGGGCCCGGGCGTGACCGACGTGGTGACGGCGGTGGCGAACGCGCAGCGCGCGGGCATCCCGATGGTGTGCCTGGGCGGCGCCGGCCCCTCGCAGCTCTGCGACATGGGCTCGCTGCAGGACATGGACACGGTCTCGCTGATGCGCCCGGTCAGCAAGTGGGCGGCGCGCGTGCTCGAGGCGCGGCGGCTCGGCGAGTACGTCGACGCGGCCTTCCGGGTGGCGCAGGCGGGGGTGCCGGGGCCGGTCTACCTCGAGCTGCCGATCGACCTTCTGATGGGGGGCGCCGACGAGAGCGATCTCACCCCGACGGGCCCGGCGGCGCCGGCGCGCCCCGCGGGCGACCCGAACGCGATCGCGCGCGCGGCCGAGCTGCTCGCGAAGGCCGAGCGGCCCCTGCTCATCGCCGGCTCGCAGCTGCGCTGGAGCGCGGCGCCGGGCGCGCTGCGGGCGTTCTCGGAGGCCTCGGCGCTGCCCATCTTCTTGAACGGCATGGCGCGCGGCGGGCTCGCGGCGTCCGACCCGAACCTCTTCGCCCGCAGCCGCAAGGTGGCCGCCGCCTCGGCCGACGTGGTGCTGGTGCTCGGCACGCCCTTCGACTTCCGGCTCGATTATGGCCGGGTCATCAACCCGGGGGCGACGATCATCCAGGTCGATCTCGACGGGGCCGAGCCGGGCAAGAACCGCCGCGTCGACCTGCCGGTGCACGGCGACGGGGGCCTGGTGCTCGGGCAGATCTTGGCCGCGATGGGCGGCCGGGGGCCCGACCGGCCCGCGTGGCGCACGACGGTGCGCGAGGCCGAAGACAAGTCGCGCGCGAAGATGGCCGCCGAGCTCGCGAGCGAGGCCTCGCCGCCGAACCCCTTGCGCGTCTGCGCCGAGCTCGGCAAGCGGCTCGGCCGGGACGACATCGTCATCGGCGACGGGGGCGACTTCGTCGCGACGGCGGCCTACGTGCTCTCGCTCGAGTGGCCCCAACTCTGGATGGACCCGGGCCCGCTCGGCACGCTCGGCGTCGGCCCCGGCTACGCCATGGCGGCGAAGCTCGCGCGCCCCGAGGCGAACGTGGTCATCGTCTACGGCGACGGCAGCTTCGGGCTGCACGGCCTCGAGTTCGAGGCCATGGTGCGGCAAGAGATCCCCGTCGTGGCGGTGGTCGGCAACGACGCGGGCTGGACACAAATTCGCCGCGGGCAGGTCGAGTTCTACGGCGAAGAGCGGGCGGTCGCGACGGGGCTCGCGTACACGCGCTACGACCGGGTGGTCGAGGCGCTCGGGGGCTTCGGCGCCTACGTCGAGCGCTTCGAAGAGCTCGGCCCCGCGCTCGACGCGGCCTTCGCCTCGGGCAAGCCCGCGTGCGTGAACGTCAAGATCGCGCGCAGCGACTTCCGCAAGGGCGCCATCAGCGTCTGAGCGCGGGCGGCGGCGCCCGGGGAGGGGGCGCGTGGGCTGGCGGGCGGCGGCGCCCGGGGGGGGCGCGCGGGCTCGCGGGCGGCGGCGCCCGGGGGGGCGCCGGCTGGCGAGCGCCGACCGCGGGGCGGCTCAGGGCTCGAGGCCGCCGCTGGGGTCGAAGATGATGTCGAAGACGACCCCGTCGAGAACGGGGACGCCGGCGTCGATGGCGACGAAGATCGAGCGATTCGGGTCGGGCCAGGCGTCGTCGAGGGAGGCCCCCGGGCCGCGGCTGCACTTGCTCGGGCGCTCGACTTGTTCGCCGCCCTTGCCGTTGCAGGTCCGGTCCATGAAGGCGAGGCCGAGGTCGCCGTCGGACGAGTTGAGCGTCACGCGCATGGGGCCCGGGCTCGCGCGCGTCACCTGGAACATGAGGTCGGCGGTGCCGACGGTGTTGCTGCACGAGTGGGTCATGACGTTCGCGGCGACCCGGTTGTTGACGCGCGCGCGCACGGGCGAGCCCGGCTCGATGAAGAGGGGGATGGGGTCTTCGCAGTTGCCCCGGCTCAGCGAGACCTCGAGCTCGTAGCGCCCGGCTTGGTCGGCGCCGGCGCCGTCGACGTACAGGAAGAAGGTGTCGGACGCGACCGGGGGGATGAACACCGAGAGCACGTCGCCGCCGTTGGCGGCCTCGCGCGCGTCGCCGCGGCTGGTGAAGGCGTCCTCGCAAATGGTGCCCGCGCCGCCGGCACAGAAGGTGCGCAGGTAGAGGACCGCGTCGAAGTCGGTCCGGCTGCGCACGAGCCGCGCGGTCAGGTAGCCGCCCTCGGGCGCGTTGACCGTGATGGCGTGCACCCGGTCGGGGCCCGTCGTCGGCACCCCCGCGTCGTTTTCGCAGACCCCCTCTTCGACCGGGGTCGAGTCGCCGGTGGTGTCGCCCGAGCCGACGAACTTGTTCAGGCCCGGGCCGTAGCCGAGCGTGACGGCGAAGGCGTTCTCGCACTTGTCGGCCGCGGTGATTTTGGTCGGGGCGGCGGGGCCGCCGCCGCCGCCCGGGGTGGGGCCGCCGCCGCCGCCGCCGCCCTGGCCGGTGGCGCCGGCGCCCCCGTCAGGGGCGCTGGCCGCGACGGAGCCGAAGAGGCCGCCGTCGTCGGGGGTCACGGCCCCACAGGCGCCGAGCAGCAGGGGCGTCAAGAAGAAGGGAAGGCCCAAGACGGAGCGTTGCAGCGTACCCATGGTTTCTAGGGTATCGGATATCCCGGGGTACGTCGACCCCGAGGTGGGCGTTACGGCGCCGCTAGGGGCGCAAACGCGCGACGGTGACGGAGTCGCCGCCCTCGCCCTTGTCGCCGGGGCGGAAAGATTCGACGCGACGGCTCTCGCGCAAGAGCGAATGCAGGGCCTGGCGCAGGGACGCGTCGCCGCGCCCGTGCACGAAGAGGCCGGCGCGCTTGCCGCCGCCGACGAGCCGGTCGAGGAACTGCTCGGCCATGCGCACGGCGTCGTCGGGCGGCAGGCCGCGCACGTCGCAGGTCTCGTCGCGCGAGGGCCGGGGCGCGGGGCGGGCGGGGGCGGCGGCGCGGGCGGCCGCGCCCTCGGCGCCCCGGACGCGGCGCACTTCGTTGGCGTAGACGAGCAGCTTCAGGGGCCCGGCGGCCACGCGCACCTTGCCCGAGGGCAGGGCCTCGACCACCTCGGCCTCGGCGCGCAAGCGCGGCACGTAGACGCGCGCGCCCGGGCGCAGATCTTCGGCGGACGCGGGCGCGGCCTCGTCGTCGGCCGCGCGCGCGCCGGGGTCGAGCGCGCCGCCGAGGGCCACCTTGGCCGCGACGGCGTCGACCGCGCGCGCCGCGTCGCGCAGGCGGCCCGGGTCGGCCGGCCGCGCCCGGAGCGCCGCCTGCGCGCCGCGCAGCGTCTCGCGCGCGCCGCGCACCTCGGCGCGCAGGGCCTCGATCTCTTCGTCGAGCGCCTTGGTCTCGCGGCCCTTGACGCGGGCGAGCTCGGCGGCGAGGTCGGCCGCGAGCGCCTCGGCGCGCGCGCGCGCGTCGTCGGCCTCGGCGCGCGCCCGCTCGAGCGCGGCCTGCTCGCCGTGCAGGCGCGCGACCAGCCGCTCGAAGTCGCTGCGCCCCTCGCCGAGCGCCGCCTGGGCCCGCGCGAGCACCGCCTCGGGGACGCCGAAGCGGCGCGCGACGGCGAGCGCGCTCGAGGGCCCGGGCACGCCCCAGACCAGGCGGAAGGTGGGCGTCATGGTGGCGAGGTCGAAGCCGACCGAGGCGTTGACGAAGGGGCCGCCCTCGGCGCCGAGGGCCTTGAGGCCCTCGTAGTGGGTGGTGCAGACGACGGCGGCGCCGCGGGCGCAGAGCTCGCCGAGCAGCGCGACGGCGAGCGCCTCGCCCTCGCGCGGGTCGGTGCCCGTCGCCACCTCGTCGAGCAGCACGAGCGCCCGCCCGTCGGCGCCCTCGAGGATGGCGGCGAGGTTGCGGACGTGGGCGCTGAAGGTCGAGAGGTTCTGGCGCAGGCTCTGGTCGTCGCCGACGTCGGTGAGCACGCGGCCGAACCACCCGAGCGCGGAGCCCTCGGCGCAGGGCACGGGCAGCCCCGCGCGCGCCATGAGCGCGACGAGGCCGCAGGCCTTGAGCGCGACGGTCTTGCCGCCGGCGTTCGGGCCCGAGACGACGACGGCCCGGCCCCCCGCGACCGAGAGGTCGGCGGGCACGACCTCGACGCCGCCGAGCGCGAGCAGCGGGTGGCGGGCCGAGCGCAGGGCGAGCGCGGGCTCGTCGCCGGGCTCGAGGAAGCGCAGGTCGAGGTCGCGGGCGAGCCGGGCGGTCGCGTCGCGCAGGTCGGCGTGGGCGAGCGCCTGGGCGGCGCCGAGCACGGCCGGGAGCTGGTCGGCGACGAGCGCGGTCAGGCGCGCATAGATGGCGTCTTCTTCGGCCCGCACCGCGCCCTCGAGCACCTTCAGCCGGTTGCCGAGCCCGACGACCGCGCGCGGCTCGACGAAGAGCGTGGCGCCGCTGCCGCTCGTGCCGTGCACGATGCCGTGCACCTTCTCGTGGGCGTCCGCGCGCACGGGCAGCACGTAGCGGCCCTCGCGCTCCGTCCAGTAGGCGTCTTGCAAGACGGCGGCGTGCTGGCGCATCAGCTCTTCGAGGCGCGAGACCATGCGCGCGCGCACGGCGCGGTACTCGACGCGCAGCTCGCGCAGCCGGGGCGAGGCGTGGTCGGCGAGCAGCCCGTCGGCGTCGAAGGCCTCGGTCAGCGCCCCCTCGGCCTCGTCGAGCGTCGGGTCGGTCAGGCAGGCGGCGGCGAGCGCCGGCAGCGTCGTCTTCTGGCGGGGCGACAGGAAGCGCCGCAGGACGCGCGCCGAGGCGAGCAGGGCGCCGACGTCGCGCAGCTCGCCCGGCGCGAGCACGGCGCCGACGCGCAGCCGGTCGAGCGCCGGGGCGACGTCGCGCAGCCCGTAGAGCGGCAGGGGCTCGCCCCGCGCCTCGGCCGCGAAGGCCTCGCGCGCCTCGGCGAGCGCGACGCGCGCCCCGGCCGGGCCCCCGGCGAAGGGCAGCGCGAGCGCGAGCCGGCGGCCGGCCTCGCCGCGGCAGCGCTCGGCGAGCGCGGCGAGCAGGCGGTTCCATTCGAGATCGGAGAGTGTTTTTTCGTCCACGCTGTTCTTCGCCCGCGGGGCGCCGCGCTCGGTCGGCGCGGCGCGGCCCTTCGCCCTGGCGCGGCGCCCGCCCGCGCCCCCCACGGGCGCGGGCCGCCGCCGGCCGCCCCCGCGAGCCGAGGCCGATCGTAGCAGCTCGGGGGGCCTTCGGCCCGCGATCAAGACTGGACGCGCGTATAGCCCGCCCCTAGGCCTGCCCTCCCCCCATGACGCAAGCGACCGACCCCCCTGCCGCGGCGCCGCCCGCGCCGCCCCCCTTCGACCCCGTGCCCGCCGTCTCGGCCGAGCTCGCGCTGCCGCGGGCGGGCGTCGCCGCCGTCGTGAAGCTGCTCGCCGAGGGGGCCACCGTGCCCTTCATCGCGCGCTACCGCAAGGAGGCCACCGGCAACCTCGACGACACGCAGCTGCGCCTGCTGGAAGAGCGCCTCGCCTACCTGCGCGACCTCGAGGCGCGCCGCGCCGCGATCGTGAAGTCGATCGACGAGCAGGGCAAGCTCACCGATCAATTGAGCGCCGCAATCGCCGGCGCCGAGACCAAGCAGGCGCTGGAAGACCTGTACCTGCCCTACAAGCCCAAGCGGCGCACCAAGGCGCAGATC
>DASTPP010000066.1:0-7357 GCA_035762175.1 Polyangiaceae bacterium | reverse complement strand
CCCGCCGGAGCCGGCCCGAACGAGGCCCCCGCACCGGACCGCCAGGCCGAGCGGGCCGCCCCGCCCCGGGCCGCGCCCCGCCCGAACGCCCGGGCCGAAAGCCCCGCGGGCGGCCCGGCGGCCGCCGCGGGCCGGGCGGCGGGCGGGGGCCTGGTGTATAGCTCGGCCCCATGGACTGGCTAGTCGTGCGGGGAGCGCGCCAGCACAACCTGAAGAACGTCAGCTGCCGCCTTCCGCGCAACCAGCTCGTCGTCATCACCGGCCCGAGCGGCTCGGGCAAGTCGAGCCTCGCCTTCGACACCATCTACGCCGAGGGCCAGCGCAGGTACGTCGAGTCGCTCTCGGCCTACGCGCGGCAGTTCCTCGAGCAGCTCGCCAAGCCCCACGTCGAGGCGATCGAGGGCCTGTCGCCCGCCATCGCGATCGAGCAGCGCGCGCTCGGCAAGAGCCCGCGCTCGACGGTGGGCACCGCCACCGAGATCGCCGACTACCTGCGCCTTCTCTTCTCGCGCGTCGGCGTGCCCCACTGCCCCTCGTGCGGCCGGCGCATCGAGGCGCAGACGGTGCAGCAGATCGTCGACCGCATCTTGGGCCACGGCGAGGGCACGCGCCTCAGCCTGCTCGCCCCCGTCGCGCGCGGCCGCAAGGGCGAGCTGCGCCTCGAGCTCGAGCGCCTGCGGCGCGAGGGCTTCGTCCGGGCGCGCGTCGACGGCCAGCTCGTCGACCTCGGCGACGACATCGTGCTCGACAAGAGCCGCCCGCACGACCTCGACGTCGTCGTCGACCGGCTGGTGCTCAAAGAGGGGCTCGCCGGCCGCCTGACCGACTCGGTCGAGCTCGCCCTGCGGCTCGGCGAGGGGCGCCTGCTCGTCGACTTCGGCGACGGGCGCGAGCCGGTGGTGATGAGCGAGCGCTTCGCCTGCCCGACCTGCGGCGTGTCGCTGCCGCCGATCGAGCCGCGGCTCTTCTCGTTCAACGGCCCCTACGGCGCCTGCCCCGCCTGCGACGGGCTCGGCAGCCGCACCGTCGTCGACCCGGCGCGCTGCGTGCCCGACCCCTCGCGCAGCCTGCGCGAGGGCGCCGTCGCCGCCTGGGGCCGCCGGGGCTCGGTCGCGCTCGCCACCGAGGTCTCGCGCGCGGTCGAGGGCCTCGGCGTCGACCCCGACCTGCCCTTCGAGCGGCTGCCCGAGGCGGCGCGCGAGGCCATCTTGCACGGCACCCAGGCCGCGCCGAAGGGCAAGAAGAAGGCCTACGAGGGCATCGTGCCGCGCCTGACCCGGCGCCTCGACGAGGCCGGGCCCTCCGACGAGGAGCGCGAGGCGGCCGACGACGCCGACATGGGCGGCGTGGCCGACGACGACCTCGGCCGCTTCTGCGTCACCCGCGTCTGCGACGCCTGCGGCGGCCGGCGCCTGCGCCCCGAGGCGCTCGCCGTCACGCTCGGCGACCAGACCATCGCCGAGCTCGGCGCGCTGCCGCTGCGCGCCCTGCGCGACACGCTGCGCGCCCTCGACGCCGACCCCGAGGCCCTGACCGCGCGCGACCGCAAGGTCGCCGAGCCGCTCTTGCGCTCGGTCGTCGCCCGCCTCGGCTTCCTCATCGACGTCGGGCTCGACTACCTCTCGGTCGACCGCCCCGTCAACACGCTCTCGGGCGGCGAGGGCCAGCGCATCCGGCTCGCGACGCAGATCGGCTCGGCCCTGGTCGGCGTGCTCTACGTGCTCGACGAGCCCTCGGTCGGCCTGCACGCGCGCGACAACGTGCGCCTGCTCGAGGCCCTGCGCCGGCTCGTCACCCTCGGCAACTCGGTGCTCGTCGTCGAGCACGACCGCGACGCCATCTTGGCCGCCGACTACGTCGTCGACATGGGCCCCGGCGCCGGCGTGCTCGGCGGGCGCATCATCGCCGAGGGCTCGCCCGAGATGGTCATGCGCGACCCCGCGAGCGTCACCGGCCCCTACCTCTCGGGCCAGAAGCGCCTCGCGCTGCCCCGGCGCCGCCGCCCGACGCCGAAGAAGCTGCGCGTCGTCGGCGCCCGCGCCCACAACCTCAAGAACGTCACCGTCGAGGTGCCCGTCGGCCTGCTCACCTGCGCCACCGGCGTCAGCGGCTCGGGCAAGTCCAGCCTCATCATCGACACCCTGCTGCCCGCCGTGCGCGCCTCGCTCTACGGCGCCCGCGGCCCCGTCGGCCCCTGCGACAAGATCGAGGGCATCGAGCACTTCGACAAGGTCATCAGCATCGACCAGTCGCCCATCGGCCGCACGCCCCGCTCGAACCCCGCCACGTACACCGGCATCTTCGCCTTGCTGCGCGACCTCTTCGCCACGCTGCCCGAGGCGCGCTCGCGCGGCTACAAGGCCGGGCGCTTCTCGTTCAACGTCAAGGGCGGCCGCTGCGAGGCCTGCCAGGGCGACGGGGTCTTGCGGGTCGAGATGCACTTTCTGCCCGACGTCTTCGTCACCTGCGACGCCTGCGGCGGCAAGCGCTACGGCCGCGAGACGCTCGAGGTGCTCTACCGCGGGCTCTCCATCGCCGACGTGCTCGGCCTCACCGTCGAGCGCGCCTCCGAGCTCTTCGACGCCGTGCCCCGCCTGCGCGAGCGGCTCGACGCCCTGCGCCAGGTGGGCCTCGGCTACCTGCCCCTCGGCCAGCCCGCCCCCAGCCTCTCGGGCGGCGAGGCCCAGCGCGTCAAGCTCGCCCGCGAGCTCGCCCGCCGCGCCACCGGCCGCACCCTCTACGTGCTCGACGAGCCGACCACGGGCCTGCACTTCACCGACATCGAGATGCTCACCTCGAGCCTCATGGCCCTCTGCGACGCCGGCAACACCGTCATCGTCATCGAGCACAACCTCGACGTCATCGCCTCGGCCGACTACGTCATCGACCTCGGCCCCGAGGGCGGCGACCGCGGCGGCGAGGTCGTCGCGGCCGGCACCCCCGAAGAGGTCGCGCGCTCGGCCGCCTCGCACACCGGGCGCTTTCTCGCCCCGGCGCTCGAGGGCGCCAAGCGCGGCCCGCCCCCCCGCCCCGCCGGCGCCGAGCCGGTCGCTAAGCCGTAGTCCTTCTCCATCCGCTCCTGGTCCTCCTTGCAGCGGATGCACAGGTTCGTCTCGGGCCGCGCCTCGAGTCGCCGCAGCGAGATCTCTTCGCCGCATTCTTCGCAGGTGCCGAAGGTGCCGTCGTCGAGCTTGGCGAGCGCCTTGTTGATCTTATCGAGGAACGTCTTCTCCCGCCCCCGCAGCCGGAAGGTGAACGACTGCAGGTACTCGCTCGACGCCAAGTCCATCTCGTCGGGCAGATCGTCGACGTCGAGCGTCATGTCTTCGCCCAAGGTCTGCTTGGCCTTCTTGATGATCTCGTCTCGCTTCTCTTCCAAAAGGGCGCGAAACTTCTTGAGTTGGGCCTTGTTCATCGCACGTTCACTCACCCTGGTGGTTGGTGGGCCCACACGTCGCCCGAGACAGGGACAAAACGTCGGACACCCTTTGCGCCGCGAAAAGGGCGCGAGATGCTAAGTCGGCCCTAGCAATCGTCAAGTCTTTACGCTGGTCGCCCGAGAAACAGAAAATTCTTCAGCGCCGAGGCGCCCCGCAGGCCCCCCACCCCCGGCCGCCCTGCCCCCCCGCCGCCCGGCCCCCGAGCCGCGCTTGGCCCGCCCGAAGCGCCGCGAGGGCCCTCGCCTGCCTTGCTGCCCCCTCGCGGGCCGTCGGCGAAGACCTCCTAGGGTGACCGATCAAAACCCCGGCGCCCGTCATCAAGGTGCGAAGTCGTTCTCGCCTCGCGCCCACATTAGCCCCCATTTCCCACTTGCGCTGGGGCCCTGGCCACCTTTCATGCCCGCCTCACGCCGTCTTCTCCCCCCTTTCGGGCTCGCTCTGGCCCTGCTCGGCTCCGCCTCGCCCGCGCGGGCCCAGGGCGAAGAAGCCCCGCTGCGCCTCTCGTGGCAGTCGCCCCTCGAGTGCCCGAGCGAGCGCGAGGTCCGAGACGAGATCGCGCGCCTCGCGCCCCCGGGCCGGGCCCGACCGGCGCTCGACGCGCGGGCCCTCGTTCACCAAGAGGCCTCGGGCCGCTGGGTCGGCGCCTTCCGGGTCGAGCAGGGCGAATTCGTGGGCGAGCGCCTGATCGAGGCCGACACTTGCGCCGAGGTCGCCCACGCCTTCGCGCTCGTCGTGGCGCTCGCGCTCGATCCGAACGCGTCGCTCGAACCGCCCGCCCCGGCCGCCCCAACGCCCGGCCCCCTCGCGACCGTGGCGCCCCCGCTGGCCCCGGCGGGGCCCCTGTCCGATGGCGCGCCCGCCGCCCGGGCGAAGGCGCGGCGCCCTCTCGCCTGGGTGGCCGGCGCGGGGCTTCGCCTTCAGACGGGCCTTCTGCCGGGGCTCGCGTCGGGCGTCGGGCTCGACGTGGGCGCGACGTGGGGGGCGAATGGGGTGTACGCGAACGGGGTTTTCTTCCCCGAACGAGAGCAAACTCTGAGCGGAATCAGCGAAGCGAAGGGTCGCTACGGCCTCTGGGGCGCGGGGCTGAGCGGGTGCCACTCGTGGCCGCTCGGCGGGCTCGAGGTCGAGGTCTGCGCGCGGACCCGGTGGGGCAGCGCCTGGGCGCGCAGCAAGGGGGTCTCGCGCGAGAGCAGCGGCCGCGGGCTCTGGGGCAGCGGGGGGGGGGTCGGCGCGCTACGGGTGCCGCTCGGGCCGCGGGGGGCGCTGCGGGCCGAGCTCGAGGCGGGGGCGTCGACGAAGCGCCCGCGCTTCGTCATCGAGGGGGCCGAGGCGGGCTACGAATGGCCGCTGCTCTACGCGGGCGCCTCGCTCGGGGGGGAGCTTCATTTTTGACCACGCCCGCGCGCTTCGACGGCCATGAGGGGGGTTGAGGGCGATGCTCTTTACGATGCTCCTGGCCCAGGTGGCAGAGCCCGGGCTCGAGGGCGAAAACGCCGGGGCGGCCGGGTGGCCGGCGCCTTCGTTCGAAGCGCTCTACGAGCAGCACGCCCCCTTCGTGTGGCGGGCGGTGCAGCGGCTCGGGGTGCCGGCGGGGGCCGTGGCCGACGTGGTGCAGGAGATTTTTTTGGTGGTCCACCGGCGCCTGCCCGAGTACCGCGAGCGGCGCTCGGTGCGGGCGTGGCTCTACGCGATCGTGGTGCGCGCGGCGCGCGACTACCGGCGCAGCGTCCGGCGCAAGTCGCCCGCGAGCATGCACCCCGACGGGCCGGGCGACCCCGACGCCCTGGCCGACGTGGGCCGCCCCGACCCGCATGCCTCGGCCGAGCGCACGCAGGCGCTGCGGCTCGTCTACGAGCTGCTCTCGAGCCTCGACGAAGAGAAGCGCGAGGTCTTCGTGCTCTCCGAGCTCGAGCAGCTGACGGGCCCCGAGATCGCCGAGGCGCTCGGGGCGAACGTGAACACCGTGTCGTGGCGCCTGCGCATGGCCCGGCGCGACTTCGAGGCGGCGCTCGAGCGACACCGCGCTCGCGAAAGGCGGACGGGACGATGAAGGACGAGCTCGGCTCCGAGGCGCTCGCCTTGCTGGCTCGCGCGCGCGCGGACGAACCCCTACCGCCCGCCCCGGACCTCGCCCGCGTACGCCGGGCGGTGCTCGCGCGGGCGGGCGTGGCCGCGGCGGCCGCCTCGGCGGCGGTCTTGCTCGAGGGCAGCGCGACGGCGGGCACGGCGGCGGGCACCGCCGCGGGCACGGCGGCGGGCACCGCCACGGGCGCAGCGGCGAGCGCGCCCGCGGCCGGCGGCGCGCTGGCGGCGGGCGGCGCCGCGGTCAAGGGCGCGGGGGTGGCGGCCCCGGCGCTCCTCAAGCCCGCGGGCGCCTCGCTCGTGGCGACGCTCGCGTCGAGCACGGGGGCGAAGGTCCTGGCGCCCATCGCGCTGACCGCGGCCCTCGGGGCGACGCTGCGCTCGGGGCCGTCCGCGCTCTCCGAGCTCACGGCGCTGCCGGCTCCGGCGGCCGCCAGCAGCGCCTCGCCACCGGGGCGTTCGGTCAGGGCGGGTGCGCGCCGGGCGCTCGGCCCGCCGATGTCGAAGGTCGGGGCGGCCGCCGACGAAGCGTCACCCGTCGGCCTCGAAGCGGCTCCCGCCCCCGACGAAGCGGCCGGCGAGCCCGCCCGCGCCGCGGCCCCGCCCGAGGCGCCGGCCGACAAGGCGAGCGCCGAGCCGCCGCGCCCGCGCGCAGACGCAGGGGTCGCCGCCTCGCCCACGTCCGCTGCGCAGCAGCCCCGTCCGGCCCCCGCGCCCGACGCGCCCCTGGCGAAGGGCGGCCTTGCGGCGGGGGCGCCCCGTGCGGAAGCGCGCTCGCCTCGCGGCACGATGCCCCCGGACGAGGGGGGCCACCGCGCGGCGCCCGCCGCGGCCACCGCGGGCCCCGCGGCCCCTGCCGCGATGGCCGTCGGTCCGGCGGCGACCGCCGCGACCGCCGCGGGCCCGGCGGCGGCCCCGCCCGGCTCTACCCCGTCGCCCTCGCTCGGCGCCCAGCTCGAGCTGATGGCGCGCGCGCAGCGCGAGATGAGCGCGGGTCGGGCCGGCGACGCGCTCGCGCTGCTCGAGGCGAACCGCGGGCGGCTCGAGCGCGGCGCGCTCGGCGAAGAGTACGCCGCCGCGCGCGTGCTCGCGCTCTGCAGCGCGGGGCGCCGCGACGAGGCGCGCGCCGAGGCCGCGCGCTTTCTTCGCTCCTTCCCTCGCTCGCCCGCGGTGCCGCGCGTGCGGGCGGCGTGCGGCGGCCCCTTATCATCATCTGCAGACATCGTTCGAGGGCCCGCGCCCCGGCGACCGCGCGTCGTTCGGGGGCGAGCCGGGACCGGCGCGAAAGGTAATGACGAGCATGTACCTGCCGAGAAAGACCTCCCCCCTGCTCCTCTGTGCCCTGCCGCTCGCCGCGTACGCGGCGGGTTGCGGCGTCACCGACGTGCCCTTCGGCGCGCAGCCGAGCGGGCTCGGGCCGGTCCTTCCCGAGGGAGACGGCTCGCCCTCGCCCCTCGACACCAGCGACTGTCGGTTCGGCGGCTTCGGCTGGCGGGCGCACCGCTTCGCCCTCTACCCGGACGGGCAAGACTGTTCCGGCCAGCAGTGGGTGCGCCACGACGAAGGGCTGGGGCTCTGGGTGGGCCTGACGGCTTGCGAAGGCGGCGAGGCGCGCGTCTACCTCGCGGCCTCGCCCGAGGGGCCCTTCGCGGCCGCGGCCGACTGGGCCGGGCACGGCCAAGACCACTGCGAGTTGGTCAACGCCGCCTTCACCCTGACCGACGAAGACGACATCACCAGCGGCGGCTGCGCCGACTGCTCGACCGGCCCCAACCTGCCGCTCGAGGGCCTGCCCGCCTACGCCCGCGGCTACCTCGGCGAGCCCTTCGCCTTCG
>DASTPP010000065.1:0-22739 GCA_035762175.1 Polyangiaceae bacterium | reverse complement strand
CGCCGCCCGCCGCCCGGCTCGCGCCGCCCGCCGCCCTCGCGCCGCCCCGATGCCGGGCTCGCCTCGCCCTCGCCGGACCGGGGCCGGAGGCGGCCGCGCCGAGCGCCGGTCGCGCCACGGCGCCCGGCGGCGCACGACCTGACGCCGGCCCCCCGCCGCCCCGCGGCCTCACGCCGGGTTCTCGCCCCGGCCCTCGCCGCCGCGCGGTGGCTCGTTTCGACTGCGGCGCGCCCGAGGCGCGCGGGCTCACGACTTGGTGTCGTTGTCGGCCTTGGCCCGCTTGCGGCGGCGGCGCGCGGCCTCGGCCTGCTTCTTACGGCGCTTGACGCTCGGCTTCAGGTAGTGCCGGCGCGACTTGAGCTCGCGCAGAATGCCCTCGGAAGCGAGCTTGCGCTTAAGGTGCTTGATCGCACGCTCGATACCCTTATCACCTACGGTAACTTCCAGAGGTTTGCACTGGATCGCTTCACTGGGCATACTGGCTCCTGGTTCTCCGCGAGGGCGCGGTGCTTGCCACGTAACTGGCGAAAACGCAAGCCATACCGGCTCGCGCCCCCCTAGCGGACGAGGGCGCCGACGAAGCCCGCGGCCCCCAAGAGAACGAGCACCCCGAGCACGGCGTAGGGCAACCAGGCGAAGCGATCGGCCTCGGGCCGCGGCTCGGGCGGGTCTTCGGCGTCGCGGCCCTCGACCGGGCGCGACTCGGGCGGCCCCTCTTCGTCTTCGCCCTCGGCCGCCTCGACCGCCTCGGCCTCGTCGCCCTCGTCGCCCTCGTCGCCCTCGTCGCCCTCGTCGCCCTCGTCGGCGGCCGACAGGGTCGAGGTGGGCGCGGGCGGCGGAAGCGGGGGCTCGGCCCCCGGGGTGGCGCCGGGCGGGCCCGAGGCGGGCCCCGGCGGTGCGTTAGGCGGGTCGGAGGCAGGCCCCGGCAGCGCGTCAGGCGGGTCGGAGGCAGGCCCCGGCGGCGCGTCGGGCGGGTCGGAGGCGGGCCCCGGCGGCGCGTCGGGGCGAGGGGAGGGGGGGGCCATCGGTGAGATCTAGCGGACGATAAGTCGTCAACGAGGGCCCAGGCGCTGGTGAGCACGGGGTCGGGGCGGCCCTTGGCGAGGGTGCGAAGGACGACCGTGCCCCCGCCCTCGCGCCAGAGCTCGGTGACGAGCGTGTCGCCGGGCCAGACCGGCCGCCGGAACTGCGCCTCGAAGCGGCGCAGCTTCGAGGCGTCGCCGCCGAGCAGGCCCCGGACGAGCGCGCGGGCGGCGAAGCCGTAGGTGCAGAGCCCGTGCAAGATGGGCCCCTCGGCGAAGCCGACCGAGGCGGCGAAGGCGGGGTCGGCGTGCAAGGGGTTCACGTCGCCCGAGAGGCGGTAGAGCAGGGCCTGCTCGGGCGAGGTGGCCTCTTCGAGGCGCGCGTCGGGCTCGCGGCCCTTGGGCACCGGGGGCGCCTCGCCGGCGGGCGGGCGAGGGCCGCCGAAGTTGCCCTCGCCGCGGTAGATGATCGTCCACTCGGTCTCGAAGGCGAGGCGCCCGTCGGGCAGGCGCGTCTCGGTCGCGACGACGGCCTGGGCGAACTTCTTGAGGTCGTAGAGGGCGCGCAGGCGGGCGACGGTGGTCAGCGTGCCCTCGGGCGGCGGCAGCGCGTGCACGCGCACCGCCTGCGAGCCGTGCACGACCATGGCGAAGTTGCCGCCGGTGCGGGCGAGGCAGGCGTTCGCGGCGGGCATGGCAGGCACGACCGCGAAGGTCGGGAAGACGCGCGGGCCCCGCCCCTCGTAGAGCAGATCGAGCTCGTCGCGCTTGGCGCCGATGCCGAGCGCGTAGAGCGCGAGGGTCTTGAAGTCGTACGAGAACGTGATCGGCTCGGTCTCAAAGCCGAGGCTGGTCGGGTCGAGCGCCATGCGGCCTCCGCAGTGGTAAGCGACGCGGGTCCGAGGTAGATGGCCCCCACCCGAGCGTCAACGAGCTGTCGCGCGGGCGGAGGCGAGCCGATGGCCGAGCCGGGCCTGCTCGGGGCGTTGCGGGCGGCCTTCGAGGCCGCGGGGGTCGACATCGAGGCGCTGGGGCTCGCGTGGGCGCGGGCCCTGCCGGCGCTGACGCTGGTGCCGGCGTTCGGGCTGCGGGCGCTCTCGGCGCCGGCGCGCGTGGCGGCCGCGCTGGGCCTGGCCGCCTGCGTCGCCCCGGCCGTGGCGGCCTCGGCGGGGCCCTTGCCGGGGGGCTCGTGGGCGCTCGGGCTCGGGCGCGAGATCGCGCGGGGCCTACCCGTGGCGATCGCGGCGGCGGTGCCGCTCTGGGCGGCGACGATGGCGGGGGGCGTGGTCGACGCGTTGCGGGGGGCGGGCGAGGGCCCGGGCCTCGCGACGCTCGAGGGGCGCACGACGCCGCTCGGCGCGCTCTTCGGGCTGGTCGCCGCGCTCGGCTTTCTCGGCTCGGGCGGGCCCGCGCGCGTCGCCTGGGCGCTCGCCGCGGCGCCGCCGCCGGGCGCGGCGAGCGCGCTCCGGATCGCGGCCGAGCTGCGCGAAGGGGTCGCCGTCGCGGTGGCGATCGCGGCGCCGCTGGTGGCCGCGTCGGTCGTGGTCGAGGTGGCGCTCGCCCTGCTCGCGCGGGCGGCGAGCCCGACGCAGGTGCAGGCGCTGACGGCGCAGGTGCGCTCGGTCGCGTTGCTCGGGCTGGTGGCGCTGCTCTTCGAGCGGCTGGCGGCCGCGCTGACGGCGCTCGGGGCGCGGGCGGGGGGCTGAGTCCGGCAGGCGTGGGCGGTGCGGGCGGGGGGCTGAGTCCGGCAGGCGTGGGCGGTGCGGGCGGCGGATACGCTCGGGGCGCGGGCGGGGGGCTGAGCGAGGGGGCGACTGGCGCCCCGCGTCGAGCGCGAACGAGGGAGCGGCGGGCCCGGGGGCCAAGAGAGGCGGCCGGCCTGGGGGTCGCGTGCTAAGGTGAAAGCCGTTTCTTCTCGGGGGCGGGCCTGTGGGTGAGCCATGGCGAGGTCGTTCGACGCGGCGCATTGCTCGCGATTCGTTGACGATGCGCCGCGTTGCAATTCCTCCGAACCTATCGATGCGTTGCAGCGTAATTTTCGCACGAGGGGCAGATTCGAAAGGCGGCCCCACGAATATCTTGACAGAGCTAGAGCCGGCCTTGTAACGAACATGACGAATGAATCAGGTTTCACCTTCGCCCCGGCCCTTGCCGGTGACGGCCCGGGGGCAGCGAACGCGCGAGCGCATCTTGCGGGCGGCCGAGGAGGTCTTCGGCGACCGCGGCTTCGAGCGCGCGTCGGTCGCCGAGATCGCGGGCCGCGCGGGCGTGGCGCTCGGCACGTTTTACATCTACTTTCCCGACAAGAAGTCGGCGTTCGTCGAGCTGGTCGACGAGCTCGGCAGCCGCCTGCGGCGCGATCTCGGCGAGGCGACGCGCGACGTCAAGGGGCGGCTCGCGGCCGAGCGCGAGGGCCTGCGGGCGTTTTTCGCCTTCGTGCGGGCGCACCGCAAGCTCTACCGCATCGTGCCGCAGGCCGAGTTCGTCGACGAGCCGACCTTCCGCCGCTACTACGACCGGCTCGCCTCGCGCTACGCGGCCGGCCTGCGCCGGGCGATGAGCGAGGGCGAGGTGCACGAGGGCGACCCCGAGGTGCTCGCGTACGCGATGATGGGCATGGCCGACTTCCTTGGCATGCGCTGGGTGCTCTGGGCGGGGGACGAAGCAGAAGACATCGACCGCATCGTCGACGAGGCGAGCCGGTTCATCCGCGCCGGGCTCGCGGCGGCGACCGCGCCGGCGCCGCCGCCGGCCGGCCCGCCCGCTGCGGCCGCCGCCGCGCGGGCGCCTTCGCCCGCCAAGAAAGGAAAGAGAGTGCCGTGACCCGCTACGCCGCCATCGCCGCCACCGGACGCTACGTGCCGGAGCGCCGCCTGACCAACGCCGACGTCGAGGCCCGCCTGGGCGAGCCGGTCGACCAGTGGCTGCGCGACAACGTGGGCATCTGCGCGCGGCACGTCATGGCCGACGACCAGCGCACGAGCGACCTCGCGCTCGCCGCCGCGCGCCAGGCGCTCGCGCGCGCCCGCGTCGCGCCCGAAGACCTCGACCTCGTCGTCGTCGCCACCGACACGCCCGACTACCTGAGCCCGGCGACGGCCGCGGTGGTGCAGCACGCGCTCGGGGCGAAGCGGGCGGGGGTCTTCGACCTGAACTCGGCCTGCGCCGGGTGGGTGACGGCGCTCGACCTGGCGGGCAAGGCGATCGTGGCCGACCGCGCCTACAAGCACGTGCTGGTCGTCGGCGCCTACGGCATGACGCGCTTCGTCGACTGGGCCGACAAGAAGACGTGCACGCTCTTCGCCGACGGGGCGGGGGCGGCCGTGCTGCGCGCGTCCGACGAGCCCGGCATTCTCGGCGCGCGGCTCGGCGCGGCCGGCGAGTACCACGACGCGCTCGGCATCTACACGGGCGGCACGGCGCGCCCGGCGACGGCGGCGAACGTGGCCGAGGGGGGCCCGCCGACGGTGCGCTTCGTGCGCAAGTTCCCCCCCACGTTCAACACCGAGCGCTGGCCGGCGATGGTGCGCGATCTGACCGCGTCGGCGGGGCTGACCCCGGCGGACGTCGCGCTCTACGTCTTCACCCAGCTCAACCTTCGCACCATCGAGGCGACGATGGGCCTGCTCGAGCTGCCCATGAGCAAGACGCACTGGACGATGGACAAGTGGGGCTACACGGGCTCGGCCTGCATCCCCATGACGCTCGATGATGCGGCCGCGGCGGGCAAGGTGCGCCGGGGCGACCACGTGGTGCTCTGCGCGAGCGGCGGGGGCCTCGCGATGGCGGGCGCGCTCCTGCGCTGGACGGCCTGAGGCGCGGGCGCGATGTTCGTCGGCGACTGGGCCGCGCGGGGGGCCGCGTACTGGCCAACGCGCGTGGCGGCGGTCGACGTCGCCAAGGGCGAGCGCGGCCGCTTCACCTACGCCGACCTCGAGGCGCGGGCCCAGCGGCTGGCCGCGTGGCTGCGCGCCGAGGCGGGCGTGGGCCCCGGCGACCGGGTCGGGCTGCTCGCGCACAACGGCGTCGAGTACCTCGACGCGCTCTTCGCCTGCGGCAAGCTCGGCGCCGTCTTCGTGCCCTACAACTGGCGGCTGCACGCGCGCGAGACCGCGGCGCTCGCCGCGCGCACGGCGCCGAAGGCCCTGCTCTTCGACGACGCGTGCGCGCCGCTCGCCGCCGAGCTCGCGGCCGGGCCGGGGCGAAGGCTCGTGCACCTCGAGGCGGGCGCGCTGCCCGGCAGCGTGCCCTACGCCGACGTGCTCTCGGGGCCCCCGCCGGCCGGGCCCGTGACGCACGAGCCGGTCGACGCCGAGCGCGTCTTCTGCCTGCTCTTCACCGGCGGCACGACGGGCCTGCCCAAGGCCGCGCGCGTCTCGTACCGCATGGCCGCGTGGAACGCGCTCAACACCCTCGTGCACGAGCTGCGCCCGGGCGACGTGACGGTGACGCACACGCCGATGTTTCACACCGGCGGGCTCTTCGTCTACACGCTGCCGCTGCTCACCTCGGGCGGGCGCGTCGTCATCATGCGCCGCTGGGACCCGGGCCAGATGCTGCGCCTCCTGGGCGAAGAGAAGGTGTCGCTCTTCTTCTGCGTGCCGAGCCAGGCGCTCGACCTCGCGCAGCACCCCGACTTCGCGCGCGCCGACCTCGCGAGCGTGCGCTTCGTCACCACCGGCGGCGCCCCCATGCCGGTGCCGCTCTTGCGCGCCTGGCAGGCCGCGCACCCGGTGCCCTTCAAGCAGGGCTTCGGCATGACCGAGTGCGGCCCCGGCATCTTCAGCATGGGCCCCGAGCACGCGGTCGAGAAGGCGGGCTCCGTCGGGCGGCCCAACTACTTCGTCGACGCGCGGCTCGTCGACGCCGAGGGCCGGCCCGTGCCGCCGGGGCAAGAGGGCGAGCTCTGCCTGCGGGGGCCGAGCCTGTGCTCGGGCTACTTCGGCGTCGACGAGCCCTTCACGGACGCCGGGGGGTGGTTTCGCACGGGCGACCTGATGCGCGCCGACGAAGACGGCTTCTACTACGTCGTCGGGCGCCAGAAAGACATGTTCATCTCGGGCGGCGAGAACGTCTACCCGGTCGAGATCGAGCAGGCCCTCGCCGAGCACCCCGCGGTCGCCGCCTGCGCCGTCGTCGGCGTGCCCCACGAGCGCTGGGGCGAGGTCGGCCACGCCTTCGTCGTGGCGCGGCCCGGCGCCGACGCGCCCGCGGCCGGCGAGCTCTTCGCCTTCCTGAAGGGCCGGCTCGCCTCGTACAAGGTGCCGAAGTCGTTCTCCGCGCTGCCGGAGCTGCCGCTCACCGCCGCCGGCAAGGTCGACAAGAACGAGCTCCGCCGCCGCGCGCCCGCCGGGGGCGAGGGGGCGCCGCGGTGAGCCCCGGCGCGGGCCCGGCGGCCGCCGGGGGCCCGCCCGCGCCCCCGGCGCCGGCGGCGCGCGGCCTCGCCTTCCGCGACCTCGACTACCCGCTCGAGACCCGCATGGCGAGGGTCGCCGGCGCCGACGTCGCCTACGCGGACGAGGGCGCGGGGCCGCTCGCGCTCGTCCTGATTCACGGCCTCGCGAGCTACCTGCCCGCCTGGGCGCGCAACGTGCGCGCCCTCGCCGAGCGCCACCGCGTCGTCGCCCTCGACCTGCCAGGCTTCGGAAAGAGTAGCAAGGTCGGCCACCCCCTCTCGATGGCCTACTTCGCCGACGTCGTCGACGGGCTCGCCGGCGCGCTCGGCCTCGGGCGCTTCGCCCTCGTCGGGCACTCGATGGGCGGCCAGGTGGCCCTCGCCCACGCGCTCGCGCGCCCCGGCCGGGCCGAGGCGCTCGTGCTCTCGGCGCCCGCCGGGCTCGAGGCCTTCTCGGCCGCCGAGGCGCGCCTCCTCGCCGCCGCCGTGCCCCCCGAGGCCGTCGCGGCGACGCCGGCCGAGGTCGTCTACGCGAACCTCGCCCTCAACTTCGTCGAGACGCCGCCCGAGGCGCGCTTCATGGGCGACGACCGCGTGCGCGTCATCGGCGGGCCCGACCTCGACGACTACGCCCGGGCGGTGTCGCGCTCGGTGGCCGCCATGCTCGCAGAGCCCGTGCTCGGGCGGCTCGGCGAGGTGCGCGTGCCCACCCTCGTCGTCTTCGGCGAGGGCGACGCGCTCATCCCGAACCGGGTCTTGCACCGCGGCTCGACGCGCGCGCTCGCCGAGGCCGCCGTCGCGCGCCTGCCCCGCGGCCGCCTCGTCATGCTCGAGCGCGCCGGGCACATGCCGCACTTCGAGCGGCCCGACGCCTGGAACGCCGCGGCGCTCGACTTCCTCGCCGCGCTCTGACCGGCCGCCCCTCAGAAGGTGCCGGTGAGCCCGAAGGACGTGCCCCGCGGCGTCGGCAAGACCGCGGGCGCGATCGAGACCGCGGGCCGCGGGCGCACCTCTTTTTTCGCGAGCACCGCCGCGTCGAGGGTCGACGCCGCGAGGATGCCGAGCAGGCTCCCCAGCGCCGCCTGGCCGAGCGGGCAGACGTTCTCGTTCCAGCCGTCGTCTTCGCGGCAGGTGGCGCTGCCCAGCATGAGGCCGCCGAGCGCGCCGGCGACCGGGACGCCGACGCGCAAGCCGAGGGAGGCGACCCCCTTGCCGAATTGCCCGTTCGCCGCGTGCACGATCGGCGCGCCGAGCAGGTACGTGCCGAGGCCCAAGAGCGCGACCCCGCCATCTTCCTCGTCGGACGCGCCGGCGCCGACGAACGCGACCGCGGCGAGATCGGTCGCGATGGTCTGCCAGCCGTACCATTCGACCCGCGGCGGCGGCGGCTCGGCCCGCTTCGGCTTCGCGACGCGCACGGGCGGCGGACAGGGCGCGGCGGGCGGCGTTGGGGCCTCGGCCTTCGGCTCTCCGGCCTTCGGCGCCTCGGCCGCCGCGCCCTCGGCCGCCGCGCCCTCGGGCGTCGCCTTCGGCGCCTCGCCCTTGCCGTCGGGCGCCGAGGGCTTGGCGGCGTCGGCGGGCTCGAACCACTCGGGCCCGCGGGCGTGGGCGCCCTTCGCGAGGCAGAGGACGAAGCAAAGAGAAGCCAAGACGGACGGGCCGGAGAGAACGCGCAAGGTCATGGCGCCACCTCATTCAAGGAAAGGAAGGTTGCTCGCGCGGAGCGGAAGCCGGACGGGCCTCGCCCCGCGCTCGTCGGCTCCGAGCATTCGCCGTGCCACGCCCCGCCGTCGCGCGCCTCGTCGACGAACGCGAGCGAAGTCCGATGGGCCGGGCGTCGCGCGCCCGCGCCCCCACGCGAGCCCCCTGACGGCGCCGTCATCGTCGTCGCACGACCCCTGACGGCGCCGTCATCGTCGTCGCACGAGCCTCGCGCGCGAGCGCGGTTCGCAGGTCGACGCGCGACGTCCTACGGTAATGCCGGACGCGACGCCCGGCGGTTCACACCTCGCGGCCCCTCTCCGGACACCACAATGCCGGACGGCGCTCGAAGGCAGACGGGCGCCGACGTCGCTGCCGAACGGCGCTCGAAGGCAGACGGGCGCCGACGTCGCGCGCCCGCGGCGAGCTCGGCGTCGGCTCGGTCAGCGTCGAACCTGGCCTCGGCTCGGTCAGCGTCGAACCCGACCTCGAGGGGCGCGAGGCGTCGCCCGCTTCGCGGACGGTCGGGCGTAAAAAGAAGCCCCCGCGGGCCCACGGTGTGCGCGAAGGGCCTTTGGGGGCCGTGGGTACGCTGCAGGGCGCGTGCCTGATGTAGGGCGTACTGCGTAGGCAGGGGTTTTACGCCCAAACGATAAAGCTTTTTCGATCTCGTAGCTCTGCCTTAATTTGGTTTGACCCTGACCGTACGATCGCGGTCGTCTCCCGCCGGAGACACTAAATTTGACGCCCGGGGGCCGCGACGCGGCGCATTAGGCTCTGTCTGGCGAAGGCGGACCGAGCTCGGCGGTCGGGATGCCAGGCGTGCGGGCCGCCGGGGGCGAAGGAATCCGCCCGGAGTTCGAGGCCCCCGGCGGCCCGCACGGCGCCGCCGACCGGCCGTCGGGCGACGGGAGCCTTCGCCAGACAGAGCCTAGAGCGCTGCTCGGTTCGAGCCCCGGTGGCCGCGCCCTCGGGGGGCGCCGGGCGGAGGCTCAGGCGAGGGCTCAGGCGAGGGCGGCGGCGACGCCGGCGACGGTCTCGAGGAAGTCGTACTCTTTGAATTCGCGCTTGGCGATGTCGAGCTGCCAGTCGCCGCGGAAGAGCACGACGGGGCGGCCGCGGACGTCTTCGAAGCCGACGCCGGCGCGCTCGCGCTCGAAGCGCATGAGGTCGATCTCGGCCTTGTCGGCCGGGTCTTTCTTCGCGACCCAGCGGGCGAACTCGAACGAGAGCGGCTCGAGCCGGGCGTCGACGCCGTACTCGCTCTGCAGGCGGTGGCGCGTCACCTCGAACTGCAGCTCGCCGACGGCGCCGAGCACCGCGTCGCCCTCGCGGCCGGTGGGCGCGCGGAAGAGCTGGATCGAGCCCTCTTGCGCGAGCTCGTCGAGGCCCTTCTTGAGCTGCTTGCGCTTCATCGGGTCGGTCAGGACCACGCGCACGAAGCGCTCGGGCGCAAAGTGGGGGATCTCGTCGTAGGTGAAGGCCACGCCGCCGGTGACGGTGTCGCCGATCTCGAAGATGCCCGGGTCGTAGATGCCGAGCACGTCGCCGGCGTAGCCCTCGTCGACGATGGTGCGCTCTTGGGCCATGAACTGCGTCGGGTTGGCCAGGCGGATGGTGCGCCCGGTGCGCACGTGCAAGACCTTCATGCCGCGCTCGAAGCGGCCCGAGCAGACCCGCAAGAAGGCCATGCGGTCGCGGTGCGAGCGGTCCATGTTCGCCTGGATCTTGAAGACGAAGGCCGAGAACTCGTCGTCGTCGGGGGCGACGTGGCCGCGCGAGGTGTCGCGCGGCATCGGCGGCGGCATCAAATCGAGGAAGGCCTCGAGGAAGGGCGCGAGGCCGAAGTTGTTGTAGGCGCTGCCGAAGAACATGGGCGAGACCTCGCCGGCGACGAAGCGCTTCTGGTCGAAGGCGTCGCCGGCGGCGTCGAGCAGCTCGAGCTGGTCGCGCAGGGCGGCGTGGCCCTCGTCGCCGAGCTGCTCGGCGAGCTGCGGGTCGTCGACGCCCGCCACGTCGACCGAGACGCGCTGCTCGCCGGCGGCGCCCTCGCCGCGCTCGAAGAGGTACACGCGCTGCTCGAGCCGGTGGTACACCCCGCGGAAGTCGGCGCCGCGGTAGACCGGCCAGGTGATGGGGTAGCAGCCGATGCCGAGCACGCTCTCGACCTCGCCGATGAGGTCGAAGGGGTCGCGCGCCGGGCGGTCGAGCTTGTTGACGAAGGTGAAGATGGGCATCTTGCGCCGGTGGCAGACGCGGAAGAGCTTCTTCGTCTGCGCCTCGACGCCCTTGGCCGCGTCGAGCAGCATCACGGCGGCGTCGGCCGCGTGCAGCGTGCGGTACGTGTCTTCGCTGAAGTCGGCGTGGCCCGGCGTGTCGAGCAGGTTGAGCGAGAAGCCCTTGTAGGGGAACTGCAGCACGCTCGAGGTGATCGAGATGCCGCGCTCGCGCTCCATGTCCATCCAGTCGGAGACGGTGGCGGCGCGCCCGCGCTTGGCCTTGACCGCACCGGCGAGGTGAATCGCCCCGCCGTAGAGCAAGAGCTTCTCGGTCAGCGTGGTCTTGCCCGCGTCCGGGTGGCTGATGATGGCGAAGGTCTTTCGGCGCCGGACTTCTCGCGCGAGCGTGGCATTCATGGCAGCGTTCGGGGCAAAGGGGCGCCAACAAAGCCACGCCTCGGCGCGCCGCGCAAGGCGCCGCGTCAGGGGGCGGCGCCGCCGCGGTGGCAGAAGGCGACGTAGGCGCAGCCGAGCGCCCGGCAGGCCGCGGGCTCGCGCGGGGCGAACGTCCCCTCGGCCGCGGCGCCGAGGAGCGCCTCGGCGGCGCGGGCGAGCCGCTCGCCCAGCGCGTCGAGCTCGCCCGGGCCGAAGGCCGCCTCGGCGGGGCCGGCGGCCGGCGCGCCCCCGCCTGGGTCGCCGCCGGCGGCCTCGCCCGGCCCCGCGGCGTCCCGGCCCGGGGCGCCCAGCGAGACGAGCGTCGAGGCGACGTCGGTGATGCCGAAGGCGCGGTAGAGGGCGTACGCCTGCGCGCCGCGCAAGAGCGCGCCCGAGCCGGCCGAGCCCGCGGGCCGCAGGCCGACGACGAGGGCCGAGCCGTCGGGGCGTAGCGCCACCAGATCGAGCGTCGAGCGGGCGAAGGCGGGCGAGCCGGGGCCGAGCTCGAACGAGACGTCGAGGCCGCCGCGAATGGTTGTGTCATGCAACCATTCGGCGAGGGGCCCCGCGACGAGCCCCGCGAGGGCCGAGGCGAGCGCGTCGAGCGAGGCGGCGTCGGCGAGGGCGCCGGCGCGAACGAGGGCGCCCCGTAGCTCGGCCCGGGCGGGGGGCCTTCGCCCTTCGGCCGGCGGCGCGCCCTCGAGCAAGGCGGCGAGGGCGCGAGCGGCGGCCTCGCGGATCGAGGGGGGCAGGGGGTGGGGCCCTTCGGGGGGCGGCAGCGCGAGCCGGTGGCCGAGCAGGGCGAGGCGGGGGCAGGCGTCGAAGGCGGCGAGCTCGTCGAGATCGAGGACGAAGGGGGCGGGGCCGCGGCGGCCGCGCCCGAGGGCGGGGACGAGCTCGGCCGGGGGCGGCGGATCGTCGGCGGGGGGCGGGTCGACGAGGAAGGGGGTCGCGTCGCGGGGCGCGAGGGTCGAGTCGGGCAGGGCGCCCTCGCCGAGCAGGGCGCGCAAGAGGGGCGCGGGCGAGCCGGGCGAGGGCCTCTGCGCGGGCTCGAGGGGCAGCACGAGGGCGAGCCGCGAGCGGGCGCGGGTGAGCGCCACGTAGGTGAGGCGCCGCGCCTCGGCCGCGTCGCGCGCCTCGTGCTCGTCGCGCACGCGGCGCAGCCCCGGGGTGCTGAGCGCGGCGCCCGCGCCGTCGCGAGGCCGGAAGGCGAGCCGGGGGGCCTCGGCGTTGCGGGCGGCGACGAGCGAGAGGGGGCCGCGCTGGGGGCGGGCGCGGCCCCAGCGGTCGAGATCGACCAGGACGACGACGGGAAACTCGAGCCCCTTGGCCGCGTGCACGGTCATCAAGCGCACGGCGTCGTCGCCGGTCGAGACGATCTGCGGCTCGTCTTCGTCTTCGTCGTCGTCCATGCGCTTGCCGACGGCGCGCACGAACGAGGGCAGGCTGCCGCCGTGCTCGGCGGCGAGCGCGCGGAAGCGGTCGAGGTGGGCGAGGCGCGTGGGGGCGCGGGGCAGCGAGGCGAGCACCTCGTCGAGGGCGAAGCGCTCGCGGGCGGCGTCGAGCGCGGCGGCCGGGGGCAGGGCGGCGACGGCGGCGCGCAGCCCGGAGAGCGCGGCTGCGAAGGCGCGGGCGAGCTCGCGCGCGCCGGGCTCGAGCGCGTCGAGGGCGCCGGCCTCGCGCCAGGCGTCCGGCGGCAGCAGGCCCTTGCCGGGGCGGGCGAGCAGCGCGATGGACGCGTCGTCGAGCCCGACCCAGGGGCCGCGCAGCACCGAGGCGAGGGCCTGCCGGTCGCTCGGGTCGACGAGCAGGCGCAGCATCGCGACCGCGTCGCGCACCTCGCGCGTGCGCAAGAGTCCCCGGCCGGCCAGGGCGTAGGGCACCTCGAGGCGCCCGAGCGCCGTCGCGACGCGGGCGAGCGTGGCGTTCTCGCGGGCGAGCACGGCGACGTCGCCCGGGCGCGCCTCGCCCGCGGCGACGAGGTGCGCGACCCAGCCCGCGGCGACGGCGGCGCCGCGCCCCCCGGCCGAGAGGGCGCGGACGTAGGGCGAGGCCCCCGCGGGCGCGCCGCCGTCGTCGACCAGCACCTCGACGGGCGGGGGCGGGCGATCTGCGGGCGGGCCCTCGGCGCGGCGCAGCCGATCGTCTTCGGTGTAGCGCACCTCGTACGAGGCCTCGCCGCGGCGCATGTCGCGCCCGCAGAAGGCGTTGACGAAGTCGAGCACGGGCTCGGTGCTGCGGAAGCTGTCACGCAAGGTCAGGTAGTCGGCGAGGCCCTCGGGCGGGCCCTCGCCGCCGGGCTCGAGCCCGAGCCCCGCGCGGGCACGCTCGCCCCCGAGCTCGAGGCAGAGCCGGGTGAAGACGCCGACGTCGGCGCCGCGAAAGCCGTAGATGGCCTGCTTGCGATCGCCGACGACGAGCAACCCAGCGGGCCGGAGCGCGGCGGGGCCGGGCAGGGCGCCGGGGGCGCGCTCGGCGCGCGCGCCGGGGTCTTCGTGCAGCAGGCAGACGAGGTCGCGCTGCACGGGGCTCGTGTCTTGGAACTCGTCGACCAGCACGGCCGCGTAGGGCGCGGCCACGGCCTGGGCGAGCTCGGGGTGGTCGCGCAGGGCATTTCTCGCGGTGCGGACGAGATCGCCGAAGCCCATGGCCGAGCGGCGCCTGAGCTCGCGCTGCCGGCGGCGCGCCACGTCGGCGAGCAGGCGCCGGAGCGACTCGCCGTGCTCGGCGAAGCCGGGGAAGTTGGCGAGGAAGAAGCAGAGCGCGTCGAGCGCGGCCGCGCGCGGCGCGCCCCAGGCGTCGAAGAGGGCGGCGAGGCGGGGCGGGGGCATGCCGCGGGCGGCGAGGGGCCGCCCCTCGAGGCCGGCGAGCGCCGCGCGCAGGCGGGCGCCGTCGCGGCAGTGGCCGCGCTCGTCGAAGAGGGGCGCCGAGGCCGCGAGGGCCCGCTCGGCGACGGGGCGCAGCGACGGCGGGCCCTCGTCGGCGAGCTGGGCGAGCCCCGCGAGCAGGCCCTCGGCGAGCTCGCGGGCGAAGGGCGCCTCGTCGACGAGGCCGAGCGCGTCGGCCGCGACGCCCTCTTCGTCGAGGCGGCGCAGGAGCGACGAGACGGCGACGCGCGCCTCGCCGACGCCCCCGGTCACGTCGACCAACCGTTCGGCCGCCTCGCGCCGCTCGTCGTCGAGCGACTCGGCGAGCACGTCGTCGACCGCCCGCGCGAGCAGCTCGTCGGCCTCGTCTTCTTCGAGGATGACGAAGCTCGGGCTGAGCCCCACGTCGACCGCCACGTCGCGCACCAGCTTGCCGGCGAAGCCGTGCAGCGTGTCGACCGGCGCCGAGGCGAGCGCGTCGCGCGCCTCGGCCGCGAGCGGGGCGAGCTCGGCCAGGCGCAAGGGCCGGCCGAGCTCGGAGGCCCGCGCCGCGAGCGCCTCGGCGAGCGGCGGCGGGCCCTCGCGCGCGGGGGCCGCGAGCGCGCCGAGCAGCGCGTCGAGGCGGGCGCGCACCTCGGCCGCGGCGGCGCGCGAAAAGGTCGCCGCGACGATCTGGCCGGGCGCGAGGCGCGGGCCCGCCTCGGCGCGGCTCGCGCGCCCGAGCGAGGTGAGCCCGAGCGTCAAGAGGGCGTAGATCGCCGTCAGCCGGTGCGTCTTGCCCGTGCCGGCGCTCGCGGCCACGATCGTGTTGCGCCGGAAGGCGAAGAGCAGCCGATCGTCGTCGGAGAGCGTCACGGCGCCTCGTCGGGGGGCGGCGGCGCGAAGGGCGGGCGGCGGCAGACCTCGCGCGCCTCGCAGCGGTCGCAGAAGCCCGGGTCGGCCGGCCGCGGCGGGAAGTGCCCGCGCCGGATCTCGCGCACCAACCCCACCGCCCGCTCGGCCGCCCGGTCGAAGGCTTCGGGCTCGAGGCGCTGGTTCTTCTCGGCCGGGCGCCACAGCACGCGCTCGCGCGCCGAGAGGTACGCGGCGCTCAGCTCGGTCGCGCCGAGCTCGCGCGCCGCCGCCTGGGCGTAAAACACGGGCTGGAAGGCGAAGACGCCCCAGTCTTTGCGGGGCGCGACGGAGGCGCCCGTCTTGTAGTCGACCGCCCGCAGCGCCGCCCGCTCGGGCGCGTGATCGAGCCGGTCGATGCGCCCGCGCAGCCAGACCCGCTCGCCCTCGAAGGCCACCTCGAGCGGCGCCCAGCCCCGCCCCTCGCCCTCGCCGAAGCCCTGCTCGGCGGCGAAGAAGCGCCAGCCCGACGAGGACGCGAGGTACTCGTCGACCACCGACGCCACCGCGCGCCGCACGCGCCGCACGGTGTAGCGCCGCAGCTGCCCGGCGTAATGCTGCGGGATGAGCACCTGCTCGGCCGCTTCGAGCGCCACCGCCCGCAGCGCCTCGGCCGTCGCCCCCGGCGGCTCGCGCCGCAGCGCCTCGAAGGCGTAGGCGAGCGCCTCGTGCACGAGCTCGCCGTACTCGCGCCGGTCGCTCGCCTCCTCGATGTCGGCGTCGCGCTGCAGCCTCAGCGCGCTGCGGAAGAAGGCGACGAAGCGGCACCGGGCCGCCGCCTCGAGCGCCGTGACCGCCAGGGGCCGGCCCGCGTGCCCGCCCACCAGCTCGGCCACGTGCGCGCCCGCCCGCGTCGCGTCCCCGTCGAAGGGCGAGGGCGGCGCGCCGGGGTCGAGGAAGAACGCCTCGCGCGCGGCCTCGATCGCCGCCCTCGCCGCCACCCCCGCGGGCGGCGCCTCGGCCCCCAGCGCGATCGCGCGCAGCCGCGCCGCGCGCTCGCCCACCAGCAGGCTGCGCCGGTCGACCCGCGACGAGGGCACGCGGCGGTCGGGGCCCCGGCCGCCGCCCGCCATGCGCACGAAGGAGGCGGGCGCCGACGGCCGCCCCGCCGCGTCGAGCGCCGCGTACGTGACGACCGCGCGCGACGCGCCCGCGAGCAGCCACGCGAGCTCGGCGTGCGCCGCGAGCGCCGCCTCGGCCCCGCTCGCCGGGCGCAGCCAGGGCGGCAGCGCCGCGCACGTCGCCTCGTCGAGCAGCGAGTCGGCCGCCGCCGCCGCCTCGCGCTCGAGCGCCGAGGTCGCCCCCGTCACGATCACGAGGTCGGCCGCCACGCCGAGCGCCTCGCCCGGCGCGCACCACGACACCGCGCCCGCCCTCGCGCCCTCGTCGCCCGGGGGCAGCGACCCGAGCGCCCCCTCGATCTCGGACGCGAGCGCGCCCGCCTCGACCGGCTCGTCGTCACTGCCGAGCAGCGACGACGCCCGGCGCACCCGCCCGATCGCCTCGAGCAGCGCCCCGAGCGCGCGCTGCCCCTCGGAGAGCGCCCGCAGCGCCGCCGAGGGCCCGCCCCCGCCCGCCAGCGCGTGGCCGAGCGCCTCGGCCGGGGGCAGATCGAGGCCGAGCGGGCGCACGAGCGCGCCCAGCCGCTCGAGCATCGCCCGGCGCGTCGGCGCCGCCCGCAGCGCGCGCAGGTCGGCCACCACCCGCTCGATGACGGCGTACTCGCCGCCGCCGCCCGGCCGGAACGAGCGCTCGCGCAGCCAGCGCACGAACCCCTCGCCCGTCGCGTCGGCCGAGACCGGCACGCCGCGCAGCGACTGCGCCGCCTCGAGCAGGCGCCGGCGCGCCGCCGCCGCGTCGTCGCTGCCCGCCCAACGCCGCCCGTCGATCGCCGGGTTGGTCAGCGCGTCGGCGAGCGCCGAGCGCGTCACCGGGCCGCCCGCCAGGCGCAGGAGGCCGAGCAGCCCCACCGCCCCACCGCCGACCTGCGGCGAGGGCGGCAGCGGATCGACGAACGCCAGCCCCGCCTCGTCGAAGGCCTGGCGCAAGGCGTCGGCGAGCGCCCCCTCGCCCGAGGCCGACGCGACGACGACGCGCTCGGGGCTCGCCCCCGCGTCGAGCGCCCGCAGCGCGTACCACGCCACCGCCCGCGCCTCGCTCGCCACGTCCCCCGCCTCGACGATCTCGGGCGCCGGCCCCGCCCCGAGCTCGGCGTGCACCACGAGCGGCGCCTCGTTCGGATCGCCCGCCCTCGTCAAGAGCCGCGCCTCGAGCGGCTCGAAGGGGTCTTCGCCCCCCAGGACGGCCCCCGAAGGCAACACGATCGCCGACTCTCCCGCGCCGCCCGCCCGCTCGAGCGCCGCCAGCCACGCCAGCTCGGAGCGGTCGAAGCTCAGCCTGCCCGCGACCGCCAAGGGCCCGCCCCCGGCGCCCGCCCAGGCGCCCGCGTTTCGCGCCAAAAAATGGCCGATCTGCCGCTCGTCGACGCAGCCCGCCCGCTCGAGCAGCGCCTCGAAGCGCTCGAGCACGTCGGCCACGAGCCGCCCCCGCCTCGTGCCCGTGGCCCGCAGCGCGGCCGCCCCGACGCCCGCCCGGCAGAGCTGCCCGAAGGTGCGATGAAAGGCCGGCGCGAGGTGCGCGAGCGGCACGTCGCGGCCGCGCTCGTGCGCGACCTCGACCAGGGCCCGCTCGGTCGCGAGGCGACAGAGCGCCTCGTCAGCTAGCCCCAGCCCGCCCGAAGCCCGTTCGAAGGCCCGTCGCAGGAAGGCCCGCAAGGTTCGAGGGCGGGGCGCCCCGAGCAGCACGAGCTCGTCGCGCTGGCGGGCCGAGGCCACGAGGACGCCCCCGGCCCCGAAGCCCGGCGGCGGCAGCAGCGAGGAGCGAGGCGGCGACAAGGCGGCTTACGTCGTAGCGCACTCGGCCCCTCCTTGCCGAGCCCCCGCGAGCGCCCGGCCGGCTTCAAGGCGGACGTTGAATGTTCCGCCCACCCGCCTGAGCCCGCGCTCGCCCCCCCGCGCTTCAGCGCGCCGACGGGCTCGCCCACGCCTGCACCCAGACCCGTCCCGGCGGCTGGGCCGGGCGCTCGGGGCCGGCGCGCCGGAGCTTGAGCGTCGCCCGACCCTCGGGCCCGAGGCAGAGCGGCCCCTCGATCGGGACGAGCGAGAAGGCGGCGTGCGCGTCGAGCGCCACCTCGTCGGCCGCCCCTTCGACGAGCGCGAGCGAGACGGGGCCCTCGGGCGACACCGCCGCGGCCCGCAAGCAGGCGCCCGGCGGCAGGGGTGGCAGCGGCACGCTCGCCTCGCCCGGCGCCGCTACGTTCACGAGGGACGCCTCGTCGAAGAGCCGGCGCAGCCCCGGCGCGCAGCGCGAGCCGAGGGCCTCGAGCCGCGCGGCCGGCGCGGCCGGCAGCTCGGCGCCCCAGCAGCCGTCGCGCTCTCGCGCCGGGGGCAGGGCAGGGGGAGCGGCCGCGGCGGGAGCCGACCCCTCGACCGCCGGCGCGCGGGCCGGCCCCCCCGCGGCCGCCTCGAGCGGGGGCGCACTGCGTCCGCACGACGCGAGCGCGGCGAGCAACGCGACCCGGCGCACCCTCGTCAGCCCGGGGCGGCTTCGGCCGGCGCCTTCTCGGGGGCCCCGGGCTCGTCGCCGGCGCTCTCGGCGGTCAGCCCCCCTTCGGACGGCTCGTCCATCGGGGCCATGCGGCACGAGCCCTCGAACTGCACGCCCTTGCCGAGCATGATCTCGGGCGCGTGCAGCGAGCCCGAGACGCGCGCGGGCACGTGCAGCTCGATCGAGCGCCGCGCCCGCACGTTGGCGCGCATCACGCCCCCCTTGACGATCACGGTGGCCACGTCAACCTCGCCCTCGACCTCGGCGCCCTCGCCGACGACGAGCGTGTCGTCGCTGCGGATCTCGCCCCGGAAGGCCCCGTCGATGCGCACGCGGCCCTCGAAGTGCAGCTTGCCCTCGAAGCGCGTGCCCCGGCCGAGCAGCGCGCTCAGCTCGTTCGGCTCGAGGGGCGGGTCGAGGGGCATCGCGGGGGCCGCGGCAAGCGCCGGCTCAGGGGGTCGGCGAGACGGGGGCGTCGGGCGCCCCGGTCGGGGCGTCGGGCGCGGGGGCCGTGGGGGCGGCCGGCGGCGCGGAGGGCAGGGGCAGGTTGGTCGTCTGCGTCGTGTTGACCGACGAGCGGGCCTTCGCCGCGCGCAGCTTGATGTCGCCGGCCGAGGCCAGGTAGGCGAGCCCGACGCTCGTCAACATGAAGACCGCGGCGAAGAGCGAGGTCAAACGCGTCAGGAGGTTGCCGGCGCCGCGGCCGCCGAACACCTGCTGCGTGGTGGCGCCGCCGAAGGCCGAGCCGAGGCCGCCGCCGCGCCCCTGCTGCAGCAGCACGACGAGGATGAGAAACAGGCAGGCGACGACGTGCAGGATCGAGAGGAGGATGTTCAGCATGGCAGGGCTTGCGCCTCAGGGGGAGCGGCCGGCCGCGAGGGCCCGGGCCGCCCCTACGATACGCAGGAAACCGTCGGCGTCGAGGCTCGCCCCGCCGACCAAGGCCCCGTCGACGTTGGGGCAGCGAAAGAGCTCGGCGGCGTTGTCGGCCTTGACGCTGCCCCCGTAGAGAATGCGCGTCGCCTCGGCGAGGGCCGGGTCGCGCCGGGCGAGGCGCTGGCGAATGAAGGCGTGCACCTCTTCGGCCTGCGCGGGCGTGGCGTGGTGCCCGGTGCCGATGGCCCAGACGGGCTCGTAGGCGATGGCCGAGCGGCCCGCGTCGGCGGCGAGCAGGGGCACGAGCGTGTCGATCTGCGCGCCGACGACGTCGAGCGTCGAGCCCGCCTGCCGCTCGGCGAGCGTCTCGCCGACGCAGGCGATGGCCTTGAGCCCCGCCCGGTGCGTCGCCTCGAGCTTGGCCGCGATCTGCGCCTCGGTCAGGGCGTGGCCGGCGCGCAGCTCGCTGTGGCCGACGATGACCCAGGTGGCGCCCGCCTCGGCGAGCATCGGGCCGCTGACCCGCCCGGTGTGCGCGCCCTGATCGTGCTCGAAGACGTCTTGCGCGGCGACGGCGACGGCCGTGCCGTCGAGCTCGCTCGCGACCGCGGCGAGCGCCGTGTAGGGCGGCGCGACCACGACCTCGACCTCGCGCGCGGGGCCCAGGCCCTTGGCGACGGCGGCGGCGAGCGGGCAGGCGCTCGCGCCGCCGTGGAAGAGCTTCCAGTTGCCGGCGACGAGCGGGCGGCGGGCGGGGTTCATGAGCGCAGGGCCTCGACGCCCGGCAGCTTGCGGCCCTCGACCAGCTCGAGCGAGGCGCCGCCGCCGGTCGAGATGTGGCCGAACTTCTGCGCCACCTCGGGCCCGGCCGCCTGCACCGCCGCCGCGCTGTCGCCGCCGCCGACCACCGTGAAGGCGGGCGAGGCGGCGAGCGCGCGCGCGACGCCGAAGGTGCCCTGCGAGAAGGCCTTCGACTCGAAGAGGCCCATCGGCCCGTTCCAGAAGACCGTGCCCGCCTTCTCGAAGCGCTTGCCGTAGGCCTCGACCGTCTTCGGCCCGATGTCGAGCGCCATCGTCCCCGGCGGCACCGCGTCGGCCGGCGCGACCTCGCCGCTCTTGGCGTCGAGCCCCGCCGCGACCACCACGTCGACCGGCAGGCCGAGGTCGATCGTGCGGTCGCGCGCCTTGTCGAGAATCGTGCGCGCGAGCGCCAGCTTGTCTTGCTCGACCAGCGAGGCCTGCATCGACTTGCCCTGCGCCGCCAGGAAGGTGTTGGCCATCGCGCCGCCGATGAGCAGCCCGTCGACCCGCTCGAGCAGCGCCTCGAGCACCGCGAGCTTGTCGCTCACCTTCGCGCCGCCGAGCACCGCGTAGTAGGGCCGCTCGGGCCCCGTCACCAGCTTGCCGAGCGACCGGATCTCTTTCTCGAGCAAAAAGCCGCAGCCCCGGTCGCGCATCAGCCGCGGCAGCGCGTGCACCGACGCGTGCGCCCGGTGCGCCGCGCCGAAGGCGTCGTTGACGTAGACGTCGCAGAGCTCGGCGAGCTGCCGGGCGAAGCCCTCGTCGTCCTTCTCTTCTTCGTCGTGGAAGCGCAGGTTCTCGAGCAGGCACACCTGCCCGGCGCGCAGGTTGTGGATGACGTACTTCGGCGCGTCGCCCACGCAGTCGTCGGGCACGAGCACGTCGTAGCCCGACAGCTCGTGCAGCCGCTGGCCGCAGGGCTCGAGCGAGAGCCCCTCGCGCTTGCCCGGCTTCGGCCGGCCGAGGTGCGACGCGAGAATGACCCGCGCGCCCGCCTCGACCGCGTGCTTGATCGTCGGCAGGGCCTCGCGAATGCGCGTATCGTCGGTGATCTTCGCCGTGCCCTTCTCGAGCGGCACGTTGAAGTCGACGCGGATGAAGACCCGCTTGTTGGCGAGGTCGAGGTCGCGGATCGTGCGGATGCCGGCGAGGTTGGTCACGGGCGGTGCCTCTCAGCTCGGGGGTGCGCTCGCGGGGCCCGCGCTCAGGCGCGGCCGCCCTTCTGGTGGATGATGAGCGCCAGGTCGATCATGCGGTTCGAGAAGCCCCACTCGTTGTCGTACCACGAGAAGACCTTCGCGAAGTTGTCGCCCAGCACCTGCGTCATCGTCGCGTCGAAGATCGACGAGCCCGGGTGGCCGATGAAGTCGCTCGAGACGAGCTGCTCTTCGGTGTAGTAGAGGTAGCCCTTCATCGGGCCCTCGGCCGCCGCCCGCATCGCCTGGTGCAGCGCGTCTTTGGTGAGCGGGCGCGTCGTGCGCACCGTCAGGTCGACGAGCGAGACGTCGACCGTCGGCACGCGGATCGCCTGCCCGTCGAACTTGCCCTTGAGCGCGGGGATGACCTCGCTCAGCGCCTTCGCCGCCCCGGTGCTCGAGGGCACCATGTTGACGGCCGCCGCGCGCGCGCGCCGCAGGTCGCCCTTGCGGTGGGGTATGTCGAGCAGGTTCTGGTCGTTCGTGTAGCTGTGCACCGTCGTCATCAGGCCCTGCTCGACCCCGAACGAGTCGAGCAGCACCTTCGCCACCGGCGCCAGGCAGTTGGTCGTGCACGAGCCGTTCGACAGCACGTGGTGCCGGTCGTGGTCGTACTCGTCGTGGTTGACGCCGAGCACCAGGGTCTTGTCGTGGTTCTTCGCCGGCGCGCTGATGACGACCTTCTTCGCGCCCGCGGCGAGGTGCGCCGAGGCCTTCTCTTTGTCGGTGAAGAGCCCGGTGCACTCGAACGCGACGTCGACGCCGTGCGCCTTCCAGGGCAGCTCTTTCGGGTCCTTGACCGCCGTCACCACGATCTCGCGCCCGGCGACCGAGAGCCCCTTGTCGGTCGCCTTCACCTCGGCCCGGTCGAAGACGCCGTGAATGCTGTCGTACTTCAAGAGGTGCGCCAGCGTCTTCGCGTCGGTCAAATCGTTGATGGCGACGACCTCGAGGTCTTGGACGTTGCGCTCGACGAGCGCGCGAAGGACGCACCGGCCGATGCGGCCGAAGCCGTTGATCGCGATCTTCGTGGCCATGGGGCTCTCTCTCCTCGGGGCGGGGGCGGGGGCGGGGGCGGGGCGCCGACGCGGCCGTCGCGCGGCCTCGCCCGGCCCCCGAAAGGACGCGGAGCGTAGGCAGGAGAGCCCTCCCGGTCAAGCCGCCCCCGCCCCCGGCCGCCGCGCCGCCCGCCCCGGCCGCGCCCCCTGGGCCGCCCCCGGGCGCTCCCCCGCGGGCAGGGCTTCTGCCTGGCCTCCGCATCGGCCATGCTCCGCCGCCATGAGTGACCGCCCCCCGGCCCGCCCGCCCCCGTCCGCCCACCCCGGGGCGCCGGGGCCGAGGCCGGCGCCGGGGCGCGCCGCCGACCCGAGGCCACGCGGCACGGGCGAAGAAGGGCCGCGCGGCGAGCGCGACGAGAGGCCCCATGGCGCCGGCGAAGAAGGGCCGCGCGGCGAGCGCGACGAGAGGCCCCATGGCGCCGGCGAAGAGGGCCCCCGCGGCGAGCGTGGCAAGAGCCCTCGCGGCGCGGGCGAAGAGGGGCCCCGCGTCCACCCCTCGGCCGACGTCGAGCCCGGCGCGAGGCTCGGGCGCGGCGTCGTCGTCTGGCGCTTCTGCCACGTGATGGCCGGCGCCTCCGTCGGCGACCACACCTCGATCGGCCAGGGCTGCTTCGTCGCCTCGGGCGTGACGATCGGGGCGCGGTGCCGGCTGCAGAACAACGTCAGCCTTTA
>DASTPP010000064.1:0-81744 GCA_035762175.1 Polyangiaceae bacterium | reverse complement strand
TCCAGCTCGGCCCAGCGAAGCGGGTCGGTCCAGTCCGCGAGTGCGTCCATGCGGCGGGGCTAGCGCCAGGCCGCCGCCAGGGCTCGCACGAAGGTACCTGAGCTCGTGCTTGCCCCGCAGAAGTGACCAATGCCCAGGACTTCAGTCGGGGGCGGCCCGCGCGGCTCAGTCGCCGTCGCCCTGCTCGATCGACCGCTGGACCGCCTCGCGCTCGGCCTCGAGGTGGCGCCGCACGGCGTCGTCGAGGCGGGGGTCGGTCAGGGCGTGGGCCGAGTAGGTGAGCGTCGGCTCGAAGCCGCGCGGCAGCTTGTGCTCGCCGCCGGCGCCCGGCTCGAAGACCGCGAGGCCGCGGGCGATGCAGTCTTCGATCGAATGGTAATAGCAGACGTGAAAGTGGAGAAAGGGCCGCGCCTCGTCGGCCCCCCAGTAGCGGCCGTAGAGGCGCCCCGAGCCCGCGACGTTGAAGGCGCCCGCGATGGGCCGGCCGCCGTCGCTCGCCAAGACGACCTCGACGCTCTCGGGCATGCGCTCGTAGGCGAGCTCGAAGAAGCGGTCGGTCAGGTAGCGCCGCGTCCAGGGGTAGTAGCGGTCGGCGGTGCCCTGGTAAAAGCGCAGCATCGCCCCCTTCGCCTCGGGCGAGAGGTCTCGGCCGCGCAGGGTCTCGTAGCGCAGGCCGGAGGCGAGCGACTCGCGCCGTTCGCGCTTGAGCTGGTGGCGGCGCTTCGCGTTGAACGTCGCGAGGAAGTCGTCGTAGGAGCCGTAGCCGCGGTTCTTCCAGTGAAATTGCACCCCGTAGCGCAGGGCCAGGCCCGCGGCCTCGAGGGCGGCGACTTCGCCCGGCTGGGCGAAGAGCACGTGCACGCCCGAGAGGCCGAGCTCTTCGGCGACCTTCCGCGCGCCCGCGGCGAGGGCGACTTGGAGCGCCTCGCGGTCGGGGCCGGGGGGCACGAGCAGGCGCGCGCCGGTGGCCGGGGTGAAGGGCACGGCGACGATGAGCTTCGGGTAGTACTTGATTCGCGCCTGCGCGGCGGCGCGCGCCCAGCCGTGGTCGAAGACGAACTCGCCCTCGCTGTTGCCCTTCAGGTAGGCGGGGGCCGCGGCCACGAGCCGCTCGCCCCGCCAGAGCGTCAGGTGGCTGGCCCGCCAGCCGAGCCGGGGCTCGATGCAGCCGGCCTCTTCGAGGGTCGCGAGCCAGGCGTAGCGGACGAAGGGGCTGTCGTCGGGGCCGACGAGGGCGTCCCAGGCGGGTTGGGGCAGGTCGGCGATGCGGTCGAGGACGCGGAGCGTGAGGGGTTCGGGGGGGGCGGCCATGCGCGGCCCTAGGGAGTAGCGCACCGGGGGGGCGGGGGCGACGGGGCGGGCCGCGTCCGGGCCACCTCGCCGACGCCGTCGAAGGCGGGCGCCGAGTCTGCTAGGCTCGCCGCCCCTCGGCCCGGGGGCGCCCATTTTCTCCGGCGAACGCCGCCTTTCGCGGCGGCCCGCCCCCGGCCCGCGCTTGGAGGCACGGTAACGATGAGCAACGAGAACGACACGAACCAGGGCAACGGCGGCGGCGCCGCGGCCTCGTTGAACCTGACCGGCGGGGCGGCGGTCATCGCGCCCGTTTCGGCCTTCCCGAGCGGGGTGCCCTCGAACGCGCTGGTCGTCTTGCCGCTCTCGAAGCCGACCGACGAGCTGCTCGGGCTGCTCGAGCAGGGCCCGGTGGCCCTGCAGCAAGACCAGATGTGGAAGCTGCTCGGCTTCAACGGCCCGCCGGTGCAGGTGCAAGACGACCAGGGCCGGCCCGTCGCGATCGGCCTCGAAGACCTGCTCTCGGGCCTCGAGAAGCACTGGAACGAGGCCCCCGACGACCTGAACCGGGCGCGCATCTACGCCCAAGAGCTGCTCAAGTACCAGCGCTTCGAGAAGGCCGAGGCGGTCTTGAGCAAGGTCGTGGCCAAGGGGGGGCTGGTCGGCGACGACTGGCTGGCGCTCGGCGTCGCGCAGCTGCAGCTCAAGAAGTACGACAAGGCCGAGAGCACGCTCAAGGGCGCGCAGAACATCATGAAGACCAACCCCTTCCCGTCGCTGCACCTCGCGAAGGTGGCGCAAGAGAAGGGCGACCGGGCGGCCGAGCGGGCGATGCTGATGCGCGCGGTCGAGATCGCGCCGAACGTCATCGACTCGTGGGTGCAGCTCTTCGTGCGCGCCCGCGAGGCCGACGGCGAAGACAAGGCCGTCGCCGAGATCGAAGGGCTCGCGCAGAAAGAGCCCTTCGACAAGACGGCCGCGCCCTACATCGCGGTGCAGACCGTGTACGCGACCAGCGAAGAGACGCGCGACAAGGCCATGACGTGGGCCCAGCGCGCGGTCGAGCGGGCGCCCGAAGACCCCGTCGCGCTCATCGGGCTCTCGGCCCTCTACGGCTTCGAGGGCAAGCTCGACAAGGTCATCGAGATCTTGCAGCCGCACGAGGCGAAGATGCTGCGCGACGTGCGCCTCGCGAACAACTACTTCGAGGCGCTCTTCCAGAGCCGGCAGATCGACAAGGTGACGCGCTTCTTGAACGCGCTCGCCGGCTCGCCCGTGCGCGAGGTCAAGCAGTTCGCCATCGAGCGCAGCCGCGCGGTCGCGCAGTACCTGCAGCAGCAGCAGCAGCAGCTCGCCCAGGCGGCCCAGGGCGCCGCGCAGGGCGGGGGCGCGCCGGCGGGCGGCGTCGCGCGGCCGGGCGGGGCGGGCGCGGTGGGCGGGGCGCGGTCGCCGCTGCCGCGCGGCAAGGCCTGAGCGGGGGGGCGGCTTTCGGGGGCCCATGCCGGACGCGGTCGTCATCGGCTCGGGCCCCAACGGCCTGAGCGCCGCGGCGCTCCTCGCGCGCGCGGGCTGGTCGGTCGAGCTCTTCGAGGCGCACGCGCGCGCCGGCGGCGCCTGCCGCTCGTCCGAGCTGACCTTGCCCGGCTTCGTGCACGACGAGGGGGCCGCCTTCTTCCCCTTCGGGCCGGTCAGCCCGGCCTTCCGCGAGCTCGATCTCGAGGGCGCGGGGCTCGCCTTCCGGCACGCGCCCTACGACAGCGCGCACCCGGGCCCGGACGGCTCGTCGGCCGCCATCAGCCGCGATCTCGCCCGCAGCGTCGAGGCCTTCGGGGCCGACGGCGAGGCGTGGCGCTCGATCGCGCTGTGGTTCCGCGAGCACCGCGACGCCGTGCTGCGCGTGATGGTGGGGCCCCTGCCGCCGAGCCCGCGCGACGTCGCCGCGCTCGGCTTCGACAACGCGATGACGCTCGCCCAGGTGGCGCTCTCGAGCGGGCGCGCGTTCGCCGAGGCGCGCTTCTCGACCGAGGCGGCGCGGCGGGTCGTGCCGGGCCTCGCGCTGCACACCGACGTCGGGCCCGACGACCCCTGCGGCGCGATGGTGGGCTTCATGCTCGCCGTCATGGCCTCGAGCGCGGGCTTCCCCGTGGCCGAGGGCGGCGCGGGGGCGGTGACGGGGGCCCTGCGGCGCCGCTTCGAAGCGGCCGGCGGGCGCGTGACGACGGGGCGGCGCGTCGAGCGGGTCATCGTGCGCGGGGGGCGCGCCGCCGCCGTGCGGCTCGAGGGCGGCGACGAGATCGAGGCCGGGCGCGCGGTGCTCGCCGACGTGGGCGCGCCCGCGCTCTACACCCGCCTGCTCGAGGGCGCCTCGCTGCCGGGGCTGCTCGTGCGGCAGATGGGCCGGTTCAAGGGGGGCTTCGGCACCTTCAAGGTCGACTGGGCGCTCGCGGGGCCCGTGCCCTGGCGCGCCCGGAACGCGCGTCAAGCGGCCGTGGTGCACGCGGGCGACGGCCTGACCGACCTCGCGCGCTTCACGGCCGAGGTGCGCGCCGGGCGGCTGCCGCAGAACCCGTACATGGTCATCGGCCAGCCGACGCTCGCCGACCCTTCGCGGGCGCCGGCGGGGCGGCACACGCTCTACGCCTACTCGCGCGTGCCGCCCCGCGTGCCGCGCGGCTGGGCGGCCGAGCGCGAGGGCTTCGCCGACCGGCTCGAGGCGCGCATCGAGGGGCTCGCGCCGGGCTTCCGCGCGCTCATTCTGGGCCGATCGATGCAGTCGCCCGACGACCTCGAGCGCGAGAACGAGAACCTCGCGGGCGGCGATCTCGGCGGGGGCACGGCGGCGTACTCGAACCAGCTCGTCTTGCGGCCGGCCTTCCCCTACTTTGGGCCGAAGACGCCGGTGCGCGGGCTCTACCTCGCCTCGTCGTATACGCACCCGGGCCCGGGCGTGCACGGCATGTGCGGGTACCACGCGGCCCGCGCCGCGCTCGCGGCGGCGCGCTGAGGGTGCTAGGCAGGGGCGATGCAGCGCCCCGGCTTCGACGTGCAAGGCCCCCCGCTCAACGCCCCCCAGGCGGCCGCCGTGGCGCACGGCGAGGGGCCGCTGCTCGTGTTCGCGGGCGCGGGCTCGGGCAAGACGCGCGTCATCACCTTCCGCGTGGCGCACCTCATCGAGGGCCTGCGCGTGCCGCCGCGGCGCATTCTCGCCGTCACCTTCACGAACAAGGCCGCCGGCGAGATGCGCGAGCGGCTCGAGCGGCTGCTCGGCCCGGGCGTCGCGGGCGAGGTGTGGGTCGGCACCTTCCACTCGACCTGCGCGCGGCTCTTGCGCCGCTGCCACGAGGCGGCGGGCCTGCCGCGCGACTTCGTCATCTACGACGACGCCGACCAGCGCTCGGTGGTCGCCCGGGTGCTCAAAGAGCTCGGCTACGACGAGCGGCGCTACGCGCCGAGGCTCGTGCTCTCGCGCATCATGAAGGAGAAGCAAGAGGGGCGGGGCCCGGCCGAGCTCGTGTCCGAGTCGTACGTCGACGACGTCGTGCGCGCGGTGTTCGAGGGCTACGAGCGCTACCTGCGGGCCTCGGGCGCGGTCGACTTCGAAGACCTCATCGGCATCACCGCGCGCGTCGCCGAGGACGGCGACTCGCTCGCCGGGCGCGAGCTGCGCGAGCGGTTCTGGCACGTCTTGGTCGACGAGTTTCAAGACACGAACCGCATGCAGTACCGGCTCGTGCGCGCCCTGGCCGAGCGGCGCAACCTCTGCGTCGTCGGCGACGACGACCAGAGCATCTACCGGTGGCGCGGCGGCGACGTGCGCCTCATTCGCAACTTCAAGCACGATTACCCCGACGCCACGATCGTCAAGCTCGAAGAGAACTACCGCTCGAGCGGGCACATCGTGCGCTCGGCGCTCGGCGTCATTCGCCCGAGCCGCGAGCGCGAGCCGAAAGAGCTCTACACGAACAACCCCGAGGGGGCGCGGGTGCGCGTCGTCGGCGTGCGCGACGAGCGCGAAGAGGCCCTCTACGTCGTCGCCCGCGTGAAAGAGGCCCTCGCCGAGGGCGTCGACGCGACGCGCGTCGCGGTCTTCTACCGCATTCACGCGATGAGCCGCGTCATCGAAGAGGTCTTCCGGCTCGAGGGGGTGCCGTACCGCGTGGTCGGCGGCATGCGCTTCTTCGACCGCGCCGAGGTCAAAGACCTGGTCGCCTACCTGCGGCTCGCGGCCAACCCCCGCAGCGACGTCGACTTCGTGCGCGTCGTCAACGTGCCGGCGCGGGGCATCGGCCAGAACAGCGTCGAGCGCCTGCTCGAGCACGCGGGCCAGCGCGGCACCTCGCTCTACGACGCGCTCGACAGCCTCGACGACTCGTCGCTCGGGGCGGCGGCGAAGAAGAAGTTCGCCGCCTTCCGCGCGACGCTCGACGGCTTCCGCGAGGCGGCCGGGCGCGTCAGCCCGAGCGACCTCGGCCGCCGGGTGCTCGCCGAGACCGGGTACCTGGCCATGCTCGAGGCCGAGAACAGCGCCGAGGCCGACGCGCGGCGCGAGAACCTGCAAGAGCTGCTCGCCTCGATGGCCGAGTACGAAGAGGCCGCGGCCGCCGCCGGCGAGCCGCCCACGCTCTCGGGCTACCTCGAGCGCGTCTCGCTCGCGTCGTCGCCCGACGAAGAGAAGTCGCTGCCGCGCGTCTCGCTGATGACCGTGCACAGCGCCAAGGGCCTCGAGTACGACCTCGTCTTCTTGGTCGGCATGGAGGAGCAAATCTTCCCCTACGCGCGGGGCGGCGACGACGAGGCCATCGACGAAGAAGAAGAGCGGCGCCTCGCCTACGTCGCCGTCACCCGCGCCCGAAAGCGCCTGCACCTCGTGCACACCTCGATGCGCACCCTCTTCGGCAACACGCGCTGCTCGGGGCCCAGCCGCTTCCTCGGCGACTTGCCGCCCGACGCGGTCGAAGAGGTCAAGCCGCTCGGCAACCCCTTCGTGCGCGCCGCGCAGCCCGCCTGGGGCCCGAACTCGGGCTTCCGCTCGAGCCCGCCCCCCTCGTCGGGCGCGCCCCGCGGCGGCCGCGGCGGCAGCCCGAGCCGCTCCGCGAGCCCCGGCGCGGGCGGCGTCTACGCCCGGGGCCCCGCCTCGCCTTCGCGCGGCGCGCCGGCGAGCGACCGGGCGGCGGGCGGCGCCGCGCCCGGCGAGCGCTACGTCGAGCGCGACGAGGCGGCCCAGGCCCCCTCGGGCGACGCCATCGCGCTGCGGGTCGGCTCGCGCGTGCGCCACCCGCGCTTCGGCGAGGGCCGGGTGCAGAGCGTGCACGGCGGCTCCGACCCGGCGGTGGTGGCGAACTTCCCCGGCTGGGGCGAGAAGAAGGTGCTCGTGCGCTTCCTGCAGCCGGCCTGAGCCCGGCGCCGCCCGCGCGCCGCTCACTCTTCGGGAACGTAGCCCGAGGGCGGCGCCGAGGGCGGCGCCGGCGGCAGGCCCGAGGGCGGCGCCGAGGGCGGCGGCGCCGACTCGTCTTCGGGGTGCGCCGCGAAGAACGTCTCGTGGATCGCCTGGCCCGCGCGGTTCATCGCGGTCTGCAGCCGGTCGGTGTACTCGTGCAGCCCGCCGGCGAGCACCTCGGCGGTGTCGGCGTACTGCACGAGCGCGTGGGCGCGGCCGAGCTCGCGCTCGGCGGGCGTGAGCGTCGCCGTGCGGCCCTGGATGGTGCGCAGCGAGCCCATCGCGTTGCCCAGGCAGCGGCGCACCGAGCGCGGGAAGAGCTCGTCGCGCAGCAGGAAGTCGACGACGCCGTGCGGGTCGATGCGGCCGCGCGCCTTGCGGTACATCTCGAACGCGCTCGCCGAGCGCAGCACCGCCGCCCACTGCACCTCGTCGACCGCCGAGCCGACGTACGAGGGCTCGGGCAGGAGCAGGAAGTACTTCACGTCGAGGATGCGCGAGGTCTTGTCGGCCCGCTCGAGCACGCGGCCGAGGCGGGCGAAGTGCCACGCCTCGTTGTGCGTCATGGTCAGGTAGGTCGTGCCCACGAACAGGTGCGAGGCGAGCTTGACCTCGGTGAAGAACTCGTGCGGCGCGTCGCGCGCGAGCCGCTCGGCGCCCTCGTCGGTCACCGTCAGGTAGGCGCGGTTGAGCTGCTCCCACATCTCCGAGCTGATGATCTCGCGCACCGAGCGCGCGTTCTCGCGCGCCGACCGGACGCACGACACGATCGAGTTCGGGTTCTGCCCGTCGAAGGCGAGGAAGGCGAGCACGCGCCCCTTCGTGGCCTCGCCGTAGCGCGCGGCGAAGTCGGCGCCGTCGCCGGTGGTGGCGACGAGCGCCTCCCACTGCTCCTCGCTGGGCAGGTCGATGGCGAGCTGCAGGGCGACGTCGACGAAGCGGGCGACGTTCTCGGCCCGCTCGACGTAGCGCCCCATCCAGTAGATGGCCTCGGCGACGCGGCTCAGCATCGCGCCCCCGCGGGGTCTTCCGAGAGCACCCAGGTGTCCTTGCTGCCGCCGCCCTGCGACGAGTTGACCACCGTCGAGCCGCGCTGGAGCGCGACGCGCGTCAGCCCCCCCGGCAGCACGAAGACGTCTTCGCCGGAGAGCACGTAGGGCCTGAGGTCGACGTGCCGGCCCTCGAGCCGGCCGTCGACGAAGGTCGGCACGCGCGAGAGCGAGAGCATCGGCTGGGCGACGTAGTTGCGCGGGTCGGCCTCGATCTTGGCCGCGAAGGCCGCGCGCTCGTCGGGCGAGGCGTGCGGGCCGATCAGCATGCCGTAGCCGCCCGACTCGTTCGCCGGCTTGACGACCATGGCTGCGAGGTTGGCGAGCACGTGCGCCCGCTGCCGCTCGTCGACGCACAAGAACGTCGGCACGTTCGGCAAGAGCGGCGCCTCGCCCAGGTAGTACTCGATCATCTTCGGCACGTAGGCGTAGACGACCTTGTCGTCGGCCACCCCCGTGCCCGGCGCGTTCGCGAGCGCCACCCGGCCGCGGCGGTAGGCGTCCATCAGCCCCGGCACGCCCAGGAGCGAGTCGGGCCGGAACGCCCGCGGGTCGAGGAAGGTGTCGTCGACGCGCCGGTAGATGACGTCGACCCGCTTGAGCCCCCGCGTCGTGCGCATGTACACGGTGTGGTCGCGCACGACGAGGTCGCGCCCCTCGACCAGCTCGATGCCCATCTGCTGCGCCAAGAACGAGTGCTCGAAGTAGGCCGAGTTGTACACCCCCGGCGTCAGGAGCACGATCGTCGAGCCGTCGCGCGGGCGCGGGCTCACGTCCTCGAGCGCGCGGCGCAGCCGGCCCGGGTACACGTCGACCGGCCGCACCCGCGACGCCTCGAACACCGCCGGCAGCGTGCGCTTCATCACCTGCCGGTTCTCGAGCACGTACGACACGCCCGAGGGGCAGCGCAGGTTGTCTTCGAGCACGTAGAACTGCCCGTCGCGGTCGCGCACCAGGTCGGTGCCGACGACGTGGCAGTACACCCCGCGCGGCGGCCGGAAGCCCCGGCAGGGCTCGAGGAAGCCCTTGGCCGAGCGCACCACCGCCTCGGGCACCACGCCCGCCGCGACGATGCGCCCGCCGTGGTAGACGTCGTCGACGAAGTGGTTGAGCGCCCGCACCCGCTGCACGAGCCCCCGCTCGATCGCCCGCCACTCGGCCGCCGTCACGATGCGCGGCACGATGTCGAAGGGGAAGATCTTCTCGCGCCCCTCCTTGCCGCCGTACACGTTGAACGTGATGCCCCGGTGCAAGAGCGCCCGCTCGGCCGCGAGGCGCCTTCGCGCCAGATCGTCGTCCGAGAGCTGCAAGAGGCGCCGCGCGAGCAGCTCGGCCGAGGCACGCGGCCGGCCCCCCGGCTCGAACATCTCGTCGTAGTAGCTGCCGACTTCGTACGTTTCGAATTGCACGAGGGCTGACCGTACTTCGCTCGGGTTTCGGCCACGTTTCTGCACAGTCTCGGGACAGGCCGCAGCGCGTCAAACCCGGCCGCCCCGCCGCCTCGGCCGTCTGGCGAGGGCGGTCGATTGCGCCAACGCCGTATGCCCTCGCACACTGTGCGCCCCGCCCGTCGCGGCCCGGCCCGAGCTCGGTGGCGGCCGCCCCGCCGGCACGAACGCTCGCCTCGAACCCCGCCGGGGCGAGCGGCGAGGCGTTTCGGGCGCTTGTCTTTCGGCGGCGGCGTGCGAACAGTTCTGCATGGCAGAGGGTTCCAAGAAGACGCGCCGGCCCGTCGACCCGACGCAGCGCGCGCGCTCGGTCGAGGCGTTGCGGGGCGTCGTCTCGAAGCAAGGCGGCAGCGAGCGGGTCGAGCGGGGCATCGAGGCGGCGGCCGTGCGCGACAAGGCGGCCCCGAGCCCCCCGGGGCCCGAGCCCGACGACCTGCGCTACCTGACGGCCATCTTCGGCGCCTCGTACCTCGTCGCGCGCGCCGACGGCGAGCTGTCCGACGAAGAGCGGCGCCACCTCTTCGCCGTGCTCTCGATGCTCACCGGCGACCGCATCGGCGTCGACGACGTCGAGAGGCTCATCGAGGTGAGCGAAGAGAGCCTGCGCGACGTCGACCTCGAGACGGCCGTGCGGGGCCTGGTCGGCGCCTTCAAGAGCCGCGACGATCGCGAGGTCGCGCTCACGCTCGCGCTCGGCACCGCCGCCGCCGACGGGCACATCGACGAAGACGAGCTCACCACGCTCGGCGCCCTCGCGCGCGCCTTCGGCATCTCGCCCGAGCGCTCGAAGGTCATCTACCAAGAGGTCTTCCTCGCCCTCGCCGAGGCGCGCGCCGCGGCGGCCTCCGGCTGAGCGCCCGAGCGCGCGCCGAGGCGGCCGGGCGCGCGCTCGGGCGTGTGCCCTAACGGCCCCGCGAGCGGCGGGCCCGCACCAGCCCGAGCGCGGCGAGCAGGCCGAGCGGGGCGAGGTCGGCGAGGAGCCCGCGGCCGGGCTCGCGCACCGAGCACCCGTCGTCCTCGCCGCCGCCGCCGGGCGTGACGCCGATCGTGCCCGCCCCGCCGCCGCGGCCCGACGCGCCCGCGGGCCCGCCGCCCCCCGCGCCCGCGCCGCCCGGCGACGAGCCGCCCGTGCCCCCTTGCGCGGCCCCGCCCGCTCCGCCCCCGCCGCCCGCCGGCGAGCCCCCGGCGCCCGCCGCGCCGCCCTGCCCGCCGGCGCCGCCCTGCCCGCCGGCGCCGTCCGGCAAGAAGGCGTGCTCGGCGATGAAGTCGGCGAGCTCGGCGCCCGCCGTCAGGCCCGCCGCGTTGGCCGACCGGAAGTGAATGCCGCCGTAGACGCGGCTGTCGGCGTTCTCGTTCGCCGCGTCGGTCAAGCTCTGGAACGATCGGGTCACGCCGAGCAGCGTCTCGCTCGTGACGTCGAAGGGGACCCGGTCGCCGAAGACCGCGGCGAGGGCGCGGGCGCCGGCGCCGCCCGTGATGCTGTGGCCGCTGACGTAGTCGGGGTGGCTCGGCGTCTCGAGCAGCGGCTCCCACGCGGGGTCGGGCGCGGTCGCGTCGTTGCCGTCGGCCGCCGCCTCGCGGATGGCCGTGATCGGGCGCCAGAAGCCGTAGTGGTATTTGGCGTCCCAGGCGGCGATGCGCGAGTCGGCGAGGGCGACGTTGAGCAGGGCGAAGAGCCGGGCGTTCTCGGGCACCGAGAGCGAGCGGGCGGCCGAGAGCGAGCGCGCGATCTGGTTGAAGGGCAGGTGCGTCGCCTGGGCCCAGAAGCGCGCGATGTCGGCCTGCTCGGGCGTGCGCGTCGCGCTCTCCTTCGCGCCGAGCGACTTCACCTCGTTGAAGTCGGCGGCGTACGCGGCGCCCGCGAGCGCGGGCGGCCCCGGCGGCCGGAACTGCCCCGCCGACTCGAGGCCGAAGGGGGTGACGTGGCGCCAGTGCACCTGGTTGGCGGCGAGCAGCTGCGGCGGCGTGGGCTGCCAGGTGCCGGGGGCCGGCGCGGGGGTGAAGGCCTCCGACCCGTTCGCGCCGTCGGCCACGCGCAGCGCCACGATGTCGGCCGCCGCCGCCTCGCCCGTCGCGAGCCCGGCCGCCTTCGCCGGCCCGTCGGCGACGCCGGCGAGGCTCGCCGCGAGGGCCGCGTCGAGCGCCGGCCGCTGCTCGGGCGCCGGGAAGAGCGCGACGAGCGCGTGGTACGCCGCCGCGGCCGCCGCCGCCTCGGCCGAGGCCCCGGGCGCCGCCGGTGGCCTCGCGTGGTAAGGCCGGTAGCCGCCCGCGACGGCGACGACCGCGTCGTAGGCGCTGACGTGCACGATCGCGAGCGCGCGGGCGGCCGGGTTCGGGCCGAGCTTCGCGACGCGCGTCGCCTCGAGGGCGGTCTCGTTCCACGACGTGATGACGTCGGCGCGCGCCGGCGACGCCGCGAAGACGAGGGCGAGGGAGGGCACGAGGGCCCCGGCGGAAAAACGCATCGATCGAGCCTCCTTGAGGAAGGGGGGGCGCCCCGCGGCGCGAGCGCTCGGTCGGGCCGAGGGGCCCGCGGGGGGCTTCCTGACGCGCAGCGTCTCTCCATTATAATGGAAAAATCAATACTATAATGGACGAACCGCCTCGGACGGTTCCCGCCGCCCCCCCGCGGCCCGCCGAGGGGGGGAACACCCGGCCAGGGCGCGCGGGTTTCGTCCGTCGTGGCATCAATCCGGCGGCGAGGGTCTGCGCCGGGCTGAGCGCCGCCCGAACCGAGGGGGGCGGGGCGCTCGATCTGCTACGCGGCCGCCGCCTCCGCCGCGATGCCGCCGAGCACCAGGCCGACGTCGCCGAACTCGTGCCCCTCGTAGCCGGCCTCGCGCGCGTGCTCGAGCGCCGCGAGCACGAGCGGCGCGGGGGCGAAGGCCTCGAGCAGCGAGAAGTGGCTCGAGCCCGGCTCGTGCAGGCCCGTCAGCAGGCCGTCGACGACGCGCGGGCGCGAGCCCGGCCCGAGCTTCAGATCGGTCACGCCCTCGCCCCCGTGCGGCGCCCCGTCGGCCGAGGCCGCGCTGCCCTCGAGCGCGCGGACCACGGTCGTGCCGACGGCCACCACGCGGCCGCCCGCGCGTCGCGTCTCGGCGACGAGGCGCGCCGTACGCTCGGGGATGTCATAGCGCTCGGGCAGGGGCAGCGCCGCGTCGAGCGCCTCGTCGCCGCTCGACGAGAGCCCTGCGGCGTGGGTCAACGGGGCGAGGCGGACGCCGCGGCGGGCGAGGGCCGAGAGCACGCGCCAGCGCAGGGCGAAGCCGGCCGAGGGGCCCTCGGCGGCCCAGGGGCGCGAGGCGTAGCCGGTCTGCACGTGCCAGAGCGCGAGCGGGCCCTCGAGGTACGAATACTGGACGGGGCTGCCCGCCGCGTAGAGCGCCCGCCAGAGCGCGGCGCCTTCGGCCTCGAAGCGCAGCTCGACGAGGCGGGGCGAGAGCTCGCTCACCCGCTCGACGCGCGCCACGAGCGGCGCCGAGGGCCAGGGCGCGGGCTCGGCCGTCGAGAAGGTGATGCGCACGCCCGGGGCGAGCAGGGGCGGGGCCGGCCGGCGTTCGGTCGGCGTGCGCCAGTCGCCCTCGCCGAAGGCGACCGCGCGAAAGAGCCCGCCCTCGCCGCGGCCGAGCAGGCGAAGCTCGAGGGGCGCGCCGCCCGGGGTGCGCCCCCGGAGCGAGGCGGGCAGCGTCGCCGCGTCGTTGACGACGACGAGATCGCCCGGGCGCAAGAGCGCGGGCAGGCGGCCGAGGCCTTCGTCGAAGAACGAGCCCGCGGCCGGGTCGACGCAGAGCAGCCTCTCGTGCCCGTCGCGGGGCCAGCGCGCGGGCCTCATGGCGACGCCCCCGCGGGGGCCGCGCGCTGCGCCTCGACCCGCGCGCCGCTCGGCAGCGACTCGTCTTCGATGAGCGCGACGAGCCGGGCGGCGACCTCGTCGGGCCGGGCGAGCGTCGCGGGGTCGGCCTCGGGCAGGGCGTCGGCGTGCATCTTCGTGTCCATCTCGCCCGGGTCGACGACGAGCGTGCGCACGCCGGTGCCCTCGAGCTCGGCGGCCCAGACCCGCGCGAGCTGGTCGAGCGCCGCCTTCGAGACGCCGTAGGCGCCCCAGTTCGGGTACGCGTTCGTCGCGGCGTCGGAGCTCAAGAACACGAAGAGCCCGCGCCCGTGCAGGGCCATGGCCCCGGCGAGCGCCTTGGTCAGCCGGAAGGGGCCGACGAGGTTGACGGCGAGCACCTGCTCGAGATCTTCGCACGCGGTGTCGAGCAGGGGCGGCATGGGCAGGGGCCCGAGCGTGCTCGCGTTGTGCACGACCAGGCCCAGGGGGCCGACCAGCGCCGAGGCCGCCCCCGCGAGCGGGTAGATCGCGCCCTTGTCGCCGACGTCGGCGGCGAGCGCGTACGCCTCGCCGCCCCCGGCGCGAATCTCTTCGACGAGGCGGTCGAGGGGCGCGGTCTCGCGCGCGACGAGCACGAGGCGGGCGCCCTTCTGGGCGAGGCGGCGGGCGAGGGCGGCGCCGAGGCCGCGGCTCGCGCCGGTGATGAGCGTTCCGGTCCCACGAAGATGCATGGGGGTCTCTCCTGTTCGGGTGGGGTGTGCCCCGAAGGTAGGCTTCCGCCGCCATTGCGATGGCGCGCGCGCCAACGCGTTGGCAAAAAGCTATCGTGGGCGCATGAAGGACGACGAGCTCGCCTCGCGCCTCGCCCGCAACGTGCGCCAGCTCCGCTCGGCCCGCGGCCTGACCCAGTCGCAGCTCGCCAAGCTCGCGGGCCTGCCGCGCGCGACCTGGACGCACCTCGAGTCGGGCGAGGCGAACCCCACCCTCGCCGTGCTCAACCGCGCCGCCGACGCGCTGCAGGTCAGCGTCGAAGAGCTCATCTCGGCGCCGCGCGCCGCCTGCGCCCACTACCCGAGCGGCAGCCTGCCCTCTCGCGCGCGCGGCCAGGTCGTCGTGCGCTCGCTCCTGCCCGACCCGATCGCGGGCATGTCGATCGAGCGGCTCGAGCTGCCCCCGGGCGCGCGCATGGCGGGCGTGCCCCACACGCCCGGCACCCGCGAGTACCTGACCTGCGAGTCGGGCCGCCTCGTGCTCGTCGCCGCGGGCGAGCAGTGGTCGCTCGCGCCGGGCGACGTCGTCGCCTTCCGCGGCGACCAGCGCCACTCGTACGCGAACCCGGGGCCCGGGCCCGCCGTCGGCTACTCGGTCGTCGCGCTCGCGCGCTGAGCTCGCCGGCCCCGGGCTTTGCCCCCCGGGCGGGCGGGCCGCCCCGGGCCCCGGGCCTCGATGCCGAGCGCGCCTCAGGCGGCGAGGGCCTTGTGCCAGAGGGTCTGGCGCAGGTCGAGCAGCATCGCGCGCGCGCCCGCAGGCGTCGGCAGCCCGAGCAGCGCGCGGTCGTCGGGGCCGAGCCCGTCGTCTTCGCTCTCGTCGAGCACGTCGAGCACGGCGCTCGCCATCGCGTCGCGCATCTCTTCGCGGCCGACCGCCGAGAGCTTGGTCGCGAGCCACTGGTGCGTCGACCAGGCGAGCTCGGCGTGGCGCATTTCGTCGCGGGCGATGCGGGCGAAGGCCTTGCGCAGCGCCCCGTCCGACGCGCGTTCGGACTGGTAGCGCGCCAGCAGCGCCCCCCACGTCTCGCGCACGCAGCCCTCGACCGCGTTCTCGAAGGCGAAGGCGTACAGCGAGCGGCGCTTGGCCGAGGGCGCCACCGGCGGCGGGCAGCAGAAGGTCGGGTCGAAGCGGCGCCCGAGCGAGAGCACGAGCTCGTAGTGCCCCGCCTCGTCGGCGCGGGCGCGCATCGCCGCGTCGATGAGCGGAAAGGGCGCGCCGAAGGCGATGAGCTCGCAGGCGAAGCGCTCGAAGGCCTCGACCGAGGCGGCTTCGAGATACGCTTGCCGTTCGAGATAGCGCACGGACGGGCTTCCGACCACCGGTCGGTGTTCGCTCAGCCCCGCCGGGCGGCGGCCGGCGCAGACGGGGGCGAGCGGGGCGAGAGAGCTGGTGTCGGAAAGGGAAGAAAGGGGTTCGGCGACCGACATGGGGGCGCCATTGAGCAAGTTGTATGCCATGTGTGTAAGATTTGAAAAAGCCGAAGAAGACAGCGAAGAATGTTTGTGCCAGCTGTGCCACCGGAGGGCATGGCTGCCAGAAAGGCATACACCACCGCCGCGAAAGGCGGTAGACGCTCATTCTGACAGCGCGCGCCTCGCGGCCCGTACGTACCTTGGGAGATCGCGCGCGGGCGCCCTCGGCCCGGCGCCGCGCCCGCCCGAGCGCACGAGCGTGCGACGCCGCCGCGCGAGGGCGGGCGCCCTCAGCGGCCGATGAGGAAGGCGAGCAGCCGCTCGACCGTCTTGCCGTAGGGCGGCCGCAAGAGCGCGCCGGTGTCGACCGGGCCTTGGTAAAAGACGCCCTTGGTCTTCGAGAACGCGAGGAAGCCGTCGCGGCCGTGGTAGTGGCCCATGCCGCTCGGGCCGACGCCGCCGAAGGGCAGGTCGGCCTGCGCGACGTGGAGCATGGTCTCGTTGACGGTGGCGCCGCCCGAGACGGTCTCGTCGAGCACGCGGCGCACGGTGGCGCGGTCGTCGCTGAAGCAGTAGAGGGCGAGGGGGCGGGGCCGATCGTTGACGAAGGCGATGGCGTCTTCGAGCCGGCGGTAGCCCCGGACGGGCAGCACGGGGCCGAAGATCTCTTCTTGCATCACGGCCATCTCGTCGCGCACGTTGCGCAGGAGGGTGGGCGGCAGCTTGCGCGAGGCCGGCTCGAGGGCCTCGCCGGCGGGGTTCACCTCGACGACCTCGGCGCCCCGGCGGCGCGCGTCTTCGACGTACCCGCGCACGCGCTCGGCGTGCCGATCGTTGATGAGCGCGCTGTAGTCGGGGTTCGCGGCGAGGGTCGGGTAGAGCTTGGCGACGGCGCGGCGCGCGGCCTCGACGAAGGCGGCCTCTTTGCCCTCGGGCACGAGCGCGTAGTCGGGCGCGACGCAGGTCTGGCCCGCGTTGTAGAGCTTGCCCGTCATGATGCGCTCGGCGGCCCGGTCGAGCGGGGCGTCGTCGGCGACGAGGGCGGGCGACTTGCCCCCGAGCTCGAGCGTCAGCGGCGTCAGGTTCTCGCTCGCCGCGCGCATGACCAGCTTGCCGACGCGCGTCGAGCCCGTGTAGACGAGGTGGTCGAAGGGCAGGCGCGCGAAGGCGTCGCCGACCTCGGGGCCGCCCGTGACCACGGCCACCTGGTCGGTCGTGAAGACGCCGGCCAGCATCGTGCGCAGCAGGTCGGACGTGCGGGGCACGTACTCGCTCGGCTTGATCATCACGCGGTTGCCCGCGGCGAGCGCGCCGACGAGCGGCGCGAGCGCGAGCTGCATCGGGTAGTTCCACGGGGAGATGATGCCGACGAGCCCGAGCGGCTGGCGGCGCACCTCGTTGCGGCCGGGGAAGAACAGGTACGAGACGGGGCGGGGCTCGGGCGCCATCCACGTGCGGAGGTTCTTTTTGACGTGCCTGAGCTCGCTCAGCGACACGAAGACCTCGGCGGCGAGCGTCTCGTGGCGCGAGCGGCTGCCGAAGTCGGCCGACACCGCCCGCGCGATGTCTTCGCGGTGGCGCACGATGCTGCGCTCGAGCCGCTCGAGCGCGTCGAGGCGCGCTTCGTACGAGGGCGGCCCCTCGCGGCGCTGGGCGGCGCGTTGGCCCTCGAAGAGCGTCGTGAGCTCTTGCGAGGGGGTGGCCGCGGGCGTCGCGCCCCTGGAGTGCGAAGGTTCGACGTGCAAGGTCATCGCGTGCCTCCTGCTGCTGCCCGGGCGCTCGCGGCCGCGGGGGCGACAAGCCAAGCATGCGGCGCGCGCCCGCGCACGCCCCTCGTCGGCCCCGCCGCCTCGGCGCCGCGGGCGGGCTGCCCCGGAGGCAGGCGGCCGACGTTCCGTCGCCCGAGCCTGCAGCCCGAGCTGGGCCGAATTTCACGCGCGAATTGGGTCCTACGCGACGCGCCCCCGAACCTCGGGGCGTTCGGGGGCCGAAACCCGGGGCGGTAATCGCGGGGGGCGAAATCGGAAACGCGGCGGGCGCGGGTCGCGGAGCGCGGAGGGCGCTCGGTTCGGGCCAACGACCCCGCGCGCCGCGGCCCCCGGGGGGCTCAGCGGGCGGCGGCCGGGCGCGCCGGGAGGCTGAGCGCGGCGACGTGGGCGAGCGAGCGCAAGACCGCGCGGGCGAGGCCGGCGCTGTGGTAGCGCACGCCGTGCCGCTCGCAGATGCGCCGCACCTCGGGGGCGATTTCGCGGACGCGGTTGGGCGGCAAATCGGGAAAGAGGTGGTGCTCGATCTGGCGGTCGAGCGCGCCGGCGAAGAGCGAGAGCGCGGCGGGCACCTCGAAGTTGTTCGTCGCCTCGATCTGCATTCGGTAATACTGCCCCTTCGACTTGGCGCGCGTGCCCTCGGGGTAGGCGACCGCGTCGGGCCCGGTGTGCCCGCAGAGAATGATGAGCCCGACCCAGACGTCGCGCAGCCGCTCGGCCAGCCAGGTGCCGACGACGAGCTTGCCGGCGAGCGGGCCCGCGAGCAAAGGGTAGAGTAGGTAGTTCTTGCCGTAGTAGCGGGCGGGCTTCTTGAGCGCGCCCGCGAGGGTGCGCAGGGCGGTGCGGGGGCTGCGGTCGGGCAGGTAGTTGAAGCGGCTCGGCAGGCCGTTGTCGAAAAAGAGGTCGAAGACGCCGCTGAACTGCATCTGCATCAGCAGGGCGAAGTTCGGCAGCCCGCCGAAGAGCAGCGCGGGCAGCTGCGCGTAGCAGAGCGGGCGGTGGGGGCTCTCTGCGGCCAGCCGCACGAAGCCGAGGGCGACGTCGGCGTCGCGGCCGACGACGTTGGTGTTCGGGTGGTGCCGCAGGTTGTGCGTGCGGTGCCAGGCCCGCTCGTCGATGGGCATCTCCCACGCGAATTTGTCCGAATGAAAGCGGCCCTTCGGGTCGAGCTCGTCGTACGCGCCGTGCAAGACCGAGTGCCCGATCTCGACGGCCTCGAGCACCTTGTGCGCCGCGAGCGCGAGCACCCCGGCGAGGAAGCCCGCCGGCTCGAGGCTCGTCACGATGAGCAGCCGCCCGAGGCGCCCGCAGAGCTTCGAGGCGCGGGCGACGCGGCGAATGTGCCGCAGATCGTCGTCGCCGAGCTCGGCGCGCACCCGCCGCGCGAGGCGCTCGAGCTCCTCGGCGAGCGGGTCGGGCGGCGCGGCCCGCCGCTCGCCGCGCGGCTCGCCGGGCTCTTCGTCGCGCCGCTCGTCGCGTCGTTCGGCGCGGCGGCCGGCGGTGGGCTCGATAGTCGCCATGGGGGCGGCATTATTCGACCTCTCGAGGCGCTGTCGATGGGCCATCTAGCCTGGATCAAGCCGGACCCAGCCGCGCGGGCCCGCCCCGTCAAGTTTCGTCGCGCGATAGGCCACACGGCCTATGGCCGTGCCGGGGGCATGTTCGTACCACTTCGGCCCCATGCCGCGCCGATCTTCCCCCCCGATTGCTTTCGCCAAGACTACGTCGACCGCCACGCGCGAGCCCCTCGCGATCGTGGGCGTCGGGTGCCGGCTGCCCGGCGACGTCGAGTCGCTCGACGACCTGCGCGCGGTGCTGCTCGAGCGCCGCTCGCTCGTCTCGGACGTGCCGGCCGACCGCTGGGACGCGGCGAGCTTCTACCACCCCGACTTCCGCAAGGCGGGGCACATCCACGCGCGGCGCGGGGCCTTCCTGCGCCGGGTCGACGCCTTCGACGCCGCCTTCTTCGGCATCGCGCCGGCCGAGGCGCGGCGCATCGACCCGCAGCAGCGGCTGGTGCTCGAGGCGAGCTTCCGGGCCCTCGAGGACGCCGGGCTGCCCTGGGAGGCGGTCTCGGGCCGCCGCGTGGCCGTGGTCATCGGCTGCAGCGGCCGCGACTACGACGGCATCCAGGCGGCGAGCTCGGAGCGCGACCGCATCGGGCCGACGACGAACACGGGCTCGGCCCTCAGCATCGTGTCGAACCGGGTCTCGTACGTGTTCGACCTGCGGGGGCCGAGCTTCAGCGTCGACACGGCGTGCTCGTCGTCGCTGACGGCGATTCACTGCGCCTGCCGCGCGATCTGGGACGGCGACGCGGAGGCGGCCCTCGCCGGCGGCGTCAACGTCGTCCTGCGGCCCGAGCCGACCATCGGCTTCAGCACCGGGGGCTTCTTGTCGCCCGACGGCGAGTGCCGCGCGTTCTCGGCCGACGCGAACGGCTACGTGCGCGGCGAGGGCGTCGGCGTCGTGGTCATCAAGCCGCTCGCGGCCGCGCTCGCGGCCGGCGACCGGGTGTACGGCGTCATTCGCGGCACGGCCATCAACCAGGACGGCCGCACGCTCGGCATGACGATGCCGAGCCGCACGGCGCAAGAAGATCTGCTCGCGGCGGCCTACGGCAGCGCGGGGGTCGAGCCCGCGCGGCTCGCCTACGTCGAGGCGCACGGCACGGGCACGCCGGCGGGCGACCCGATCGAGGCCGAGGCGATCGGGCGGGTGCTCGGGCGGGCGCGGCCCGCGGGCGCGCCGCTCTTCATCGGCTCGGTCAAGACGAACCTGGGCCACCTCGAGAGCGCGGCGGGCATGGCCGGGCTCTTCAAGCTGCTCTTGACGCTCGGCGACCGCAGGGTGTACCCGAACCTGCACTTCCGGGCGCCGAACCCCAAGATCCCCTTTGACGCGCTCGGCCTGCGCGTCGCGACCGAGATCTTGCCCCTGCCCGGCGGGGGGCCGCTCTTCGGCGGCGTCAACTCGTTCGGCTTCGGCGGCGCCAACGCGCACGTCGTGATCGAGGGGCCGCCGCCCGCCCCGAAGGCCCCGGCCCGCCCCTCGCCCCGCCCGGCGGCGGCCGGCGTCGTCGCGCCGGTCTTCCTGTCGGCCCGCACCCCCGAGGCGCTCGAGGCGATGGCCCGCGAGACGGCCGAGCGGCTGCGCGGCGAAGGCGTCGCCGAGGCGCGCGGCCTCGCGCTCGCGCTCGCGACGCGCCGCTCGTCGTTCGAGCACCGCCTCGCCGTCGTCGGCAAGGGCGTCGACGAGCTCGCCGCGCGCCTCGCCGCCTTCGCCCCGAAGGCCGAGGCGCCCGCGGGCGTCTTCACCGGCCGCCTCGCCGACGTGCGCGAAGAGCCGGCCGTCGCCTTCGTGTTCGGCGGCCAGGGCTCGCAGTGGTGGGGCATGGCCCGCACGCTCCTGCGCACGAACGAGGCCTTCCGGGCGACGATCGACGAGGTGGGCGGCAAGCTGCGCGCGCTCGGCTGGCTGGCCGACGAGGGCGGCTCGCTCGCCGCCGAGCTCCAGAAGGACGAGTCGTCGTCGCGCATGTCCGAGACCCGGGTGGCGCAGCCCTGCCTCTTCGCGGTGCAGCTCGGCGTGGCCCGCCTGCTCGAGGCGAGCGGCGTGCGGCCGGCGGCCACCGTGGGGCACAGCATCGGCGAGCTCGCGGCCGCCGTGACCGCGGGCGCGCTCACGGCCGACGAGGCGACGCGCATCGTCTACGCGCGCAGCCGCTGCCAGGCGCGCGCCGAGGGCAAGGGCTCGATGGCCGCGCTCGGCCTGGGCGAGGCCGAGGCGCGGGCGCTCTTGCGAGGCGGCGAGATCGACGTCGCCGCCGTCAACGGCCCGGGCGCCGTCACCGTCGCGGGCCCGAGCGAGGCGGTGCGCGAGCTCGGGCGGCGCCTCGAGGCCGAGGGCAAGTTCTTCCGCCTGCTCGACGTGGGCGTGCCCTTCCACTGCCGGCTGATGGACCCGATCGAGCGCGAGTTCCGCGAGCTCCTCGGCGAGGTCGCGACGGCCGAGGGCCGCGTGCCCTTCTACTCGACCGTCACCGGCGCCGAGCTCTCGGGCCGCGATCTCGGCGTCGACTACTGGTGGAAGAACATCCGCGAGCCCGTGCTCTTCGAGGCGGCGATCGGCGCGATGGCCGGCGCGAAGCTCGGCGCCTTCGTCGAGGTCGGGCCGCACCCCATCTTGCGGCGCGGCGGCGAAGAGACCCTGCGGGCGCGCGGCTCGCGCGCGGCGTACGTGAGCACCCTGCGCCGCGACCGCGACGACGACCTCGCCCTCGCCGAGTGCCTCGCCGGGCTCTTCGTCGCGGGCGTGCGCTGCGCCCCGGCGCCCGTCGCGGCCGAGGGCGCCGGCCGGCTCGACCTGCCCCGCCACCCGCTCGCCCAGACCTCGCACTGGCAGGAGAGCGCCGTCGCGGCCGCGCGCCGCACCGGCAAAGACCGCAGCGGCCACCCGCACGTCGCGGCGCTCGAGCCCGGCTCGAAGGAGCCCACGACCTTCGCCGCCGTCGTCCGCTTCGACGCCCACGTCGACGCCTACCTCGCCGACCACCGCGTGCAGGGCTCGGTCGTCGTGCCGGGCGCCGCGCAGCTCGAGGCGATGGCGTTCGCCGCCCGCCGCGCGGGCCTGGGCGAGGCGGCCTTCCTCGAGGACGTCGAGTTCCGCCGGCCCGTCGTCGTGCCGGCCGAGACCGACGCGACCGAGCTGCGCCTCGAGGTCTACGGCGACGAGGGGCACTTCGTGCTCGCCTCGGCCGGCGACGACGGCGCGATCGAGCACTCGCGCGGCCGCGTCAACCACTCGGGCGACCGGATGGCGGCGCCCGCGCTCGACTGGGCCGCGCTGCGCGCCTTCGGCGGCCGCGCGCTCGAGCCCGACGCCCTCTACGACGAGGCGCGCGCCGCGGGCCTCGACCTCGGGCCGCCCTTCCGCACGCTGCTCTCGTTCCGGACGACGGGCGACGAGACCGTCGCCGAGCTCGAGCTCTCCGAGTCGCTCGCCTTCGACGGCCGGCGCCACCTCGTGCACCCCGTGCTGCTCGACGGCATGCTGCAGACCGCCGCGCTCGGCGCCCTCTCGCAGGCGGCCTCGGGCGGCCGGGCGCGCGGGCTCTTCCTGCCGGCCGGGGTCGGCCGCTTCCAGATTCACGCCCCGCACTCGACGGGCCGGCTCTGGGTCTACGCCCGCTCGAGCGGCGCCGGCACCGGGCGCGATCTCGTCGTCGACGTGTTCGCGGCCGACGACGAGGGCGAGCCCTGCGTCTCGCTCCAGGGGCTGCGCCTGCGCCAGGTGCCCGGCGTCGCCCGCGAGGCCGTCTTGCGCGAGCAGCACGCCTACGAGCGCCGCTGGGAGCGCCTCGAGCCCCTGCCGCCCGCCGGGCCCGCCGCCGGGCCGCCGGGCCTCTGGATCGTGCTCGCGCCGCCCTCGTCGCGCGGGCGCGCCGACGCGATCGCGAGGCAGCTCGAAGCGCGCGGCAAGCGGGCGCTGGTGGCGCAAGGCCCGGTGACCGACTCGCTGTCGCGGCTGCGCGAGGAGGCCTCGCGCGTGCCCTTCGAGGGCCTCGTGCACCTCGGCACGCTCGACGCCGGCGAGCCCTCGTCGGACGCGTCGGCCTCCGAGCGGGCGCTGGTCGAGGGCCCGGTGGCGCTCGCGACGCTCTTGCGGGCCTCGGCCGGCCTGCCCCGCGCCGAGACGCTGCGGCTCTGGCTGGTCACGCGGGGCGTCTTCGCGATCGAGCCGGGCGAGCTCGCCCTCCCGGACGCGTCGCCGCTCTGGGGCGCGGGCCGCGTCGCGATGAGCGAGCTCGCCAACGCCACGACGACGCTGCTCGACCTGCCGGCCGCGCCCGCCGAGGCCGACTGGGCCGCCCTCGGGCGCTTGCTCGACGAGGCCGAGCCGGCGCACGCCGAGCTCGCGAGCCGCGGGGGCGAGGTCTACGCGCTCCGGCTCGGGCGGGCCGGGGCGGCCCCGGCCACGATCGAGGTCGACCTGTCGAAGCGCGACGTGCGCGCGTTCGCGCAGTCGCCGGGCGTGGTCTCGTCGGTCGCGCTCTCGCCCGCGCTCTGCCCCGAGCCCGGGCCCGACGAGCTCAAGGTGGCGGTGCGCGCCGTCGGCCTCAACTTCAAAGACGTCGTCGTCGCCATGGCCATGCTGCCCGACCGGGCCTGGGCCGGCGGCATGTCGGGCGCCGAGCTCGGCATGGAGTTCTCGGGCGTCGTCCGGGCCGTGGGCGCGAACGTGCGCGACTTCGCGCCGGGCGACGAGGTGATGGGCCTCGCGCCCTCGTCGCTCGGCACCTCGCTCCTCGCGCACCGGCACCACGTGGCGAAGAAGCCCGCGCGCCTCTCGTTCGCCGCGGCGGCCGCCGTCCCGACGGCGTATTTGACGGCGGCGCTGGCGCTCGAGCAGCTCGCGGGCCTCGCGGCGGGCGAGACGGTGCTCATTCACGCGGGCACCGGCGGCGTCGGCATCGCGGCGGTTCAGATCGCCCGGGCGATCGGGGCGCGGGTCATCGCGACGACGAGCAGCGACGAGAAGCGCGCCTTCTTGCACCGGCTCGGCGTCGAGCACGTGCTCGGCTCGCGCTCGCCGGCCTTCCACGACGCGGCGCTCGAGCTGACGGGCGGGCGCGGCGTCGACGTGGTGCTCAACTCGCTCTCGGGGCGCATGCTGAGCCAGGGCCTGCGCAGCCTCGCCCCCTTCGGCCGCTTCGTCGAGATCGGCAAGGTCGACATCTACAAGAACCGTCAGATCAGCCTCGACGTGTTCGGCGAGAACCGCGCCTTTTACTGCCTCGACGTCAACCGCTGGGCCTCGCAGCGCAAAGAGGCGCTGGGCCGCTGCCTGGCCGAGGGCGTCCGGCGCATCGAGGCGGGCGAGTTCGCGCCGCTGCCGACGCGCGAATTCCCCCTCGAGCGGGCGGCCGAGGCGCTCTCGACGCTCGCGCAGGCCCGGCACATCGGCAAGGTCGCCGTCACGGTGCCCGCGGGCGGCGTCGTCGCGGCGGCGCGGCCCCAGCGCTTCGCGGCGCGGCCCGACGGGGCGTACCTCGTCACGGGCGGCTGCGGCGGCTTCGGCCTGGCCGTCGCGCGCTGGCTGGTCGAGCGGGGCGCGCGCCACCTCGTGCTCGCCTCGCGCCGCGGCGCCGTCGACCCCGCCGACGCGCCGGCCCTCGACGAGATGAGGCGCGCCGGCGCCGAGGTCTGGGTGCGGGCCTGCCCGGTCGACGACGCCGGGCGGGTCTCCGCCCTGGTCGCCGAGATCGGCCAGAAGGCCCCGCTGCGCGGCGTCTTCCACGCCGCGATGGTGCTCGACGACGCGCCGCTCGCCGCGCTCGACGCCGCGCGCTTCCGGGCGGTGGCGGCGCCCAAGATCGCCGGCGCGTGGAACCTGCACCGCGCCGCTTCCGGCCACGAGCTCGACGCCTTCGTGCTCTTCTCGTCGATCGCGTCGGTCGTGGGCAGCCCGGGCCAGGGCAACTACGCCGCGGCCAACGCCTTCCTCGCCTCGTTCGCCGAGCACCGCCGCGGCCTCGGGCTGCCGGCGACCTGCGTGCACTTCGGCGCCATCGACGACGTCGGCGTGGTCGCCCGGGCGGCGCCCGAGCAGCGCCGCAAGATCCTGGCGCACGGGGTCGGGGCGATGCGCGTCGGCGACGCGCTCGCGATGCTCGAGCAGGCGCTCGTCGAGGGCGCGACCGACCGCGTCGCCGCCGCCGTCGACTGGGCGCGGCTGCCGACCGCGGGCCGCGACCGCCGCTTCGCCGCGCTGCGCGCCGAGGGCGGGGGCCGCGCGGCGGCCGAGGGCGGCGAGCGCCTCTCGGCCCGGGTCGCCGCGGCCGAGGGGCCCCAGAAGGGCGCCATCCTGGTCGAGGCCATCGCCCGCGCCGTGGCCAAGCTGGTCGGCGCCGAGGGCCCGGTCGACGCCGACACGAGCCTCGAGCGCGTCGGCCTCGACTCGCTCTCGGCCGCGCAGCTCGAGGCGTGGCTGCGCGCCGAGCTCGGCGCCACGGTGCCGCTCGTGCGCCTCTTGCGCGGCCCGACGGTGCGCGCGCTCGCCGACGAGCTGCTCGCCGGCGGCGGCAAGCCCGCGGCGGCCAAGGCCGCGCCCGCGTGGGTGCGCCGGCACGGCGAGGGCGCGCCCTCGGCGCGCATCTTCTGCTTCCCGCCCATGACGATGGGGCACGAGGCCTTCGACGACTGGTCGTCGATCGTGCCGCCCGGCGTCGAGGTCTGCTCGGTCGAGCTGCCCGCGCTCGGCGGCGACGAGGACGCCCTGCTGCGCGGGCCGGTCGCGGCGCTGCGGGGCCGCCTGGTCGAAGAGCTCGCGCCGCTGCTCGACGTGCCCTTCGCGTTCTACGGCCACTCGATCGGCGGCTGGGTCGCCCTCGAGGTCGCCGCCGAGCTGCGCTCGCGGCGGGGGGTCGAGCCTTCGTTCCTGTGCCTGGGGTCGGTGCCCAAGCCCGAGGTGCTCGCGTCGCTGGTGCCGAAGGGGGCCGAGTCGCCCGAGAAGGTCAGCGACGCCCAGGTCATCGACGCGCTGCGGCGTCTGCACTTCCCCGAGGCGCTGCTCGAGGAGGGCGGCGGGCGCCTGCGGGAGACCGTCGCGGCCGCGCGGCGCGATCTTTGGCTCGGCGCCCGCACCGGCGTGGCCAGCGGCGAGGCGAGGGGCGCCCTCGGCCGGGTGCAGAGCCCGGTCGTCGTCGCCCGCGGCAATTCCGACCCGTTGCCCTGCGTCGACGGTGACGACATCGCCGCGCTCGGCCTAAACTTCGGCGGCGGCGTGTCGCTCGACGGCGGCCACCTCTTTTTGCAAGAGACGCGTCCGCGCCGCGCGCTCGCCAAGGCGCTCGCTCCTTCCCTCCTCGCCCTTGGGGGTCAGCCATGACGACGACCACCACCACGACGACGAAGACGACGAACGGCGCGGCCGCGACGAGGCCGGCCCCGGCCCCGAAGGCCGCCCCGACGGCCGACGCCGCCGCCGCGGGCGCGCGCGACCGCGCCCCGACGGGCACGACCGAGCGCCCCCGCTCGCTCGGCTTCGCGGCCGCCGAGGCCGTGCTGCGCGGGCTGGCGCGCTATCACGAGTACGAGGCGTTCGGCTTCGAGCACCTGCCCCGCACCGGGCCCGCCCTCATCGCCTTCCACCACACGCTCGCGACCTACGATTCGTTCTTGCTCGGGGTGCCGATGCTCGACCGGCTCGGCCGCGTCTTCCGCGGGCTCGCCGACCGCTTCATCTTCCGCACGCCCCCGCTCAGGCAGATCTTCGAGGGCGCGGGCTTCGTCGAGGGCACGCGCGAGGCGGTGGTCGAGATGCTCGGGCGGGGCGAGATCATCGGGCTCGCCCCCGGCGGCATGCGCGAGGGGCTGCGCAGCTCGCGCGCCAAGTACACCTTCGACTGGGCGGGCCGCACCGGCTTCGTCCGCATGTCGATGCTCTCGGGCGCGCCCATCGTGCTGGCCGCCTGCCCGCGCGGCGACGACCTCTACACGGTCATCGACAACCCGGTCACGCCCTGGGTCTACGAGCGCTTCCGCGCCCCGGCCCCGCTCTTCGTCGGGCGCTGGGGCACGGCGGTGCCGCGCCCGCGCAAGCTCTGGCACCTGCTCTCCGAGCCGATCTACCCCGACGTCGCCAAAGACCAGGTGCGCGACGAAGACGTCGTCGCCCACCACGCGCGCGTCGTCTCGCGCATGCGCCGGCTGATGGTCGACGCCCTCGACCTCGACCCCGAGGGGGGGCCGGTCTGATGGCGCGCCCGCGCCTCTTCCGGGTGCCCGAGCGCCACGTCGCCGCCGCGCGCCGGGCCTGCGGGGTGCTCGTGCACGTGCCGCCGGGCGACACCGAGGCCGTCGTCACCGCCGCGACCGCCGCCCACCTCGCCCGCGAGCTGCCCGCGCTGCGCGCGCTCGACGAGCTGCCCCTCGACGCCGACCGCTGGGACGCGACCGACCGCCGCCTGCACCGCGCCTGGGCCGCCTTCGTCAGCGAGCCCCTGCCCGAGAACGCCTGCGCCGAGGCGCGCCTCATGCTGTACTTCGACCCCGACCTCGAGCTCGAATTCATGGGGCGGGGCCAGCTGCTCAACGACAAGCACCTGCCGGCGCCGAAAGAGCACATGGTCGCGCTCGACGTGGCCGGCGGGCGCCGCACCTACCTCTTCCGCAAGCTGCAGCGGCCCCACGGCCACCCCGACGAGCGCCTGACGCGCGCCACGCAGCTCTACGGCGGCTGGCGCGCCTGGCTGAACGACCGCGACGCCCGCGTCGTCGTGTCGATCGGCGGCGGCGGCTTCCGCCTGTTCGCCGCCACCCCCGTGCTCAAGGCGCTCGAGAAGCTCGCGGGCGACCGGAGCCGCATCGACGAGCTCTGGGGCAGCTCGGGCGGCGCCTTCTTGACCTACCTCTACGCGGCCGGCTTCTCGCTCGACACGGTCGACCAGTTCGCCTTCGACCTCTACAACGACCGGCTGCCGCACCTCGTCACCGGCAGCCCCGGCAGCTTCGCCAAAGAGCGCGTGCGCGCCGCCTGGTCGAAGCTCAAGGGCGAGCAGCCCGCGCCCGAGATGGCCGGCTGGCTCGCCGAGCTCGAGCGCCGCAACCCGCCCGAGCGGCGCGCCCGCGCCCTGCCGCACTACACCATCGCGTCGAGCACCCAGCGCTCGGGCCTCACCGCCCTGACCTCGCCCGAGCACCTCTCGCCCGAGTGCGGCGACTTCATGATCGGCTGCGACCCGCGCCTCGCCGTCGCCGCCTCGACCGCCGTGCCCTTCTTGCTCCGGCCCGTGCGCGGCATCGGCGACCGGCCCGACGAGACCTGGTTCGACGGCAGCATCAGCGACGAGAACCCCCTCGCCCTGCCCTTCGTCAAGTGGGTGCGCGAGCGCGCCGCGCGCCCCGACGAGGTGCCGCCCCGCCTGAAGATCGTGCTCGTCAACCTCAACCTGCGGGCCGCCGAGTCCGAGCTCTTGCGGCAGCTCGGCGCCGTGCCCGGCCTGCGCGCCGTCGAGGGCCTCGGGCACGGCTGGCGCGTGCTCGACATGCTGCTCGACTCGAAGACCACGACCAACATCCGCATCGTCACCGCGCTGCCCGGCGTCGAGGTCATGTCGGTCAAGCTGAACCTCGGCTGGCTCAACCTGCAGAACCCGAAGGACATCGCCAAGGCCGTGCGCAGCGGCCGCACGATGGAAAGCTGGGAGATCACGCTGCACGGCGCCGGCCGCGACCCCGCCCCCGCGTCGGTGACCCCGCTGCCGCCCGCCCTCCGGGGCGCCGCCATGGGGCTGCCGCCCGCCTCCGCCCGGCGCCCCGCCCCGCCGCTGCCGTCGTGAGCCGCCCGGACGACCGCGAGCTCGTCGCCCGGACGCGCAACGTCGCGCGCTACTTCACCGAGGCGCGCCACGTCGCCTGGGTGCTGCTCGCCGCCACCCTGCTCTTCGGCCTCTACGCCTACGCGCAGATGCCCCAGCGCAAGGACCCCTTCATCAAGGTGCGCACGGCGGTGGCCGTCTGCGCCTGGCCGGGCGCGCCCGCCGAGAAGGTCGAAGAGCTCGTCACCCGCAAGATCGAAGAGCGCGTCGCGCAGAGCGCCGAGGTCGAGCGCATCGAGTCGTCGTCGCGCACGGGCCTGTCGGTCGTGAGCGTGGTGCTGCGCGAGGCGCTGCCCTTCGCCGAGGTGCCGAAGGCCTTCGACGACATCGACCTGCGCCTGCGGGCCCTCACCGATCTGCCGGCGGGCGCCTCGCCGATCGAGTTCCAGAAAGACTTCGGCGACACCGCCGCGCTCATGCTCACCGTGGCCGGGCCCAAGGCGCGCGACGTCGAGGTCGAGCTGCGGGCCGAGGCGATCGGCGCGGCGCTCGCGAAGGCGCGGGCGGGGGCCGGGGGCGAGCGCGCGTCGGTCGTCTTGAACTTCCCCGGCAGCTTGAGCCCCGAGCCCGTGCGGCGCGTCGCCGGCCTCTTCGCCGCGTTCGCGGCGCAGCAGGGGGCCGCCGACGTCAAGGCCGTCGAGGGCCCGGGCTTCGTCGCCGTCGACGCGGCCCTCGGGGGCGGCGTGCCGGCGCTCCAGCGGCTCGTCGGGCGCTTCCTGTCCGAGCGCCTGCAGGCCTCGCGCATTCACCCCGACGTCTGGCGCCCCGCCTTCGTCGGCCCGCTCGACCGGCTGCCCGGCGAGCTCGCCGAGGCCGCGGGCGAGCGCTACAGCTACCGCGAGCTCGACGACTTCACCGACGCCGTCGCCAAGCGCCTGCGGCGCGTGCCCGCCGTGGCCAAGGTGACGCGCGCGGGCGTGGTCGGCGAGCGCATCTTTCTCAACTACTCGCAAGAGCGCCTGGCCGCCCTCGGCCTCGGCCAGTCGGCGCTGCGCGACGCCATCGCCGCGCGCAACGCGCAGATGCCCGGCGGCACCCTCGAGGCCGAGGGGCGCAACCTCACCGTCGAGCCCTCGGGCGGCTACAAGGGCGAGCGCGACATCGGCGACACCGTGCTCGCCACCACCCCCGCGGGCGCCGTCACCTACGTGCGCGACGTCGTCGAGGTCGCCCGCGACTACGAGGCGCCCCCGCGCTACCTCAACTTTCACACCTACCGCGACGCGGGCGGCGAGTTCCAGACCGCCCGGGCCATCACGCTCGCGGTGCAGATGCGCGAGGGCGAGCACATCGCCCAGTTCTCGCGCGAGATCGACGCCGCGCTCGACGAGGCGCGCCTGCTCGTGCCCGAAGACCTCGTCGTCGCCCGCACCAGCGACCAGCCCCGGCAGGTCGAAGAGAAGGTCGACCTCTTTCTGGTCAGCCTCTACGAGGCCATCGCCATCATCGTCGTCGTCGGCTTCTTGGGCTTCCGCGAGTGGCGCTCGGCCCTCGTGCTGGCGCTCTCGATCCCCGTCACGCTGGCGATGACCTTCGTCTTCATGTCCGCGCTCGGCGTCGACATTCAACAGATGTCGCTCGCGGCGCTCATCTTGGCGCTCGGCCTGCTCGTCGACGACCCCGTCGTCGCCGGCGACGCCATCAAGGCCGAGCTCGACGCGGGCCGGCCCCGCCACGTCGCCGCCTGGCTCGGGCCGACCAAGCTCGCCCGGGCCATTCTCTTCGCGACCATCACCAACGTCGTCGCCTACCTGCCCTTTCTCATCATCCGCGGCGACGTCGGGCGCTTCGTCTACGCCCTGCCCGTGGTGATGACCTGCTCGCTCGTCGCCTCGCGCCTCGTGTCGATGTCGTTCATCCCCCTGCTCGGGCTCGCGCTCTTGCGCCCCCGGCCCCCGGGCGCGGGCGGGGGCCTCGCCGAGCGCGCGATGGGCGCGTACCGCCGCGCCGTCGGCCGCGCCGTCGACCGCCGCTACGCCGTGCTCGCCGCCTCGACCCTCGTGCTCGTCGCCGGCGGCGTCGCCGGCTCGCGGCTCAAGAGCAGCTTCTTCCCCAAAGATTTGTCGTACCTCTCGTACGTCGACATCTCCCTGCCCGAAGACGCCTCGATCTCGGCGACGGCCGAGACCGCCGCCCTCGCCGACCGGGTCGTCCGCGAGGTCGCCGCCGACTTCGGCCGGTCGGGCGGCGGCACCGGCAAGCCCCGCCAGATGCTGCGCTCGGTCACGGGCTTCGTCGGCGGCGGCGCCCCCCGCTTCTGGTACTCGCTCGCGCCGCAGCTCCGGCAACAGAACTACGCCCAGCTCGTGCTCGAGGTCTACGACGACCGCGACACCGCCCGCCTGATCGGCCCGCTGCAAGACGCCCTCACGGCGCGCGTGCCGGGCGCGCGCGTCGACGTGCGCCAGCTCGAGAACGGCAAGTTCGTGCCCTACCCGGTCGAGGTTCGCGTCTCGGGCAACGACGTCACCACCCTCCGCCAGCTCTCCGAGCGGGCGCAAGAGATCTTCCGCCGGGTCGACGCCGCCGAGCGCGTGCGCGACGACTGGGGCGTCAACAGCTTCCGCATCGACCTGGCCGTCGACCCGGTGCGCGCGCAGCTCGCCGGCGTGACCAACGTCGACGTCGCCACCTCGTCGGCCGGCGGCCTGAACGGCCTGCCCCTCAACTACCTGCGCGAGGGCGACAAGCTGATTCCCATCGTGGCGCGCCTGCGGGCCGAAGAGCGGGGCAACGTCGGCAGCGTCAGCAACCTCTACGTGCTCTCGTCGCGCGGCGCCCAGCGCGTGCCCCTGCGCCAGATCTCGAAGGTCGACTACAGCTTCACGACCGAGAAGATTCAGCGCCGAAACCAGGTGCGCACGGTCTCGATCGCGTGCCTGCCGGCCGCGGGCTTTCTGCCCTCCGAGGTGATGAAGGCCGCGCGCCCCGCCCTCGAAGCGTTCCAGGCCTCGCTGCCCCCCGGCTACTCGATGGAGGTCGGCGGCACCGAAGAGAACGTGCGCCGCGTCGCCGGCGACAGCGGCCTCGCCGGCGTCGTCTCGGTCGTCGCCATCTTGCTCACCCTCGTCGTGCAGTTCAAAAACGCGCTGAAGCCTCTCATCGTCTTCGCCGCCATACCCTTCGGTATCTCGGGCGCCCTCGTCGCGCTCGCCCTGACGCGCTCGCCCTTCAGCTTCATGGCCTCGGTCGGCGTCATCAGCCTCATCGGCGTCATCGTCAGCCACGTCATCGTGCTCTTCGACTACCTCGAAGAGGCCCAAGAGCACGGCGAAGATCTGCGCACGGCCCTGCTCGACGCCGGCGCCAAGCGCCTGCGCCCCGTGCTCATCACCGTCGGCGCGACGGTGCTCGGCCTCGTGCCGCTCGCCGTGCACGGCGGCCCCCTCTGGGAGCCGCTCTGCTACGTCCAGATCGGCGGCCTCACCGTCGCCACCGGCGTCACCCTCGTGCTCGTGCCGGTGCTCTACGCCATCTTCGCGATGGACTTGAAATGGGTGCGCTGGGCCCCCGCCCACCCCGCCGCTCCGCCGCCTTCTCTTGCCCTCGCCCCCGGGAGAGGGGCCAGGGGCGAGGGGCCCGCCGGCGCCGGCCTGCCCTCGTTCGCCGGGCCCGCCCTGCCCGCCGCCGAGCGCACGCTCGTCATGGCGCAGCGCCACACCGGCAAGGCCCCCCTCGTCGACCGCACCCAAGAGCTGCCGCGCGTCGACGCCGACCGCACCAAGTTGATGCCCCACGCGGCCCAGCGGCCCGGCGCCCCGGCGACCCCGCACCCGCCGCCCTACGCGGGCGACCCCCGGCTCGCCGCCCATGCCGCACCGCCCGCCCTTCCCCTCTCCCTCGGGAGAGGGGCCAGGGGTGAGGGCCCCGCCGCGCCCCCGCGCACCGATCTGGCCGCGCGCCTCCCGCGGGCGTACCCCGAAGAAGACGAAGCGAACGTGCCGACCCGGCTTCTGGAGCCGCCTGCGCCCGCGTGGCACGCCCCGTCGTCGCCCCCGAGCCCGCCTCGGGGCACCCCGATGGCAGCGCCGCTGAGCCCGCCTGGGGGCACCCTGATGCCGAACCTGCCCTGGTTGCCGCTTCCGCCCGTGCCCCCGAGCCCGAGGCAGGCCGACCTGCCCTCGTCGCGCCCGAACATCGCGAAGTACGGCGCCTTGCCCGCGCCGACGCCCCCGCCGGCCGGCCCGCAGCCCGACGCGCTCGGCGGCCCGACCCGCCTGAGCCCGCTCGCTGCGCCCAGCGGGCCGCTCACTCCGTCGGGGCTTCGTCCGCAGGGCGGCAACGCCGCGCAACCGCCCGCGCTTCGCCCCGTCGAAGGCGGCCTCGGGCGCCCGAAGCGGCGCTAAAGGTCGGGCGAGGGGGGGCCCGGCCGCCACGAACCTTTCGAAAGGTTGCGCCGGGGGCATCGACGACCCTCGGCAAACCTCCGAAAGGTTGCGCGGGGGTCATCGACACCCTTCCAGAACCTTTCGAAAGGTTGCGCGGGGGTCATCGACACCCTTCGAGAACCTTTCGAAAGGTTGCGCCGGGGTCATCGACACCCTTCCAGAACCTTTCGAATGGTGGTTCGAGGGCATCGACCCCCTCGAGCGAACCTTTCGAGGGTTGCGCCGGGGTCGTCGACACCCTTCGAGAACCTTTCGAAAGGTTGCGCGGGGATCGTCGACACCCTTCGAGAACCTTTCGAGCGGTGCGCCGAGGGGACGGGTGACCCTGTCAGAGCCCTTCGAAAGGTTGGGCGAGGGGGTCGATGCCCTCGAACCACCATTCGAAAGGTTCGCCCCCCTTTCGGGGCCTACCCCTTCAGCTTCTCGAGCCGCGCGGCGGGCCAGCGCGGGCCGCCGGGCAGGCCTTGGGGGGCGGCGGCGGCGACGAGCAGCCGAAGAGGGCGGCGGGGCGGCGCACGGGCGGCTCAGCGGCCCTTGCGCATCGATTCTTGGCGGTCGCGGCCCTTGCGGGTGAGCAGGGGCGCGACGTGGTGGGCGAGGTTGGGCAGGGCGCCGGCGGCCTTGGCGGTGAGGCCGCGCGAGGTGGGCAGGGTGATCTCGACGGGGCGCTTCGCGAGGGCGGCGACGACGGCGCGGGCGACGTCGTCGGCGGTGAGGGGCGCCGAGCCCGAGAAGGTGAGGGCGGCCTCGGGGTAGTCGAGCTGCAGATCGAGCATGGGCGTGGCGACGGCGTCGGGGCACACGCAGGTGACGAAGACGCCCTTCGGGCGCAGCTCGACGGCGACCGAGAGCGAGAAGCCGCGCAGCGCGTGCTTGGACGCGGCGTAGAGCGAGAGGCCGGGCACGGGCGCGAGCGCGGCGAGCGAGGCGACGTTGACGATGTGCCCGCGCCCGCGCGCGGCCATGGCCCGCGCCGCCGCGGCCGTGCCGTAGATGGCGCCCTTGGCGTTGACGTCGAGGTGAAAGTCGATGTCGGCGTAGGCGATCGCCTCGACCGCGCCCGGCTTGAGCACGCCGGCGTTGTTGACGAGCAGGTCGAGGGGGCCGACGTCGCGCGCGACCGAGGCGATGAGGGCGTCCCAGCCGGGGGCGTCGCGCACGTCGAGGCGGCGCCGGTCGACGCGGCCCTCGGGCCAGCGCTCGGCGTCGGCCGCGCGCGCGAGCCCCTCTTCGTCGAGATCGACGGCGACCACCCGGTCGCCCGCGGCGACCAGGGCCGTGACCAAGGCCCGCCCGATGCCGCTCGCGCCCCCGGTGACGATCGAAACGCGCCCGCTCATGGCCCGCCCACCTTTCTGGCGAATGACGCCGCGCCCCCCCCCGGCCGGGCGCCAGACTAAGGGGGGGGGGGGCCCGGGTCAACGCGGCGGGCAAGACGCCCGGCTATAAGTTCGAGCCGAACGGTCATCGCGCGCCCGCCGGCGGGCCTTACCCCTCTCGGCATGAGCGTCGTCATCAATACCCCCGCTTCGCAGATCGGCCGCGCCCTCGCCACGTACCTGCTCGATCTGGGCGAGCCCCTCACCCTCATCAGCCGCTCGCCCGACAAGGTGCGGCCCTTCGTCGAGCGCGGCGCGCGCCTCGTCGAGGGCAACATCGACGACCCGGCCGTACTCGACCGCGCCTTCGAGGGCGCGACGGGCGTCTTCTGGCTGACGCCGCCGGCGCTGCGCCCCGACTTCCACGACTGGGCCGTCGCCGCGGCCGAGCGCGCCGCCGGGGCCGCCGCCCGCCGCGGGCTCGCGCGCGCCGTGGTGCTCTCGAGCGTCGGCGCCCACCACGGGCCGGGCACGGGGCCGGTCGGCTCGCTGCTCGCGGTCGAGCGCGCCTTCGAGGCCGCGCTGCCCGACGTCACCTCGCTGCGCCCCGGCTTCTTCATGGAGAACATCTTCCGCGACTTGCCCGCCATCGCCGCGAAGGGCGCGGTCTTCTCGCCGGTCCCGGCGGCGAAGAGGTTCCCCTGGGTGGCGACGCGCGACATCGGGCTGCGCGCCGGGCAGCTCTTCGCCGACCGCTCGTGGCGCGGGCACCGCGCGCTCGGCGTGCACGGCCCGGCCGACCTCTCGTGGGACGAGGTCGCCGCCACCCTCGGCCGCGAGCTCGGCCGGCCCCTGCGCTACGTCGAGGTGAGCGTCGACGAGGCGCGCAAGGGCCTGGCCGCGTCGGGCGCGCCGCCCTTCGTCGTCGACCTGTACGCCGAGATGTTCGAGGCCATCCGGGCGGGCAAGCTCGACCCGGCCGAGCCCCGCACCGACGCGACGACCACCGCGACGACCCTCGCCGAGTTCGCCCGCACCGTCCTCGCGCCCGCCCTCGCCGTCGCGCGCCACGGCTCGCGGCGCTTCCTCGCGTCGCTCGTCACGCGCCCCGAGGCGACGAGCGAGCAGATCGCGGCCGTCCTGCCCGACGAGCACCGGCGCTTCGGCGAGCTCTCGCGCGATGGCGTCGTCGCGGGCCTGAACCTGGCCGTCGACCGGCGCCGCGGCTGGCTCGTCGTGCGCGCCCAGGACGCCGCCGCGGCCGAGGCCGCCGTCAAGAGCCTGCCGCTCTCGCGCTTCTGGGACGTCGAGATCGCCGAGCTGGCGCCGGAGGTCTGACCCGCCGGCAGCGCGAGGCGCCCGCCTCGTCGACCGCCCGGGCTTCAGCCTGGGCGGGGCCGCCCGCCGAGCGCCCGCTCGTGCGCGAGCAACCACGCCTTGCGCTCGAGCCCGCCGGCGTAGCCCGTCAGCGCGCCCCCGGACCCGACGACGCGGTGGCAGGGCACGACGATCGAGAGGGGGTTCTTCGCGTTGGCCGCCCCCGCCGCCCGCGCGGCGGTCGGGCGGCCGAGCCCGCGCGCGAGCTCGGCGTACGAGCGCGTCTCGCCCGGCCCGATCGCGACGAGCGCCCGCCAGACCCGCCGCTGAAAGGGCGTGCCGCGCGGGGCGAGCGGCAGCGAGAAGGCGAGCCTCCGGCCGGCGAAGTACTCGCGGAGCTGCGCCTCCGCCTGCGCGAGCACCGGGTGCCGCTCGTCGGCCGGGCGCCCGGGGGCGGGGGCCCCCCGGTGCCCGGGAAAGTAGAGCCCCACCAGCGCGCTCGCCGACGCCACGAGCCGCAAGGGCCCGACCGGGCTCGGCACCTGCCGCTCGAACGCGGGCCCCTCGGGGCCGCCGCGATCGTCGAACCAGGGGTCGACGTCGTGCATCAGGCCGGGCCCGGTCGCGCGCCCGGCGCGAGCGCGGCGTAGACGAGCTGGTCGAGCACCGCGCCGTTCTTGACGACGTTCGCCCGCAGCCTCGCCTCGAGCGCGTAGCCCGCCTTCTCGAGCACGCGGCCCGACGCCGCGTTGGTGGCGAAGGGGCGGGCGTAGAGGCGCACGAGGCCGAAGCGCTTGAAGGCGAAGGGGGTGAAGACCGTGAGCGCCTCGGCCACGATGCCCCGGCCCCAGAAGGGCTCGGCGAGCCAGTAGCCGACCTCGCCGGTCAGCCGGTAGATGTCGGCCCCGGGCGCGACGCCGATGCCGCCGACGGCCTCGTCGTCGGCCGTGCAGATGGCGAAGAAGCCGGCCTGGGTCGCGGCGAGCGCGAGAAAGCGCCGGGCGTCGTCGGGCCCGTACGGCGAGGGGAAGGCGTCGCTCATGGTGCGGGCGACGGCGGGGTTGTTCGCGTGGCGCGCGAGCGACCCGGCGTCGGACGCGCGCCAGCGCCGGAGCGAGCCGAACGAGGTGCGGAGCGCGTCGCCGCCCGCGCCCACGGCGGCCTCAGCCCTTCGGCGCCTCGGCCCTGAGCTCGCCGAGCTCGGCCGAGCAGCTCAGGCAGGTCTCGGGCACCTCTTCTTTGTGGTAGACCTCGCCGCAGCGGGGGCAGAGCTTGGCGTCTTCGTCGAAGGCGATGACCCGGTCGCTCGCGCGGCAGTGCGCCCCGGCGACCTGCGCCGGCCCGAGATCGCGCACCTCGCCCATCGCCTCGTCGGCGACCAGCTTGGCGCGCGCCGCCTCGTCGATCTTGACCTTGGCCGGCACGCGCGCCATCGCCTCCTTGACGACCCACGCGGCCCCCTGGGAGAAGACCGCGAGCGGCACGCTCACCGCGCGCCCGTCGCCCCGCACCACGACCGCGTCCTTCTCGAGCACCACCGCCTCGACCTTCGACCAGGGCAGCCAGCGCAGCGGGTCGGCCTCTTCGGACGCGACGCCCGGGTCGCCGACCAAGAGGGGCGCCGCGCGCACCGAGGCTTGCTGCCAGCCGAAGAAGAGCACGATGAGGCTGCCGATGATGAGGCCGGGCGCGTACGAGAGCGGCGCGTCGCGCAGCGCCTGGCCGTAGAACCCGGCCCCGAGCAGCGCCGCCCCGAGGCAGATGAGCACGAGGGCCGCCTGCCCGAGCGAGGTCGCCTCGGGCTCGAAGCGCCTGGCGCGCCGGCTCGGTCGCTCGGCCGCGCGGGACGATTTCTTTCGCTTGGCTCGCTTCGGCTCGCTCATGACGGGCGTTTATCACCCCGGCCCCCGGGCCGCACCCCCCTCGACGCCCCGCCGCCCCCTGGCTCCTCTCCTCCGGGCGAGGGGCCAGGGCCTCGCCGCCTCCATTTCCCTCATCTCCCGGGCGAGGGGCCAGGGCCTCGCCGCCTCCATTCCCCTCATCTCCCGGGCGAGGGGCCAGGGGGGAGGGCCCCGCCGCCCGCCCGACGCCTTCGTCGCCCCGAACCGCGCCCCCGGGCCCGGCGCTTGGTTCAGCCCTCGGCGTCGGGTTGCGCGAGCGCGATGTACGGCCACGCGAGTCGCAAGGCGATGTGGCGCTTGGCTCAGCCCTCGGCGTCGGGTTGCGCGAGGGCGTGGGCCTGCTGGAAGGCGGGCAGCGCCGCGCAGGCGGCCTCGACGCGGGTGAGCGTCGGGTAGGGCGCGAGGTCGACGGCGAAGCGGCGGGCGAAATAGAGCTGGGGCACCAGGCAGAGGTCGGCGAACGAGAGGGCGTCGCCGACCAGAAAGCGCCCGGCGGACTCGGCCGCGCGCCGCTCGAGCGCGCCGAGGCCCTTCTCGACCCAGTGCCGCGCCCAGGCGGCCTCGTCGGCCCCGAGCGCCTCGCGCACCCAGCGCTGCACGGCGGTATTCTGCAGGGGCTGGATGCCCGAGACGACGAGCTCGGCGAGCTCGCGCGCCCGCGCCCGCCCGAGCGCCGAGGCGGGCAGGAGGGGCGGCGAGGGGTAGAGCTCTTCGAGCAGCTCGAGGATGGCGATCGACTGGGTGAGGCGCACCCTCTGCCCCTCGTGCTCGAACTCGAGCACGGGCACCTGGCGCATCGGGTTCAGGGCCAGAAACTCGTCGCGGTTCTGCTCGCCCCCGTCGCGCCGCAGGTGCACGGGGCGGTACTCGTAGGCGAGGCCCTTGTGGGCGAGGGCGATGCGCACGCGCCAGGTGGCGGTGCTGCGCCAGAACCCGTAGAGGCGCACGCGGCCCGCCTCAGAGGGGCACGAGGTACTTCTTCTTCAGCAGCTTGCTCAGCGCCTGCGCCGTGTCGAGGTCGAGCGCCGGGCTGTAGTTCAAGATGCCCTGCACGGTGCCGTGGTTGAGCGCGATCTGGAAGACGTCGAGCTCTTCGGGGCTCAGCTCGCGCAAGAGGGGCACGAGCGGCGAGGCGTGCCCGATGCGCGTGGTGGGCGGGGGCAGCGAGGCCGCGAGCGAGTTGAACTCGTCGAGCTGGCGGAGCCCCTCCATCAGGAGCTCGGGCACGCTCATGTCGATCTCGTTGGCGAAGGTGCCCTCTTCGGCCGGCTCGAGGTCGAAGAGGCCCTTCTGCCAGGTGAGCAGCCGGAAGAGCGTCTTGAGCGGCGCGACCTCGGTCAGATCGTTGATGATGGCGTAGTAGATGACGCCCTTGCGCAGGTAGATCTTGGCGACGTCGTCTTCGTTGCGAATGATGAGCACGCCGCTCTTCTTCGACGAGGCGAGCAGCTGCATCAAATCGGGCAGGGGGATCTCGTCGATGGCGCCCGACATCGTGCGCACCTGCGAGGTGCGCCGCTGCGAGGCGACGTTCTCGAGGTCTTGCGGGCGCTGCTCGGCGACGGCCGAGTCGGCCGACACCACCTTCAAGATGCTGGTGCCGATGAGCACCCGGTCGCCCTCTTTCAGGTTGGCGCGCCGCACCTTCTCGCCGTTGACGAAGGTGCCGTTGGTCGAGCCCAAGTCTTCGATCTGGATCTGCTCGTTCTCCCAGTAGATGCGGGCGTGCCGGCGCGAGACCATGTCTTCGACCAGCACCATCTCGAGGTCGCTCGAGCGGCCGACGACGATCTCTTTCTGGGGCGTCAGGACGACCTCGCCGCCCTGGTATTTGCCCGAAATGAACCTCAGGGCGTAGGGCCGCCGTTTGCCAGGAGCGCCCGAGCCGGGCGAGGGCGCCGCTTTGGGGTAGATCTCGGACATCGACTGGTCGTGCGGAGCGTACTCCGCCGGGAAGTGTACGGGGATGGCAAAGTTGCGGTCAAGCTCCCCGCCCGGAGCGCCCGGCCGCCGGCTCCGTGAAACTACGGGCGAGAGCCTTCGCCCGCGCGGCTTTTCGGGGGCCGAGTCGTCGGTCGGGGTCGGGGGGGTGGCCCCCGGGCTCACAAAAGCCCCGCCGGTCGCGGCGACGATGTGGCGGCGCGCGGGGCCCGCCCCGCCTCGTCGGCGCCCGGGCCGCCGGTCGGGCAGGAGGGCCCCGCCGCGTGGGGGCGCCCTCGAGAAGGGGCCGCCGGGCCCGTCGGCCGCGATGAGGGCCCCGCCGCGTGGGGGCGCCTGTGGTAGCACCGGCCCATGACCGCCGAGCCCCAAAGCGCACCCCCCCCCCAGCCCGCCGGCGACCCGCTCGGCACCCACCGGGTGCTCGAGCCGCGGGGGGCCATGCCCCAGCCCGCCTGGAAGCTCGACAACGACGCCGACCGGGCCTACGCGACCGAGATCGTCGTCGACGTCGAGCTCTTGAACATCGACGCCGCCAGCTTCCGGCAGATGCTCGAGGCCTCGGGCTCGCCCGAGGGCGTCGGGGGCAAGGTGCTCGAGACCGTGGCCGAGCGGGGCAAGCAGCACAACCCCGTCACCGGCTCGGGCGGCATGCTGCTCGGCCGCGTCGCGCGCGTCGGCGCGCTGGCCGAGGGGCGCGGCGTGCGCCCCGGCGACCGCATCGCCACGCTCGCCTCGCTCTCGCTGACGCCGCTCTCGGTCTCGGCGGTGCGCTCGGTGCGGCCGACGAGCGCCCAGCTCGAGGTCGAGGGCCGGGCCGTCATCTTCGGCTCGGCGCCCTTCGCCCGCATGCCCGACGACTTCGACGACAAGGTGGCCGTCGCCCTCTTCGACGTCGCGGGCGCCGCCCCGCAGGCCGCGCGCCTGGTCGCGTCGGGCGACCGCGTGCTCGTGCTCGGCGCCGGGGGCAAGTCGGGCCTGCTCTGCGCCGCCCAGGCGCGCCGCTCGGCCGGGCCCGCGGGGCGCGTCGTCGGCGCCGAGAGCCACGCGCCCTACGCCGACGAGGCCCGCGCGCTCGGGCTCTTCGACGCGGTCTGCGTCGCCGACGCGCGCGACCCGCTCGCGCTCACCCGCGCGCTCGGCGACGAGCTCGGCCCGGGCTTCGACGTCGTCTTCTCGTGCGTGAACGTCGAGGGCGCCGAGATGGCCGCGGTCGTGTGCGTCCGGCCCCGGGGCAAGGTCTACTTCTTCGCCATGACCACCTCGTTCGCCCGCGCCGCCCTCGGCGCCGAGGGCATCGGCAAGGACGCCGACCTCTACATCGGCAACGGCTACGCCGAGGGCCACGCCGACTTCAGCCTCGCCCTCCTGCGCTCGGAGCCGAAGCTGCGCGCCCTCTTCGAGCGGCGCTACGGCTGACCGGGCCCCAACCCTCCCCGCGCGCGCGCCCGCTAGAGCGCCGACCGTCCAATCCCGTCGGCGCTCTAGAAATTGCTTCCAAGCTAGAGCCGCTCGACCGGACCATGCCCAAGGCTGGGCATGGTCCGGTCGGCGCTCTAGCGCCCCGCCGGCCAGTGCTGCCGGACGAAGGGCGCCACCAGCGCCGCCACCTCGGCCGCCCGGTCGCGCACGGCGAAGTGCCCCCCCGGCACGAGCTCGACGCGCGCGCCCGGCGCGTCGCGGCGCCAGCTCGCGAAGAGCTCGGGCGGCGAGTGCACGTCGTCGTGCCCGCCGACGAAGAGCGCGGGGCAGGGCGGCGTCGGGTCGGGCCCCGGGTCGTACGTCGCGTAGGCCTCGAGGTCGGCGCGCAGCGCGTCTTTGAAGACGTCGAAGATCTGGCGCCACTCGGGCTGGGGGCCGGGCACGCCGCCGAGCGCGACGAGCCAGCGGAAGAGCTCGTCGTCGCCGAGGCCCGAGGGCCGCTCGCCCTTGCGCTCGCTCGGCGGGCGCGTCGCGAGCACGACGAGCGCGGGCGGCGGCGCGGCGCGGCGCGCGAGCGCGCGGGCGAGCGCGAGGGCGACGTAGCCCCCGAGGCTCAGGCCCACGAGCACCGCGCCCTCGAGCAGCCCGGCGGGCAGGCCCTCGAGGCAGGCGAGGGCGATGGCGTCGACCGAGCGCAGGGGCGCGCCCCGGGTGCGGACGTGGCCCGGCGGGTCGAGCGCGCGCACCGACCAGTCGGCCGGCAGCGCCGCGGCGAGGGCGTCGAAGACGTGCGGCGTGCCGCCCGAGTGGGGCAGGCAGACGAGGCGCGGGGCGCCCGGGGCCCCCTCGCGCAGGTGCAGGAGCCCGAGCGTGCGGCCCGCGACGAGCTCGTAGCGCTTGGGCCGCGCCGCCGGCTGGCCCGAGCTCACGGCGCGCCCCCCGCGCTCGCGCCGGCCTCGGCGGGGCCGGGGGCCGAGGCGCGATCGCGCAGGGGCGCGGCCGGCGGGGCCTCGGCGGGCAGGAGCACCGAGAAGGTCGTGCCGCTGCCCTCGAGGGTGCTCACCTCGATGTGGCCGCCGGCCGCCTGGGCGATGTGCTGGGAGATGGCGAGGCCGAGGCCCGTGCCTCGGTCTTTGGTGGTGAAGAAGGGCACGAACAGGTTCTTTAGCACGTGCTTCGAGATGCCGGGGCCCTCGTCGGACACCACCACCTCGACCCAGGCGCCCGCCTCGGGCGCGGCGCGCGACGCCCAGGCGGGGCGCGTCGGGCGCAGGCGCGAGGCGACGCGCACCGTGCCCCGCCCGCCCATCGCCTGCACCGCGTTCTGCACCAGGTTGATGAGCACCTGCCGCAGCTTCTCGGCGTCGATGCAGGCGGGCGGCAGCCCCTCGCCGAGCGCGAGCTCGATGCGGTAGTCGTCGCCGTCCGCGGGCGCCAAGATCTGCGCGGTGCGCCGCGCGACCGCGTTGACGTCGGACGCCGCGTCGTGCGCGGCCGAGGGGCGGGCGTAGTCGAGCACCGAGCGCACGACCCGGTCGAGCCGCTCGACCTCCTCGAGGATGATGCCCACGAACTCGCGCGCGTTCGGGTCGATCGCGGGCGCCGCCGGCGAGGGGTCGACGAGCAGCTGCGCCGCGCCCTTGATGGCGCCGAGCGGGTTCTTGATCTCGTGCGCGAGGCCCGCGGCCATCTGCCCGAGCGCCGCCAGCCGGTCGCGCGTCTTGAGCCGGGCGTAGACGTGCGTGTTCTCGAGCACCACGCTGATCTGCGCCCCGAGCGCCTCGAGCAGCGAGACCTCTTCGGGCGAGAAGGCGTCGCGCACCCGGTCGTCGGCGACGACGAGCAGCGCGAGCAGCTCGCCCGCCTCGTCGCGCGAGCCGATGACGGCCCCCTCGCGCAGCGGGCCGAGCAGCTCGGCCGCCGCCCGCAAGAGGCCGACGTCGTAGCCCTCGCCGGGGCGCAGCGTGCCCTCGCCCGCCGACGCCTCCTCGAGCCGGACGGAGCCCCGGCGCGCCACCAGCTCGCAGAGCGCCGCCGCGGCCGCGAGCTCGAGCCGCTCGGGCGGCGGCGGGCCGAAGAAGCCCGCCCGCTCGAAGCCCCGGCCCTCGGAGTCGCGCAGGTAGAGCGCCGCCCCCGTCGCCCGCCGCGACGACTCGAGCTCGCGCAGGACCGCGCGGCACATCTCGTCGACCTCGAGCGCGTGGGCGAGCGCGCGCTTGGCCCCGGCCACCGCCCGCTCGAGGTCGAAGCGCTCGCGGAAGAAGATCTGGTGAATCTGCTCTTCGACCTTGGCCCGCAGGGGCTCGAAGAGCACCAAGATCACCACCGCCCCCAGGACGGCGTTCAGGTACATCGTGTTGAAGCGCCCGATGACCGTCACGCAGAGGTAGAAGATGCCCGCGAGCGAGAAGGCGAGGGCGGTGCTGACGAAGAGCCGGCCGAGCAGCTCGTAGAGGTCGAGCAGCCGCTCGCGCTCGAGCGACTCGGCGAGCGCGAACAGGAAGATGACCGAAAGGACCGAGCCGAAGGGCGGCAGCTCGGCGCCGATGAACCACAGAAAGTCGAAGAGGTTGAAGGCCGTCGCGAGCGCCCCGACGACCACGAGGTAGCGCACCCGCCCCTTGATCGCGCGCGACGGGCTGCGCTGGCCGCGGGCCGCGAGCGCCCAGAGCGCGGCGGCGAGCAGGCCGAAGGCGTAGAAGAAGACGAGGCCGCGCGCGTAGCCGTGGCCGTAGTAGGGCGAGGCGACGACGAGCCCCACGGGCAGCGAGAGCAAGAGCGCCGCGCGGCGCAGCCGCCGCGGCGAGCCGGGCGGCGGCGGCACGATCGCCTCAAAAAGCCGGATCGCCAGGTGCGGCAAGAGCGCGGCCAGCACCGCCGTCACCCGCGCCCAGATGTTCGCCTGCAAGAACCCGTAGAGGCTCTGCGCCAGGTACCACACGGCCACGTCGCCGGCGAACGCGGCGAAGAGCCGGTGGTTCGGGCGCCTGCGCCCGCGCAGGAGCACCGACGCGGCGATGGCGAAGGCGAGCGCCGCGCAGAGCACCAGGGTGCGGTTGCGGAGGTCGGAGCCGAAGTCGACCACGGCGTGCGTCTCGGGCGGGGCGGCGGGGGCCGGGCGGCGGCGCGGGGGGCGCGCCCGGCGCGGCCCCCGGGGCGCGCGGGCGCGGGGGGCGGCGGCCCGGAGGCGCGGCCCCCGGGGCGGGGCTAAGGGCTCGTCGCCCGGCCCCTCGTCCAGGATCGACTCGTCGGCCTTCGGCGTCGGCAAGAGCTCGCCGCCCGCGCCGTCGCGGCGCACGACGAGGGTGCGCGCGGTGACGGTGTCGGAGTTCTCGCGGGCGAAGAAGCGGATGACGTTCACGCCGGGGCGCAGGTTGATCTCTTGCTCGAACGAGAGCGACTTCGGGTCGGCCGCGTTGCGGTTCGAGCGGTAGAAGACCTTGCGCGAGTTGACGAACATGTACGCGTCGAGCACCCGGTCGTTGTCGGACGCGGTGCCGACCAGCTTGACCTTGCCGTCGCGCGTCGCGAGCTGCGCGGCCTTGAGCTCGACGTTCGGCGGCGAGCGCGAGAGCAGATCTTCGAAGGGGTGCCCCTCGGCCGACGGGGTGCCGCCCGGCTCGACCTCGCCCGCGGCGACGAAGGCGAAGCGGTTCTTGCCGAGGTCGACCTTCAAGAATTCGCCGACCTGGCCCTTGACCGCCAGCGCCGAGCCGGGCTTGAGCCGGCCGAACGCCCGCCCGCCCGACGACGGGCTCTCGAGCAAGGTCGCCCCCTGCGCCCGCGCCCGCACCGCGCCGGAAGCCGGCTGCGGCTTGACCGGCGGCTCGACCGCCACGCGCACCTTCTCGCTCGCCATCTCGTGCAGATCGAGGTCGCCGACGCTCAGCCGCAGCTTCACCTCGGACTCTTGCAGGCTCGGCAGCGCGTCGAAGGTCAGCTCGAGCCGCCGCGTCTCGCCCGGCTGCATGTTCGAGATGTCGAAGCGCCCCTCGTTGAGCAAGACGCCCTCGCCCGACAGGTTCGCCAGGTTCGCCTGCGTCTCGTACGAGCGGCCCTTGCCGACGTTCTTCACCGCCAGGTAGAGCGTCGCGCCCTCGCCCTTCTGCAGCCGCCCGTCGCCGTTCGCCCCGCCGCGGTTGTCGACGACCTCGTAGGCGTAGGCGAAGAGCGGGCGCTCGAGCGCGTGCACCGTCGGCCGCACCTCGACGTCGGCGGGGGCGTGGTCGCCGGTCGACTCGAAGCGCACCTTGATGCCGTCTTGGCGCGTGACCGAATCTTTCGGGACGCGGCACACCCGCGGCACCGCCTCGGGGTTCTTGACCGGGTCCTTGCCCTCGGGCTTCTTCTTGTCGTCGGGCTCGCAGACCCCCAGCGGGATCGTGGCCGTCTTCGACTGGCCGGGCGCGATCTTGCCGAAGACGAGCTCTTTGCCGTCGTAGTAGCCGTTGTCGCTCACGGTCGCGGCGCGCAGCCGGTAGACGGGGTCTTTGCCGTTGTTCTTGACCGTGACCCGCAGGGCCATCGGCTCGCCCGCGGTCACCTCGTCGCCGGGCCGGTCGGTCGAGGCGCTCACCTCGAAGTCGCGCGCCTGCGGGCCCGCGTCGGCCGAGGGCGCCTCGGCCCAGTCGACCCCGAGCTTGGCGAGGTCGGCCGCCGCCTTCGCCACCTCGTCGCGCTGCACCTGCGCCATGTACTCGCCGAGCGCGCGCAGCTGCTCGCCCCGGCGCTGGCCCGGCGCCATGCGCAGGGCGAGCTCGCGCGCGAAGCGCACCTGGAAGTCGGCCTCGAACTTGCCGTCTTCGGGGTCGCCGCCCCGCGACCGGAGCTGCGCCCGCTCGCCCTCGGGCATGTAGTAGCGCACCGAGTAGGGCGCCTTCTGCCCCTCGCGCGCCTTGGTGTTCGACAGGTGCGACGACAGGTCGCGCTCGCGCAGCACCTTCGGCGCCGAGTAAAGATCGATCTCGAGCGGGTCGACCGTCATCGGGTCGAGCTCGACGTCGGGCACGATGCCCACCGATTGAATCGACACGTTGCCCGGCGTCAGGTACTGGGCGATGGTGAGCTTGAGCGCCGCCTTGTCGGGCGTAATGTCCGAGAAGATGAGCTGCACGCTGCCCTTGCCGAAGCTCGTCGTGCCCACGATGACGGCGCGGTCGAGGTTCTTCAGGGCCCCGGCCACGATCTCGCTCGCGCTCGCCGACGAGCCGTTGACCAGCACCACCAGCGGGTAGTCGGGCTCGGTGCCCGCCGCGCGCGCGCGCTTCTCGTCGGGCGCGTCGGCCGCGCCCACGGTCGAGACGATGGTGCCCTCTTTCAAGAAGAGGTCGGCCACCTTCACCGCCTGGTCGAGCAGCCCGCCCGGGTTGCCCCGCAGGTCGAGCACCAAGCCCTTGAGCTGGCCGCCCTCTTTCTTGCGCAGCTCGCCCAGCGCCGCCTCGAGCTCGGCCGCCGTGCCGCTCTGGAACTGCTTGAGCCGCACGTAGCCGACGCCCCCGTCGAGCCCCTGCTTCTCGACGCTGGCGACCTTGATGTTCTCGCGCGACAGCTCGAAGGGCTTCGAGCCCGGCCACCCGCCGTCGCCCTCGCGGTGCACCCACACCGTCACCTTGGTGCCGGGCTCGCCCCGCAGCCGCCGCACCGCGTCGTCGATGGGCATGTTGAGGGTCGACTCGGTGTTGATCTTCGTGATCTTGTCGCCGCGCTTGAGGCCCGCGCGCCCCGCCGGCGTGCCCGGCATCGCGCTCATCACCGTCAGCTGCTGCTCGCGGATCGAGATGACGATGCCGAGGCCGCCGAAGGCGCCCGAGGTCGAGACGTTCATCTCGCGGTACGCCTCGGGCGACAGGAAGACCGAGTGCGGGTCGAGCGTGCGCAGCATGCCGTTGCACGCCGCGTACTCGACGTCGCGCAGGTCGACCTCGGTGCCCCGCAGGTGGTCTTGCAAGAACGCGAAGATCTCGCGCAGCCGGGCGGCCACGTCCCAGGGGCCCTGGACGTTGTCGACCCGGAAGCGCTTCTCGGCCGTCTCGACCCGCACGGTGACCTCGGGCGAGCCCTCGTCGTGCAGCACGATGACCTGGGCGACATCTTGCTGGACCCGGTTGAGCGCCGCGAGCAGCATGTCGCGCGGCTTGACGCGGCCGGGGTCGACGTACTTGTCGCGAATGTGCCGCAGCGTCTCGTTGACGGCCTCGAGCCGGGTCAGGTCGTAGGGCGTCTGGGGCTTGGCCCCCGCGGCGTTGGCCGGCAGGGCGATCGCCGGCTCGAGCCCCCGCCAGAGGCCCCCCGTGCCGAACTGCAGGGTAAACCAGGTGACGGCCCCGAACGACCCGAGGACGCCCGCGACCGTCCCCGCTCTTTGCCAAAAGCGCATGGCGCTCAGTGTAAAGGACGCCCGGCCTAAGTCACGCCCCGCCGGAGGGCCGAGGGCGTTGACGGCCGCCTCGGAGCCGTGGCAAGCCTTGCCCGAAGGCCCCGGGGCCGCCCGGCGCGCCCGGGCGGCGGCCGCCGGCCGCCGGGCCGAAGCATGAACAAGAGCGATCTCATCGAGGCGATGGCCGCCCGCGCCGACCTGCCCAAGGCCCGCGCCGAGCAGGTCGTCAACTGCGTCTTCGACGCCATGACCGAGGCCCTCGCGCAGGGCCAGAGCATCGAGATCCGGGGGTTCGGTAGCTTTACCGTCCAGGCCTACGAGTCGTACGAGGGCCGAAACCCCAGAACGAGCGAGCCGGTGCAGGTGCGGCCGAAGCGGCTGCCGCGCTTCAAGGTGGGCAAAGAGCTGCGCGAGCTGGTCGACGCGAGCCGCCGCTTCTTGCCCTTCGGCCGCGCCCGCGCGGGCGGCGAGGGGGGGCGGCCGTGACGGCCGGGGGCGGCGAACGGCCCGGGGCCGACGCGGGCGACGACGTCCGCGAGGCCGGCCGCGAGCGCCGGCCCGCGGCGGCCAGCGCCGAGGCCCGGGCGCAGCTCGAGGTCTTCGCCCGGGGCGCGGCCGAGCTGGTCGTCGAGGCCGAGCTGCTCGAGCGCATCGAGGCGCACCTCTCGGGCCGGCGCGGCCCGCTGCGCGTGAAGGCCGGCTTCGACCCGACCCGGCCCGACCTGCACCTCGGGCACGTGGTCTTGCTGCAGAAGATGCGGCAGATCCAAGACCTCGGCCACCACATCGTCTTCGTCGTCGGCGACACCACCGCCATGGTCGGCGACCCGACGGGCCAGAACGAGGCGCGCCCGCGGCTGACGCGCGAGGCGGTGCTCGAGGCGGCCAAGACCTACCAGGCCCAGTGCTTCAAGGTGCTCGACGCGGCGCGCACCGAGGTGCGCTACAACGGCGAGTGGCTGGGCAAGATGAGCGTCATCGACCTCATCGAGCTGAGCGCCAAGGCGACGCTCGCGCGCATCCTCGAGCGCGACGACTTCTCGAAGCGCGTGGCCGAGCAGCGCGCCGTCTACATGCACGAGCTGCTCTACCCCCTCTTGCAGGCGTACGACTCGGTCGCGCTCGACTGCGACCTCGAGCTCGGCGGCACCGACCAGTTCTTCAACCTCAACGTCGGCCGCGACCTGATGCCCCGCTACGGCAAGCCCCCGCAGTGCGTGCTCACGACGCCGCTGCTCGAGGGGCTCGACGCGCGGCTCGAGAACGGGCGCGTAATCGGCAAGAAGATGTCGAAGAGCGCCGACAACTACATCGGCATCGCCGAGCCGCCGGTCGCCATGTTCAAGAAGGCGATGCAGATCGACGACGGCGTCGTCTGGCGCTACTTCGAGCTGCTCTCGTCGAAGAGCGCCGCCGAGATCGCCGCGCTGCGGGCGCAGGCGACCGACCCGCGCGAGCCGAAGCGCCTCTTCGGCCGCGAGATCGTGGCGCGCTTCCACGGCCCCGACGCCGCCCGAGAGGCCGAGGCCGAGTTCGACCGCGTCTACCTGAAGAAGGGCGGCGTGCCCGACGACGTGCCCGAGTTCGAGGTCGCCGCCGCCGACGCGTCCGGGCTGTGGATCGCGAAGGCCCTCTCGGCCTCGGGCCTCGCCCCGACGACGGGCGAGGGCAAGCGCATGGTCTCGCACGGCTACGTCGAGGTCGACGGCGCCCGCGTCACCGACGACCAGCTGCGCCTGCCGGCCGGGGGGCGCTACCTTTTGCGTAGCGGCTCGAAGACCCGCCGCTTCGCCTACGTCGTGGTCTCGGCCGGGGCGGGGGCGGGCTGAGCGCGCCGCGCCTCCGGGCGGGCGCGGGCCCCGCGCTCGGCCGCCGGGCCTGGCTCGCCGCCGCGCTCGGCGCGGCCGGGCCGGGCTGCGGGGGCAAGCCGCCCTTGCCGCCGCCGCCGCCGCCCGAGCCGCTGCACCTCGAGCCGCTCGCCGACCTGGTGCCCTCGGCCGGGCTCGAGTGGCTCGTGCTCGCGCGCCCCTCCGAGCTCTACCGCTCGCCGAACCTGCGCCTGCCGCTCGGCCTGCTCGTGCCGCCCGCGGGCCTCGAGCGGCTCGCCGACTACACGGGCTTCGACCTGCGCCTCGCCGACGAGCTCGCCCTCGCGAGCGACGGGCGCTCGACCCTGTACCTCGTGCGCGTCGCCCACGATCCGGCCCTAGTCGAGGCGCGCTTCCGCGAGCGGCTGACCGACGAGCCGCCGGGCGTGCGCGAGGGCAGCAGCGTCGTGCGCGTCAGCGGCTCGGCGGGCGAGGCGCGCCGCTCGTTCGCCGCCCTCGGCGGCAGCGTCGTCGCCTTCGAGACGGGCCAGCCCGGCCTCCTGCGCGCCGCCATCGCCTTCGCCCGCGGGCGCCTCAAGCGCGCCCGCCCCGCGCTCTCGGCCGAGCCGCTCGCCTCGCTCGCCCGGAGGCTCGGCGACGCGCCCCTGCGGCTCTACGCCGTCAACCCCGCGCGCGAGCCCTGGCCGAAGGGGGCGCACGGCCTGCTCGAGCGCGCGATCGCCGCCGGGCTCGTCGCCGCGCCCTCGCCCGACGGCTCGCTCCGGGTGCGCGGCGCGCTCGCCGGCACCTGGGACGACCCGCCCTCGTCGGCCCTCGGCCGCCTCGAGGCCACGCTGCGCGACGTCGGGCGCTCGGCGATCGGGCGGCTGACCTCGTTCGGCGAGCCGCTCGTGCCCTTCTCGTTCCGCGGCGACCGCGACGTCATCGAGGCCGAGGGCGCGCTCGACGCGGGCAAGCTCGCGGGGGGCCTGCACGCGATGACGAGCGCCCGGCTCGACGAGCTGTTCCCGCCGCGCGCCCCCCGCCCGCCCGGCCCCGCGCCCCGGCCCGCCCCCCCCGGCGCGCCGCCCGCTCAGCGCCCGCCGTCGGTGCCGCCGCCCGGCTCGGCCGCGGCGCCGTCGCTGCCATCGGACAACTTGCGGTAGAGGGTCGTGCGGCCGATGCCGAGCGTCTTGGCCGCGCGCGTGACGTTGCCGCCGGCGGCGCGCAAGGCCGCCTCAATTGCGCGCTTTTCGAGCCACTCGAGCTCGGCCGGCAGGCGCACGACCATGGGGTCGTCGCCCTGCGGCGCGGCGAGCGTGGCGCTGCCGCGCACGAGGTCGGGCAGGTCGCCCTGGCCGATGACGGGGGCGTCGCCGAGCACGAGCGCGTGCTCGATGGCGTTCCTGAGCTCGCGCACGTTGCCCGGCCAGTCGTAGCGGCAGATCGCCCTGACCGCCTCGGGCGAGAAGCCGGCGACGCGCCGGCCCGCCTGCGCCGACAGGTCGCTCAGGATGTGCTCGGCCAGCAGCATCAGGTCTTCGCCCCGCTCGCGCAGCGGCGGCACCGTGACCTTGACGACCGAGAGGCGGTAGAGAAGGTCGCCGCGAAAGCGCCCGGCCCGGACCATGTCGGCGAGGTTCCGGTTGGTGGCGGCGAGCACGCGCGCGTGCAGGGTGAGCGGGCGGTTCGAGCCGAGCCGCTCGAAGCGCCGCTCCTCGAGCGCGCGCAAGAGCTTCGCCTGGCTGCCGAGCGGCAGCTCGCCGATCTCGTCGAGGAAGAGCGTGCCGCGCCCGGCCGCCTCGAACGCGCCCGCGCGCGCGCCGACGGCGCCGGTGAAGGCGCCCTTCTCGTGGCCGAAGAGCTCGGCCTCGAGCAAGCTCTCGGGGATGGCGGCGCAGTTGAGCGCCCGGAAGGGCTCGTGCGCCCGCACGCTCGCCTCGTGAATCAGCCGCGCGACGAACGACTTGCCCGTGCCCGTCTCGCCCTCGACGAGCACCGAGGCCTCGGACGCGGCGAGCCGCGGGATGAGCTTGGCCACCTTCTCGGCCGCGGGCGACTGCCCGAGGAAGACGCGCGCGCTGCCGAGCGCCAGGCTGCGCAGGGCGGCGTTGTCCTGGCGCACGGTCTCGAGCGCCTGCAGCCGCCCGACGGCCGTCGCGCAGAGCCGCGCGGCGAGCAAGAGCAGCCGGCGCAAGAAGTCGGTCACCTCGGCCGGCCGCCCCGAGAGCGCGAGCTCGATCGTCAGGCGCAGGCCGCCCGGGCCGAGCGCCGGCACCGAGAGCACGACGCCGCCCTCGGGCCGCGCCCGCTCGGTCACCTCGGCCGCGCGCACCCTCGCGCCGCCGCCGCCGCCGCCGCCCTCCTGCGCCTCGCCGTAGACGAGCGCCGCGCCGGCCGCCGGCACGTGGGTGCGGGCCCAGGAGTCGACCGCGAGCGCCAGTTCGTCGCGGCTCTCGACCCCGTCGAGCGCCTCGCTGAGCGCGAAGAGCGCGGCGAAGCCCTGCGCGTCGTGGGGCTTCGTGTCCATCAGCGTCGCCTCGTCGGGCGTCGGCCCCGAGGTGATCAGCGCCCGGGGCCGCCCCCGCTCGACCCGCAGGCGGGTGTCGCCGATGACGATCTCGTCGCCCGCGGGCAGCTCGGCCCGCTGCTCGAAGGCGCCCTGGTGCCGGAAGGGCTGCGCCCCCGCGAGCGCCCGGACCTTGAGCACGCCCCCGGCCATCGTGACCTCGAGGTGGCGGCGCGAGACGCGCGGATCGTGCAGCACGAGGTCCATGTCGGGCGCGCGCCCGACCCGGCGCATCGCCCCCTCGACCAGAACGATCTCGCGCCCGACGTCGACCCCGGCGGCGACGGCGAACACCAGGCTCTTTTCTTGCTGGCTCTTCATGCTGAACATCTGAGCAGTATGGTATGACGCGCGCGACGTACGAAACTTGCATGACCCCCGGCGCCCCGGCCGAGCCCTGGGGGCATGCATACATTCGTCTCGTTACCGTAGGGCGATATTCGAGGTTGACGGCAAAGAACGTTTCGGGCGAAATCGGGCAAACTGGTCGGCTCGGGCCCCCGCAGGGTCTCAGCCTGGCGCGGGGGGGGGTTAACCGGGGCTCGGGCGAGGGCCCTGGGGCCCCCCGTCGCTCGTCGGCCACGCCGCAGCCCTTTCCGTTACGAGATTTACGCGGAGAAGTCATGGGGGACGGCCTGGACGAGATGCTGCTGGCGGCGCGGGCGCGCGTCGGCCAAGAGATCGGCGGCAAGTACCGCCTCGACGCGCTCATCGGCGTCGGGGGTACGGCCGCGGTCTACGCCGCGACGCACCGCAACGGCCACCGCGTCGCCGTCAAGGTCTCGCACCGCAAGGTGTACGCGAGCCCCGCGCTCTGGGCGCGCTTTCTGCGCGAGAGCCACCTCGGCAACCTGCTCAAGCACGAGGGCGTGGTGCAGGTGCTCGACGACGACGTCACCCAAGACGGCGCCGCCTACCTCGTGATGGAGCTCCTGCAGGGCGCCAGCCTGCGGGCCATCGCCGCCGAGCTGCCGCTCGACGTCGCCTACGTCGCGGCCGTGGGCGACGCCGTGCTCGAGGTGCTGGCGGTCGCCCACGAGAAGGGCGTCGTGCACCGCGACGTCAAGCCCGAGAACATCTTCTTGACCGACGAGGGGGTGCTCAAGCTGCTCGACTTCGGCGTCGCGCGGCAGCTCGGCCCCTACGGCCCGGCGGTCACGACGAGCGGGGCGATCCTCGGCACGCCGGCGTTCATGGCGCCCGAGCAGGTGCTCGGCCGCGGCCCGCAGCTCGGCCCCCCGACCGACCTCTGGTCGGTCGGCGCGACGCTCTTCACGCTGATTTCGGGCCAGCACGTGCACGAGGGGGCGACGACGGGCGAGGTGTTCGTCTCGGCCGCGACGCGCCCGGCGCGCCCGCTCGCGAGCGTCGCGCCCTCGTGCCCCGCGGCCGTGTGCGCGGTGGTCGACCGGGCGCTGCGGCGCGAGATCGAAGACCGCTGGGCCGACGCGTCCGCGATGCGCGCGGCGCTCGCCGAGGCCTACCGGGCCTCGTTCGGCAAGGCGCCCGACGCGAAGGGGCTGCTCGGGCGCATGGCCCGCGAGCTCTTGCCGCTGGTCGGCGGCGGCCGCAAGACCGCGGCGGCCGAGGCGGGCGGCGCGGCGACCGAGGCGGCGACCTGGTCCGTACCCGACGACTCGCTGCCCGCCTCGCTGCCGCCCCGCCCGCCCGGCCCGCGGGCCAGCGGCTACCGGGACCTGCCCCCCACCCTGCGCGACGACGCGCCCTCGTCGCCCGACGAGGCGCCGCGCCTCGTGCGCTTCGAGCCCGAGGCCGACGTCGGCATCGCCCCGACCGAGCGCGCGCCCCAGCTCGCGCCGCCCCCCCGGCCGCGGGCGGCGTCCGACTCGCGGCCCTTTCTGTTCCAAGACAGCACACTGGTGTCCCAGGGTGAAACGGCCCCCAAGCCGGCCCCGCGCGGGCGGCTCGGGGGGGCCCTGGCGGTGCTGGGGCTGGCGGCCGCGAGCGCGGCGCTCGGGTTTGGCATGTCGCGTGCTCGCACCACGCTCGCGATGACGGGCGAGGCGCCGGCGACGGTCGCCCCGGCGCGCGCGCCGTCGCCGACGCCGGCGGCGCGGGGCGGGGGCGAGGCCGACGTCGCGTACGGCGAGGCGTTCCAGCTCTGGCTCGACGGCGCGCCCTCGCGCGCGAGAAGCCGCTTCGCCGACGTCGCCCGGCTCGACCCCGCGCGCGCCGACGCGCACCTTTACGCCGCCATCGTTTCCGCGTGGGTCGAGACGAGCGATCGCGAGCACTTCGCCCGCGCCCGCGCGCTGCGCGCGACGCTGGCCGAGCGCGAGGCCTCGTTGCTCGAGGCGCTCGAGCCGATGATGGCCGAGCCAGCCGCGCCCGCCGAGGCCGGGGCGCGGCTCGAGCGCTGGGCCGGCGCCCGCGAGGGGGACGCCATCGCCCGGCTGGTGCTCGCGCAGTACCACATGCGGGCGCGTCGCGCCGAGCGCCTGCTCGCCCTCGCCCCGCGGGTCGGCGGGGCCGTCTCGCACTGGTTCGAGGCCGCCGCCCACGTCCAAGGCGGCGACACCGTGGCCGCCGCCGGGGCCCTGGCCCGCTGCGTCGACGCCTCGCCCGGGGCGGTCGACTGCCTCGAGTGGCTCGCGCAGCTCGAGACCAACGAGGGCCGCTGCGTCGAGGCCGAGAAGACCGCCCGCAAGCTCATCGCCGCCGACCAAGAGTGGCCCAACGGCTACCGCTACCTCGCCCGCGCGGTGATGGGCCAGACGCACTCGGCCGAAGCGACGCGCGCGGTGCTGCGTCAACGCTGGGCGCGCCTGCCGGCCGAGGCCCGCGCCGAGGTCGAGGCGGCCGACGAGTTCTTCTTGCACGTTTACGACGGCCAGTTCGAGCCCGCGCGCCGCGACGTGGCGCGGTGGCGGGCGTCCGTCAGCGGGACGGCCGAGGCGTGGCGGCAGAGCTACCCGCTCCAGAACGAGCTCGACCTCGAGCTCGAGCTCGGCGAGTCGGCGGCGGCCGCCGAGACCGCCCGCGAGTTCGCGCTCGCCAGCCGCGCGTGGCTGCCCGACGAGCAGTACGACGTGCAGCATGCGGTCGGCCGGGCGCTCTACTTTACCGGCCAGCTGCCGCGCGACGAGTTCTCGCGCCAGCGGAAGGCCACCGCCGAGCGCATGCGCGGCCTGAGCGGCTTCCTCGCCCTCGCGGGCGTGGCCTGGTTCGAGGCCTACGTGGCCGGCGTCAAGGACGCGCGCGACGCCGAGGAGGCCCTGCGGGCCGAGCCCGTCGAGCGGCCGCTCGTCGACCCGCTGTACCGCGCGGTCCACGTCGACGCGCAGCTCGGGCGCGCGTACCTGCTCGGCGGCCGCCCCGACGAGGCCCGGCGCGAGCTGCGAGACGCGGCGAGGGCGTGCGGCTACGCCGAGAGCATTCAGCAGGTGCGGGCGCTGCTCTGGCTCGGCGACGCCGAGATGCAAGGCGGCGACCGCGAGGCAGCCTGCCGGGCGTACTCGGCGGTGCTCGCGCGCTGGGGGCACGACGCCCGCAGCGTGACCGCGCGCGCCGCGCGGCAGAAATCCGACGCCGCCCGCTGTCCGAAGTGAGGCGGGGCCTTCACGCAGTATACCGAACGGAGAACGAATCATGAGTGTCGAAAAGCAATCCCCGGACGAGACGCCGGCGGGCGAGACCGAGGCGGGGGCGCTGGCGCGCGACGATGCGCGCGGCGAGGTGGTGGGGCGCGAGGGCAAGGTCGAAGAGAAGAAGCTTCGCATCGTGGTCCAGGTCGAGGTGAAGGCCGAGATCGACGAGTCCGACGACGGCAAGAAGGTGTCGGCGAGCGCCGACAAGATCAGCGTCGTCAGCGAGCACGTCCGGGCCATCATCCGGATCATCGGCGGCGGCGACGTAACCTAGGGGCCCGCCGCGCCGGCGCCGGGAGACTTCGCGCGCCCCCGCCGCGCCCCCTCGCCTGGGGGCCCCGCCGACCCGCGCCCATGCCGACCTTGCGACGCCGCCTCCGCTCCCTCGCTGCGGCGGCGCTTCCGGGCTTTGCCCTCGCTTGCGCCCCGCGACCCGTGACGCCCCCGCGACCCGAGCGCCCCCCGCCCACGCCGGCCCGGCCGGTGACCGACGTACATTTCGGCCGCCGCGTCGTCGACCCCTACCGCTGGCTCGAAGAGACCTCGGCGCCGGAGGTCGTCGGCTGGCTGCGCGCGCAGAACGACTACGCGCGCCGGGCGCTCGACCGCACGCCGGGGCGCGCGGCCATGCTCGCCCGGCTGCACGAGCTCGACGCCGAGACGACGCGGGTCGAGCAGGCGCTCGTCGCGGGCGGCGGCCTCTTCTTCTCCGAGCGGCCGCCCGGGCGGCAGAAGTTCCGCGTCCGGCACCGGCCCCCGGGCGGCGCCGAGCGTAGCGCCGTCGACATCGAGGCTTCGGCCTTCTCGGCCGTCGATTACTTCACCCCCTCGCCCGACGGCCGCTCGCTCGCCTACGGCGCGTCCGAGGGCGGCGGCGAAGACAGCACGCTCTTCGTCGTCGACGCCGCGAGCGGCCGGCCGCTCGGCCCGCCGGTGCCCCACGCCCGCGCCGCGTTCGTCACGTGGGCGCCCGAGGGAGACGCCTTCTTCTACAGCCAAGAGACCGAGCAGCCCGGCTACGAGAGCGGCGGCCCCGCCGAACGCAAGCTCATCGAGATGCGCGTCTACGCCCGCCGCCTGGACGCCGGCGGCGCCGACCCGCCCGTCTTCGGGTACGGCCTGCCGGGCTCGCCCTTCGTCGCCAAGTACGACCTGCCGCGCCTCGCCTTGCACGCCGAGAGCCCCTTCGCGCTCGGCCTCGCCGACCTCGGCCTGCTCGACCCGGTCGTCGTGTCCGTCAAGCGGCGCGACGACCTCGGCGACCCGGCCAAGCCCTGGCGGGTGATCGCCCCCAAGTCCGCGGGGCTCATCGAGGTCGTGCTGCGCGGCCGCGAGGTCTTCGCCCTGACGGCCGAGGGGGCGCCGCGCTACAAGCTCGTGCGCTACGCGCTCGGCGCCGGGGGCGAGGTCGCCGACGTCGCCACGATCCTGCCCGAGGGCCGCGCGGTCCTCAAGGAGGTGCGCCTCGGCGCCGACGCGCTCTACGTGAGCGCGCTCGACGGCGCCTCGTCGCGCCTCTACGCGCTCGGCCCGGGCGGCGGCCCGCCCTCCGAGATCGCCCTGCCGGCCGAGGGCGCCGTCTCGGCCCTCGCCGCCGACCCCTCGACGCCCGGCTGCGTGCTGCGCCTCGAGACCTGGACGCGCGAGCCGCGCTGGCTGCGCTGTTCGGCGGCGACCGGCCGCTGCGAAGACCTCGGGCTCGTGCCGCCGAGCCCGGTGCGCTTCGACGACGTCGAGGCGCGCCACCTCTCGGCCAAGAGCGCCGACGGCACCGCCGTGCCCCTCACGGTGCTCGCCCGCAGGGGCACGGCCTTCGACGGGCGGAACCCGACCTGGCTCTGGGGCTACGGGGCGTATGGCATCCCGCTGACGCCCAACTTCCGCCCCATGCGCCGCGCCTGGTTCGACGCCGGCGGCGTCATCGCCGTCGCGCACGTGCGCGGCGGGGGCGAGTTCGGCCGGCCCTGGCACCGCGCCGCCCTGCGCGAGCGCAAGGTGCGCGCGGTCGAAGACTACCTCGCCTGCGCCGAAGAGCTCGTGCGCGCCCGCGTCACCTCGCCCGCGCGCCTGGCCGCCTACGGCCGCAGCGCCGGGGGCATCCTCGCCGGCGGCGCCATCACCCGCCGCCCCGAGCTCTTCGGCGCCGCCTTCATCGACGTCGGCGCCCTCAACATGCTGCGCATCGAGCGCTGGCCGGGCGGTCCCCCCAACGCCGAAGAGTTCGGCTCGGTCGACACGCCCGAGGGCTTCCGGGGGCTCTACGAAGTCGACGCCTACCACCACGTCGCGCCCGGCGTCCGCTACCCGGCCGTGCTGCTCGCGACCGGCGCCAACGACCCCCGCCAGCCCGCCTGGAGCCCCGCCAAGATGGCCGCCGCCCTGCAAGCCGCGACCGCGAGCGGCAAGCCCGTGCTCTTGCGCGTCGAGTTCGAGGGCGGCCACGGCGGCGCGGCCGCCACGCGCGACCAGCAGGCCGAGCTCATGGCCGACGCGTACTCGTTCCTGCTCTGGCACCTGGGCCGGCCGCCGGCGCCCGCGCCGGGGCGCCCCTAGCCCCCACCACGCCCCGGAGACAAGCGCATGAGCCCGACGGGCTACCTCGAAACCTGGCTCGCGCCCCTCGGCGTCGCGGCCTTCCGTGACGAATTCTTCGCCCGGCGCTCGCTCTACCGCGAGGGCGGCCCGGCGCGGCTCGGCGCCCTCGCCGCCCTGCGCAAGTGGGACCCGCTCGACATCATTACGTCGCAGCGGGGCGACGTCCTCGCCTGGTTCATGGCCACCGACGGCCGGCACATGACCGCCGAGATCGCGCCCGGCGCCGGGGCCAAGCTCTACCAAGGCGGCACGACGATTTACGTCAAAGAGCCGCCCGAGCTCGCGCCCATGCGCAAGGCGATCGCGCGCGAGCTCGCCTTGCCGGAAGGCAACCTGCAGTGCAACCTCTTCTGCAACCAGCCCGGCGCCCGGACGCGCGCGCACTTCGACCCCGTCGACACCCTCACGGTGCAGATCACGGGCCGCAAGCGCTGGCGCATCGCCCCCAACCGCCACGCCCCCGACCCGACGCTCGCCTGGGCCACGCTCGACCGCGCCATGCGCCCCGAGCTGCGCCTCTACGCCGAGGGCCCGCTGCCCGACCGGATGCCCGAGGGCGAGGCCGAAGACTACCTGCTCGAGCCGGGCGCCGTGCTCTACGTGCCGCGCGGCTACTGGCACGAGACCGAGTCGGACGAGCCCTCGATCTCGCTCCACGTCCACCACATCCCGGTGCCCTGGGCCGACGCCGTGCTCGTCGCCCTGCGCGCGAAGCTCCTGCGCGACCCGGCCTTCCGCGCGAGCGCCTTCACCCTGTGGGACCCGTCGCGGCGCCGCGCCGACGAGGCGACGCTCGCCGGCCTGCTCGACGCGCTCGGCCGCGCCGCCCGGGACCTCGCCCCCGACGACGTGCTGCCGACGCCGCGGCCCCGCGACGGCGCCCCCGGGCCCTCCGAGCGCTTCGCCCGGCGCGCGCTCACCGGCCTGCTCGTCGAGCCCGGCGGGGACGAAGGGGGCGCGCGCATGGTCACGTTCTCCGCCGTCGAGCAGGGCAACGAGCGGCGCACGACGGTCGAGATGTCGGCGTCGTACCTGCGCGCCTGCCGCCTCTTCGCCGGGCCCACGCCGCCGGCGCTGAGCGCGCACGACCTCGCGGCGCGCGTGCCGGGGCTCGAGGTCGACGAAGCGCTCGCGCTCCTCTCGCTGCTGCTCGACGTCGGCTTCTTGCGGACGGCCTGAACGCCCCACGATGAGCCCCGACGAGTTCTCCGAAGCCTGGCTCGCGCCGCCCGACGTCCGGGCCCTGCTCGAGGCGTACCGCGGAAAGCGAACGTTCTTCCGCGGGCCCGACGCGAGGCGGCTCGCGGCCCTGACGGCGCTGCGCAAGTGGGAGGCGCTCGACATCTTGGCCGGCCGCACGCGCGACGTGTGCGCCTGGTTCGAGACGCGGGACGGCGTCTTGACGGCCGCCGAAGTCTCGCCCGACGTCGCGCGCAAGCTCTACCGGGCCGGCATGACGTTCTACGCCAAGGCCATGGCCGAGGTCGACCCCGTGCGCGACGCGGTCGCGCGTCTCTGGCGCCTGCCGCCCGCCAACGTCGTCTGCGACGTCTTTTGCAACCACCCCGGCGCGAAGAGCCGCGCGCACTTCGACGCCGCCAACCTCATCACTGTCCAGATCACCGGCCGCAAGCGCTGGCGCATCGCCCCCAACCGCCACGCCCCCGACCCGAACTCCGGCTGGGCCGTGAACGACCGGGTGATGGCGCGCGAGCTGCGGCTCTACGCCCGGGGCCCGATGCCCGAGCGCATGCCCGACGACGCCGAAGAGTTCGTGCTCGAGCCGGGCGCCATGCTCTACATGCCGCGCGGCTTCTGGCACGAGACCGAGTCCGACCGCGAGTCGGTCTCGCTGCACGTCTCGCAGGCCATCCTGCCCTGGGCCGACGCCGTGCTCCCGGCGCTGCGCGCGAAGCTCGTGCGCGACCCGGCCTTTCGCGCCGACGCCTCGGCGATCTGGGACGCCTCGCGCCGCCCCGACGCCGAGGCCGTCCTCGCCTCGCTGCTCGGCACGCTCGTCGCCCACGCCGCCGACCTCGCGCCCGACGACGTGCTGCCGACGCCGCGTCCCCGCGAGGGCGCCCCCGGCCCCGACGATCAATTCACCCGCCGGGCCGCCGCCAGCTTCCTCGTCGAGGCGCGGCCGAGCGGGGCCGACGCGGGCCGCGTCACCTTCGCGGTCGTCGAGCAGGGCGGACCCGAGCGGCGTGCGACGGTCGAGATGTCGGCGTCGTACCTGCGCGCCTGCGAGCTCTTCGTCGGCCCGAGCCCGCCTCCGCTCAGCGCGCGCGCGATCGCGGCGCGCGTGCCGGGGCTCGAGGTGGGCGAGGCGCTCGCGCTCCTTTCGCTGCTGCTCGAGGTCGGCTTCTTGCGCCCCGCCTCGTAGCCCCCCTCCGGGCCCCCCGTCAGCCCGCCTCGACGCGGAAGGCCCCGGTGCCTTCGTCAATCAGACGAATTGGCACGCCCGTCAGCCGCGTCACCAGCTCGGCCTGCGTGGTCGTGTGCGACGAGGGCGCGAGCGTGCGGAACGCGCCCCCGCGGGCCAAGGCGAGCGGGATCAAGAGCTGGTCGGCCAGGTGCTCGCCGACCGGCACCCCGCTCGCCTCGTAGGCGAGCGCCTCGGCCGCGGCCCGCTCGGCGACGACCTCGGCCGGCAGCCCCCGCTCGCCGACGGCGGTGAAGACCTCGGTCACGTGCTCGCTCTCGATCTCGACGAGCAGCGCGTTGCCGGGGCCGACGGCGCGCGGCTGCACGCGCGGCCGGAAGGTCGCGTCGTCCCAGGTGAGCAGCTCGCGCGCGCGGGCGAGCTCGCGCTTGGCGACCTCGACCGGCAGCCCCGCCACGATCGCGGTGACCGAGCGCGAGATCCGGGCGCCGCGCTCGAGCAGCACAAGCGGCTCGAGCCGGGGCGCGGGCAGCACCTCGACGCGCATCAGGCCGCCGCCCGCCGGGTAGAAGCCCGCCCGCTCGAGCGAGAGCGAGAGGCGCGGCCCCATGCGGCCGACGAGGGGGGCGAAGGCGCGCTCGAGGAAGTCGTAGCAGGGCGCGAGCGGGTTGTGCGTGCCGCCCTCGAGCACGAGCGTCGAGGGCCGAGCGGCGCACAGGAGGGCGGGCAGCACGGTCTGCAAGACGAGGCAGGTGCTGCCGGCGGTGCCGACGGCGAAGTGGTGCTCGCCGGGCTCGAGCCCCTTCGGCGCGAAGGACACCTCGGTCGAGCCGAGCGCGTCGCCCGTGACCTCGGCGCGCCCGAGCCGGGCGGCGGCCCGGAGCGCGGTCAGGTGCTGGCGCATCAGCCCCGGGCGCTGGCGGCGCGCGCGGATGCGCGAGAGGCGCACGGGCTCGCCCGTGAGCAGCGAGAGGCCGAGGGCGGTGCGCAAGATCTGGCCCCCGCCCTCGCCGACCGAAGCGTCGATGGTAAGCATGACGTCCTCCCATTCTACGCCCCGGAGGCGCCCGACCTTCGGCCCGAACGCCCCCGGGGCCCTCCCCCCCCGTGCAAACCCCCCGGCCGCCCGCGCCCGGGGCGCCCGGCCTCCCCGCCCCCCGGCGGCGCCCGGGCGCCCCGGGCCGGCGGGCGCGTCGGTCAGCCCTTGACGCAGACGACCTGCCGCAGCGTGTGCACGACCTCGACGAGATCTTGCTGGGCCCGCATCACGTCGTCGATCGACTTGTACGCCATGGGCGTCTCGTCGATGACGTCCGCGTCCTTGCGGCACTCGACGCCGGCCGTGGCCTTCGCGTGGTCTTCGACCGTGAAGGCCCGGCGGGCGGCCGAGCGCGACATCGCGCGGCCGGCGCCGTGGCTGCAGCTATGAAAGCTCTCGGCGTTGCCCCGGCCGCGCACGACGAACGAGCGCGCCCCCATGCTGCCGGGAATGACGCCGAGGTCGCCCTCGCGCGCCCGCACCGCGCCCTTGCGCGTGACGTAGACGTCCTTGCCGTAGTGGTGCTCCTTCGCGACGTAGTTGTGGTGGCAGTTGACCGCGAGCGCCCCCGCCTCGAAGGGCGGCAGGCCCGGCAGCGCGCGCAGCGCCGCGAGCGTCGCCCGCATCATGAGCGCGCGGCTCTCGGCCGCGAAGTCTTGCGCGAACGAGAGCGCCTCGAGGTAGTCGCCGAGGTGCGCCGTGCCCTCGACGAGGTAGGCGAGGTCGGCGTCCGGCAGGTTGATGAAGTAGCGGCGCATCTCCGCTTTCGCGAGCTCGATGAAGTGGCGGCCGACGCGGTTGCCGAGCCCGCGCGAGCCCGAGTGCAGCATCAGCCAGACGCGGCCGCGCTCGTCGAGGCAGACCTCGATGAAGTGGTTGCCGGTGCCGAGCGTGCCGAGGTGCTCGGCGGTCGCGCAGCGGCCGACGCGCGGGTGCTTGTCGACGATCTTCTGGAAGCGGGGCGCGAGCGCGGCCCACGCCGCGGCCACGGCCGGGGGCGGGTCGCGCCAGGCGCCGCGGTCGTTCGGGCCGCCGTCGTCGGTGCGGCCGTGCGGCACCGCCGCCTCGATCGCCGCGCGCAGCGGGCCGAGGTCGTCGGGCAACTGTTCGGCGCGCAGCGTCGTCTCGAGGGCCATCATTCCGCAGCCGATGTCGACGCCGACCGCGGCGGGGATGATGGCGCGGTCCGTCGCCACCACGCTGCCCACCGTCGCCCCGACGCCCGCGTGCACGTCCGGCATGGCGGCGACCCAGCGGTGGACGAAGGGCAGCGACGCGAGCCGCTTGAGCTGCTCGACCGCGTCGGCCTCGACCGGCACCCCCCGCGTCCACGCCTTGACCGGGGCACCCTTCTCGTTCGCAATGACGTCGTACGTGCGCGTTTCCATGGCTCCCTCGGGGGGGAGCTTACGCAGGCGCCGTGCCAGCGCGGCGCGCCCGCGCCCGCGCGCGGGGCGGGGCCGCGTTTCGGGCCGCCTTCGGCGCGGCCCGGGCGGCGGGGGCGAAAACGAAGCGGCGGCGGCTGGTAAAAGGCTTAGAAAGTAAGATAGATTCTTAGAAACGGCATGGCGCGCGCCCTCGACACGGTCGTTCTCGGCTTCCTCGGCACCACGCTCGACGGCGGCGCCACCGCCGCCCGGTGGGAGCGCTGGCGCCCCTCGGTCGCGCTCTGCCAGCACCCCGACCTCTTGGTGCGCCGCCTCGACCTGCTCTACCCGCAGAAGGCGCGGCCGCTCGCCGACACGGTGATCGAAGACATCGGGCGCGTCTCGCCCGAGACCGAGGTGGCGCGCCACGAGATCGAGTTCGCCGACGCGTGGGACTTCGAAGAGGTCTACGGCGCGCTGCACGACTTCGCCAAGAACTACCCCTACCGGCCCGAGCGCGAAGACTACCTCGTGCACATCACGACGGGCACGCACGTCGCGCAGATCTGCCTCTTTCTCTTGGCCGAGTCGCGGCGGCTGCCGGGGCGGCTCTTGCAGACCTCGCCGCCGCGCAAGGGCGACGGCCCGGGCTCGGTCGGCTCGTACGCGATCATCGACCTCGACCTGTCGAAGTACGACCGGCTCGCGGCGCGCTTCGACGTCGAGCGGCAAGAGGGGGCCTCGTTTCTAAAGGCGGGCATCGAGACGAAGAACGCGGCCTTCAACCGGCTGATCGACCGGATCGAGCGGGTGGCCGTGGCCTCGCGCGCGCCGATGCTCTTGACCGGGCCGACCGGCGCCGGCAAGACGCAGCTGGCCAAGCGCATCTACGAGCTGAAGCGCGCGCGCCGCCAGCTCGGCGGCGAGTTCGTGCCGGTCAACTGCGCCACCTTGCGGGGCGACGCGGCCATGTCGACGCTCTTCGGGCACGTCAAGGGCGCCTTCACCGGCGCGCTCAAAGACCGGCCGGGCCTCTTGCAGCGGGCGAACGGGGGGCTGCTCTTTCTCGACGAGATCGGCGAGCTCGGGCTCGACGAGCAGGCGATGCTGCTGCGGGCGATCGAAGAGAAGGTCTTCTACCCGATGGGCTCCGACCGCCAGGTCGAGAGCGACTTCCAGCTCATCGCCGGCACCAACCGCGACCTCGGGGCGCGCATCAACGAGGGGCGCTTCCGCGACGACCTGCTCGCGCGCGTCAACCTCTGGTCCTTCCACCTGCCGGCCTTGCGCGAGCGGCCCGAAGACATCGAGCCGAACCTGCGCTACGAGCTCGAGCAGGCGGGCCGGGCGCTCGGGGCGAACGTGACCATGAGCCGCGAGGCGAAAGAGCGCTACCTCGCCTTCGCCCGCGCGCCCTCGTCTTTGTGGACGGGCAACTTCCGCGATCTGAACGCCTCGGTCACGCGCATGGCCACGCTCGCCCGCGGCGGCCGCGTCAGCGTCGAGGTGGTCGACGAAGAGCTCGCGCGCCTGTCGGCGCTCTGGGCGGGGGCCGGGGCGGGCGCGCCCCAGGCGGCCGACGAGGCGCTGCTCGAGCCGCTGCTCTCGCCCGAGGCGCTCGCGGCGCTCGACCGCTTCGACCGGGTGCAGCTCGCCGAGGTGGTGCGCGTCTGCGGCCGCGCCCGCTCGCTCTCGGACGCGGGGCGGGCGCTCTTCGCCTCGTCGCGCCTGAAGAAGTCGTCGGCGAACGACGCCGACCGGCTGCGCAAGTACCTCGCTCGCTTCGGCCTCGACGGCGCGAGCCTCTTGCCCGCGGCGTCGCCGGGGGGCGAGGGGCCTTAAGCGGCGCGGGGCCCGCCTGAACGGGGGCGCGAGCTCCGCCGTGGCCCGGGGCGGGGGCGGCGGCCCGGCGGGGCGGCGGCCTGCGGGGGTCGAGGGGCGGCGAGGCTGCCGGCCGGCGCCCGCGCCCGCGCGGGGCTCGCTCGTGCTGAGCCGCGGGCGGCGGCGGGGCCGCTGCGCCTTGACACTGCGCGGGGCCGGTTCGTACGCTTGACCCGCTTTGGCCGACGAACGCCCCGCGAGCGAGGCCCCCTCGGGGTCTGACCTGGCCCACCCCGCGCGGCCGAAGCGCGGCCGCCGGTTCTTGACGACGGGCGACATGGCGCGGCTGTCGAACAGCACGGTGCGCACCGTGCGCTTCTACGAAGAGACGGGGGTGCTCGAGCCGGCCGAGCGCAGCGAGGGCGGGCACCGGCTCTTCCACGAGAGCGAGCTCGACAAGCTGCTCTTCGTGACCGACCTGCGCGCCGCCGGCCTCTCGCTCGACGAGATCAAGGCGATGCTCGCGGCCAAGAGCGGGTCGCCGAGCGGGGCCGAGGCGGCCGGCGAGGTCATCGCCATCTTGCAGCAGAACATCCAGGCGATGCGCGAGAAGATCGCGACGCTGACGCGGCTGCAAGACGACTTCGCCCGCGCCGCGGCGCTGCTCGACGGCTGCCGCGCCTGCCACGACGATCCGCACTTCCCCGCCGCATGCGGCGACTGCTCGGTCATGGCCGAGCCGCACTGCGAGCGGCTGCCCCGGGCCGTGCGCGTCCTGTGGAACGTGGGGGGCGGCGCCGGCCCGGCCGAGGCCTGCGAGGCCCCGGCGCTCGGCGCCCCGGCCGGGGCCCCGGCGGGCGAGCGCTCGCTGCCGCTCGCCCGCAAGGGCCAGCCGGGCGGCGCATGAGCGACGAGCCGCGCGAGTTCACCGTCGACGAGGCGAACGCGCTGGTGCCCACGCTGCACCGCATCGTTTCGCGGCAGATGCTCGTGCTCGAAGAGCTCGAGCGCGAGCTCGAGCGCCTGCACAAGAGCACCGGCGTGCTGCCGCGCGAGTTCGAGCCGCGGCCGGGCGACGGCCCCGAGGTCTCGGAGATGAAGGGCAAGGTGCGCGACCTCATCGGCCGCTTCGAAGAGGGCTGGGCCGAGGTGCAACGCACCGGGGCGGTGGTGAAAGACCCGCGCACCGGCCTGGTCGACTTCTACTGCCGGCTCGAGGGCGAGCCCGTCTGGCTCTGCTGGCGCTTCGGCGAAGAGGCCATCGCCTACTACCACGGGCTTGACGAAGGCCTGGCGGGGCGTAAACCCCTTGGGGCCGCCGGGCCCGCTCGCCACAAGCTGCTGAGCTAGGGCGCCCGTTCGGGCGGCCGGCGCGGCCCTCACCGATCACGCGCGGTCTCGGGCTCGCCGGGGCAAGGCGCAGAACATGCACTACCCCACCGACCATGGGCACTAAGGGCATTGACCGCGCGGCCGCGGCCCGCGCCATCGACGACTTCTTGCGCGCGCTCGGGCGCGACCCCTCGGCCGAGCCCGCGCTCGCCGGCACCGGCCGCCGCGTGGCCGAGGCCTGGGCCGACGAGATCCTTGGGGGCTACCGGGTCGATCCGGCCGAGCTCGTGCGGGCCGAATCGTCCCCGCTGTCGCCGGGCGCCACGGCGCAGGTGGTGGTGCTGCGCGACAGCGAGACCTCGCTGATGTGCCCGCACCACCTGATGCCCGCCCACGGCCTCGCCACGGTCGCGTACGTGCCGGGCGCCCGCCTCGTCGGCATCGGCGCGCTCGCGCGCCTGGTCGACGCCTTCGCCCACCGCCTGCTCTTGCAAGAAGAGGTCGGCACCTCGGTCGTGCGCACGCTCGGCGAGGCGCTCGGGGCCGAGGGCGCGCTCTGCCACCTGCGCCTGCGGCACGCGTGCCTGTCCTGCCGGGGCGAGCGCAAGCGCGCGTGGGTCGAGACCACCAACGCGGCGGGCTCGCTCGGCCCGGGCGGCGCCTACGCGCCCTTCGCCGCCTCGCTGCTCGCCGGTGTCTCCGCCCCGCCCTTACGCCGTCGTCACGGGCGCCTCGCGCGGCATCGGGCTCGAGGCGGCCCGCGCGCTCGCGGCGCGCGGCCTCGACGTCGCCTTGCTCGCGACCGACGGCGGGCGGCTCGCCGAGGCGGCGTCCGCGTGCGAGGCGCCCGGGGTGCGGGCGCTCGCGCTGCCCTGCGACGTGGCCGACGAGGCCGAGATCGCCCGGGCGGCCGCGGCGGCGCTCGCCTGGGGCGGGGGGGCGCCGCGGGCGGTGGTGGCCAACGCCGGCATCGTCCGGCGGGGCGCGGTGCACGAGCTCGCCGCCGCCGACTTCGACCGCGTCGTGGCCGTCAACCTGCGCGGCACCTTCCTGACCGCGCGCGCCTTCCTGGGCCCCATGCTCGCGGCCCGCCAGGGGCGCTTTCTGGCCGTCGCCAGCATCTCGGCCACGCTCGGCACCGCCGGGGCCTCGGCCTACAACGCCTCGAAGTGGGGCGTCGTCGGCCTCGTCAAGAGCCTCGCCGAAGAGCTGCGCGGCACGGGCGTGCAGGCGATGGCGCTCAACCCCGGCTCGGTCGACACCGACATGCTGCGCGGCAGCCCCTACGCCCCGCAGATGGGCCCCGGCGACGTCGCCTCGTTCCTCGCGTATTTGGCCCTCGACGCGCCCGACGCGCTGCACGGCGCGGCGATCGACATGTTCGGCCCCTGAAGGGCCCGCGGGCCCCGGCGGCGGGCCAAGTTCGGGAGCCCGAAGTCGGAGCCGAGGCCGACGCCCGCGCGACCCGGGCGCCCCCGAAAGTCGGGTCGACGCTGGCGAAAATATGAACGATGCTGCCGCCGCCCGACCGGCGCCCCGCACCCATGCCTCGCCCCGACCTGCCCCCCCAGGCCCTCGCCGACTTGCCCCTCTTTCCGCTGCCGCACACGGTGCTCTTTCCGGGGGCGCTCTTGCCCCTGCACGTGTTCGAGCCGCGCTACCGGGCCATGGCCAAGCACAGCCTGGCGACGCACAAGGCGCTCGCCGTGGTGCTCGTCACCGATCCGCGCTTCGAGCGGGCGCCGCGCTCCGAGCGCTCGCCGCTCTCCGAGCCGCCGCCGCGCTCCGAGCGCGACCCGATGTCGGGGCGCGAGCTGCCGGCGATCGCGCAGGTCGCGGGCGCGGGGGTCATCGTCGAGGCGGCCGAGCTGCCCGACGGGCGCTTCAACATCTTGCTGCGGGGCGAGGCGCGGGTGCGCCTGCGCGAGCTGCCCTTCGTGCCGCCCTTCCGGCGCGCCGAGGCCGTGATCGTGCCCGACGAGGGCGAAGAGCCGCCCGAGCACGATCTGCTCGCCCTGCTCTCGCTGGTCGGCTCGTTCACGGCGACGATTCGCGCGCAGAACTCGGCCTTCGACTTTCAGCTGCCGCCGAACCTGCCGGGCTCGCTCGCCTCGAACCTGGTCGCCCAGCACCTCGTGCTCGACGCCGGCGTCCGTCAAGAGCTGCTCGAGACGCTCGACCCGCGCGAGCGCGTGCGCCGCACCCTCGACGTGCTCGCCCTGCAGCACTCGGCGATCGCCAAGCGGGGCACCAAGGTTGTCAACTGAGGCGCCCCTGACTGAAGTCAGGGGCACGGGGTAACCCCCTCGTACGGAGAGCAAAGCCCGGCCGCCGTTGGGGCCGGGCTCGCGCGGGCTTCGGCCCCGGGCGAGCGCGCGCCAGCGGCTCGCGGCGATTGAGCCCACCCCCAACCAGGGGTGGGCTTTGCTCTCCGTTCGCGCGGGTTACCCCGTGCCCCGCACTTCAGTGCGGGGTACAAAATAGGAAAGGCCCCCCACACCCTTTGCCGCGTACCGTTGCTGCCGTCAGGCCCTGGCGGGGTTTGCGGTTCGTGGTCGGGAGGCCCGCACCAACTGCGACCCCTTACGTAACGCACCCGGGGCGGCCCGTCGAGGTCAAAAGCGCCCAAAGGGGCGAGAAGATTGCCCTTTCGGCTCGGATTGGGGTAGAGGGGTGGGGTCGTGCTCGTCGCCCGCCGCTGGCCCCTCGCGTTTTTGGCCGCCTGGCTGGGGGCGTTCGTGCTCTTCGCCCCGAGCGCCCGGGCCGCCAACAACCCGACCAACAACCTCGGCCCCCCCAGCCTGCTCGAGGTGCCGGGGCAGGCGCCGGCCTACTTCTACCCGCCCAAGACGCGCAAGGCGCACCAGCCCGTCGTCGTCTGGCTGCACGGCCGCAGCGGCAACCCCGAGGCCGACTGCCGCAAGTGGGCCCGCGTCGCCCGCGACCACGGCTGGCTGCTCTGCCCCTCGGGGCCCGAGCCCCGCGGCGGCGGCCGCGGCTGGAACAACAGCTGGCCCTCCGCCAAGCGCACCGTCGACGCCTCGCTCGCCGCGCTCCGGGCCAAGTTCGGCCGCCGCGTGCGCGAGCGCGGCCACACGCTCATCGGCTTCAGCGAGGGGGCGCTCGCCGCCATGAACATCGGCGTGCGCGAGCCCGAGGTCTTCAACCGCTGGCTCATTCTCGCGGCCAACGACACCTATTGGGGCCTCGCCGGCGTCGCCGAGCTGAAGAAGGCCCAGCCCAAGCTGCGCCGCGTCTACCTCCTGACGGGCGAGAAAGACGGCGTCGTCAACAACACCCGCCGCGTCTACGACGAGCTCGAGAAGGCCAACGTGCGCGTGCGCATCTGGACGCCCGAAGACATCGGCCACGAGGTGCCCGCCGACCGAATGCGCACCTTCTATCGCAAGCCCCTGCGCTGGCTCGTCGCGGGGCAGTAGCGTGCTCGCGCCCGACGAGCCCCCCTCCTTCGAGCTCGTCAACGGCGGCGGCCGCGCCCGCACCGTGCTGACCTGCGATCACGCCTCGCCCAGGCTGCCGCGAAGGCTCGGCGATCTCGGCGTCTCCGAGGCCGACCGGTTCACGCACATCGGCTGGGACATCGGCGCCGCGCTCGTCGCCCGGCGCCTCGCCGCGCTCGTTGACGCCCCCCTCGTGCTCTCGGGCTACTCGCGCCTCGCCATCGACTGCAACCGGCCCCCGGGCTCGCCGACGTCCATTCCCGAGATGACCGGCGGCGTCGAGGTGCCCGGTAATCGCGGCCTCGACCCGGCCTCGGCCGCCGAGCGCGCCGAGGCGCTCTTCTGGCCCTACCACAACGCCGTCGAGGCCCTGCTCGACCGGCGCGCCGCCGAGGGGTGGCCGACCTGCCTCATCGCCGTCCATAGCTTCACCCCCAGCCTGCTCGGCCAGGCGCGGCCCTGGCGCGCGGGCCTGCTCTACAACCGCGACCGCCGCCTCGCCGACCTCTTCCGCGAGGCGCTCGCCCGCGAGCCCGGCATGGTCGTCGGCGACAACGAGCCCTACCGCGTCACCGACGGCGGCGACTTCACCATCCCCGTGCACGGCGAGCGGCGGGGCATACCGCATGTGCTCTTCGAGATCCGCCAAGATGAGATCGGCGAGCCGGCGGGCGTCGAGGCCTGGGCGGGGCGCCTCGCCGCCCTCGTGCGCGAGGCCGAAGCCAGGCTCTTCGGGGCGTGAGGGCCGGGCGCCCGGCCGCCTTGCCCGGGCGGGGCATCGTTCGGTCGGCAATCTCGCCAGGCCGCTGCGATCTGGTTGCACACCTTTGGTTACATAAGCAAGCGGGCCTACTCGGGCGTACAGGGCAGGGGGCGTGCGGGGTAAGTGCCGCGAAAGGGCCATGTTTTGCCGAGAACGTGGGGGCCGTCGTGGGCGGGGGCGTGAGCTCTGCGGCGGGCGGCCCCGGCTTGACGCGGGGCGTGCTCGGGGCGTGAAAATAGGGCCGGCGGGCGCGTGCCTTCGGTGCGCCGGCCCGGGGGTCGCGTTAGACTGGGGTGCTCGGATGACCAATTTCTTCTCCATCCTCGCCGCCATTTTCGGTCTGGGCATCCTGATGGTCGTGCACGAGACCGGCCACTACTTGGCGGCGCGGGCCTTCGGCATGCGGGTGACCAAGTTCAGCCTGGGCATGGCGCCGGTGCTCTGGCGCTTCAAGCCGAAGAACAGCCCGACGACGTTCCAGATCGGGGCGCTGCCCTTCTTCGCGTACGTGCAGATCGCGGGCATGAACCCGCTCGAAGACGTGCCCGACAACGACAAGGGCAGCTACGCGAACGCGAGCCTGTTCGGGCGCATCGTGACGATCGTCGCGGGGTCGCTGGCGAACTACCTCATCGCGTCGGTGTTCTTCTTCGGGTCGATCTTGCTGAACGGCAAGCCGACGACGGTGGTGCGGCCGCTGCCCGACCAGCCGGCGGCCCAGGCGGGCATGCGCGACGGCGACAAGGTGGTCGAGGTCGACGGCGTCGCGGTCGAGACGTGGGAGCAATTCCGGACGCTCATCGTGCAGCGCCCCAACAAGGCGACGCCGGTGGTGGTCGAGCGCGAGGGGGCGCGGCAGACGCTGACGGTGACGCCGGCGGCGCTGGGCGAGAACGGCGGCGGGCAGGTGGGGGTGCGGTTCATTCCGGCGCCGGTGCCCTTCCCGGAGGCGGCCAAGGCGGCGGTGCTGATGCCGCCGCGGGTGGTGACCGATCTGGTGCGCGGCCTCGGCAGGTGGGTCACGGGCAAGCAGAAGGCCGAGCTCGGGGGCCCGGCGGCCATCGTCAAAGAGGGGGCGAAGGCGGCGCGGCTGGGCACGGGCGAGCTGCTCTTCTTCTTGGGGTTCTTGTCGGCGAACCTGGCCGGCTTCAACCTCTTGCCCATCCCCGCGCTCGACGGCGGGCGGCTGCTCTTTCTGGGCTACGAAGCGGTGACGCGGCGTCGGCCCGACGCGATGGTCGAGGCGCACGTGCACCTGGTCGGCTTCTTCATGTTGCTCGCCCTGATGGTGGTCGTCACCTACGGCGACCTGTTCGGCAAGCGTTGACGCCCTGACGCGTCGGCGGCTCTGTCCCCGCCGGGGCGCCAGGCGCGCCCCGCGGCCCGGCGCCCGACCTTGCATTCGTCCGCCAAGACCCCGCCGCCGCGCCCCGACGCCCTGCGCCTGCAGGGGCGCGCCTTGCACCACGGCGGGCCCTCGGCGCTCACCCTGCGCCGGCGCCGGGGGCCGGCTTCGCTGCGCGTCGGGGCGCACGCGGCGGCCTTCGGCGCTCTCCAGCTCGCGCGCACCGACCGGGGCGTCTGCGTCACGCTCGGCGCGGGCGGGCCCGCGGTCGACCTCGTCGAGCACGTGGCGGCGGCCCTCGGCGGGCTCGGCTGCTTCGAGGGGGTCGAAGTCGAGATCGAGGGGGGCGAGGCGCCGCTGCTCGACGGCAGCGCGCGGCCCTTCGTCGAGGCGCTCAAGGCGCTCGGCGCGCGGCCGAGCCCGCCGCCCTTGCGCGTCGCGCGGCGCTTCGACTTCCGGCTGGGGGCGAGCCGCTACCGCCTCGCGCCCGCGCCCGCGACGTCGGTGCGGGTCTTCATCGAGTTCAACCACCCGCTCATCGGGCGGCAGAGCGCGCATTGGGGCGGCGACCCCGAGGGCTTCGCCCGCTACGTGGCGCCGGCGCGCACCTTCGGCTTCGCCGACGAGGCGGTGCAGCTCTGGCGCTCGGGCCGGGCCCAGGGCGTCGACCCCGCCTCGGTCGTGGTCTTCACCGGCGACGGCCTCGCGCCCGACTGCTGGCTGGCGAGCGCCGACGAGCCGGCGCGGCACAAGCTGCTCGACCTCATCGGCGACCTCGCGCTCTACGGCGGCCCTCCCGTCGGCGGGGTCGTCGCCGAGCGGCCTGGGCACGGCGCGACGCACGCCTTCGTGCGCGAGGCGCTCGCCCGCGGCGCGCTCGTGCTCGACCGGGGCTGGGCCGGTGGTTGAGCGGCTCGGGGCGGCGCTCGTCGGGGCGGCCTGCCTGCTCGCGGCGGGCCGGGCGGGCGCGCAAATTCGCACCCAGTTCGAGGGCTGGTTCGACCCGCGCGACCCGGCGCTCTTGCCCGACGCCTTCGCCCCGCCCTCGCTGCCCGACCTGACGCACCGGGGGGCGTGGTTCAACCTCGAGAGCAGCGTCGCGAGCATCCGGCCGCGGGCGCAAGAGGGCGGCGCGATCCGGTCGCGCGCTGGGGTGTGGCTCCTGCGGGGCGAGGCCGAGACCGAGCTGATCCGCCGCACCTGGTACGCGGGGCTGGCGACCGAGGCGGCCTACGGCGAGTCGTTCGTGAAGGGCGAGGCGCGGGGGGTGGTGGCCGGCTACCCCGAGCTCTGGACGCGCGCGGTCTGGGCCTCGCGCGCGGGGCTCGCGTACGGCGGCGGCGTCAGCGTGGTCTTGCCGGTCTTCAAGCGCACGCAGGGCGAGGCGGCGGGGCGCATCGCCGAGGCCGTGCGCGTCGTGCGCCCCTGGACGTTCGCGACCTACGCCGAGAACACCATCACGGTGCGGCCCTACCTCGACGCCCGGGTCATCGACGGGCCGGTGACGCTGCAGCTGCGCCAGGCCTTCGACCTGCAGGGCCTGGTCGCCGAGGTCGAGGTGCCGCGCGCGGGCGTGGTCAGCCTGACCACGCTCTTTTTCGGCTACCGCCCCTGGAAGCCCATCGGCATCGGGCTCGAGCTCTGGGAGGTGTACTTCTTGAACGCGTCGAACATCCCCGACGAGCGCCGCGCCGTCTTCGCGGTCTCGCCGGCCCTGCGCTACATCGGGCGGCGCCTGCAGCCGGCGATCTCGGCCATCGTGCCCTTCGAGCGGCCGCTCTTCGACCGGGCCTCGTCCTACTGGGCGCTGCGCGCCTCGATCGGGCTGGTGCTCGACGAGGGCGCGCCCTTCTTCGGGCTGGCGCCGCCCTGACGCGGCGGGGGCGCGCCCTTCGTCGGGCTCGCGCCGCCCCGACGCGGGGCGGCCACAAACGGCGCGCGCCCCGCCGCCCTTGCGGGGCGCGGCGGGGCGCGGGGGCGGGGGGCTTCGCCCCTCAGTTCTTCTTCTTGTCGTCCTTCGCGCCGGCCGAGCTGGCGCCGGCGGCCTTCTTGTCATCCGGCTTCTGGAAGCGATCGGGCTTGGCGACCGTCCAGCCGGCGGCCCACGACGAGACGATATAGGTCTGCGGGTTGCCTTCGCGCTTGAGGTAGCGGTTCTCGCCGGTCGAGGTCTTGCCGACCGCGAGCTTGACGGGGGCGCCCTCTTTCGGGGTGATGGTGACGAGGGCGGCGGGCTTGTCGAGGCCGGCCTCGGCGTCGCTCTTGTTGTCGCCGAAGTCTTCGGCGTTGAGCGACTTGAAGGCGCGCAGCATGTCTTTGACCTTGGCCTCGTCGAAGCGCTCGAGCTTGGCGTTCTTGAGCGTGGCCGACCAGGTGTCGTCTTCTTTCTTGAAGACGTACTCGCCGCTCTCGTTCTTCAGGTCGACGCGGTTGACGGCGGCGTCGTCGAACTTGACGATCTCGTTGTCGCGCCAGTTCTTGACCTCGCGCGTGTAGTAGAACGCGCTGTAGCCGCTGATGGCGTAGACGCCGTCTTGCCCCGCCTTGCGGGCCATCTGGCCGCGGCCGCCCGACTTGCCGAAGTAGGCGTCGAAGGCCTTCTCGCCGCCCTTGTAGGCGACGACGTGCACGGCCTTCGCCTCGTCGAGGCCGTACTCGGGGTACGAGGCGGCGGCCGGGTCGATGAGCTCCTTGGTCTTGATCTCCTTGAGGTTGTCGAGCATCGACTTGACGTTCGTCAGGTTCGCCGGGTAGTCGACGGGCTGGGCGACGAACCACTTGTCGCCGCGCTTCTCGAGCACGACGGCCGGCTTGTCGGCGTTTTTGACCTCGATCTTGGTGACCTTGTCGACGTCGTCGGCGGCGAGCTTGATCTCGGGCAGGTTCGCCTTGTCGGTCGCGGCCGTCAGGCGCGCCTGCTCTTGCCTCTCGTTCTTCTGGTTGACGTACACGCCGGCGCCGAGCGCGGCGAGCACGCCCAGGCCGATGTAGATGCGCTGTTGGGTCGTCAGGGCCATGGCGTTCGCTCTAAGGGGGGGGGCCTAGGGGCCTCGGGGGGCGGCGGGGGCGGCGCCGTTCGGGGGCTCGCCCGCGCTCAGACCTTGAACTCGTTGCGGCGCCGCTCGCGCACCTGCCACCGCAAGATGCCGATGCCGGCGAAGGCGATCGGGGCGATGAGGATGAGCACCCACTCGACCGTGCTCTGCACGCGCTTGCGCTGGGTGCGGTACTGCTCGTCCTTCGCCTTGATGCTCGCCTCGTCGTCGGTCGCCTCGAGCTTGGGCCGCGAGATGTCCGAGTAGGCGAGGTTCGGCTCGCCGAGCATCTTGGCCGAGGCGGCCACCATGTCGCTGTCGCCGGTCGCCCAGTCGAGCGTGTTCTTGAAGGCGATGATGGTGTTGGTCAGGTACTTCTGCGCGTACGGCCCCGCGATCATGCGCAGGCTCGGGTCGCCGCCGATGGGGGGCAGCTGCATGCCCATGTGCCCCATGTTCTCCATCTGGGTGCCGTTGCCCGCGCGGGCGAACGGGTTGGCGAGGAACTGCGCGCTCGAGACGACGAGCACCCGGCTCTGGCCCTTCGACTCGGCGGGCGTCTCGACGCCGTCGCCCGCGCCCATCGCGCTCTTGAGCTTGCCGGTGACGGCGGCGGCGATGGCGCGCTGGTCGAGCGGGGGCTTGGCGCGCCAGTCGGCGCGGATGCCGAGGTCGAGGTTGTCGCCCGTCTCGACCCAGGACGCCGGCGTCGTGCGCGCGACGACCTTGACCTCGGCGCCGGGCTGCTTCTTCGGGTCGACGACCAGCGACGAGGGGAAGGGGAAGGACAGCTCTTCGATGCGGAAGAAGCCGATGAACGAGTTGTCGAGCATCTGGTGCTCGGCGTCGAGGTCGCCGCTCGGCTGCGCCTGCACGATGGCCGGCGCGCGCACCACGGTCATGCCGCCGGCCTGCGTCGGCACCGGCACGCGCACGCTGCGCGCCCAGTCGAGCACGGCGTCCTTCTTCATCTCGACGCCGTAGCCCGCGAGCAGCTTCTCGAGGCCGTGGGTCGAGAGCGTGGCGGTCATCTTCGGGTCGCTCGGCTTGATGTTCGCCGCCGAGGCGTACACCACGAGCGCCTTGTTCTCCTTCATCAGGAACTCGTCGATGCGCCGGAGCTCCTTGTCGGTGAAGTCTTTGCCCGGCTGGGTGATGATGAGCGCGTCGATCTGCTCGTCGATCACCGTCTCGCCGCCCTTCAGGTCGACGTCCTCGAACTTGTAGTAGGGGAAGGCGTTCTCGATCACCCCGCGGATGGCCGGCGGCTGCCGCCCGCCCTCGTTCGCGAGCAGGTTCGGCTCGGTCAGCTTGATCTCGTCGTGGCCGGTGACGACGCCGATGCGGCGGTGGTTGTCTTCGGCCTTGTCGCGCACCTCGCGGATCTTGTTGCTGATCCAGAACTCGAGGCCGGCCACCGTGTCGGGGCTCAAGAAGGGGATGTTGTCTTTCTCGTCGCCATACAGGAAGACGAGGCACATGTGCCCCTGGGTGATGGTGGTCGAGTCCTCGCCCCCCTCCGAGCCCTCGCCGAAGGCCGCCTCGCGGCACTGGGCCTCCTTGGCCTCTTGCTTCTCGGCCTCGCTCTTGGCGACGACCTTCTGGTAGACGAACTTGCCGCCCGAGGCGCGCTCGTACTCGCGCATCAGGTCGTCGAGGTCGCGCACGAACGAGTCGAGCTTGGCGAGGCCCGTCGTGACGTACGCCCGGACGGTGACCGGCTTCTTCAGGTTGGCGACGAGCCTGCCCGACCCCTTCGAGAGGGTGAAGCGCTCGTTCTTGGTCGTGTCGATCTGCTTGTGAATCGAGTACGCGAGCACGTTGACGACCACCAAGATGGCGGCGACGACGGCCAGGTAGACGCTCGACTCGGTGACGGCGCGGGCCTTTTTCTCCATGGCGACAATACCTCTGGTCGGGGCGGTCACGCGCGCGGCGTCAGCGCCACTTGCGGCTCTCGAGCGAGCGGAAGGCGACCATCAGGCAGAAGACGGTCAGGGACAGGAAGTAGACGACCGAGCGCGTGTCGATGAGGCCGCGGGCCATCATCGAGTTGTGCTGCTCGAAGCTGAAGAAGTTGAGCACCGTGCCGAACGTCGGCACGTTCAAGATGTCGCCCATGCGGCCGACGAACACCAGCGCCGCCATCACCACGAAGGTGACGAAGAAGGCGATGACCTGGCTCCGGGTCAGCGTCGTGATGAGCAGCCCCACGGCCACCCCCGCCGCCGACATCAAGAAGAGCCCGACGTAGCCCGAGAGCACCGGCCCCCAGTCGAGCGAGCCGAGCGACCAGGGCCACTTGAACATGAAGACCGGGTAGATGAACGTCGAGGCGATGAGCACCGCCACCAGCCCGAGCGCCCCGAAGTACTTGCCCAGCACCACCTCCCAGTCTTGCACCGGCAGCGTGATGAGCATCTCGAGCGTGCCCGAGCTGCGCTCTTCGGCGATGAGCCGCATCGTGATCACGGGGATGACGAGCAGGCAGAGCCCGTAGGGCATGAACTCGAAGAGCCGGTCGAGCGTCGCGCGGTCGACCTGCCAGAAGCCGCCCCGCAGCTTGAAGAAGAGCAACCCCAGCAAGAGCTGCGAGAGGCAGATGACCACGTAGGCCAGGGGGCTGTTGAAGTACGAGCGGAACTCGCGCCCCGCGATGATCAACATGGGGCTGCCCCCGCGTTGCGCCGCCGCTACGGTCGCCATGGCTAACTTGCCTCCCCGCGGGGCCGCTTCGCCCTCGCCGTCGTCGTCGTCGTCATCGTCGTCATCGTCGTCGTCGTCGTCTTCGTCGTCGCCCTCGGCCTCGTCGTCGGCCTCGGCCGCGAGGCCCCGCGACTGCCGCTCGTCCGAGCGCGTCAGGCCCCGGAAGACGTCTTCGAGGGTCTGCGCGTCGCGCCTGAGCTCGAGCAGGAGCCAGCCCTTCTCGACGCAGAGCCGGAAGATGTCTTCGCGCAGGTCGCCGCCCTGCTCGCCGTGCAGCTCGAAGTGGTGCGCGTTCTCGTCGCTCGGGCGCGTCTTGACCAGCTTGATGCCCTTGAGCGCCTCGAGCGCCGCCCGCACCTGCCCCTCGCTCGGCGCCCCGTTGCGCAGGCCCTTCTGCTCGTCCACGCTCACCACGTACCGCACCGCGCCGCTCTTGGCGCGGATGTCTTCGAGGGCGCCGTCGGCCACCACGCGCCCGCGCGAGACGATGATGGCGCGGGCGCAGGCCTGCTCGACCTCGCTCAGGTTGTGCGTCGAGAGCAGGATCGTGCGGTCGCGCCCGATCTCTTGGATGTACGAGATGACCTCGGCCTTCTCGTTCGGGTCGAGGTCGCTCGTCGGCTCGTCGAGGATCAAGATCGGCGGGTCGTGCACCAGCGCCTGGCCGAGGCCGACGCGCTGGCGGTAGCCGTGCGAGAGCGTGCCGATGTCCTTGCCGAGGCTCTGGGCGAGGCCGCACACCTCGACGATCTTCTTCATGCGCGACTTGAAGGTGCCCTCGTCGAGGCCGCGCATCTTGGCCGAGAACTGCAGGTACTCCCAGACGGTCATGTCCTGGTAGAGCGGGGCGCGCTGCGGCAGGTAGCCGAGCTGCTGGCGCACCGCGAGCGGCTCGTCGAACACGTCGTGCCCGTGCACCTTGGCCGTGCCGCGCGTCGGCGCGATGAAGCACGTCAAAATGCGCATCGTCGTCGACTTGCCGGCGCCGTTCGGGCCGAGGAAGCCGACCACCTCGCCGCGCCGCACTTCGAACGTCACGTTGTCGAGGGCGCGAAACGTGCCGAAGGCCTTCGACAGCCCGTTTGCGTAAATCATGACGTCGGTCGACATCGAACCTCCGGGAAAAACTCCGCGAAAATGGGATAAGGGGGGAGCGCTCGCCCCCCGGGCGGCCGGCCCGGGGCGGGTGCCGGCGCTCGGGCCCGCCGCGTGCTCGCCAGGCGGGCCGGCGCGGGGCCGCGGCGTTTCTAAGCGCCGGCGTACCCCCTGTCAACCGACGCCCCGGGGGGCGGGTTGACAGCGTGTCACCCGTGCGCACGCACGAAAAAGCCGAGGCCGGGGTCTATTCCCGGGGGGGTGACAAAATGGCAGGTGCCCCGGCGGGGGCCGACCTCTTTAATTGGGGGCCGGGGCGGCGTCCTGTCGAATTGGGGGGCCGGGGCGGCCTGCCCCCGACTGAAGTCGGGGGCAGCCAATTCTCCCTCGTGCCGCGCGGTTTCGACGCGATTCGGAGAGCCAAGCCCGCCCCCTCGCCGGGGGCCGGGCTCCCGCGGGCACCAGGCGAGCGCGCGACCGGCCGCGCGACGCGGGCGAGCACGCGAAGCGGCTCGCGGTGCGGGAGCCCTGCCTCCGGCAGGGCTTGGACGGCCGTTCCCGCGGGCGTTCGCTGCCCCCGAGTTCACTCGGGGGCAACGCCGCACCCCCCCGGTCGGGGGGAAGACGCCGCCTCAGCCCGCCCGGAGGGCCACGCCGAGCTGCTTGCGCAGCAGCGCGTAGCGCTCGCTGACGACGAAGGCGATGAGGTCGTCGACCCGCTCGCGGGCCTGGGCGGGGTCTTCGAGCTCGAGCATGGCGCGCGCGGCGCCCAGATCGCTCGAAAGCAAGAGCCCGGCCCGGCACGAGGTGCGGTCGGCGGCGGCCGCCCAGCGCTGCAGGTTGGTGCGGCCCCCCTCTTCGACGAAGCGCAAAAAGTGCCCCCGCAGCCGATCGACGTAGAGCGGCTCGAGCACCGGCTCGATCGCCTTGGCGAGCGGGGTGACGCGGCGCTTGAGGTCGGGGCTCAGCGGGATGCCCGGGTTGCCGATGGCGAGCGCGGCGACGAACAGGTCTTCGAGATCGGGGATGGAGGGCACGAGGCAGCGCACGAAGTGCTCTTCGCGGTACCAGCTCAGGTGCCGGCCGGCGACGAAGGCGAGCTCGCGCGGCTCGCGGCCCGAGAGGGCGAGCTTGCCGAGGCGCGAGGCGGGCGGCAGGCCCGGCACCAGCTCGACGAGGCCGGCGTAGGACGGGTCGGTGTAGATGGGCGGCGCCGGCATGCCGAGCGTGGCCGCGGCCCAGGCGAAGCAGCGCACGGCCTGCACGGTCGAGGTGGCGGGGTCTTGCTTGCGGTCGGGGTCGAGCGCGGGCAGGGCCTTGTCGCGCCGCAGGGCCGAGACGCGCCCGAGCAGCACGGGGGCGGCGATGACGGCGAAGATCTCGCCCGTCAGCACCTCTTCGTCGGGGTGAAAGAGCAGCCTCCGCCAGGCGTCTTGCGAGAGGGCATGCTGCGGCCGGATGAGCGCGGGCGGGCGGTGCTCTGCGGCGAAGGCGCGCTCGCGCTCGGTCGCCGCGCCGAGGAAGGCGAGGGCGTGGGCGGCGCACCAGCGCCGGTCGAGGTCGCCGCGCGCCTCGTAGGCGGCGTAGAGGGCGTGCAGCGCGTCGAGATCGTGCGGGTCGCGGCGCAGGCGGCGCTGCAGGTCGACCGGGTCTTCGTCGGCGGGGCGGGCGCCCTCGGCCTTGGCGCTGCCGACGTCGGACAGGTCGACCTCGACGGCGACGTGGGCGCGCGCCTCGTCGAGCTCGCGCTCGAGCTCTTGGATGCGGCCTTCGAGCTGGGCGATGCGCCGCTCGAGGGCGAGGGTGCGGGCGTCGGTGGCGGGGGCGAGCGGCGCGAGCGAGGCGGGCGGGGGGGCCTCGGCCTCGTCGGGCACGAGCTCGCGGATGCGCACGCGGTGGCGCGCCTCGTAGGCCGCGCCGAGCGCCTGCTCGAGCCGCCCGATGCGCTCGCGGTCGAGGCCGAGCGACTCGGCCGCGCGCTCGAGGCGGGCGCGCTCGTCGGCGGTGATGACGCCGTCTTCGATGACCTCGGCGTAAAGCTCTTCGTAGTGGGCCTCGAAGCGCCCGAGGCGCACGGTGCCCGAGACCTCGCCCGGGTCGAAGCCGCGCTCGTGTTCGAAGGAGGGCTCGGCGCTCTCGCTCATGGTCGTGCCTCGTCTCGGGGGCTCGGCGGGCGCGCGGCCCGCGCTCGTGCCGGCTCTCGGGCGCCGGCGGCCCGCCCCGCCGCCGGCGCCCCGCGGGCCGGCCCGGGGCGCGGGGTCAGTGCGACAGGACGAGCCCGCCGACGTAGGCGCCGACGAGGCCGGCGGCCGCGACGAGCACGACGAGCAGGGCGATGGCGCCGCCGGACATCTTGCCGCCGGGCGGGCGCCGGCGCATCGTCGGCGGGATGGTCGTCGCCAGCGAGGCGGCCGCCGGCCCCGGCGGCGCCAGGCCGGGCGGGCCGGCGGGGGCCGCGGGCAGCGCGGCCGCGAGCGCGCCGGCGGGCGGCGCCGCGAACGGCGACTCGAAGGGCGAGCCCGCCGGGGCGGGCGGCGCCGGCGGCGGCTCGGCGGGCCGGTCGTCGGCGCTGGGCGGGGGCTGCACGTCGACCGTGCGCGGCGTCGAGGGCCCGCCCGCCGCGGCGACCGGGTGCCCCTCGTCGCCGCCTTCTTCTTCGAGCAGCGCCAGGTTGCCCGCGAGCTCGGGCGAGGGAATGGAGGTACTCGACGGCGGCGGCAGGCCGAGGTCGCTGAGCTCGCTGCCCCAGTCTTGAATGTCGATGACCGCCCCGCCCGTCGCGTCGATGCGCCGGTTGCCCCCTTGGGTCTGGTCGGTCGGGCTCTGCTCGTTCTGCAGCGAGGTGAACTCGAAGAGCGTCTGCTCGATGAGCCGGTCGATGACGTTCAGCCGGCCGGTCTCGCGCAGCTCTTTCTGGCGGTCGCGCACGACCGACTGCACGAGGTCGGCGATGTCGAACGCCATCGTGTTGCTGCGGGTCTCGAACATCCAGCCGCTGAGGGCGCGGCCGAGCTCGCGCGCGCTCTGGAAGCGCTTGTCGGCCTCGCGCGCCAAGCTCTTCTGGATGATGTCTTCGAGCTGCTTGTCGACGTTCGGGTTGAGCCGCGAGATGGGTGGCACCTCGGCCCGCTGCACCTGCTTGACGGTCTCGAAGTCGCTCTCGCCCTGAAAGAGCTTTCGCCCCGCGAGCATCTCCCACAAGATGATGCCGACGGCGAAGAGGTCCGTCCGCGGGTCGACCTCTTGGCCGTGGGCGGCCTCGGGCGACAGGTACGAGAACTTGCCCTTGATGATGCCGGGCTCGCTCTTCTCGAGCTGCGTCGAGGCCTTGGCCAGGCCGAAGTCGACGATCTTGACCTCGCCGTGCTTGGTGATGAGCACGTTCGGCGGCGAGACGTCGCGGTGAATGACCGAGAGCGGCCGGCCCGCCTCGTCGACCAGCTCGTGCGCGTAGGCGAGACCCTCGCACATTTTGGTGGTAAGGTAGACCGCCTGAGGGATAGGAAACGGCCTTCGCGCCTTGCGCAACCACTCGATGATGGCCTTGAGGTCGGCGCCGTCGACGTACTCCATCACGATGAAGTAGGTGTTGTCGCCGACGCCGATGTCGAACACCTGCACGCAGTTCGAGTGCGACAGGTGCGCGCCGAGCCGCGCCTCGTCGAGGAACATCGAGATGAACTTCTTGCGCTCGGCCAGGTGGGGCAAGACGCGCTTGATGGCCACCTTCTTCTTGAAGCCCTCGAGCCCGGCGCTCTCGGCCCGGTA
>DASTPP010000063.1:0-7697 GCA_035762175.1 Polyangiaceae bacterium | reverse complement strand
GGCTGTAGGGCGCGTCGGCGAACAGGGCGTCGGGGTCGAAGGGGGCGAAGGCGGCGGCATCCACCCCGCAGCCTAGCCGACCGCCGGGCAAGGAAAAAAAGTGACCAATCCCTAGAGCGAGGGCCGGGCTTTGCTCTCCGTTCGAACGGGCTACCCCGTGCCCCGGACTTCGAGTCCGGGGCCGCCGGGCGCGCTACGTCACCCGCCCCCTCCCGCCGGCGCCGGCTCGCCGCGCAGGCGCGCGCCCTCGCGCCCCATCAGCGTCAGGAAGAAGTCGACGAAGGCGCGCACCTTGCCGAGCGCGCGCGCCTCGCGGTGGTACGTCACCCAGATCGCGTGCGTCGGCAGCCCCTCGCCGAGCGGCAGCCGCCGCAGCGAGGGGCACGAGGCCTCGACGAAGCGGCCGAAGACCCCGAGGCCCAGGCCGCTCTGGCAGGCGTCGAGCAGGACGCGCGGGCTCGCCGAGCGCAGCGCGAAGCGCGCCGGCCGCACGCGCGCGGCGAGCCACCTCGCCTCGGGCACGCCGGCGGTCGACTCGTCGCCGCCGAGCCAGTCGTGCCCCGCGAGGTCCGCGTCCGACTGCGGCACGCCGCGCCGGCGCAGGTACGCGTCGGACGCGTAGATCGCGAGCGGCGTCTCCCCCCCGGGCCGCGCCACGAGCGCGTCGCCCTCGGGCCGCCGCGACGCGATCCGGAGCGCGACGTCGGCCTCGCGCCGGGCCAGATCGAGCGTCTTGAGCGTCACCATCAGGCGCAGCTCGACCGCCGGGTGCCGCGCCACGAACTCGGGCAGGTTCGGCACCACCAAGAGCGGCCCCAAGAGCTCGGTCGTCGTCACCCGCAGCTCGCCCTCGGCCGCCCCCTTGCCCCCCTCGGCCGCCCGCTCGAAGTCGGCCACCCCGCGCTCGACCGCCTCCGCGTTCGCCACGAGCCGCGCGCCCACCTCGGTCAGCGCGAGCCCCTCGGGCCGCCGATCGAAGAGCGGCACCCCGAGCCGCCGCTCGAGCGCCGAGAGCCGCCGCCCCACCGTCGTCGCGTCGACCCCGAGCAGCGTCGCCGCCCCCCGCAGCCCGCCCGAGCGCACGAGGGCCAGGAAGAAGCGCAGATCGTTCCAGTCGGGGCCGGCCGCCATGCTGCCACGACGATGCAGCCCGGCCGCGCCCCGGCGTCAACGCCGGCCGCCCCCCGCTGCATCGCTGCAGCGCGAGCCTGCGCCCTTGCCCGTGGCGCCGCCCCGCGGCCGCGCCCACCCTCTCGGCCGAGGGCGACGCGCGCCCCACCGAGCCGCGCCCGCCGCCCCCGGAGGCTGCCATGACCGTCGTTTCCGTCGTGTACCACTCGTCGTACGGCCACACCCGCGCGCTCGCCGAGCACGTCGCCGCCGGCGCCCGCCGCGTCGAGGGCGTCGAGGTGCGCCTGCTCGAGATCGCCCCGCGCCAGATCGCCGACGGCGCCTGGAAGGACGACGCCATCGTCGCCGCGCTCGACGCGTCCGACGCCATCGTCTTCGGCTGCCCGACGTACATGGGCAGCGTCTCCTGGCCCTTCAAGGCCTTTCTCGAGGGCGCCTACTACGCCGGCGCCTGGACCAACCAGCGCTGGAAGGACAAAATCGCCGGCGCCTTCACCAACTCGGCCTCGCAGAGCGGCGACAAGCTCTCGACGCTCTTCCAGCTCGTCGTCTTCGCCTCGCAGATGAGCATGCTCTTCGTCGGCCTCGGCGACCCGCCCGGCAACAACTGGAGCGGCGGCTCGCCCGACGACGTCAACCGCCTCGGCAGCTGGCTCGGCCTCTCCGCCCAGAGCAACGGCGACCAGGGCCCCGAGCTCGCCCCGAGCCAGGGCGACCGCCGCACCGCCGAGCGCTACGGCCAGCGCATCGCCTCCGTCGCCCGGCACTGGAAGCGCCAGGGCGACCACCTGACCGAGCGCCTCTCCGAACCCCTCGCGGCCGCCGCCTCGGCGGGCTAAGGCCCCCCTTGGGGCCCTGGGCCGGGCCCCCCGAGAGGCCAGAAAGCCGGCCCCGCGCCGCCTCGAACCGGCCGACCGTAACCGAACCCCCCCCTCGCGCGTAAGCTTCGGGCGGGGCCCCCCCGGCCCCCCCTGGAGCGTTGCGACATGGCATCGAAACTCACGCCCGAAGTCCGCGCCGCGATGGCCCGGCGCGACTTCATCCGCGCCGCGACGGCCGGCACGGTGATCACGGCGCTCGGCGGGGCGGGCTTCGTGCTCGCCGGCGACGACCCGCGCACCCAGCAGAAGCGGCCCGACGGCCGGCCGCGCCTGCCCCCCGGCCAGCGCCTCATCGCGGCCATGAAGCCCATGGGCGGCGACCCCGGCGACCCGAACCCCGCGGGCTTCCGGCTGAAGGTGCACGGCGAGGTCGAGAAGCCCTTCGAGGTCGACTTCGCGCAGCTCTTGGCCATGCCCCAGACCGAGCTCGTCACCGACGTGCACTGCGTGACGAGCTGGTCGGCCTTCGACGTGGCCTGGACGGGCGTGCAGGTCGCCCACCTCGCCAAGCTCGCCGGGGTCAAGCCGACGGCCCGCCACGTCATCTTCGAGGCCGCCCACGAGTACACCGCCAACGTCCGCCTCGCCGAGGCGACCGCCCCCAACGTGCTCGTCGTCCACAAGCTCTTCGGCAAGTCCATCCCCCGGCCGCACGGGCCGCCCGTGCGCGCGCTCGTGCCCGACCTCTACTTCTGGAAGAGCGCCAAGTGGCTGACCGGCATCCGCTTCAGCGCCGCCGACCGGCCCGGCTTCTGGGAGACGCGCGGCTACCACAACCACGCCGACCCCTGGAAGGACGAGCGCTATGGCTGACGCGACCCTGACCCCCGCGCCGGGCGGCGCGGCCAAGCGCGCGGCGGACGCGACCCTGACCCCCGCGCCGGGCGGCGCGGCCAAGCGCGCGGCGGACGCGGGCGGCGACGCCGGCGAGGCGAAACGCGCGGCCGGCGCCGCGGGCGCGAACGGCGCCGAGCCGAAGGGCGCGGCCAAGGCGCCCCCGGGCGCGTCGAGGGCGGCGGCCGAGCCGCGGGGCCTCAAGCGCTCGTGGCGCCAGCTCTTGCGCGCGCTGCACCGCGACGCCGGCTACCTCGCGGTCGGCCTGACCATCATCTACGCGGTCTCGGGCCTCGCGGTAAACCACATCGCCGACTGGGACCCGAACTTCCAGAGCTACGAGCGCACCACCCAGGTCGGCCGCCTCGAGGGCGACGACGACGCCATCGCCGCCCAGGCGCTCGCCAAGCTCGGCGTCGCGGCCAAGCCCCAAGAGGTCTACCGCGCCTCGGCCGACCGCCTCGAGATCACGCTCGACGACAAGCGCAGCGTGCACCTCGACACCGAGAAGGGCGTCGCGATCGAAGAGGGCCAGCAGCCCCGCTTCTTCTTGCGCCTGGCCAACTGGCTGCACCTGAACCGCGGCAAGCCCGCCTGGCGCTACATCGCCGACGCCTACGCGGCCGGGCTGCTGCTGCTCGCGGTCTCGGGGCTCTTCATGATTCCCGGCAAGAAGGGCCTCAAGGGCCGCGGCGCCGCGCTCGTGCTGGCCGGCATCGCCCTGCCCACGCTCTACGTCGCGTTCGCCGGCGGCCCCGGCGCGCCGGCCAAGCGGCCGGGCCCCGCCCCGGGCGCGCAGAACCTCACGCCCGCCCCTGACTGAAGAGGGGGTTGCAACACGGGGCCGGCGGGCCGCCCCCGACTGAAGTCGGGGGCAGCGAACGCCCGCGGAAACGGCGTGCAAAGCCCTGCCGGAGACAGGGCTCTCTCGCCGCGCGCTGCTTCGCGCGCTCGCCCGGAAGACGGAGCCCGCGGGAGCCCGGCCCCCGCCGAGGGGGCGGGCTTGGCTCGCCGAATCGGCCCGAGGCCGCGCGGCACGAGCGGGCGTTCGCTGCCCCCGAGTTCAGTCGGGGGCGGCTCGCCGCGTTTCGAAACACACTCTTCAGTGCGGGGGTCGAGGCCCCCCGGCCGCGAGGTGCCCCGTCTTCTCGTAAAAGAGGCAGCCCTCGTCCGAGTAGGGCTCGTGCTCGCTGCCGGCGGGGCTGCGCACCCAGGTGCCCGCGGGGTAGCGGCCGAGCTCGTCGGCGAGCACGCCCGCGAGCACGAACACCTCGCGGCCGCCCGGGTAGCTGCGCCGCCCGAGGCGCGAGCCCGCCTCGTAGCGCACCAGCCGGACGCGCTCGGCGCCGAAGGCGTGCAGGGGCAGCGCCCGCGACTCGGACATCTTGCCCGGCCGCCAGGTGGCCGACGAGGTCACGATCACCACGCGGTCGCGGTCGCGGGGCGCCATCTGCCGCAGCTTGACGAAGAGCACGCAGCCCCCGGGGCTCGAGGGCGCGTGGCGCGAGCCGACGGGGTTTCGCACGTAGGTGCCCCGCGGGTAGCTGCCGTGCTCGTCGACGAAGGTGCCCTCGAGCACGAGGAACTCTTCGCCGCCGCCGTGCACGTGCTCCGAAAAGCGGCTGCCGGGGGCGTAGTGCACGACGCTCGTCGCCCGCGCCACCTCGCCCCCGTCGCGGTCGAGAAAGACGCGCGTGACGCCCGGCAGGGGCGAGGGCACCCGCGCCGCCGACGACGAGTCGACCACCGCGCGCAGGGACAGGTCGGCGTTGACGAGCATCGCAAGCCCTCGGCCCGGGGGCCCCGGGCCGACGCTCGGCCAGGCAAAGCCCTCGCCCCCGCTGCCTAACGTTCGGCGCGCTGCACGTCAAGGCGGCGGGGCGCCCCGGCCTCGCAAAGGCGCCGCACCACGGCAAAAATGCCCCAGCGCCGTGGGTCGTTCTGCCCCCATTTTTCGAGCCGGAAGCGAGAATTCGGGCCCTCGAAGGGCGAGGGCGTACCCCGGCCAGAGCTAGAGCTGAGCATGGGCCCTCGGCTTGCAAACGTGCGGCCCGCAGCCATCGAACGCCGAGGGGGGTGAGGCCACAGGTCACCACCCCGAAGCCGGGTGCGCCCGGGCGGGCCCCGCGGACGGGGCCCCCGCGCCGGGGGTCGCGCCCGCGGGGGCCGCCCGCGCGCGCCGCGCGGCCACCGGGCGACCGGCCGCCCGACCCCAACCTCTTACGAAAGCGGTGCCGTCGAATGACCAAGACCGACCCGAGGCACGGTGTGACGAACGACAAGCTGGCCGAGCTCGAGCGCGATCGCGCGCGCGACGACGGCACGTACCTGACGACCGACCAGGGCGTCCGGCTCGCGCACACCGACGACTCGCTCAAGGCGGGGCCCCGGGGGCCGACGCTGCTCGAAGACTTTCACCTGCGCGAGAAGATGACGCGCTTCGACCACGAGCGTATTCCCGAGCGGGTGGTGCACGCGCGCGGCTCGGGCGCGCACGGCTACTTTCAGGTCTACGAGTCGCTCGCCGAGTACACGAGCGCCGGCTTTCTCTGCGACCCCTCGCGCAAGACCCCCGTCTTCGTGCGCTTCTCGACCGTGCAGGGCTCGCGCGGCTCGGCCGACACGGTGCGCGACGTGCGCGGGTTCGCGACCAAGTTTTACACCCAAGAGGGCAACTTCGACCTGGTCGGCAACAACATACCCGTCTTCTTCATTCAAGACGGCATCAAGTTCCCCGACGTGGTGCACGCCGTGAAGCCCGAGCCGCACCACGAGATGCCCCAGGGGGGCAGCGCCCACGACAGCTTTTGGGATTTTGTGTCCCTCGTGCCCGAGACCGCCCACATGATCATGTGGGTGATGAGCGACCGGGCCATACCCCGCAGCTATCGCATGATGGAGGGCTTCGGCGTGCACACCTTCCGCCTCGTCAACGCGGCGGGCAAGACGCGCCTGGTCAAATTTCACTGGAAGCCCGTGCTCGGCCTGCACTCGCTCGTCTGGGACGAGGCCCAGAAGATCGCGGGCAAAGACCCCGACTTTCACCGCCGCGACCTCTGGGAGGCCATCGAGGCGGGCGCCTACCCCGAGTACGAGCTCGGCCTGCAGATCATCGAAGAGAACGAGGCCGCGCGCTTCGACTTCGACCTGCTCGACCCGACCAAGCTCGTGCCCGAAGAGCTCGTGCCGGTGCGGAGGGTGGGCAAGATGGTGCTCAACCGCAACCCCGACAACTTCTTCGCCGAGACCGAGCAGGTCGCCTACTGCGTCTCGAACGTCGTGCCCGGCATCGACGTCACCGACGACCCGCTGATGCAGGCGCGGCTCTTCTCGTACCTCGACACGCAGCTCACGCGGCTCGGCGGGCCGAACCACGTCGAGATACCGATCAACCGGCCCATCGCGCCGGTGCACAACCACCAGCAAGACGGGTTTCACCGGCAGCGCATCAACGCCAGCCGGGCGAACTACTTTCCGAACTCGCTCGGCGGCGGCTGCCCCATGGCCGCGCTCGGCCAGGGCGGCTACGTCCACGCGCCCGCCCGCACCGAGGGCGCGAAGACGCGGGCGCGCAGCGAGAGCTTTCTCGACCACTTCAGCCAGGCGGCGATGTTCCTGCACAGTATGACGCCGCCCGAGCGCCAGCACCTCGTCGACGCCTGCCGCTTCGAGCTCGGCAAGGTCGAGCGCAAAGAGATCCGCGAGCGCGTCATCAAGAACGTCTTCGCCCGCATCGACCCCGTCTTCGCCGGCGAGGTCGCCCGCGCCGTCGGCGTCGCGCCCGAGCTCGCCGGCCCCGACCCGCTCGCGCGCGGCCAGGGCGAAGCGAAGCCCGGCAAAGACGCGGCCGCCCCCCCGCCGCCCCCCGTCGCGCCCGCGTCGAAGGGAGGCTCGCCACGCGAGCAGGCCGAGGCCGTCATGAAGAGCCACGTCGGGCCCCTGCCCGAAAAGGCCGACCCCGCGCGCGGCGTGCCCGCCCCGGCGACCGGCCTCTCGGCGCCCGCCACCACCGCCCCCTCGCCGACCGGGCACGGCGCCACGCTGGTCATGGGCCCCGCCCCCACGGCCGACGCCGGCGTCGTGGCCCCCGCCGGGGTCGGCAAGGCCCCGGCCGCGGCGGGCGGCGCCGCGCTCGTCGCCCCGCCCCGCGGCCCCGCCACCTCGCCCGCGCTCAGCATGCTGAACGCCAACGCCGCGCTGAAGAAGCCCTCGATCAAGACGCGCCAGATCGCCGTGCTCGTCGCGCCCGGCTTCGACGGCGCCGAGCTCGCCCCGGTCAAGAAGGCCCTCGAGGGGCAGGGCGCCGTCGTGCACATCGTCTCCGAGTTCCTCGGCCCGGTTGTGTCCGGCGACGGCCCCGCCGTCGAGGCCAACAAGAGCTTTCTGACCGCCTCGTCGGTGCTCTTCGACGCGGTCTACGTGCCCGGCGGCCCCGCGAGCCTGCAGGCGCTCGAGGCCGGCGGCACGGCGATGTCTTTTCTTGAAGAGGCCTTCCGGCATTGCAAGCCCATCGGCGCCACGGGCGACGCGGGCCCCTGGGTGATGCGCGCGGTCAAGCTCGACCGGCCGACCATCGGGCTGAACTTCGGCGTCGTGCTGGGCCAGCCCGACGATCTGAAGACGTTCGCCGAGGGCTTCATCGCCGCCATCGCCGAGCACCGGCACTGGCAGCGCGAGTCGATCGTGCCGCCGAGGCTGTGACGGCCCCCGACTGAAGTGCTGGGCATTGGTCACTTCTGCGGGGCAAGCACGAGCTCAGGTACCTTCGTGCGAGCCCTGGCGGCGGCCTGGCGCTAGCCCCGCCGCATGGACGCACTCGCGGACTGGACCGACCCGCTTCGCTGGGCCGAG
>DASTPP010000062.1:0-5286 GCA_035762175.1 Polyangiaceae bacterium | reverse complement strand
GATGACCCACCCCTTCTTCCCCGGGGGCTTCACCAGCATCGGCATCTCCGAGCTCAACCGCGCGGGCCTGCAGGTGCGCGCCTACGACGTGACCGACCCGGCCACCGGCGCCGTCACCCGCGTCACCTCGCCCGACCCGGGCCGCATGCTCATCTCGGGCAAGGCGTCCGACGCCAACTTCTTCGACCCGACCCAGTTGCGGGGCATCCGGAAGACGGCGCCCTACTTCCACGACAACAGCGCCGCGACGCTGCTGGACGTGCTCAACCACTACAACCTACTGTTCACCGTCACGAACACGCCGACCGTCCCGACGGCCGAGTTCAACGGCCTCATCGCGTACCTCAACCGGCTCTGAACCGGGCGGCCGCGGCCGGGCACTGGCGCGTGCCGGCGCGGCTCGCTCGCGTCGGCCCAGGCGCCGGGCCGCCGTCTCTTCCGGCGGTCTTGGCAAAGGCCACCGAAGGCCGAAAAAACCGACCCCAAATCGCTCGGCGACTGAGGGCCGGTCGACGAGTCGACGTCGCCCGACCCCGGGGCAGGGGGCGCGAACAGGGGCGACTCGAACCCCCGAACCGAACCTGCGAGAGAGTTATCTCGCGTAGTACGTTTTGATGGTGACCATCAGGGTCGAAACAACGCTGTTAGCCCGGGCCTAGGTCACCATCAGGGTCGAAACAACGCTGTTAGCTCGGGCCTAGGTCACCATCAGGGTCGGAACTACCGGTGTAAGGCTTGTGGTGTGGCCCCATCGCCGGACGCTACAAGAGCCTAACAAGGCGCGCTCGCCAGGCGGCCGAGGCTACTACCGTTGTTTCCCGGGTGATGGTCACCATCACGATTCTATTACCGGTAGTAGCTCGGGCGATGGTTCAGGCTGCCCGACGTAACCACCGAGATAAAGGGGGCGATGGTGGGGTAGGGTCGGGCAAGCAGGCGAGATAGATCGAGAAGGGCCGACCCTCGCAGGCCTTACCCTTGGGGGCCGTACCCACAATGTCCACGTCGCCCCCGGTCTCTCGCCGGCGTCGCCCAGAGGTCGCGTGCCATGACGGCCTGCGACGTCTCGCCCGTCAACCCGCCCGACCGAACGCTGCCCGAGGGAGGGAGCCCGCTGTGCCGCGGTACATTTCGGCCCTCGTGCATGAAAGGGTGTGACGTATGTCGAGTTTGTCGAAAGCGCCCGGCGGGGGCGCCCCTCCCGAGGCGCCGTCGCTGCCCCGGCGGCGCTTCTTGACTCAACTCGTCGCGGCGCCCGTGCTGACGCTCGTCGCCCTCGAAGCGGCCGCCCGGGGGAGGCCGAGGCGGCCCAGTTGCCGGGCCTGCCAGGCCTACCCGATCTGGCCGACTTCGGCGACGCGTTGATCCTCGCCGGCCTGCCGACCGCGCACCTGTTGGTCTTGCAGGTCGGCGAAGACGGCAGGGCGCGGCTCGAGCTGACGCGCGCCGAGGTCGGCCAGGGCATTGCAACGGCCGTGGCGATGCTGGTCGCCGAAGAGCTCGATCTCCGGCTCGAAGACGTCGACGTCCCGCTCTCGGACGCTCGCCCCGAGCTCGTCTTCAGTCAGTTCACGGGCGCCTCGAATTCGATCCGATCGTTGTACGACCCGGTCAGAATCGTCGCGGCCGCCGCCCGGGCCAGGCTGGTGACGGCGGCGGCGCAAGCGTGGGGCGTGCCCGCCGGCTCGCTCACCACGCGCGAGGGTAGCGTGGTTGCCCCCGACGGCCGAGAGGCCACGTACGGCTCGCTCTCGGCCGCCGCGGCGCAGGTGCTCGGCCCCGCCGTGCCAGCCTTGCCGAAGCCCGCCGCGCAACACAAGCTCGTCGGCAAACCCACCGCGCGCATCGACGCACGCGATCTCGTCACCGGCAAGGCCCAGTATGCGCTCGATCTGTCGGTGCCGGGCGCCATGCCGGCCGTCGTGGCCCGCCCACCAACCCTCGGGGGCAAGGTCGCCTCGTTCGACGATTCGGCCGCACTGGCCATGCCGGGCGTACTCGCGGTGGCACCGATCGACGGGGGCGTGGCCGTGGTCGCCGAGACCTTCGACCAGGCGCTCAGGGCCCGCGACGCGCTCGCGCTCGCGTGGCAGGGCGGGCCCGTCTCGAGGCGGCGCAGATCTCGCGGGCGGCCGGGCGGCCCGTCAAGCTGATGTGGACGCGCGCCGACGACATGCGCCACGGCCGAATACGCCCGGCGAGCCACCACAAGATCCGGGCGACGTACGCGCTCGGCTCGGTGCTGACCTACGCGCGCCGGGCGGCCACGGTGCAGACCGACGTTCGCCACGGCCCCGGCGAGGCCCTCACCGCGGCCGGCGCCGACGCGCTCGGCGCGGGCGTCAGCCAGGCGTTCTTCGCGCTCACGCAGGCCGCGCCTTACCACTTCGGCGTCGCCACCCGGCAGCTGGTCGAGGTGCCGCTCGAGGTGCCCACCGGCAGCTGGCGCTCGGTCTACTCGGCGATGGTGCGCGCGGCCGACGAGATCATGGTCGACGAGATCGCCAAGATGCCGATCTACACCTTCATTCTCAACGGCGCCCCCGTCAGCGTCGAGGCCCCCGCCGACATGCCCCTGCTCTGGGTGCTGCGCGACAAGCTGGGCGTCACCGGGCCGAAGTACGGCTGCGGCGTCGGCGTGTGCCGCGCCTGCACGAGCCACCTCGACGGCGGAGGTGGCCAGCCGACGGGGCGCCCCTCAAACCAAGCTGGACTCACGCCGGAGATGGGACAGAAATGCCAGGCATGAAGAACACGAAGTGCTTGGTGTCCGCCCTGGGCGCGCTCTGCCTCTTTGCCGTCGCTTGCGTCGACGAACCGGGCGGCCCTGGGCCGTCGAGCGCGGGGGCGCCGGCGGCGGTCGACGACGGCGGCGACGCGGCGCCCGAAGACGACGAGCCGGCGCTCGGCGACTGCATCACGGTGGTCGACGTCGACGGGTCGACCTACCAGCTTTGCGGCTCCGACTGAGGCGGCTGCCCCGGCCCGAGGCCCTCGCGGCCGGCGCCGGCGACGTGGCGCGGCTCGTGAACGACGCGAGCGTCGTGAAGAGCAGGGGGGCGTGCGAGGTTCGGGGCTGGCGCATGGGGCACGCGGGCCCCACCGGGCCAGGCGGGCATAGGGGTGGCGATCTACATTATACCCTCCTTCTGGGTGAAACCGGCTGCGGGCTTGGCATACTCTGGTAGGCCAGCAAGCTGTGCGTAAGACCGCTTCTTCTCGTCCGGCCCCGGCGAGCCAGCCCCCTGAGGGGGCTCCGACCCCGGCGAGGGCCTTGGTCAAGGGCACAGCCTTCGTTAACCTGCGCGACTGCCTGCTCGCGCGCTTCGGCAGCGAGGGGCTCGACGCCTTCATGGCGCGGCGGAGCCCCCACGACGTGCAAGAGCTCCGGTCGGTCTTGGCGGTCGGGTGGTACGATTTGGCGCTCGAGACTCGCCTTCTCGAGGCCGTCGACCGCGAGCTCGGTGACGGCCAGGGCACGCTACTGGCTGAGTTCGGCCCGGTTTACGCCGAGCGCGATCTGACGCGCGTGCATCGCCTCTTCTTGCGCCTGGCGAACCCGGCCTACGTGCTCGAGAAGGCGGGCGAATACTGGGGGCGCTTCTACAACACGGGCACCTGGCACGTCGAGCGGCTGGGAGACACCGGCGCCCGCGGCACGCTCTCGGGGTTCTCGACCTACGCGGGCTATTGTCAGTTTCTCACGGCCTACCTTCGCCGCCTCTTCGAGCTGGCGGGCGCCCGCTCCGTCGTCGTCGAGCACCCCGCCTGCAAGCACCGCGGGCGCGCGGCGTGCGTCTTCGTCGCGCGCTGGGCCTGAAAACGGCGCCGCCCGCCCCGTCGTGCCCGAGGGCGGTGGCGGCGGCGACGAGGAAGGCGGCGAGGGCGACGGCGAGTTCGGCCTCACAAGGGCGCGAGCTGGCGCAAGAGCTCGACGGTTTGCGTGGCCGCGAGCGCCGGGTCGAGCGAGGTGTCGGCGATGCCCGCGATCACCTTGGTCACGTCGTGGTCGACCTGCCCCGGGTTGGCCCAGACGCCCGCCGGCGGCGCCGTGATGTAGACCGAGTAGGCGCGGTGGCCGGAGCCCGGCCGCTCGCCGATGACGTGCACGATGGCCCGCTTCGAGTCGGCGGGCAGGCCCCCGTAGAGCAGCTCGCCGATCTGGTAGCCGGCGCGCACCCGGCCGGTCGTGACCACGATGATCTCGGGCGCCAGGCGGTAGCCGGCCTGCTCGAGCGCCGGCTTCAGCGCGTCGAGGAAGGGGGGCAGGTGGCCGGGGTCGGTGAGCGAGAGCGCGTCGAGCCCGTCGGAGAGGACGAGCTGCGCGTCGTAGGCGCCGCCCTGCCGCGCCGCGAGCTCGCGGACGGCGCGCGCGCTGGGCTCGGAGAGCACCTCGCCCGTGGGCGGGTGCAAGATGTAGTCTTCGCGGCCGATCGATTGCGTCGACGCGGCCACCGTGGGCGCCGGCAGCGAGGCGGCGAAGCCCGCGGGCAGCTCGGACCAGATCGACGCCTTGGCGTCTTCGTAGAGCGCGCGCACCTTGGCCTCGAGCTCGGGCTTCATGTCTTTGGGGGTCGCGCCGTAGCCCCGCGCGATGAACACGCCGCGGGCCTCGCAGGCGGCGATCTGGGCCTCGCCCTCGGCGAGGATCTCGGCGTCGGCGCGCGCGTCGCCCTTGGCGCGCCGGTACTGCAGGTGCACCCAGGTCGGGTCGCCGAAGTGCTCGGTGGGCCGGCCCGCGGCGTCGATGACCCCGAGCCGCTGGAAGAACGCCCACATCGCGTCGTCGACCTTGTAGCCGAACTGCTCGCGCACCCGCACGTGGTCCTGGTAGGCCGTCGTCAGGTACGAAAGCATGGGGTCGTTCTTGGTCGGCAGCGCCATGAGGTAGGCGGGGTTGGCCGGCATGATCTGCTCGATGCACCAGTCGAGGTCGTCGAGGTCGACCTCCATGTGGAGGGTGGAGCAAATGTCGAGGCCGATCGGCAGGCCGTGCAGCTTGCCCATCAGCGTGTCTTCGAGGCAGCAGCGCACGAGCTGCTCGCGGGTGCGGAACACCTCGGGGCCGATGAAGCCGGCGACGTCGTTGAGGTGCACCCAGGGGGCCGCCGGGCGGCCGGCCGCCGCCTGGGCCCGGGCCACCGCGCCGGTCAGCGCGCGGGCGAAGCCGTACTTGCGCGCCTCGTGCACGACCATGTCGAAGCCGGCGCCGTGGCCGTTGGTGGCGTCGGCGCCCTGGCCGGTCTCGAAGTAGAGCCCGAACTTGCCGCCGCGCTGGGCCGCGTG
>DASTPP010000061.1:0-15058 GCA_035762175.1 Polyangiaceae bacterium | reverse complement strand
GTGAAAGTAGCGCTCGGCCGCCTGGTGCAAGAGAAAGGCGGCGTGGCTCAGCTCGCCGAGGCCCGCGTAGTAGCGGCAGCCGCGGAAGAACAGGCTGGCGCTGTGAAACCAGTGGCCGTAGTTGTACTCGCCGACCGAGAGGCGCTCTTTGGGGTTGAGCGACTTGGGCGTGGCGAAGTCGAGCTTCTCGCCCGCGTAGAGCAGCACGCCTTCGTTCGCGATGTCGGCGAAGAAGTACTGCCCCATGCGGATCTCGCGGTTCAGAAACTTGATGTCGTGCGCGATGAGCGTGACCGGGCTGGGCGCCGCCACCTCGCGCAGGCGCGCCTCGAGCGCAAGCCAGAAGGCGCCGTCGTTCGCCTGCGCGGGCTCGCGCACGACGGCGAGCAGGTCGAAGTCGCTCTGGTAGCCGGTCTGCGGGTCGTCGACCCAGTCGCCCCGGGCGTGGCTGCCGAAGAGCACGAGCAGCCCGAGCGGCGCCGCCTCGCGGAAGAGGTCGACGAGGGCCGCGAGCTTGACCCGCTTGCCTTCGGGCAGGTGATCGAGAGAGGTCTTCATGGCGCACCCCCAGGGCAGAGATTAGCAGACAGCGATCGATGATGCGAGCGAGGGCGGCCACGCTTCTGTCGAATCAGGGGCGCTGACGCGTCACCTCACGACGGCACAACCGACCTCGCCGACCGTGGCCACGCCGCCCTCGGGGGCGACGCGAGCGTCCCGCTCGAAGATGGACACGTCGCGCTCAGCGTCGGCGCCAAACTCGACGTCTCCCCACAAGGCCCAGGACAAGCTGGGGGAAGCACTCGACGTCTCCCCCAAGGCCCGGGGGTGGGCTGAGCGGAGCACTCGACTTCTCCACGAGGCATGGGCGTGGGCTGAGCGGAGCAGTCGACTTCTCCCCCAAGGCCCCAGGACCGGGGGTCGGGGGGCACTCGACTTCTCTCCAAGGCCCAGGGGGTAGGCTTGGAAGAGGAGTCGACTGCTGCCCAAGGCCCAGGGGGTGGGCTTGGAAGAGAAGTCGACTGCTGCCCAAGGCCTAGGGGTGAGCTTGGAGGAGGAGTCGACTTCTGCTCAAGGCCTCAGGGTGAGCAGGGGGAGGCACTCGACTTCTGCCTCGAGGCGCTTGGGCACGCAGTCCTTGGTTGAATACGGCGTGGGCGGGCCATGATCTTGAGGGGGCCGAGGGCCCCCGGCCTGCGGGCGTACCCAACCCGCCTGACCTACGCTCGAGGCTCTGTCGGACGAAGGCTCCCGTCGCCCGGTGCCCGATCCGCGGCGCCCTCGGGCCGGGCGGGGAGCTCGAAATCCAGGCGGATTCCTTCGCCCCCCGCCCGGCTCGACGGCGTGCGTCTCGACCACCGAGCTCGGTCCGCATTCGTCCGACAGAGCCTAGCGCGCGCAGGTGGGCTTGGTATGCCGCCGAACCGCCCAGGCTGGGCTGGAGCAACCGTCGAGGCTCACGCGGGTTCCTTTTCGAGGGAGCGCACGTTCACCTCCATCATGCCTCGCCCGGGCGTGCCGTTCGGGCGAGGCGCCGGGCGCTTCGATCGGCAGGCCGGCGCCGTTCTGCCCGAGCTGAGGCGCTCGGAGCGGGGCGTCGCCCGCTCGGGAGAGGGTTTTTTGGCTGCGCGCGCGGGCGCGGGGCAGTTCGGGAGAGGGGGCGGCACCAATTTTGAAGCCAAAAGAGGCCTCTGGCGGGCCGCGTCCGGGGTGGCCAGGGCCGACGAAAAACTTGACTAATGGCGCACTTGCTTTCACACGATAGGCGGCTCCGACGTTGGGAAGCCCTCGGCCACCCGTTACGGAGGTTTACAATGCGTAAAGCGATTCTCAGCGCGCTCGGGCTCATGCTGGTGTGTAGCGGCGCCCTCGCCCAAGACAAGCCGGCAGAGACGAAGGCGGGCGAGGCGGCCCAGAAGGCCGCCGGCGCGGTCGACCAGGCGGCGGCGGCGACCAACACGACGACGACGGCGGCGGCGGCCTCGACCCCGCCGGGCGGCCCCAAGTACGGCACGGCCGGCTGCGGCCTCGGGTCGATTCTGTTCGGCGCCAAGCCCGGCATCGTGCAGATCTTCGCCGCGACGACGAACGCCACGTCGGCCACCCAGACCTTCGGCATCACCAGCGGCACGAGCAACTGCGTCGACGCCGAGGGCGGCGCGAACAGCGCCAAGGCCTTCGTCGAGACCAACCGCGAGGCGCTCGCGAAAGACATCGCGCGCGGCTCGGGCGAGACCATCTCGAGCCTGTCGTCGCTCGCCGGCTGCGGCAACGACAAGGCCGTGGGCGCGAAGCTGCAGAAGAGCTACAAGAAGATCTTCCCCAACGCCCGCGTCTCGAGCGGCGCCGTCGGCGACTCGGTCATCACGACGCTGAAGAGTGACGCGACGCTCGCCTGCCGCAACCTCGGCTGAGCGCGTTCGCTGCTTGACCCGAGGTGCGGGCGGCGCAAAGGGGCTTCCGTCGTGAGCCCCTTTCGTCTTTTTTGGCGCGCCGTGGCCGCGGCCCTCGCGCTCGCTGCCGCGGGCCCCGCCTCGGCCCAACCGGCCGGCGCGCCCCGCGCGCCGCGCCCCGACGCGCCCGCCGCCGGCGCCTCGACGCCCGCGGCCGCCGGAGGTTTGGCGCCCGCGACCACAGCCTCGGCGCCCGCGGCCGCCGGAGGTTCGGCGCCCGCGACCACCGTAGCCTCGGCGCCCGCGACCACAGCCTCGGCACCCACGACCGCCGGAGCTTCGGCGCCCGCGGCCGCCGGGGCGGTGCCGGCGGCCGCGGTGAGCGCCCAGCGCCCCGCCGACCCGTACGCCCTGGCGCTGGTCGCCGAGGCCCGCCGCCGGCGCCTCGCCGAGTCGACGCCCTGGCTGCGGCTCGGCCACTGGCGCTCGTCGCTGTTCGGCGGCTACAAGAGCGAGGCCGACGGCGCCGGCTTCTTCGCCTCGCCGCGGGGCGCGTCGGACCCGCAGGCCGAGCTCGAGGCGACGCTGCGGGGCTTCTTCGACCCGCCGGGCGCGTACACGGGCAGGCAGCAGCACCCGCTCTGCCGCTTTCCGGCGCGCTACGCGTGGCTGAGCCGCGAGCTCGCGATCGACGCGGGGCGGCTGCCGCAGGTCGCCTGCCCGCGCTTCGAAGAGTTCTGGGGGCGGCTGAAGGCGCGCTCGGCCACGGTCATCTTCTCGTCGTACTATCTGAATAACCCCGCGTCGGCCTTCGGCCACACGTTCTTGCGGCTGAACAAGGGCGACCCGGGGGCCGAGGGGCGGCGGCTGCAGCTGCTCGACTACGGGGTCGATTACTCGGCGACGGTCGACACGCCGAACGCCCTGCTCTACGCGGTCAAGGGGCTGACCGGGCTCTTCCCCGGGGTGTTCAACCTTTACCCGTATTATTACAAAGTTCGCGAGTACAACGACTACGAGTCGCGCGACCTTTGGGAGTACGACCTCGATCTGAGCCCGCCGCAGGTCGCCGTGCTGGTCGCGCACCTCTGGGAGCTCGGCTCGACCTACTTCGACTATTACTACCTGACCGAGAACTGCTCGTACCACGTGCTCGGGGCGCTCGAGGTCGCCGACCCGCGCCTGCGCCTGCTCGACAAGGTCGGCACGCCCGTCGTGCCCGTCGACACGATCAAGGCGCTGCTCGCCAACGAGGGGCTCGTGCACCGGGTGCGCTTCCGGCCCTCGCTGCGCACGCAGTTCCGCAAGCGAATCGAGGGTCTCTCGGCCGAGGAGCGCGACGCGGTCGAGGCGCTCGCCCGGGACCCCTCGGCGCGCCTGCCCGCCGCGATGGCGCCCGAGCGGCAGGTGCGGGTGCTCGACGCGGCCGCCGACTTCATCGACGTCCGCCACGCGAAGGAGCTCGTCGACGCCGAGCGCGAGGGCCCCGGCGCCAAGCTCAAGCAACGACTGCTCGAGCGGCGCGCCGAGATCGCCCTGCCGAGCGACGAGCTCCGGGTCGACCCGCCCCTGCGCGAGCAGCCCGACGCGGGGCACGGCTCGGGCCGGCTGGGCCCCGGCTTCGGCTATTCGGAGCGCGGCGGCTCGTTCTTCACCCTCGACGGCCGGCTTGCGCTGCACGATCTGGCCGATGCGCCGCGGGGCTTCCCCGAGACGGCGCAGATCGAGTTCTTGCCGACGCGCCTGCGCTTCTGGCCCCGGGGCCGCTCGCCGCAGGTCGAAGACGTCTCGCTCGTGCGGGTGATGTCGCTGACGCCGCTGAGCCGCTTCGACCAGCAGGCGTCGTGGAAGGTCCGCGTCGGGGGCACGCGCGGGCGCGACGCGGGCTGCCGCGACTGCTTCGCGGGCCTCATCGGCGGCGGCGGCGGCCTCGCGCTCGGCTTCTGGGACAACCGGCTGCTCGCCTTCGGCATGGCCGACGTCGAGCTGCTCGGCTCGGCCTCGCTCAAGGGGCGCGGGCCCGGGGGCCTGCCGCTGCGCGCCGGGGTGGGGCCCTCGGGCGGCGTGCGCCTCCGGCTCGCCGACGAGCTCGTCTTCGTGGGCACGGGGCGCTGGCTCTGGCTGCCGGCGCAAGAGCCCCGCTCGACCTGGGAGGCGCAGGGCACGCTGCGCTGGGCCTACGCGCGCGACGGCGCCCTCTCGCTCGAGGGGCGCAAGCAGCCGCTCGCGCTCGAGGGCCAGCTCGTCTCGTACTTCTACTTCTGAGGGGCCCCGGCCGCGGCGGCTTCTTTCGCGCGGGCCGCTTTCGAGCGGGGCGCGTCCGCGCTCGCGTCTCCCGGGCGAGTCACGCCCGCGCTCGCGTCTTTCGGGCGGGTCGCGCCCGCGCGGGCCGCGGCGGGGCGGGCGAAGGCGCGGCGCAGGGTGGCGCCGAGCTCGCGCAGGGCGCCGGCGAGCGGCGAGCTCGGGCGGAAGGCGAGCGCGACGGTGCGGAAGGGGGCGGGCGGCTCGAGCGGGCGGAGCTCGAGCTGGCCGCGGCGGTTCTCGACCTCGAGCGCGATCGAGGGCAGGAGCGTGACGCCGGCGCCGGCGGAGACCATCTGCGCGAGCGTGGCGAGGCTGGTCGCCCGGAAGGCGGCCTCGCGGGCGCCGCCCTGGGCGCAGAGCGCGAGGGCCTGGGCGCGCATGCAGTGGCCCTCGTCGAGCAGGAGCACCGTCTCGGCGGCGAGCTCGGCGAGGCCGACGCGGGCCTTGACGGCGAGGGGGTGGCCCTTGGGCATCGCGACGACGAAGGGGTCTTTCATCACCTCGACGCGCGCGTAAGGCTCGAGCTCGTCGACGAGGGCGAGCAGGCCGGCGTCGAGGGCGCCGCGGTCGAGCTCGGCGACGAGCTCGGCCGTTCGCGATTCGCGGAAGACGGGGCGCAGGCGCGGGTAGCGCTCGGCGAGCAGGGGGGTGACCTCGGGCAAGAGGTAAGGCGCGAGGGTGGGGATGACCCCGACGCGCAGCTCGCCCGAGAGCGGGTCGCGCGCGCGCGCGGCGGCGGCGGCGAGATCTTCGGCCTCGAGCAGGACGCGCCGGGCGCGCTCGACGAGCTCGGCGCCGGCGGGGGTGACGAGCACGCGGCGGCGGTCGCGCTCGAAGAGGCGCACGCCGAGCGCGGCCTCGAGCTGGGCGACCTGCGCGCTCAGCGTCGGCTGCGAGACGTGGCAGCGCTCGGCGGCGCGGTGGAAGCCGAGGGTGTCGGCGACGGCGACGGCGTACTCGAGCTGGCGGAGGGTGAGGTCGACGGGGGCGGCCATGATTGTCTCGACCTATCACTCTAATCGACAACTCGTCTTGGACCAATCAAAGAAGCGGCCCCATACTGCCCTTTGTCGCCCCGCCGGGGGGCCCGAACGTGGCGCCCCCCCTTCGCGGGCGGCCCCGAAAGAGGAGAGAGAGGCGAACCATGAAGAACATCGAAGGCCAGCGCGTCCCCGAGGTCACGTTCCGCACCCGCCAGGGCGGGGCCTGGAAGGACGTGACGTCGGAGAGCATCTTCAAGGGCAAGCGCGTCGTCGTCTTCGCCCTGCCGGGCGCCTTCACGCCGACTTGTTCGAGCAGCCACGTGCCGCGCTACAACGAGCTGGCGCCGGCGTTCAAGAAGCTCGGGGTCGACGACGTCGTGTGCGTGTCGGTCAACGACGCGTTCGTGATGGAGGCCTGGTCGAAGGACCAGAACGCCGAGCGCATCACCTTCTTGCCCGACGGCAACGGCGAGTTCACCGAGAAGATGGGCATGCTCGTCGACAAGCGCTCGCTCGGCTTCGGCCCGCGCTCGTGGCGCTACTCGATGCTCGTCGAGGACGGCGTCATCAAGAAGATGTTCATCGAGCCCGAGGTCGAGGGCGACCCCTTCCAGGTGTCCGACGCGGACACGATGCTGCGCCACCTGGCCCCCGAGGCCGAGGCCCCGCGCGACGTCGTGCTCTTCACCAAGCCCGGCTGCGGCTACTGCACCAAGGCCAAGCGCCTACTCGACGAGCGGGGCTGGGCCTACGACGAGCTGCCGGCGACGCCGCGCCGGCTGCGCGCCGTCAGCGGCAAGCAGTCGACGCCCCAGGTGTTCGTCGACGGCAAGCACATCGGCGGCGCCGACGATCTCGAGGCCTGGCTGGCGCAGCTCTGAGCGCGGGCGCCCCCGCCCCCGCCGCCGCGCCCTCGCCCCCGCCTCAGCGGCCGAGGGCGTAGGCGTGGGCGAGGCGCTCGTCGTCGAAGGCGACCCAGCCGAGGCCCTCGGCGCGCGAGAGGCGCTGGGCCTGCAGCTTGCCGAGCGTCGTGCGCACGAGCAGCCCGACGCGCGTGAAGCCCTCGACCAGGCGCCGCCGGTGCGGGGCCGTCGCGTCCTCGAAGCTCGCGTCGTTGCGCCAGCGCGCCTCGCGCACGTCGATGATGAGGGACGAGCGGTCGCGCGGCACCACGGCGAGCGCCCGGTAGATCGGGTCGAACGACGCTTGGATTTCTTCGGCCGAGTGGTAGGGCTCGGACGAACGCACGAGCCAGACGACGTTCTGGGTGACGTCTCGCCGGACGCTCCAATGACGGGTGCGCGCGGACTCGAGCATCGAGCCTTAGGCGTAGCACGCCCCTGCCGCCTCGGAGGGCGCCGCCCGCCCCCGCGCCCCCGCGCCTCGACCAGCGGGGCGCAGCGCCGGCGGCGAGTTGCGGTGGTACGGGCGAGGGCGGCGCGATCTTCCGCGGCCCGGGCCGGCGGCGCCCGATTCGAGGGCGAGCGCGGGACGGGGCCCCGGCGAAAAAAACTTTGTCATAAGCTCGGGGCGCCTTGCGTTGGTCGGTCAAAGCCCAGGAGACCGGCCATGACCCCCTCGTTGATCTCGCCCCGCTCGCCCGTGATGCGTACTTCGCCCTACCGCGAGCCCGCCCCGCCTTCGCCCTCGCGCCTGGTGGCGCCCGACGGGCGCTCGCTGCCGCTCGCGTCGACCGCGCTGCGCGCGGCGGCCGGCGGCGGCATCGCGCGCGTGGTGGTCGAGCAGCGCTTCCGCAACGTGCACGCCGAGGCGCTCTCGGTCACGTACACGCTGCCCCTGCCGGCCGACGCGGCCGTGAGCGGCTTCGCCTTCACGCTCGACGGGCGCCGGGTGGTCGGCCAGGTCGACCGGCGCGAGGCGGCGCGCGAGCGCTTCGAGCAGGCGCTCGTCGAGGGCAAGACGGCGGCGCTGCTCGATCAAGAGCGCTCGAGCGTCTTCACGCAGCAGGTCGGCAACATTCCGCCGGGGGCCGAGGTCGTGGCCGAGATCACGCTCGACCAGCGCCTGGTCTGGACGGACGAGGGCGGCTGGGAGTGGCGCTTCCCGACGGTGGTGGCGCCGCGCTACGAGGGCGGCCCGGGGCGGGTGCCCGACGCGGCCGCGATCGCGGTCGAGGTGTCCGAGCGCCCGCTCGAGGCGCGCGCGTCGGTCGACCTCGCGATCGGCGACGCGCTCGACGGCCGGTCGCGGCCCGAGTCGCCCTCGCACCGCGTCGCGCTCGAGGCCGGGGGCGCGCGCGTGCGGCTCGCCGACGGCGCGGGCGCGCGGCTCGATCGCGACCTGGTCGTGCGCTGGCGCGTCGCGGCCCCGCGGGCCTCCGCGACGGCGCGGGCGGCGCGGCCGCCGGAGGGGTCGCCCACCGCGGGCGAGGCGTACGCCCTCGTGACGCTGGTGCCGCCGCCGCGCGAGGCGGCCCCGCGGCCGGTGCCGCGCGACCTCATCGTCCTGCTCGACACGAGCGGCTCGATGCACGGCGAGCCGCTCGAGCAGGCGCGCCGCGTGGTGCTCGCGCTGCTCGCGACGCTCACCGAGCGCGACCAGATCGAGCTCATCGAGTTCTCGGACGCGGCGCGGCGCTTCCGGCCCGGCCCGGTGGCGGCCACGCGCGAGGCGCTCGGCGAGGCGCGGGCGTGGGTCGCGCGGCTGCGGGCGGGCGGCGGCACCGAGATGCGCAGCGGCCTGCTCGCGGCGCTCGCGCGGCCGCGGCCGAACGCCCAGCGGCAGGTGGTGCTGGTGACCGACGGGCAGATCGGGTTCGAGCAAGAGATCGTGTCGACGCTGCACGAGCGGCTGCCCGCGGGCTCGCGCCTGCACGCGGTGGGGGTCGGCTCGGCCGTCAACCGCTCGCTCACGGCGCCGGCGGCGCGCGCCGGGCGCGGCGTCGAGATCGTCATCGGCCTCGGCGAGGACCCGGAGCGCGCGGCGCGGCGGCTCGTCGCCCGCACCGACGCGCCCATCGTCACCGACCTGTCGATCGAGGGCGACGCCCTCGTCGCCTTCGCCCCCGAGCACCTGCCCGACCTGTACGCGGGCGCCCCGGTCCTCGTCGCGGTCAAGGCCCGGCCCGAGGGGGGCGCGCTGCGCGTCCGCGGCGTGACCGACGAGGGCCTCTGGGAGCAGACCGTCGAGCTGCCGGCGCTCGGGCCGGGCGAGGGCGATCAGGCCGTCGTCACGCTCTTCGGCCGCGAGCGGGTCGACGATCTCGAGATGCGCGTCGCCGCCGGCGGCCCGCGCGCCGGGCTCGACGCGAGCATCGAGGCGGCCGGGCTCGCCTACCAGATCGCGACCCGCCTGAGCTCGTGGGTGGCGGTCAGCGAAGAGCGCACCGTCGACGGCCCCGCGTGGCGCCGCGAGCGGGTGCCGCACGAGGTGCCCCACGGCATGTCGATCGAGGGCCTGGGCCTGCGCCTGGCGACGCCCATGCACGCGCAGCCCTTCGGGGGCCTGGCCTCGATCATGCCGATCGCCTCGCCGGCCTTCGCGATCGCGCCCTCCGTCGGCGGCCCCCTCCGCTCGCCCCCGGCGCCGGGGGCGTACTCGCCCATGAAGCCCTCGCTCGCCCAGAGCGTACGTGCCCCGCTCGCGAAGCGGCGGTCGGGCGGCCTGCTCGTCGCGGTCGCGCTGCTCGTGTTCCTCGTGAGCTTCGGCGTGGCGCTACTCTGGTGGCTGATTTCGCGCTAAGACAGGCGACGGGTGACCTTGCGCGGCCCCGGACTCGAAGTCCGGGGCACGGCGTCACCAGGTCGTACGGAGAGCAAAGCCCGGCCCTCGCTGGGGCCGGGCTCGCGCGCCGCAAGCCGCTGGCGCGCGCTCGCCCGAAAGCCGTCGCAGCCCGCGGGAGCCCGGCCCCAGCGAGGGCCGGGCTTTGCTCTCCGGACCGGTCCGCTTCCGCGCGGCACGACTTGGTGACGCCGTGCCCCGGACTTCGAGCCCGGGGCGACGCCGGCCGAGCGAACGCATCCGACGCGTGTATAAGGGGCCCGGGCGTGAAGGGGTGCTCCGCGTGAACGATCTCGACATCTTCGCCCCGGCCATCGCGGCCGGCGACGCCGACGCCTTCGCGCGCTGGCTCGGGCCCGCCGAGCGGGTCGTGCGCGAGAGCTTGCGCCCCTTCGCGGCCTCGGTCGACGCCGAGGCGGTGCTGCAAGAGGCGCTCTTGCGCGTCTGGCAGGTCGCGCCCCGCTTCGCGCCCGACGGCCGGCCGAACGGGCTCTTGCGGCTCGCGTTGCGCATCGCGCGCAACCTCGCCATCGACGAGCTGCGGCGGGCGCGCGTCGCGCCCCCGGCGCCGCCCGACGATCTCGAGCGGGCGGCCGAGGGCGAGGCGGCGGGCGCCCCCCGCTCGCCCGACCCCTTCTTGCGCCGGGCCATCGAGCTCTGCCGGCAGGGGCTGCCCGAGAAGCCCGCCCTCGCCCTGGCCGAGCGGCTCTCGAACGCGGGCGCCGACCCCGACGAGCGGCTCGCCGAGCGGCTCAACATGCGCCTGAACACCTTTCTGCAAAATTTCACCCGCGCCCGCAAGCTGCTCGCCGAGTGCTTGCGCAAGCAGGGCGTCGAGATCGAGGCCGAGCTCGCATGACGCAGCCCCCGCCCCCCGGCGCCCCCGGCCCGCCCGCCCCCGACGAGGCGCTCGTCGAGGCGGTCGCGGGCGCCTACCGCCCCGAGGGCCTGCGCGCGGTGCGGGCGCACCCGAACTGGTACGATCTCGACGAGGCCGGGCGGCGCCTCGCCTTCGAGCGGGCGCTCGCCCTGCGCGAGCTCGAGGCCGCGCTCGACCCCGAGGGCCTGTCGACCACCGCGCGGGCGGTGCTGCGCAAGGTGCGCGGGGCCGCCGGCCCTTGACGCGGCCGGTCGAAGGCCCGCCCCCCCCGCCGCGGCGGCCCGGCCGCGGGGGGGCGCCCGCCCTTGCTTGTCCCTGATGGCAGAGTGCAGTAGCTCGGCGCCATGAAAGTTCATCGCGCCGCACCTGCCCTTCTGTTCCTCTTTGCGACGGCCTGCGAGTCGACGCCCGAGCCGACGCCCCCGCCGCCGCCCCCCGCCGCGACCGAGGCGGCGCCGCCGCCCCCGCCCGCCCCGCCGCCGCCGCCGCCCGAGCCGACGGCCGAAGAGAAGAAGAAGGCCGAGGCGCAGCGCCAGATGCAAGAATATCGGGCGGAGACCGAGGCCATCAACAAGGCCGAGGCCGCGCGCTGGACGCCCGAGATGCGGGCGGAGGCGAAGGCGCTCGCCGACAAGACGTACCCGAACGCCAAGGCCGCGATCCAGGCGGCGCTCGCGAGCAAGCACCGCAAGCCCGGCGACGCCGAGCGTGACAAGTACCGCCACCCGGCCGAGACGCTCACCTTCTTCGGCCTCAAGCCCACGATGACGGTGCTCGAGTACGGCCCGGGCGAGGGCTGGTACACCCGCCTGCTCGCCCCCGCGCTCGCGAAGAAGGGCAAGCTGATCATCACGTCGCCCGACCCGAACGGGCCGCCCGACCAGGGCAGCACCCTCGCCGGCCAGCGCTTCAAGTCGTTCCTCGAGTCGTCGCCCGAGGTCTACGGCAAGGTCGAGACCCTCGTCACCGACAGCCGGGCGCCGAAGCTCGGCCGCGAGGGCGACGTCGACATGGTGGTGCTCACGCGCGAGCTGCACGGCATGGTGAACCGCGACACGATCGACGGCTGGCTCGCCGAGTTCCACAAGGCGCTCAAGCCGAACGGCATCGTGGGCGTCGAGCAGCACCGCGCCAAGCCCGACGCGGACCCCAAGGAGAGCGCGAAGAAGGGCTATTTGCCCGAGAAGTTCGTGATCGAGAAGTTTCAGGCGGCCGGGTTCAAGCTCGCCGGCAAGTCCGAGATGAACGCCAACCCGAAGGACACGAAAGACTACCCCGAAGGCGTCTGGACCTTGCCGCCGAACTACGAGCTCAAGGACAAGGACCGCGAGAAGTACGCCGCCATCGGCGAGAGCGACCGCATGACGCTCAAGTTCGTCAAGGTCGCCAAGGCCGAGAAGGTCGCCGCGTCGCCCGCCCCGGCGAAGAACTGAGGGCGGTCGCGCGCCGGGTCGAGGGGGCGCCCCTCCGCCCGGGGCGCGGCGGTCGCGCGCCGGCGCCCCACCGCCCAGGGCGCGGCGGTTGCGCGCCGGGTCGGGGCGGCGCCCCACCGCCCAGGGCGCGGCGGTCGCGCGGCCCTTCGGCGGTCGCGAAGAAGTGCAAAGGCGGCGGCGCGGCCGCGGGGGCGCGCTATGCTGCCGGGGCGCATGCACCCTTTCACCGTCGCGAGCCTGGCGGGCTGGGCGCTGGTCGTGGCGTCGGCGGCGCGCTTGCGCGGCCGGCCCTACGCCGCCTTCGCGGGCGTCCTGCTCGGCGTCCACACCCTGTCGGCCGTCGCGCTCTACCCGCACGCCGGCCGGCTCGGGCCGCTCTTCGCGTACCTGCACGCGACCGTGTACGTGCACTTCCTGCTGCTCGCGCGGCCCCGCCTGCGGTCGCGCCCCTTCCGCGCGCTCGTCAGCGGCCCGGCGCATTACTTCGTCGCCGCGAGCTTCCTGGCCCTGCCTTGGGCCGCGGCGGCCGCCCTCGGCTTCGCGCCGCGGGCGCTCTGGCTGCCCTACGCGCTCGGCCTGCTGGGCCTCGTCGACTCGCTCGTCACGCGCGAAGAGGTGGTCGACCTGCCCCTCGACGGCGCGCCCGTCGAGGGCCTGCGCCGCCACGGCCGCGGCGGCGCCCGCAGCCCCCGCCCGCTGCGCCTCGCGCAGATCACCGACCCGCACCTCGGGCCCTTCATGTCCGAGGGCCGGCTCGCGCGCATCTGCGAGCGCGCCGTCGCCCGCGACCCCGACCTGGTCTTGTTGACCGGCGACTTCTTGACGATGGAGTCGCAGGGCGACCCCGGCGCCCTCGCCCGCGCCCTCGCCCCGCTGCGGGCGCTGCCCGGCCGGGTGTTCGCCTGCCGGGGCAACCACGATCTCGAGGCCCCCGACGTCGTGGCGCGGGCCCTCGAGTCGGTCGGCGTGCGCCTGCTAATCGACGAGGCCGCCCTGGTCGAGACGGGCGCGGGGCCGGTGCAGATCGTCGGCCTCGACTTCGCCTGGCGCGAGCGCGCGGCGCGCATGGCGCGCGTCTGCGCCGAGCACCCCCGCGTGCCCGGCGCGCTGCGGCTCGTGCTGCTGCACGACCCCGGCGCCTTCGGGCACCTGCCCGAGGGCGAGGGCGATCTCGTACTCTCGGGCCACACCCACGGCGGGCAGCTCGGGCTTTTGCGGCTGGGGCTGCCCCACACGGTCGTCTCGGCCCTGACCAAGATCCCCGACCATGGCTTTTGGGCGCGGGGCCCCGACCGGCTCTACGTGCACCGCGGCACCGGGCATTATGGCTTCCCGCTGCGTCTCGGCGTGCCCGCCGAGCAGAGCCTGCTGCTCGTCCACGCGGCGAAGGGCTGAGAGGGCCGCGGGCGCCGGGGCGCTCGCCCCGGGCGAGGCGCCTCGCGCACCGTCCGCGACCTCGACGCCGCCCGGGCTTCGGCCGCGGGCGTTGGGCTTACGATCTGCCCTCGGACGCCTCGAAGACCCCTTGGTCGGAGGCCGGCAGGGGCGATAGCCTCGTCGCAGCGGCGCATGGGTCCGCGCTCTCGCGCCGAGATCACGAGCCCCGACCGCCCAAGGGAGACCATGAAGCAGAGGGCTTCCGTCGCCACGATGCTCCTTGCCTTGGCCTGGACGAGGGCGGCGCTCGCCCAACCCGCCGCACCGCGCGGGCCGGCCGCGGCGCCGCCGGCGCAACCCGCCCCCACGCCCGCGCCGGGGCCGCCCGCGCAGCCGCCGTCGGTCGCCCCCGCGCCGACGACCGGCGCCGCACCGTCGCCGATTCGCATCATTCCGGCGCAGCCGCCGGGCGCCGCGCCGCCGCCGGGCGCCGCGCCGCTGCCGGGCGCCGCCGCACCGCCCCCGCCAGGCGCGCCCGCGCCGCCCCCGACGGCTCCCGCGCCGCCTGCCGCGACGTACCAGCCTCCTCCCGATGCTTCGCCGCAAGCGCCGCCCGGCGCGCCCCCCTGGCCCGCGCCGGGGGCGACGGCGGCGCCCGGCCCCGCGACGGCGGCGCCCGCGCCCGCCCCCGCGCCCGCCCCTTCGCCCCAACAAGCGCCGGGCGCCGCCCCCTGGCCCCCACACGCCCAGGCCGCGCCCCCGCCTCGAAGCGCGGCGCCCGCGCCCGCCGCCCGCGAGCCCGAAGAAGAGAAGGCGGGCGAGAGGCGGACGAAGATCTCGTCTTTCGGCGTCGGCATGACCGCCTTCGCCACGGTGCCGCGCGCGACCGGCGCGAAGACCGACAGCCGTTACGGGCTGCTCTTGCAGACCGGGTCGCGGTGGCCCGTCGGCGACAATTTCGGCTTCGGCCTGCGCTTCGCGTGGGGGCTGACCGAGTTCGACCGCTTCGAAACCTTCACCGACGCCGGTTACAGCGTCGGCAAGTGGACGACCGGGGCCTACCGGGACGTCTGGCGCTGGGCCGGCAAGGACGACAGCGCCCGCACGCTGCGCTGGGTGGGGGCCTTCTTCGCCTCGATCGGGCTCTTCTTCCCGCTCGTGGCCGCCGGCCTTTGCTACGTCGCGGCGCCCGTCTCGCCGACGACGTACCTCGAGCTCGATCTGACGCTCAATTACGACTTCGCCGAGGGCCGGACGGGGCCCTATTTGAAAGGCGGCCTCGGGCTCGTCGGCTTCGTCGACCCGCGCTACGGCGCGCTGCGCGGGGGCCTCGGCCCGACGCTCGGCCTGGGCCAGCGCGTCGGCCTGCTCGAGCTCTCGGCGAACGTGACCTGGCTCGCCGACGGCTTGCACGGCGAGGTACGGGGCGAGCGCTCGAACATTTACATCGTCGGCGCCGCCGTCGGCCTGAACTACTGAGCGCGGAGGCGCCCCCGCCGGCGGGGCCCGCGCGGGGCCGCTCAGTGCAGCGAGAGCTCGACGCGATAGCGGCCCTCGGGCTTGCGGTCGGAGACCGAGACGCGCCCGGCGACGAGGTCGACCTCGGCGCGCGCGTCGCCGTCGACGGCGCTCGCGTCTTTGTCGACGAAGCCGGTGGGCTTGCCGCCCCGCAAGGTGCAGTCGTTGTAGCCGCCCTCGCCGTCGCCGTAGAGCACCGTCGCGCCGCAGGCGACCCGGGCGCGGCAGTTGTGCGGGCCCAGCTCGTCGGGTTCGACGCGCAGCGTGCAGGCGTCGCCCGGCTTGACGGGGGCCGCGCCGCGCGCGGCGGTCACCACGGCGTTGCGCTCGAGCACGCCCTCGAAGGGGCTGCCGCGCGAGGGCACGAGGCGCGGGCCCTCGCGCGGCAGGCTGAGCTCTTCGAGCCGCACCAGGATGCGCGAGGCCGGC
>DASTPP010000060.1:0-25745 GCA_035762175.1 Polyangiaceae bacterium | reverse complement strand
ATGGCCACCTGCCGCGCCAGCAGCCGGTCTTCGGCCAGGTACACCGCCCCGGTCGCCCCCCGGCCGAGCAGCCGCACGATCGCGTAGTCGTCGAACTCGGCCGGCAGGGGCCGGGGCCCGAACGCGCCGCCCTTCGAAGGCACCTGAAGCGTCGGCTGGTCGACCGACGTCCGCGCGGGGCCGCCCCGCGCGCCCGCTTTCGTCGGATCGTGGGACGGCGCCATAGCCCTACGGCATGGCCGGCCGAACGGCGCCGCGCAAGGGCGTCTGGGGCGCTCCGGCCGCTCGCTATGAAGAAGTTCGAGGGCCCAATCTGGCGCTCCGGCCGCTCGCGGCGGCGGGGTTCGAGAGCCCAATCCGGCCGGGCCGGGGCCCCCGGGCGCCGGCCGGCGCGCTCTCGCCCCGCCAGGCCCGGCGTTTGACGTCGCCCGGGCCCGACGTTCGCAGGGCTCGGGCGCGACCGGCGCCCGCCCGGCCCGGGGGGGGCCGGCGTTTTTTCTCTTCGGCGGCTCGCTCAACCTGCATGTCCATGTCGTCGCCGCGGACGGCACAGTGGGGATTGCGCGCTTCCGCCGCCTTCGTCTGCGCGTACGCCTCGTGCAACGACTCGAGCTCTTCAGCCGCCACGAGCGCGCCTTGCACCAGCAGCGCCATACGATGGGGCGTGAGCGGGTCGCCGTCGGGCAGCAGCCCGGTGTCTTCTTTGCGCTCGAGGGCCAAGGTGCGCCGAGGGCATTCACGACCCGGTCGGAACCTCGGAAAGGTGCCTCCGAGGTCGTCGACGCCCCAAGTGCGCCTTTCGAACGATTCACCGAGGGCGCTGACGGGCTTTCGGAACCTTTTGCAGGTCTTCCAGAGAGCGTCGACGACGCCGGAGCACCTTTCGAAGCTTTCTTCCGGGGCGTCGATGCCCTCGGCCGACCTTTCGATCTTTTCCTCCGGGTCGTCGATGACCTCGGCGGACCTTTCGAAAGGCTCGGGCAGGGCGTCGATGCCCTCGGCGAACCTTTCGAGCGTTTTCTCCGGGGCGTCGGTGCCCTCGGCGCATCGTTCGAAAGATCGGCCGGGTTCGGGGTGGGTGAACCGAACGGATAGGGGCGCGCGGGGACGAGCCTGACGGGGCCAAGCAGAGGCGTCGAGTCGGGCGGACAAGACGCGTGGGGCCGCGCCGGCCGCCGGGGTGGGTTGGGCCGCCGAGCGGCCTTTGGGGGCCCTCGCGTTTTTTTTCGGATGCCGCGCAACTGGGGTCGGGGCTGGCCGAGAGGACCAACAGAAGCGCTCGGGCGCGTCCCGCCGGGGGCCGGCTGCCCCCCGACCACCCTTGGAGAAAGAGAACGGTTCGATGCAAACGCTGTCTGCCCCCTCCCCCGCCCAGCTCGCGCTGGTGCCCCCTTCCGATGTGGCCGAAGAGGCTTACCTCCGTGTTCTCCCCGAGCTGGGCACGGTGGGCGAGGACGAGCTCGGGCGCGTCACGGCGAACGTGATGGTGGCGGTGCTCGTCATGCTGGGCGCCATCCCCGCGCTCGAGGCGCTGCGCGACGCGATCGAGGCGCTACCCGGCCAGGCCCCCGGCCTGATCGACAAGGCGCGCGACTACGCGCTCGCGCTCGCGCACGTGCAGGCGATGGGCGCGTCGGTGCCCGAGGGCCGGCTCCGGGCGCTGCTCGCCGAGGGCCTGCCGCTGCGCGAGCGCTTGCTCGCGACGGCCGAGCTCAACGCCAAGCTCGGCACCCTCGACGCCGCGCAGATGACGGCCATTCGGAGCGGCGTCGGGCATGTCGACGCGGCGAACGATCTGCTCTCGCTCGCGCGGCTGTTCCGCGGGCGGTGGCCCGAGCTGGTGGGCAAGGTGCCGGTGACGCGCGACGAGGTCGAGCGCGCCGGGGCGCTGGGCGTCGAGCTGCTCGACGCGCTGGGCCGGCGCCAGGCGGGTAGCGACGGCAGCCGGCCCGTGGGCGAGGACGAGCGGACGCGGGGGAAGAAGCTCTTTCACCTGCTCGTGCGGACGCACGACCGGCTGCTGCGCGCGGTCACGTACCTGCGGTGGGACGAGGGCGACGCCGACGCGATCATGCCCTCGCTCTTCCGCGGTCGCCCGCGCCGGCGTCGCGCGGACGAGCCGGACGCGCCGGACGCGCCGCCTGCGCCCGAGCCGGGCGGGCCGTCCGAGCCGCCCGCGCCGTCCGAGCCGGACGAGCCGGGCGGCCTCGACGGCGCGTGAAGGCGCGGCCCCGGCGGGGCCCTTCGGGGCCTCGCCGGGGCCACCGCGCTGGCGGCGTCGGCAAGGCATCGGCGATTCTCCCACCGCGAGAGCGCCCCGGGGCTGAGGCCGAGTCGCCGCTCGAGCTCGCCCTGGCGTGCGCCGAGGTGCTCGCGGAAGGCCTTTACGTCGTCGCCCGAGATCGAGCGCAAGGCTTCGGCCTTCGTCGCCCGCTCGGCCTCGGCGTTGGCGCGGCCCTGCTCGTCGTCGGTGTACGACTCGCCGCACGCGGCGCACGACCACTCACGGCGCTCGAAGGTGCGCCTCTTGCCGTGAACGGAGCCGGGCAAGAGCCAGCCCGTCACCGCGAAGTCAACTTCCATTTTTGTCGAAGACAGGGCTTGCGCCGCTTCTTCGAGAAGATTAGAAGTATGAGGTGCCCTCGAAGCTCGAACGCCACGCCGAGCAGCTCAGCGCCCTCGGCCACCCGGTGCGCCTGACGGCGCTGCGCTACGTGGTGCAGGCGGGCCCCGAGGGCGCGTCCGCCGGCGACATCCAGGCGCACGTCGACCTGCCGGCCTCGACCCTCAGTCACCACCTCAGGCGGCTGGTCGACGCGGGCCTGCTCTCGACCCGCAGCGAGGGCACGTTCCACTATTACGCGGCCGACTACGCCGCGCTCCGCGCCCTCACGACGTACCTCTGGGAAGACTGCTGCCTCGGCGACAGCAAGGCAGGCTGCTGCTGACCGCCGTGTTTTTTTTGCCCGCTATTTCGACTTTTTTGGAAGGTAGAGCCCCATGAACATCGTCAAGCCCCACGTCTCGCTCAACGTCTCGAACATCGAGGCCTCGGTCGCCTTCTACGAGAAGGCCTTCGGGGTGAAGGCCTCGAAGCGCCGCCCGGGCTACGCCAAGTTCGACCTCGCAGCGCCCTCGCTGAACCTGACCATGCAAGAGGCGCCGCGCACGGGCGTCAACGCGAGCCACTTCGGCGTCCAAGTGGCGAGCAGCGAAGACGTCGCCGCGGCCTGGGCCCGCTTCAAGTCGGCGGGCCTGAAGACGACGACCGAAGAGAACACCTCGTGCTGCTACGCCCTGCAAGACAAGGTCTGGGTCGAAGACCCCGACGGCAACGCGTGGGAGGTCTTCGTCGTCAAGGGCGAGGCCGACGTGATGGGCGAGGGGCCGGTGCTCGAGGAGAAGGCCTCCGCAACGCGGGCGGGCGGCGCCGCGTGCTGCGTGCCGAAGGCCGCGGGCGAGGCGGGGGCGGAGGCGGGCGGCGGCTGCGGCTAGCGGCAGCGCGCCTCGCGCCGCCTCACAGGCCCTGCTTGCCGATGCGGTGCTTGGGGTTCGCCGCGTCGAGCGCCTCCTGCGCCGCCCGCTCCTTGCGCTCGCTGTAGCGGTCGGTCAGGTAGTCGACCTGGTCGCGCAAGAGGAGCGTGAACTTGTAGAGCTCCTCCATCACGTCGACCACACGGTCGCGGTACGACGACTCTTTCATGCGGCCGTCTTCGTGGAACTCGTCGTACGCCTTGGCGACCGAGCTCTGGTTGGGGATGGTGAACATGCGCATCCACCGGCCGAGCACCCGCAGCACGTTGACGGCGTTGAACGACTGCGAGCCGCCCGACACCTGCATGACGGCGAGCGTGCGCCCCTGCGTCGGGCGCACGGCGCCGATGCTCAGGGGGACCCAGTCGATCTGGTTCTTCATCACCCCCGTGATCGTGCCGTGCATCTCGGGCGTCGACCACACCTGGCCCTCGGACCAGAGCGAGAGCTCGCGCAGCTCTTGCACCTTCGGGTGGCTCGCCGGCACGCTGTTGACCATCGGCAGCTCGCGCGGGTCGAAGAAGCGCACCTCGGCCCCGAGGCCTTCGATGATGCGGCCGGCCTCTTCGGCGAGCAGGCGGCTGTACGAGCGCTCGCGCAGCGAGCCGTACAGGAAGAGGATGCGCGGCCGGTGCGTCGAGAGCGGGCGCAGCTCGGGCGGGGCGACGTGCAAGTCGTCGGGCTTCATCGGTCCAGGTCCGCCGCCAAGATCTCCCGCAGGGCAGACAGGCGCCCGCGGATCTCGTCGCGCGCGTCCCGGAAGCGCCCCGGCATCGCTTCGCGGCCGAGCGACGTGTCGTCGGACGCGGGGTCGGGGATGGGCCAGTGCAGCCGCTCGACCGCCCCGAGGAAGACCGGGCAGACCTCTTCGGCGCAGAGCGTGATGACGAGGTCGACCGTGCTCGGGTCGATCGTATCGGCCGACTTCGAGGCGTGCGAGGCGAGGTCGATGCCGACCTCGCGCATGACCTCGACGGCGTAGGGGTTGACGCGCGTCGGCGCCGAGCCCGCGCTCTGGACGCGGGCGGTGTCGCCGAACAGGTTGCGCGCGAGCCCCTCGGCCATTTGGCTGCGCGACGAGTTCGCGACGCAGAGGAAGAGGATGCCGATCGGTCTCGTCATGGGGGCGACTCGCTCGTCCGGGGGCGGGGCGTTTCCGACGGGGCTCGACTCGGGCGCGAAGCGCGGGCGGTCAGAGCCCGCCCACGAGGGCCTTGAAGCGCCGAAGCCCGCGCGGCTCGAGGCAGTAACAGACGCGCGGGCCGTCGATTTCGCCGCGGATGAGCCCCGCCTCTTTGAGCACCTTGAGGTGCTGCGACACGGTCGACTGGGCGACGGGCAGTTCGTCGACGAGGTCGCCGCAGACGCACGAGGCGCGTGCGGCCAGGATGCGCAAGATCTGCACTCGCAACGGGTGGCCGACGGCCTTGGCGAGCGCGGCGAGCTCGTCGTCGGCCTCGGGCCCCTCGACGGGGCGCAGGTCGACCCCCTGGGCGGGCGGAGGGCACGCGCCTCGCGCCTCGGACGGGCCGGTCGAAGTCATCGTAAAAAGGCGATAGCAGCGGGGGTAGGCCGCCGTCAAAGGGGAACCTACGTTCCTCGGGCAGATTCACTTCACGCGGCCGCCTTTAGCGCCGCGTGGGCCCGTGCTTTATCGTGCTCCCACGATGGCCACAGCAGAGCACCTGAGAGGCCCTGACACCGCGCCAGGCCATGCTTCGAGCAGGCCGCAGGGCCCAGCAGGGGGGCCGAGCCTTCACGCCGACGTTGGTGGTCGCCCATGACGGGCGTGGGCGTCCCCGGCCTCGCTCTTGAGCGAGAGCGGGCGGGGCCGGGGGCAGGCGGCGGGGTGACCTGCGGCCGGCCCACCAAGACGACCAAGGCGCCGTCCTCGCGTTGCTCGCCGAAGCGGCGCTACCCGTGCGTGAGGGCGCGGCCCCGGCGGGGCCCTTCGGGGCCTCGCCGGGCCCACCGCGCTGGCGGCGTCGGCAGGGCATCGGCGAGGGGCCGAGCCCAGCTCGGCCCGGCTCGGCCCGGCCCGCCCAGGCTGAAGCCTGGGCGGCCCAGGCCGGGTCCACCGATCGGTTCGCCACGCCCTCGTTCGCCTGGGCGGGCCGGGCCGGGCCGACCGACTGATTCGCCACGCCCTCGTCCCGCCTGGGCGGGCCGGGCCGGGCTGACCGATAACTTGGCTTCGGCCCTCGCGTCCGCCGCGGGCGGGCGGCCGCAGAACTCTTCGGCGAGGGTTTGTAGCAGCCCGAGGTTGGGCGGCTTGCGGACGAACTTTCGCGCCTCGGGCGCGTCTTCGGGTCGGCCCCCGGCCGACACGACGACCACGGGCAGCGAGGCCAGCCGGTCGGTCTCGCGCAGCACCTTGATCAGCTCGGGGCCGCTCATGATCGGCATCATCAAGTCCAAGAGGATGAGGCAGGGCGGCGTGCGCTGCTCGGCCAAGATCTCCAACGCCCGCGCGCCGTGCTCGGCCTCGAGCACGTCGTACCCCTCGCGACGAAGTACCTCCGCGATCAGCTCGCGAATGTCGTCGTCGTCCTCCACGATCAAGATCGCGCCCATGGTCTCCTCTTCGTCGGGTATGCCACGTGGTTAAGTCCTCGCAGGGGAGTGACACGCGGAACGTAGCGCCGCCGCCCTCCGTTGGCGAAAGTTCGACGCCGCCGCCGTGGGCCTCGGCGACCCGCCGGGCCACCCACAGCCCGAGGCCGAAGCCGCCGTAGTTCTTCGCGGGGGCGTCGCGCTGGAAGCGCTCGAAGACGCGCCGCTCCGCCGAGGGGGATACGCCCACGCCGTGGTCGACGACGGCGATGACGAGCCGCCCGCCCGCCCGCTCGGCGCGCACCTCGACGGGCCGCCCGGCGCCGAACTTGAAGGCGTTGTCGAGCAGGCACGTCACCATTTGCCGCAGGCGCCGCGCGTCGTACCGGCCGCGGACGCCGCCCTCGACGGCGACGCCGAGCGGGCACCTGGCGCGCGCGGCCGCGCCGCGCGCGGCGTCGACGGCCTCGACGACGAGCGCGGACGCGTCGACGGGCTCGAGCGCGAGCGCGGGGCGATTCGACGCCAGGTCGGACACGTCGGCGAGGTGCTCGACCTGGCGCGTCAACCGCTCGAAGCTCCGCTCGACGGCGGCGATCGTGCGGCGCTCTTCGGGGGGCACGGCGCCGATCAGCGCTTGGACGCTGAGCGCCGCGGCGCTCAGGGGCGTGCGCAGCTCGTGGCTCACGATGCTGAGCCACTCGTCGCGCGCCTTCACCTCTTCGAGGAGCTCTTCTTTGGCCCGCGCGTCGCGGGCGGCGTCGCGGCGGACGCGCGCCATCGAGAGCTGCGCCCGCACGCGCGCGGTGAGCTCGCGGGCGGAGAAGGGTTTCACCAGGTAGTCGTCCGCGCCGGTCGCCAGGCCGTCGACCGTCGGGCCGTCGCCGGCGCGCGCCGACAGCAAGATGATCGGGATGGCCCGCGTGTCCTCGCGGGCGCGCAGGGCGCGCACGAGCCCGAGGCCGTCGAGCCTCGGCATCATGACGTCGGAGAGCACGAGGTCGGGCGGCCGCTCGCGCACGCGCGCGAGGGCGTCGAGCCCGTCGGCGGCGGTCTCGACGTGAGAGAAGGCCGAGGCGAGCAGCCCGGAGACGTAGGCCCGCAGGTCGGCGTTGTCGTCGACCACGAGGATCCGCGCGTCGACCGCCTCGGGCGCGGCGGCCGGCCCCGGCGGGGCGCCCTCGCCGCGGCCCTTCGCGCCGGCCGGCCCCGGCGGGGCGCCCTCGCCGCCCGGCGCGAAGCCGGCCTCGCCATCGGCGGACCAGCGTCGCGCCTCCTCGACGAACGCCGCCGCGCCGGCCGCCGTCGGGCGCGGCCTCGGCGTCCGCTCGACGCGCGACGCGGCCAGGTGGGCCGAGCCGCGGGGCAAGCGCACCGTGAACGAGCTGCCCGCGCCGGGCGCGCTCTCGGCGGCGACGCGGCCGCCGTGCAGCTTCACGAGCTCGTGGACGAGCGCGAGCCCGATGCCCGTGCCCTCGTGGCTGCGCCCCTCGGTGGCCCGCGCGCGGTAGAAGCGCTCGAAGACGCGCGGCAGCTCTTCGGCGGAGATGCCGACCCCCGAGTCGGCGACGGTGAGCACGGCCTCCGAGCCCTCGCAGGCCAGCGACACGCGGATGCGGCCGGAGCGGGTGTACTTCACCGCGTTCGAGAGCAGGTTCAGCACGATCTTTTCCCACATGTCGGGGTCGACGTAGACGGCCTCGGGCAGCGGGGGGCAGTCGACGTCGAGCGCGAGGCCGGCGCTCGCGGCGGCCGAGTCGAACTGGCTCGCGAGGCTCGCGGTGAGGGCCGCGAGGTCGGTCGGCACGAACGTCGCTTGCGCGCGCCCCGCCTCCAGGCGCGAGAAGTCGAGCAGCGTGTTGACCATCTTGAACAGGCGCGCCGCGTTGCGCCGCACGACGTCGAGCTTCTCGCCCGAGAGGGTTTTGTCCGCGCTCGCCAGCGCGTCTTCGACCGGGCCGAGGATGAGGGTGAGCGGCGTGCGGAGCTCGTGGCTCACGTTGTTGAAGAACGCCGTCTTGGCCCGGTCGAGCTCGGCGAGCTCTTCGGCGCGCCGGCGCTCGTCTTCGTAGGCCCGGGCGCTCGAGATGCCGGCGGCGAGCTGCCGGGCGAGCAGTTGCAGAAAGCCCCGGTACTCGCCGTCGAGCGCGCAGAGCGGGCTGAGGCCGGCCACGAGCACGCCCGTCGTGCCCGCGTCCGAGCCCATCGGCACGGGCAAGGCCAGCGCGCGCACGGCGGGCTCGGGCCACGGCCCGCCGGGCAGCGCGCCCAACGTGGCGTCGAGCCCCTCGAGCAGCCGCTCTGCGCCCGAACGGGCCACGGCCTCGAGCGGCCAGGGGCCCGCCTCGCCCGGGCCGAGCTCGACGGGGGCGGCGGGCGCCCCGGGGGTCAGGCCGGCGCAGCTCACCAGGCGCGCCCGCTCGCCTTCGACGACGTACAAGAGGGCGAAGGGCACGTCGTGGCCCGCCTGCGCGAGCACCGCCTCGAGCGAGCGGAAGACGTCCTCGGCCCGCTTGTCGAGGGCGGTGCGGATGGAGAGCTCGCGGAGCACGGCGAGCCGGCGATCGCCCACCACCTGACGCGTGGTCTCGCTGGCGATGGCGAACAGGCCCGCGATCTCGCCGCGCTCGCCGATGGTCGGGTTGTACGACCAGGTGAAGTACGCTTCTTCGCGCAAGCCGCCCGGGCGGCGGGCGAAGTTGACGTTGCCGTTCTGCACGTAGATCGGCTCGCCCGTTTCGCGGGCGCGCTGCATCAAGGGGCCGAGGAGCTTCCACTCTTCGACCAGCGCCTCGCTGCCGCGCGCGCCCATCGTGGCCGGGTGCTTCGCGCCCAAGATGGGCCGGAACGGGTCGTTATAGAGCATGCGCAGCTCGGGCCCCCAGAACAAGATGATGGGGTAGGGCGAGCGCAGCATCGTGCTGACGGAGGTGCGAAGCGACTGCGGCCAGCTTTCGGCCGGGCCCAACGAAGACGCCGACCAGTCGATCGATCGCATCAGGGCGCCCATCTCGCCGCCGGCCTCGAGGAAGTTCATCGACGCCGCCGGGGCCTCGGCCGGGGGGCGCGGCGCCGATGCCTCGGCCGGGGGGCGCGGCGCCGATGCCTCGGCCGGCGGGCGCGGCGCCGGGGTGGCGCCGGGCTTGGCGGGCGGGGGCACGGGCGCGCCCGCGAGCGCCGCCCGCCCGAGCGGGAGCCGGACGGAAAAGGCGGTGCCGGAGGCGTCGGAGCGCTCGAGCTCGATGCGGCCGCCGTGCCCCTCGACGATGCCCTTCGCGATGAAGAGCCCGAGCCCGTGCCCCGCCCCCCGTTCGCGCGCCGCGTGCCAGTAGCGGTCGAAGATGTGCGGGCGGGCTTCGGGGGCGATGCCGCGGCCCGTGTCGGCGACGGCGAATCGGATGGCGCCCGGCTCGGCGTCGGCGGTCACGCGCACCGTGCCGCCGGCGGGGGTGAACTTCAGCGCGTTCGAGAGGAGGTTGGACAGGGCTTGCAGGAGCCGCCGCGCGTCGCACCACACGGGCGGGAGGCCGGGGGCGGCCGCGACGAGGAGCGCGACCTTTCGCTCGGCCGCCTGGGCTTCGAACGACTCGCGCAGCTCGAGCAAGATCTGGTCGGCCCGGTGCGCGCCGGGCTCGAGCGAGAGGCCGCCCGCGTCGACGCTCGCCGCGTCGAGCAGGTCGCCCACGAGTTGGGCCATGCCGTGGACCGAGCGTCGAATGGCCTCGAGCGGCACCCGCAGCCGCGCCTCGCGCGCGTCGCCCCCCAGCTCTTCACGGAGGAGCTCCGCGGCGGTGGCGACGGCGGAGAGCGGCGTGCGCAGATCGTGGCTGACGATGGCGAGCGTCTGCTCGCGCGCGCGGGCCGCCCGCTCCGCCGCGCCGAGCAGGCGCTCCGCCTCCGCGGCGTGCGCGCGCTCGGCCCGCACGGCCTCCTCGCGGAGCTTGGCGACCGTGAGCACGGCGTTCACGCGCGCGAGCAGCTCGTTGGTCGTGAAGGGCTTGACGAGGTACTCGTCGGCGCCGCTCGCGAGGCCGCCGACGATCGCTTCTTCGCCGGCGCGGGCCGAGAGCAGAATGACCGGCGTGGTCCGCGTGCGCCCGTCGGCGCGGAGCGCGCGCACCAGCCCCGGGCCGTCCAGGCCGGGCATCATGACGTCGGAGAGCACGAGGTCGGGCGGGTTCGCCAGCGCCGCCGCGAGGGCCCGCTCGCCGTCGGCGTACGCTTCTACCGCCCAGTGCCGCGAGAGCAGGCGCGAGAGGTAGTCGCGCATGTCGCGGTTGTCGACGACGACGACGACGCGGGCGCCCGGCAGGGCCGCCCCCGCGGGGCGCCCCCGCGCGTCGTCGCCGGCGGCGGCGGCGGCGGGCCCGTCGTCCCACTGCGAGACCTCGGCGAGGAACGACGCCGCCCCCGCGCCGGCGGGCGCGGGGGCGCGCGCGCCGCGCTGCTCGGGCGGCAGGTGCCCGGAGCCGGTCGGCAGGCGCACCGTGACCTCGGTCCCCTCGCCGAGCGCGCTCGCCAAGTCTACTGCCCCGCCGTGCAACGTCACCAGCTCTCGCACGAGGGCGAGCCCGATGCCCGACCCCTCGTGGCTGCGCCCGCGCGCGCCCTCGACGCGGTAGAAGCGCTCGAAGACCCGCGGCAGCTCGTGCGCGGGGATGCCGGTGCCCGTGTCGGCGACGGCGAGCTCGACCCGGTCGCCGAGCCAGCGCAGCGCGACCCTCACTTCGCCCTGGAAGGTGAACTTGAGCGCGTTCGACAGGAGGTTCAAGACCACCTTCTCCCAGAGCGCGGGGTCGACGTGGACCGGCTCCGGCAGGTCGGGCACGTCGACGACGAGCCGGAGGCCCGCGCTCGACATCGCCGAGTCGAAGGTGCTGACGACGTCGCGCGTCAGCGCGGCGAGGTCGGTGGGCACGAACGAAGCGCGGGCGCGGCCGGCCTCGATGCGCGCGAAGTCGAGCAAGGTGTTGACGAGCTTCTGCAGGCGGAGGCCGTTGCGGCGCAGGAGCTCGACGCGCTCGCGCTGGGCCGGGGGGAGCGGCTGCTCGGCGTCGGCGAGCGCGTCGTCGGCCGGGCCGAGCATCAGCGCGAGCGGCGTGCGGAACTCGTGGCTGACGTTGCTGAAGAACGACGTCTTCGCCCGATCGATCTGCGCGAGCGCCTCGGCGCGCGCCTGCTCTTCTTCGAACGCGCGCGCGCTGCCGACGGCGGCGGCGACGCTGTCGGCGACCAGCGAAAGGAACGCCCGGTAGTCGTCGTCGAACGCCCGCCGCGCGCTCAGGCCCGCGACCAGAAGGCCGTAGGGGCGCTCGCCGCCCGAGCGCGCGATCGGCAGGGCGAACGCGCGCTCGGGCGGCTCGGGCCAGGCCCCGCCGGGCAGGTCGCCGAAGCGCGCCCGCACGCCCGAGACGAGCCGGGCGCCGCCCCCGGCCCCCGCGAGCCCCCAGAGGGCGTCGCCGTCGCGGAACGCGTCGGGGGCGCCCCCCGCGCCGAAGCCGGCCGCCGCCACCAACCGCGATGGCCCCCCCGGGTCGGAGCGGTAGAGCAGGGCGAAGGGCAGGTCGAACGCGTTCCCCCCGAGGGCCTGCGCGGCCCCCTGCCAGGCGTCGCTTTCGCGCCGCGCGACGGCGCGCGCGGCGAGGTCGCGCAACGTGCTCAGGCGGCGTTCGCCGAGGACCCGTCGGGTCGTCTCGTTGACCGTGACCAGCACCCCGCCGACGGCGCCGCCCTCGTCGCGGACGGGGCTGTACGAGAACGTGAAGTAGCACTCTTCGAGGTAGCCGTGCCGGTCGAGCGGGAGCATCCAGTCTTCGGAGCCGACGGCCGCCCCCCGCCTCACCCCTTCGAACATCGGCCCGATGATGTGCCAGCTCTCCGCGAACGTGTCCTGCGCCCCGAGCCCCATGGCGGCGGGGTGCTTGGTCGACCCGAGAATCGGCCGGTACCCGTCGTTGTAGAACTGGACGAAGCTCGGCCCCCAGGCCAGGTACATCGGGAAGCGAGACTCGAGCAGCATGCTCACGGCGGTGCGCAGCGACTGGGGCCACGTCTCGACGGCGCCCACCGGCGTCTTCGCCCAATCGATCGAGCGCATGAGGGCGCCCATCTCGCCGCCCCCCGCGAGCGTGTGCGCGGTAGCGGGCGGCCCGCCTCCGACTGAAGGACTCACGGCGCCGACCTTAGCAGCGCCGCCGGGCGGGGCGTAGGCCCACCGCCCCGCGCCCCCGCCCGCCGCACGAGCGCGGCCGTTTCTCGGCCGCGCTCGTCCTCACGCCGGCCCCAGTCGACCAACGTCACGACGCGGGGCGCGCCCTTGACCAGGCCCAAGCACTCGGCCTCGCGCACGACGCGCTCGGCGAGGGCGGGGTGCGCGGCGACGCCGGTCGAGAGCCCCTCGAGGGCGTAGACGAGCCGGGTGTGGGCGTCCTCCGCTTCGTTGATCGAGCCCATGCCCCCGCGGCCGAGCTGGCGCCGGACGCCGGACGGCGTATTCAGAATGACCCACTGCCGGGCCCATCGTAAAACGCGAGATTGCCTCGCGAACGCCGATGCGCTCGGCGCGCGAGCCATGCCTGCAACCTCACTCGGGGCAGTCAGGCACGAAACCTGCTGGGGCGAGCGCGCATGATGACGACGTCAACAGATACGATGAGCGGGGCGCCCTCGCGGGGCGGCGCCGACGCCTCGCGCGCGGTCGCGGGGGTGCAGGCGGGCTTCTACGCCGCGACGGGCCTCTGGCCCGTCGTGAGCCCGGGGACGTTCCAGGCGGTAACGGGCCCGAAGCGCGAGGTCTGGCTCGTGAAGACGACGGGACTGCTCATCACGGCGGTGGGCGCCGCGCTCGCGGTCGGGGCCCGCCGGCCTCGCGTCAGCCCGGAGACCGCGACGCTCGGCGTCGCCAGCGCGGCGGTGCTCGCGGCGGTCGACCTCGTCTACGTGGCGCGCCGGCGCATCTCGCCGGTTTACTTGCTCGACGCGGTGGCCGAGCTCGCGCTCGTCGGGGCCTGGGCGCTCGCGCGCCGCCGCGCCGGCCCGGCGCCCTCCGGTTCGACCTGAGGGCTGGCGAACCTCTCGGCAAATCGAGTAAGGCGCGGTCACCCGCCGCCTGGGTCAGGGCGACCGTATCGTGTCGGGGGGTGCGCCGGGTCAATTCGAGAAGCGCTGTGCCCTCGCCTCGGGCAAGACGTCGGGCTCGGGCGCGCCGCCTTCGTTCGCCGTCTCGGGCATCGCCTTCCAGAGGAGGACCTGGGCGCCGAGGGCCAGGGCCGACAGGAAGCCGAAGCCGATCGGGAAGCCCGCGGCGTCGACGAGGAAGCCGGCGGCCAGGTTGCTCAGCATCGAGCCGAGGCTCAGGGACGCGGCCAAGAGCCCCTGGGCGAAGCTCGCCAGGTCGGAGGAGCCCATCAGATCGTTGACCACCATGATGGCCACGACGCTGAACGTGCCCGCGGCCATGCCGTCGAGCACCTGGAGGCAAAGCAGCGCGGCGACGTCGTCGGTCAGCGTGTAGAAGATGCCTCTCGCCGCGAGCAAGAGAAAGGCGGCCGTGAGCAGCTTCTTTCGGCCCTTGCCGGCCAGCTTGCCGCACACGTACACGGTGGGCACCATCACGAGCTGGGCGATGATGATGCAGGCGGCCAGGTACAAGGTCGAGCTCTCGGGCTTCGCCCGGGCGATCTCTTGGGCCACCAGCGGCAGCATGGCCCCGTTGGAGAAATAAAAGGCCAGCGTCAGCAGCAGGAAGATCAGGAACGGCCGGTTGCCAAGCACCTGCCGGAAGAAGCCCGTCTTCTGCTCGACCTGCGCCCCCGGCGGGGGCGCGGGGGCCGTCACGTCGCGCGCGTCGATGCACAGGGCGCTCAGGGTGCAGAGCGCCGCGAAGCCCGCCATGCAATAAAAGATGCCGGCGTTGTCGGTGAACCGGGCCACCACGCCGGTCGCCACCGCCGAAACGACGTTGCCGGCGTGGTTATAGCTCTGGTTCTTGCTGATGATGCGGTCGAAATTCTTGCTTCCGCACAGGGTGGCCGCGAGCGCCACCAGGGTCGGCACATAGAACGAGGCGGCCAGCCCCAGCGCCACCTGGCAGACGAGGACCACGGGCAGGCTGCGCAGGTGGGGCCAGAACAGGGCCAGGGTGCCGACCACGACCGAGGCGACGACGATGGGGACGCGCTTTCGGCGCGTGCGATCGACCAGGAACCCGGCCGGCGACTGGCCGAGCACCATCGAGAGCTGGGTGGCGGCGATGGCCAGGCCGATGGGGCCCGACGCCCACCTCAGGTTCGAGGCCAAGTACACGGCCAAGAAGGGCCCCACGCCGTCGCTGATGTCGGCGGCGAAGAAGTTCAACCAATTCAGCGCCGGCCAGCTGCGCTTCGAGGTCTTCCTCGACATCGAAAGAGAACGTTGCAGCCGGGGGCGGGTACCGCAAGCGAATGTGGCAACCCCGGTCGTTCGGTACGGGGTCTGCAAAACGAAGCGACCTCGGCGGTACGGCGGTACGGCGGGCTCGAGCGGAAGCGCGAGGGGCGGCCTCGCTCGCGCCGCGCGCGCCGGTCCCGTGAATACCGAATCGGCGCGGCCCGCGCCGGGGCGGCGGGCCGCGTTCGCGACCTCGTGGCGCGAGACTTGCGGACCGGGCGCATCCTTCGAGCGCGAGAGCGGCAGGAAGCACACCGGATGTACGAACGAATTTTCCCCACCTGGTTCATGGGCGGCTTCGAATGCGCGAGCCACGTCGGCCGCGCGCGCCGGCGCCTCGACTTGATCGCGTCGACCCGGCACGACCGCTTCGTGCGGCAAGACTACGCGCGCCTGCGGGGGCTCGGCATGCGCGCGGCCCGCGACGGGGTGCGCTGGCACCTCGTCGAGGCGCGGCCCGGGCGCTACGACTTCTCCGGCGTGCGCCCGATGCTGCGGGCCGCCCGCGACGAGGGCATCACCGTCATCTGGGACCTGCTGCACTACGGCCTCCCGGACGGGCTCGACCCCTTCTCGGCCGAGTTCGTCGAGCGCTTCCGCCGCTTCGCGGCCGCCTTCGTCGAGCTCGCCGGCGCGGAGGCGGGGGCCGCGCCCTTCGTGTCGCCGGTGAACGAGATCTCGTTTTTCGCCTGGTCGGCGGGCGATCAGGGCAATTTCTTCCCCTATGGTCGCGGCCGGGGCGACGAGCTCAAGCGGCAGCTCGCCCGCGCCGCGATCGCGGCCTGCGCGGCGGCGCGGGCGGTCGACCCGCGCACCCGCCTCGTGCACACCGACCCGCTCATTCACGTCGCGGCCGACGAGCGGCGCCCCGAAGACCGCGCGGCCGCCGAGGGCTACGGGCGCCTGCAGTTCGCCGCCTGGGACATGATCGCCGGGCGCGCCTGCCCCGAGCTCGGCGGCTCGCCGGCGTATCTCGACGTCGTCGGGGTCAACTATTATATCAACAACCAGTGGGTTTACCCCGGCGGCGCCGGCACGACGCTCGAGCCCACCCACCCGAGCTACCGCCCGCTCTCGGCCCTGCTCGCCGAGGCCTACGCCCGCTACCGAAGGCCCCTGTTGCTCGCCGAGACGGGCATCGAGGGCGAGGCGCGCGGCCGCTGGCTGCGTTACGTGGGCCGCGAGGCCCGCGACGCGCTGCGGGCCGGCGTCGATCTGCAGGGCCTCTGCCTCTACCCCGTCGTCAACCACCCGGGCTGGGACGACGATCGGCATTGTCACAACGGCCTCTGGGGTTACCCCGACGAGTCCGGCGACCGCAGCGCCTTCGAGCCGCTCGCGCGCGAGCTCGAGCGGCAGACCGTCTTCTTCGACCGGCGGCTCGCGGGGCGCGAGGTCGACGAGCCCGACCGCTTCGCGATCGGAGAGCTTCGCCTCGGCGCCGCGGCCCGCCACATGGCCGACGTCTCGTCGCACCGCGACGGCGACGAGCGCGGGGCCGAGCCCGCGGCGCCCCGCCCCGAGACCTGCCCGCCCCCCGCGGCCGCCCCGCCTCTGCGCCGGCCGGCGGGGCCGGGCGTCGCGGCCCCGGCGTTCATCTCGGACGCCGGGCGGGGCGCGAGGTTCGAAGAGGACGACTGATGCCCAAGACCCGGCCGGCCCGCGCGCGACCTCGCCCCTCGCCGGCGGGGCGTCGGCGGCCGGGCTCGGGCCGCCCTCGCGGCTCGCCCCGCCCTGGCTTCTGCGTTGCAGGCGCGCGCTCACCGTGCGCGCACCGAAGCACCGAAGCACCGCCGGCCTCGACTGGGTTCACTTCTTCATGGCCGACCTCGAGACGGGGGTCGGGCCCTTCCTGGCCATTTATCTAACCTCCGTACGCCACTGGGACCCGGCCACCGTCGGGCTCGTGGTCGCCACGCAGAGCATCGTGAGCGTGCTCGCGCAGGCGCCCTGCGGCGCCCTCGTCGACGCGAGCCGGCGCAAGAAGTGGCTCGCCGTCATCGGCGCGGCGTTGATCGCGTCGGGGTGCTTCGCGGTCGTGCTCGTGCCGACCATGCCGCAAGAGCTGGTCAACCAGAGCATCATCGGCCTCGGCTCGGCGCTCTACCTGCCCGCCATCGTGGCCGTCTCGCTCGGCGTCGTCGGCCGGGCGCGGCTGCCCGCCCGCATCGGCCGCAACGAGGCGATGAACCACGCCGGCAACGTGACGTTCGCCGTCACGGCCGGGCTGCTCGCCTCGTACCTCGGCCAGGAGGCCATCTTCCAGGCCGCGGCGGTCGCGTCGGGCTCGGCGGCGATCGCGGCCGCCACGCTCATCCGCAGCCGCGACGTCGACGACGCCGAGGCGCGCGGGGCGGCGGGGGCGGGGCCGGCCGGCGCGACGGCCGGCGGCGGGGCGAGCGCGGCCGCGGCCGGCGTGCGCGAGCTGCTCACGTCGGGGCGCATCCGCGCCTTCGTGGCGGTGGCCTTTCTCTTTCACCTCGCGAACGGGGCGATGCTGCCCCTGGTCGGCCAGCTGCTGGCGCGCTCGCCCGGCGCCCCCGCCTACATGTCCGGGTGCATCGTGGCCGCCCAGCTGTGCATGATTCCGGTCGCGCTGCTCGGGGCGAAGTACGCGGCCCGACGCGGGCGCAAGCCCGTCTTCCTCGTCGGCTTCGCCGCGCTCGCGCTGCGAGGGTCGATGTACGCCCTGGGCGAGGGCCCCTGGTTCTTGATTTCGATGCAAGCGCTCGACGCGGTGGGGGCGGGCATCTTCGGCGTCCTCGCGACGGTCGTCGCGGCCGACCTGGCGCGAGGCACGGGCCGGTTCAACACCCTGCAAGGCGTCATGCAGTCGGCGGTCGGTCTCGGCGCGTTCGCGAGCAACCTGGGCGCCGGGGTGGTCGTGCGCCACTTCGGCCACGACGCGGGCTTCGTCTGCCTGGCCGGCGTCGCCCTCGTCGGGCTCGCCGTCTACGCGCGGTTCGTGCCCGAGACGCGCGTCGCCGGGGGCCCGCACGAAGGCCCGCCCTCGCCCCTGCCGCTCCCGCGGGGCGTCGCGCCGCACGCGTAGTGCGCCCCGCGGGCGAGGCGGATCACCTGCCGCTGACCCCGCGCCCGGGGCGCGTCGCTCGCCTCCCCGTCGAGGCGCGCTCGCGCACATCGACGCGCGCCGCCGATCGTCGCCCGCGCGCCCCGACGCTGGCTCCAGCGGGGCGGCTCGCCGCGACGGCCGTGCCGCCAGTGAGACGGGCCGCCACGACTGCGGCCGGGCGCCCCGGACGGCGGTCGGCCGCGCCCCGCCCCGGCGGCCGGCGCGGCGTTCGCCGCCGCATGGAACGCGGCTCGCAGCCCGGTGTGCCGGCCCACCCCCGGGCGCAGCGGTGAGGCACCCGAGTGAACGTTAGAGAGCTCGTCGTCGGCTTGGGCCGTGCGGCCAAGAGCGGTCGATGGCCGCGCCACGGCGGCGCCCGCCCCGGCGCCACGCGCGGCCGCTCGGGCGCGCCCGGGCGGGGGGCGGGGCGGCGCCCCTCGCGGGCGACGTCGGCGCTCGGCGGCGCCGCGATCGGGGCGTTGGTGACGCTCGTGGCGACGCTCGTCGCGCTCAACGGCTGGCCCGACCGTGACTCGATCGCCCACCGCGTCGCCCCCGCGCCCCCGGTCGACGACGGCGCGTTCGTCCGCACCCTCGAGGGCCTCACCGGGGCGCCCTTCACCGCGGGCAACCGCGTCGACGAGCTCCGCAACGGCGACCGCATCTTCGGCGCCATGCTCGAGGCCATCCGCGGGGCGCGCCACAGCGTCACCTTCGAGGCGAACATCTTCGGCCCGGGCGAGGTGACGCGCGCCTTCACCGACGCGCTCGCCGAGCGCGCCCGCGCCGGCGTGAAGGTGCACGTGCTGCTCGACTGGCAGGGCGCCCGCGTCGGCGCGGCCGAGGCCGAGCAGATGCGCCGGGCGGGCGCCGAGGTGGTCTTCTTCCGCCCTCCGCGCTGGGACACGATCGCCGAGCTCGACCACCGCACGCACCGCAAGCTGCTCGTCGTCGACGGGCGGCTCGGCTTCGTCGGCGGCGTCGCCTTCTCGGACCAGTGGCGCGGCGACGCCGACGCGCCCGACCACTGGCGCGACACGCACTTCGAGGTCGAGGGGCCCGCGGTGGCGCACCTGCAGGCGACGTTCGCCGAGCACTGGCTGCGCGTGAGCGAAGGCGTGCTGCAGGGCGACGCGTACTTTCCGGCGCTCGCGCCCGCCGGCGAGGCGCGCGCGCAGGTCGTCGCGGTCACGCAGCGCGCCGGCGGCGAGCGCGCCCGGCTGCTCTACCTGCTCGCGCTCGCGGCGGCGCGGCGGCGCGTGCGGGTGGCGAGCTCGTACTTCATTCCCGACGGCGAGACCTCCGCCGCCCTCGTGGCCGCGCGCCGCCGCGGGGTCGAGGTCGAGGTCGTCGTGCCGGGGCGCTCGGCCGACATCGCCGTCGCGCGCCTCGCGTCACAGACGCGCTGGCGGGAGCTGCTCGACGCGGGCGTCGCCATCTACGAGTACGAAGCCACCATGTACCATTGCAAGCTGGTCATCGTCGACGACGCGCTCGTGATGGCCGGCTCGACCAACCTCAACTCGCGCTCGTTCCGCCTCGACGACGAGGTCAACGTGCACGTGCTCGACCCCGCCCTCGCCTCGCGGCTGGTCGAGGCGTTCGAGGCCGATCGGGCGCGCGCCGTGCGCGTGACGGCCGAGCAGTGGGCGCGTCGCCCCGTGGGCGAGCAGATCACCCAGTGGGCCGCCGGCCTGCTCCGGTCGCAGCTCTGACGGGCGCCCCGCGCTCGGGCTGAGGTTCGGACGCGGGGCCGCCCTGTGGCGACTTGGCGCATCGTGGCCGCCGGGCGCATTCACCCCGCCCGGTGCCGCGCCCGGGCTGTTCGCTGGCGCGCCCGTGGCATGGCCGTTGCTGCGGGGCCGCGACACGCAGGCGCAGCCGCCGAATCGCATGCCGCGAGCGCGCTCGCTGCGCCCCCCACGGCGAGGCCCGGACCCATGATTCTTACCAACGAGCTCTCCGCACGCTTCTCGCACCGCCAGCCGCTCGGCGCCGCCCTGTGGGCCACGGGCGCGAGCTCGCCGGACGTCGGGGCGCCCCCCGGCGGTCGATGGCCCCTTCGGAACGCGACCGGCGGCGCGACCGGCGGCGCGGGCGGGCAGCCCGCGAAGGAGCCCGACGTCCCGGGCCTGGGCGGTGAGCCGAGCGGTGATGAGAACCGCGGCGGGAACCGGGGCGGCGGCGACGCCGGGGGCGGCAGCCGCGGCGGCGCCCCGGGCAGCGGGGCCACCGAACGCGGCGGCGTTGGCGAGGGCGCCGGCGTCGGTTCGCCCCCGGGTGAGACCAGCAAGTCAGGCGGCGTTTGACCGCGACGTCGGCGGCCGGGCGAGACGAAGCTCGCGAGCGCTTCGGGTCAGGGCGCCGGCGGCCGCGCCCCGCCCGAAGGGCGCGCGCCGGGCGCCGCTCGCGGGCCCGCGGCGTGCTCGCCCTCGCCGTCGCCCTGTCGGTCTCCTTCGCCGCGCTCGCCGCCTGGACGTGGCGCCGCGGCGCCTTTCCGAGCGGCGGCTGGGCCGGCGGGTCGAGCGACCATTTTTCGCACTACAATAGTGCGATCGTCCTCTTTCACCGGGGGCTCGACGTCTGGCGGAAGCCGCTCGTCGACGTGTGCCCGCCGGCCCCGGCGGCCGGGGTCTACGGCGAGTTCCCCGCGCACGACGTGTGCAACCTGCCCGAGCGCGGCGAGAGCCGCCCCCTCGTCATGAACTGGCGGCAGTTCCCCCGGCCTTACCCCCCCGGCTGGGCCCTCTGGCACGCGCCCGCCGCGCTCTTGCACGAGGCGACGTCGGTGGGGGTCTACGCGCTCAACCGGCTCGTCGTCATTCAAGATCTGCTCGCCGCCCACGGCGCGCTCGGGCTACTCGCGCTGATTTTGTTCTCCCGGCGCCCCGGCGAGCCCCCGCCGGACGGCGCGACGTTCTTGCTACGGGCCTTCACGCTCGCCCTGGCCGGGGGCGAGCTGCTCCGCTGGTCGATGCTCGGCTACTACGACGTGGCCGCGGTCGCGCTCGCCCTGCTCGCGGTGTTGCGCCTGCGCGACGGGCGCGACGCCGACGCGGCCGCGTGGCTCGCCGCGGCCCTCTTCCTCCACTTCCGGACGCTCTGGCTCGCGCCGCTCTTCGCCTGGATCGCGCGGCGGCTGCTTCTCGCCGGCCGGGGCGCGCTCGCCGCGGGGCGCGGGCGGCTCGCGCTCGCGGCGGCGCTCGTCGCGCTCGCGCTCGGGGCCTTCGCGCTGGTGCGCCCGGCGCTCGCCGACTTTCCCCCCACGAGCCCCGTCTTCCGCTTCCGCTTCGACCCGAAGAACGCCGAACATTGGAACCTCGTCGTCCCGCTCGCGCTCGCCTTCTGGGGCCTGGCCCGGGCGCGCGCCTTTCTCGTCGGGGCGGTGGCCGCATTCCAGCTTTTCGTGCTCACGAATACCCCCCAGGCGCAGGCGTGGCACTCGCTGTTCCTGCTGCCCGTGCTCGCGCTGGCGCGCACGGCCCCGGGCGCGCGCCGCGGCGCCGAGCTCGCGACGTGCGCGCTCTTCGTGGTCGAGTGCCGATCGATCTTCGGGCAAGCCCCGCTGCTCGGGTCGTGGCTCGCGTCGCTCTTCGCCCCGCCGGCCGGCTGATCCGCCGAGGCCGCCTCGCCATTTTGAGACGATGCTCTCGTGCCGGCCCCCCGCCGGGAGGGAGGCCGGCGGCGTCACCAGACGACGATCGTTTTCTTCCCGTGCAGCAGCACGAGCCGCCCGGCCCCCCGCCAGGTCGCGCCCGGGGGCGCCCCGGCCGGGTGCGCCGCCCGCCTGATGTCACACGCCGCGCCGTCGTCGGCGCGGCACGCCCCGGCCGCGCCGTCGCCCGCGGCGGGACGCGGCACGACCCGTAGTTCGGGCCGGGGGCGCACCGGCCCCTCGCCCCCCGGCCCCCCCGCGCCCGCCCTCGGGCGCCGACACGCCTTCGATGCTTCGTCGCCGAGTAGAATCAGTTCCCTCATGGTCGCCTCGACGCTCGGTTGGTTCGGCCCCACCGGGCCGGGTCAGAGCACGGCAAATCGGCTTCGCGTCGCCGCCTCGCGCCCCCCGCGCGCGCCGGGTCGGCCGCGGGCGGCCGGCGCGCCGAGCGGGCGGGCGAAGGCGCGGTCACGACGCCCCGACCGCGGCCGCCGGACGCCTGCCCGTCGCCTCGCCGCCGGCCCCCCCGCCCCCCTCGCCCGCGCCGCCGCCCTCGCCGCCGGCCCCCGCGCCGCCGCCCTCGCCGCCGCCCCCCGCATCCCCGCCGGCGCCGCCCGCGCCGCCGCCGGCGCCGCTTTCGCCGCCCGCTCCGCCCTCGCCGCCACTCGTTCCGCCGGCGCCGTCACCTGCGTCGCCGGCGCCCATGGTTCCGCCGCCCGTGCCGCCCGGGGTGCCCCCTCGGCCGGCGCCCCCGATGGGGATGGGGTTCGGGCTTTCATCTTCGGCGCAGGCCGCGGCGCCGGCGGCCCCGGCCGCAGCGAAGACGATGAGCGTAAGGGCAAGGCCGCGCGAACGCATCCAAGGTTTCATAAACGTCTCCTCCGGCACACTTCGTTCTTATTCTTTCGCCGCGCAGCCGAAGCCACCCCGCGGGCCCGGCTCGCGGCCGGGCGAAGGCAAGCTATCGCCAAGCCAGCTCGCGCCGAGGGCGCCCCCGCCTGCGGCCGGGTCTCAGGCGCCGCGACAAGAAAAGCTCGAACGCAAGAAAAGCTCGAACGCAAGAAAAGCTCATCAAGAAAAGCTCATCAAGAAAAGCTCGGGCGCGACGACGTCCAGGGCCGGGGCGCCGCCGTCGCGCGCGGCGCGACGACGTCCAGGGCCGGGGCGCTGGCGGCCGGCGCCCCCGCGGGGGCGCCACGGGGCGGCGGGCGCGAGCTAAAAGGTGCCGATGAGCGCGAGCCCGGTGCCCCCGCGGCCCACCGCCGCGGGCGAAGGCACGACCCGGACGCTCGGGGCCGAGGCGACGCCGGCCCGGGCGCCGCCGCCGCCCCAAATGCGGAAGCGCTCTTCGGGCACGAAGAAGCTGCTGACCACGCCGATGAGCCCCACACCCTGCAAGACGCCGGAGGTGATGAGGGCCGCCTTGCTCCAGCTCTCGTTGTCACAAGGTTGGATGTCGCAGTCGCGGTCGGCCAGGTCGAGCCAGGGGCCGACCAGGGGGATGGCGAGCCGCTCGTCGGCCTCGCGGTCGTTGGCCATTCCGATGATGGCCGAGGTGGCGTACGAGCCGACCAGGAGCGAGCTGCCCGTGATCAGCAGCGGTCGGTTCGGCCGCGTCTGCTCGTAGCCGTAGCTGGTTTCGGGGGACGGGCCCTGCGCGCCGGCCGCCGCCGACCAGGCGAGGGCCGCGCCGGCCGCACCGCAAAACACGAAGCGCCTGAACAATGATCGCATGAGAGAGACCTCCTTCGCCGGCGGGCGACCCCGCGCGCCGCGGCCGAGCCGACGGCCCGAGCCCAGCTTGATTAGTATACGTAATCGTATATATTATTATACTTTAATAGGTTTCGCGCGAAGACCAAGCCGCCTAGCACCAAGCGTGCCGCGGGCCCGCCAGCGCGCGCGCCCCGAAGGCGCCCCGCGCGGCGTCGACGCGCCCGGCGGCGGCGCCCCGTCGGCCGGAGACAGATTGCCACCCGTGGTGCAATTTTGCTCGGCCGCAGCCGAGCTCGCCCGGGCGACGACGAGCGGGCGCGGCCGCGGCCGCGACGACGGTGAGCGCTCGCCGCGCGGGCGCCGGGCACCGCTGCGTCGGGCGCCCGATACCATTCGCGCCACGGGGCGCGGCCGGGGCGGCTCGCCGAGCCGGGGCGCGAGCCGGGCGGTATTTCTCATTGCTCCTCCGAACGTCGACCTCTTCCTTCGGCAGCGGCCCGCCCGCGCTGCGGCGCTTCGCCGGGTCTTCTCTCTCGCGCGCGCTGGCACGTTCGGTGCCTCGCCGGCGCTCGGAGGCGAACGAACCATGAAAGCGACGACGCTACTGCGGCGGCAACACCGCGAGGCCGAACGGCTCTTCGACGAGGTCATGTACGACGAGACGGGGCGGAGCGAGGCGGTGCGCGCGCTCGCGCTCGAGCTGGCCGTGCACGCGGCGCTCGAAGAGCAGCTCATCTACCCGATTTTGCGCGAGTCGCTGCCCGGCGCCTTCTTCATGAGCGTCGAAGAGCACGCCATGATGAAAGTCGCGCTCGAGCGGCTCGTCCAGGCGCCGCCGGACGACGAGGCCTTCGAGGCGAAGGCGGCGCTCTTGAAGCGGGCCGTGCTCGAGCACGTCGAAGAGGAAGAGAGTGACATCTTCCCCGAGCTCGAGGAGGCGATGTCGCGCGACGAGCTCGAGGCGCTGGGCCAGCAGCTCGAGGAGGCCGGCGCGCGCCTGCGCCGAGGCGGGTTCGAGCCGCTCTTGGCGGAGAACCGGCGCTCGGCCCAGGCGGCCGCGCGGGGCGACGACCTGACCGCCGGCGCGGGCGCGGCGGCAGACGCGGCCAGCTGAGCGACTCGTTAATTTACGAAACCGATCGGCGGCGGGGCAGTCGTCGAAGTGCGAGACGCCGCGCCCCTCGCGGGCCTCGACCGCCGGGTATTCGGCGCCGGTGCGCGGGTCGCGCTCGGCCCGCCCCGGCTCGGGCGCCCGGCCGCCCGGCACGGCCGCCGAGACCGGGTGCGGGCGGCGCGTGCGCGCGTCGGTGACGAAGTAGATCGTTTCGCCGCAACCGCGGCACGCCGTCGGCGTGGCGTTCGGCGGTATGGTGATGAAGTGCCTGGCCATCGCGTCCGGCGCTCACTCTGAGGGCCGCGGGGCGGCCGCGCAAGCCGGCGCGCGGGGGCGGCCGGGCCGCCGTCGAGGCGGCGCGCCTTCGCCGAAGGGCCGCGCGGTAGGGCAGAACGCCACGCCGCGGCGGAAGGCGGCGCGCCGCGGCGTACGGCTCGCCGCCGCGCAGACGGCGGCCGCCCGCGGCGCGACGCGGCCCGCCGCCCCCGCCGCGGCGGGGGCCCGTGGCATGTTATCTGCCTAACACCTTCACCCTGAGAGAGAACGTCATCTCGCAAGATAGCGGAAAGACGCGGGGCCCCGCGCCCTCCGTCTGCCATCCCGCCGAACGACCGGCGGCGAGCGGCGCGGATGGCGGCCCCCGCCGCGCCGGGTGGGCCGCGCCGCGCGCGTTCGCCCGCCCAAGCAGGGAGGCTCCATGCCCTTCGATTATGATCTCATTTGCCTGTCCCACCTCCGCTGGGACTTCGTCTACCAGCGGCCGCAACACCTCCTGAGCCGCTGCGCGCGCGAGCGGCGGGTCTTCTTCGTCGAAGAGCCCGTGCGCGACGAGGGCCCGCCGAGGCTCGAGGTCGACGAGCGGCCGGGCGGGGTGCGCGTCTGCGTGCCGAAGCTGCCGCCGGGCGCGGGCGAGGCGGAGGCCGAGCGGCTGCAGTCGGCGATGCTGCGCGAGCTCGTGCGCGCGGCCGACGTGCGCGATCACGTCGCCTGGTACTACACGCCGATGGCGACGGCCTTCACCGGCGCGCTGCGCCCGCTCGCCACGGTCTACGACTGTATGGACGAGCTCTCGGCCTTCCGCGGCGCGCCGCCCGCGCTCGTGACGCGCGAGCGCGAGCTCTTGCGCCTCGCCGACCTCGTGTTCACGGGGGGGCACTCGCTCTACGAGGCGAAGCGGGGGGCGCACCCGAGCGTGTACGCCTTCCCCAGTTCGGTCGAGGTCGAGCACTTCGCCAAGGCGCGCGCGCGGCAGGCCGACCCCGACGACCAGGCCCCCTTGCCGCGCCCGCGGCTCGGCTTCTTCGGCGTCCTCGACGAGCGCATGGACCTCGCGCTGCTCGAGGGCGTCGCCCGGGCCCGGCCCGACTGGCAGCTCGTCTTGGTGGGGCCGGTCGTGAAGATCGACGAGGCGGCGCTGCCGCGCCGGCCGAACCTTCACTACCTCGGGCCGAAGGGCTACCCCGAGTTGCCCCGCTACATCGCCGGCTGGGACGTGGCGCTGATGCCCTTCGCCCAGAACGAGTCGACGCGCTTCATCAGCCCGACCAAGACGCCCGAATACCTGGCGGCGGGCCGGCCCGTCGTCTCGACGCCGATCCGCGACGTGGTGCGGCCCTACGGGGCCGAGGGCCTGGTGCGCATCGCCGACGGGGTGGGCGCGTTCGTGGCGGCGT
>DASTPP010000059.1:0-25501 GCA_035762175.1 Polyangiaceae bacterium | reverse complement strand
CTGCCGTCGGCGCCGCCGGCGGGCGCGACGGTATTGGGGCGAGGCCTGGAGCGGGTGGCGATCGCCGCGGAGGTGCTGCGGGCGCAGCGCGAACAGCTCGGGCTCGAGCTTGTCCCCAAGAAGTGACCAATGCCCAGGAGTGAACTCGGGGGCAGCGGACGCCCGGTCGTGCCGTGCGGAATCGGCGCCGATTCGGCGCGCAAAGCCCGCCCCCTCGGCGGGGGCCGGGCTCCCCCGGGCTCCGGCTGCCGGGCGAGCGCGCGAAGCGGCGCGCGACGCGCGAGCCCCGCCTCCGGGCGGGGCTTTGCGCGCCGTTTCCGCGGGCGTTCGCTGCCCCCGGCTTCAGCCGGGGGCGCCATTCACTCGGGGGCGCCTACTTGTCGCGCGCGCAGCGGAAGCCGAAGAGCGCCGTGCGGGTGTCGGGCACGTTGCTGTAGCGCTGCGAGGTGCGCACGTCGATCTCGTCGTCGGCGTTGAAGCCGCCGCCGCGCACGACCTTGCGCACGCCCTTGGGCGGGCCCTTCGGGGCGACCTGGGGGTCGGAGGGGTAGAGGCCGCTCCAGTCGGCGGTCCACTCCCAGACGTTGCCGGCGAGGTCTTCGACGCCCTGCGGGGTCTTGCCGCGGGGGAACGAGCCGACGGGCGCCGTCAGCGCCCACTTGTCGTCGCGCGCGTAGAGCGTGGCGGGCGAGTCGTTGTGCTGCGCGAGCCAGTGGGCGCACTCGCTGCCGCAGGCGTTCAGGCGGGTCGCGTCGGGGGGCTCGTTGCCCCAGGGGTAGCGGCGGCCCTCGGGGCCGCGGGCGGCGTACTCCCACTCGGCCTCGGTGGGCAGGCGCTTGCCGGCCCACTGGCAGTAGAGGTTCGCGGTCTCCCAGTCGATGCAGTTGATGGGGTGCAGATCTTTGCCGAAGGCGTCGCGGCCGTTGCAGGCGGGGCTGTAGATCTTCTTCTCGCGCGGCGACATGCCCGGCCACTGCACGTCGGTGGGCGGGGGCTTGCAGTCGCCGATCTTCACGCACTGCTGGTACTGCGCGACGGTGACCTCGTGCCGGTCGAGGCAGAAGCCGTTGACGGTGACCAAATGCGGGGGGAACTCGTCGGGCTCGCCGTCGTCGGTGCCCATGCGGAACTCGCCGCCGTCGAGCGCCACCATGTCGGAGGGGCAGGAGGGCTTCGAGGGCGGGGGGGTCTCGACCTGCGCGCCCGAGTCGGAGGCGGCGGGCGTCGTCGGGTCGCCCGCCGGGCCCGGGCCCGAGCAGGCCCGCGAGACGAGCAGGACGAGGAGCGTGAGCGCGCTGGCCACGCCGAGGCCGGCCGCCAGGCGGATCGAGCGGAGGCTCGGGGCGACGCGCCCGCTCGGGCGCCCGCGCGGCGAGGGCACGCCGGGCGCGGCGGCGCCGCCCATGCCGGCGGCGTTCGCGCCCGCGGGGGCCGGGCCGCCCTGGGCGTAGCCGAGGCGCTGCGCCGAGAGCGCGACGCCGCCGCCGCCGCTGAGGTCGGCGAGCGTGCCGAGGCCGAGCGACATGCGGACGGCCGTCCAGAACTCGCCGGCCGAGGCGTAGCGCTCTTGCGGCATGATGGCCATCGCGCGGGCGAGCACGGCCTCGAGCGCCGGGGGCACGTGCACGCCGAAGGCGGCCGGGGTCGGCCGCAGGGCCGGGTCGCAGACGGCGGTGGCGAGCTGGATGTAGTCGTCGCCGTCGAGCGGCTCGCGGCCGAGCACCAGGCCGGTGAACACGAGGGCGAGGGCGAAGACGTCCGTCCACGGGCCGGTCGCGCCGTACTTGCGGCTGAACTGCTCGGGGGCGCCGAAGTTGGGCGTGAACGAGTTGAACTCGTCGCTGTTGGTCTTGGTGTAGCTCTTCTCTTGGGCCTGCTGCACCACCTTGGCGATGCCGAAGTCGAGCAGCTTGACCGAGCGCTCGCGCGTGCGACGGTCTTCGACGAGGAAGATGTTGCCCGGCTTGATGTCGCGGTGCGCGACGCCGCGGCGGTGCGCCACCTCGAGGGCGATGGCGACGGGCTCGAGCGTCGCGAGCACGCGGTCCAAGCTCCACGGGACGGGGGAGCCGGCCGACGCGGTCTCCATCGAGAGGACCTCTTCGACCGTCACGCCGTCGAGCCACTCGAGCACCATGTAGGGCACCCACTCGCCCTGCTCGGTGGTGAAGGTGCCGATGTCGCGCGCCTGCACGATGCTCGCGCAGCGGGCCGACAGCTCGCTGAGCAGGGCGCCCTCTTGCACGAAGTCGTGCAAGAGCTGCTCGCGCCGCTCGGGCACGGTGCTCGAGAGGCCCCGGAAGCACTTGAGGGCGACCGGTTGGTTCCAGATCGTGTGCAGGGCCCGGTAGACCAGCCCGAAGCCGCCCTGGCCGATGTAGCCCTCGACCCGGTACTTGCCCTCGAGCGTCTGGCCGACCAGGCGCAGGGGGTCGAGGCGTCGCGCGGGGCCCATCAGCGCCCCCCCGCCCGCCGCCGCGGGGGCTGCCCCCCGGGCGCGCGAGCCCTTCGCCGACGAGGAGGGGGGCTCATGACGCGCTCTTTCTTCGAAGTTTGGGGCGAAGGCGCGGTTGCTGGCAAGGGCTTGTGGGCTCCCGGGGTCACGAGGGCGGCGCGCCGGCCGCGCCGAGCAGGTGCAAGACCGCCGCGCGCACGGCCACCCCGGCGCGCACCTGCTCGAGCACCGCGCTCTCGGGGGCGTCGGCGAGCGCCCCCTCGATCTCGACGCCCCGGTTCATCGGCCCGGGGTGCAGGACCAGCGCCCGGGGCGCGAGGCGCGCGAGCCGCTCGCGGTCGAGGCGCCAGCCCCGCGCGTAGTCTTCGAGCGACGGCAGGAAGGCGCCGGCGAGCCGCTCGCGCTGCACCCGCAGGCCCATCACCACGTCCGCCCCCGCGACGGCCGCGTCGAGCCGCTCGAACACCTCGACGCCGAAGGCCTCGGCGGCGGCCGGCGGCAGGAGCGTCGGCGGCCCGCAGAAGCGCACCCGCGCGCCGAGCAGCGCGAAGAGCCGCGCGCCCGAGCGCGCCACGCGGCTGTGCAGGACGTCGCCGCAGATGGCGACCGTGAGCCCCTCGAGCCGGCCGAGCCGCCGCCGGACCGTCAGCGCGTCGAGCAGCGCCTGCGTCGGGTGCTCGTGCGCGCCGTCGCCCGCGTTGACGACCGAGGCCCGCACCTTGCGCGCGAGGAACTCGGCCGCGCCCGACGAGGCGTGCCGCACCACCACGACGTCGGCCCCCATCGCCTCGAGCGTCCGCACCGAGTCGAGCAGGGTCTCGCCCTTGGTGACGCTGCTGACCGCCGGGGTCAGCGAGAGCACCTGCCCGCCGAGCCCCCGCGCCGCCATCTCGAACGAGGTGCGCGTGCGCGTCGAGGCCTCGAAGAAGGCCGTGAGCACCGCCCGCCCCCGCAGGGTGGGCGGCATCGGCCCGCCCGCCAGAAAACGTTCGCCGAGCGCCAGGATGGCCTCGGCGTCGGCCCGCGCGAGCCCCTCGATGGCGAGCAAGTGCTTCGGAAAGCCCCCGGCCGGCGCGCGCGCCTCGGGCGACCATGCGGACGCTAGCATCGGCCCGCTTTTACGACGCCCGGCCCCGCGCAGCTACCCCCCGCGGGCCCGCCCCCGCGTTCCGGCCCGCCGCCGCCCGCCGCCCCGCCCCTCAGTTGAGCCACCGCCCGTCGCGCTTCGGCTCGCCCTCGCGCCCCCCCGGCACCACCCGCAGCCGCCCCCCGCCCTTCGGCCGCCCCGGGCCCTCGAGCTTGCGGAGCTTCCAGCGCAAAAACGCCTTGCGCAGCGGCGAAGGCGTGCTGCCCCCCAGCAGGTAGCCCACCAGCATGCCCCCGAACGGCGCCAGCATGCCCTCGGGCGGCGGGTGGTCGGCGGCCACCAGGTTCAGGAGCGCCAGCGCGACCGTGATGATGACGATGGTCCAGCCGCGGACGGCCACGGCGAAGAACAAGTACATGGTCGCGTTGCGGTAGGTCGCCCCCCAGGCCACCGGGCACGCGAGCGCCGCCGCGTACGCGCCCACGATCGTCGGCTGCGCCACGTTGCGCGCCAGCGCGTCGGGCAGCACGAAGGTCGCCCCGATCTGCAAGAGCTCGCCCGCGAGCGCCGCGGCCCCGAGCACCCACAAAAAGCGCCGGTTGCCCCAGGAGCTCTGCAGCTGTGCGCCGAAAAAATAAAGCAGAAGCAGAGTCGTCAGGATATGCCCGACCGACCCCGGCCCGCTCGGCACGTGCACCAAGGGCGCGGTCACCAGGCGCCAGATCTCACCCTGCGCCAGGCGCCCGAGGTCGAGCACCAGAAGCCGATAGAGCTCAGCCGCGAAGCCCTGGACGGTCGCGCCCATCCAGTTGATGGTCAGCGCGAAGGCCAGCCAGAGCGAGAAAAGTACGATGAGTACCCACCGCAGGGCACCCGTCGGTCGGGGGAAGGACCCTGCCTGGACACCGGGCGGCGTGCGCATGGTTAGAGTAGGGGCTACCAGCTAGCCCGGCGCTGCGCAACGCCGGCTCCCCGGCGCAAAACGCGGCCGGGCGGGCCCCAGGCGCGGCCGGAGGCTCGGGCGAGCCTTTCGTTTCGTCCGAGGCGGCGTGCCGCGTTGCGACCGCTCGGCAGGGGCGCGCTCAAAGAAACTGGCAGCTCGCCGAGGCGCCCCCGCCCGGCGCCGACGACAGGGCCGAGGGCACGGCGTACCCCTCGCAGGCGAAGGCGCGGGCGTCAGCGTCGACCCGGAGGGTGCCGCGCAGCGTGTAGGCGCCCGGCAGCAGGCGGTCGAAGCGCAGATCACCGCAAGCGGCGGGCTGCAGGGGGCCCTGGCCGCCGAGCGCCGCCTCGACGACCACCGAGGGCCCACACGCGGGGGCGTCGCCCCCGAAGCGCTCGACGTACGCGGCGGCGATGGTCGCGAAGGGCACGCGCAGGGTCGCCTCGCTGCTGAGCGGCTCGCAGGCCATCGGGAAGTTGCCGATGCCCCCGATCGGCGTACCCTCGCAGGAGGTCGCCCAGCGCGGCACGCCCTCGCCGTCGTACGCGACGACGCGGAAGCCGTACGTCACGTCGGGCGTCAGGCCCGGGTAGCGCAGTTCGCCGTCGCCCTGGCAGGCGATGGGCGCGGGGTTCTCGCTGGGCTCGACGATGGGGGGCCGGCCGTCGCCGCCCGCCGCCCCGCCCGCGCCCCCCGCGCCCCCCGCGCCCCCCGCGTCGCCCCCGCCCGCCCCGCCTTCGCCCGCCGCGCCGCCTTCGCCCGCCGCGCCCGCCGCGCCCGCCGCCCCGGCCGCGCCAGCCGCCCCCGCGGCCCCGCCCGCGCCGGCGAACTCTCGGCCGTCGGCGAGGACGCCGGCGTACTCGATGGCGACGCGCTCGATGCCGAAGCCTTGGGCGGCGGGCGCGCAGGGGATGGAGCCGCGCAGGGTGCGGACCGAGAGCGCGAGGCCGCTCAGGCCGGCGAGGGGCGCGGGCTGGGGGCCGCAGCTCAAGAAGCGCGCGCTCGTCAGCAGGCGCGCGGTCACCGCCTGGCACGTCAGCGGCGCCCACGCGGGCTCGGCGGGCCGCAGCGCGCGCCACGCGGGGTCGGCGGGCGCGGGGTCGCCCTCTTCGACCCGCGCCATCGAGCGCTCGCCCGTCCGGTAGCGGCCGTCGGCGGTGAAGAGGCCCCCGTAGGGCACGAGGCAGGGCCGGCGCGTCGCGGCCGCGTCGCACGCGGGGATGTCGTACGCGTCGACGACCGCGCTATAGCGCCGATCGGCGACGATGAGCTGATCGCTGAAGCCCACCGGCTGCGCGCAGGGCGTCGGCGGCGACGAGGGCAGCGTCGTCTTGACCGGATCGTCGGTCTCATCGACGAGCGTCACGACGTAGGTCTGCATCGCGCCCTCGAAGGGCCCGCAGAGCACGGTGCCTTGAATGAAGGCGGGGTCGACGTAGAGGTTCGTCACGTCGAGGTCGACCTGGTTCGTGCCGTCGGTCGAGCAGGCCGCGTAGCCGAGCGCGAGCGCGGCCGGCGAGAGGGCGCAAGCGAAGAGGCGCACGCGGGCGGGCTTCACGGCGCCTGCCATAGCGCATCCCCCCGGGCGGCGCACCCCCGACGGCGGCGGGCAGGGGCGGGCGGCGAAGCCCCCCGGCCGCGGGCGAGCGCGGGCGATGACGCCCCGACGGCGGCAGGCGAAGGCGGCGAGAGACGCTCCGACGGCGGCAGGCGAAGGCGGCGGGGGGAGGCGAGGGCAGGCGGCGGCCGCGGAGGGCGGGCGGCCGCGCGCCGCCCGGCGGTTGACGTCGGGGGGAGGGCTCGGGCAGCGTGGCGGGCGTGCGCGCCGCCGCGATGATCCTGGCCGCCGGGCTCGGCACCCGCCTGCGCCCGCTCAGCGACGAGCTCGCCAAGCCCCTGGTGCCCGTCGGCGACGAGCCGCTGCTCGCCCGCGTCGCCCGGCGCCTGGCCGCCGCCGGCGCCGAGCGCGCCGTCGTCAACGTCTTCCACCGGCCCGCCGACTTCGAGGGGCGCGGGCCCTGGCCCCTGCCGCTCGCCTTTTCGTACGAGCGCGATCTGCTCGGCACCGCCGGCGGCATCGCCCGGGCGCGCGAGCACTTCGGCGGGCGCGACGTCGTCGTCTGCAACGGCGACATCGAGGCCGAGGTCGAGCTCGCCGCCCTCGAGGGGCGGCTCGCGAGCGCGGGGGCGAGCGCGGTGCTCGCCGTCCGGCCCGGTTTGCCCGGCGGCGGCGCGGTCGGCGTGGGCGAGGGGGGGCGCGTCGTGCGGCTGCGGGGCTTTCGGCGGGGCGACGAGCGCTGGGGCGGCACCTACGTCGGCGTCGCGGCGCTCTCCGCCGCGCTCGTCGCCTCGCTGCCCGAGCGCGGCTGCCTCGTCGGCGACGCGCTCGGGCCGCTCGTCGCCGCCGGCGGCGTGGTCCTGGCGCTGCCTTACGAGGGGCCCTTCTACGACGTCGGCTCGGCCGAGGGCTACCTCGGCGCCAACCTCGCCTGGCTCGAGCGGCGGGGCCCCGGCTCGTTCGTCGGCCGGGGCGCGAGGGTCTCGCCCGAGGTCCGGCTCGAGCGCTGCGTCGTCGGCGAGGGCGCCCTCGTCGAGGGGCGGGGCGAGCTGCGCGAGTGCGTGCTCTGGCCCGGCGCCCGCGCGAGCGCCCCGCTCGAGCGCAGCGTCGTCAGCGCCGAGGGGCGCCTGCTTTCGGCGGGCCCGCGCGGCGCCGGTTGAGAGGCGGCGAGGCGAAGGGGGCCGGCGCCCGTCGAGGGGCGGGGGCGCGCGCAGGGGCCCGCCCCGGCGGAGGTACGCAGCCGCGCTCGGCGCGGGGGCGGCGCGGCCGCGCTCAGGGCGGCGGGGGCGTGAAGAGCTCGACGTCCGGCACGGGCAGGCCGGCGGCGTCGGTGCCGCCGACGATGGCGACGTAGCCGCCGCCGACCGCGAGTGAAGCGCCGCCGCGGCGCCGCACGCGGGGCGCGACGGGCGTGGCGCCCGCGGGGGTGGTCGAGGCGTCGATGAGGTGGGCCGAGGCGAAGCCCTCGGCGTCGGCGCCGACGACGAGCCAGGTGCCCGCCTTGCCGACGTCGAAGGCGCGCCCGCCGCGCAGGGTCGGCAGGGTGAGCGTTTCGGCAACGGCGGGGCAGGCCTCGGCGCACCCGAGCGGCAGGCGCTGCGGGGGCGTCGGGGCGCCGGCCGCGTCGACGCCGCCGACGACGAGCAGCTCGGCCGTGGGCGTGGGCAAGAGCGAGGCCTCGAAGGTGGCCGGCGCCTGCACCAGCAGCGTCTTGAACGTCGACGCCTTCGGCGCGAGCACCTCGACCGGCGCGCCCTCGGCGCCGCCGACGACGACGAGGCCCCGGCCCTTGACCCAGGCCGCGCTGGCGCGCGAGCGCGGCGTGGCGAGCTTGACGACCGTGAGGCCGTCTTTCGAGACGCGCAGCACCTTGTCGGACGGGGCGCCCGGCCGGGTCGCGCCGACGACGAAGGCCTCGGCCGCGTCGGCGTCGCTGAGCACCGAGTCGCCGCCCGCCAGCGCCGCGGCGTCGCCCGCGGACATGGTCACCTCGCCGGGGGTGCCCGACAGGAAGTTGTACGAGCTCGCGCCCTGCGCGTCGATCAAGAGCGCGTTGGCGCCGTCGCTCGTCATCACCGAGGCGGGCGTGCGCGGCAACTTGCCCCTCCACAGGAGGGGCGCGAGCCGCACCAGGTCGAAGAGCTCGGCGCCGCCGTCGGCCCCGGCGCCCTCGCCGCCGGTCAGCAGCACGTAGCGCCCGTCGAGGAGCACCGGCCTGGGGGCGGGCCAGGTGCCCACGACCTTCGCCTCGGGGCGGGCGAACTCGCCGACGCGCCCGACGAGCAGGGGCAGCTCGCGGCCGTAGCCCTCGTCGCTCAAGAAGGGCGGCGTCTCGCCGCGCATCACCACCGCGCCCGTCGCGTCGTACACCTCGGTCGAGACCACGGTGTACGAGCCCGACGGCGGCCCGCTCGTCGCGAGGGCGTCGAAGGGCCAGGCCTGGTCGGCCAGCGTCACGGTGCTCTCGCCGACGCCGCCCGGCGCGGGCACGCGGGCCGAGACGACGACGCGGGCGGGCTGCGGGTCGCGCGACCAGGCGTCGCGCTCTTGGCCCGGCGTGAGCAGCAGGCCGAAGGAGACCGCCTCGGGCTCGTCGTCGCCCGAGCAGGACGAGAGCGCGGCGGGGGCGGCGAGCGCGGCGAGGGCGAGCAGGGCGAGGCGGCGGGGGGGCAGGGGGGGGTAAGCCATCGGCGGCGGGGGGGACGCTGAGGGCCCCGCCGACGGCGGGGGCCGGGGTCATCACTTCGGCGAGCTGCGCCTTCGGCCGCCGGGCGTACATGGCGACCATGAAGAGCGCGAGGTTCAGGAACACGACGGCCATGCCGGTGAAGCGGTCGTCGTAGAACACGTAGTGCACGTTGCAGAACTGGGTGAGCACCGTCGCGAGCATGAGCCCGAGCTCGAGCGGGCGCCGGCCCCGGCTCAGCATCGCGGTGAAGACGAAGAACGAATAATAGTAGCACGTCAGCTCGGCGCCCAGCATGGCCGGCAGGCAGCCGAGCGCCTCGACCACCCAGAGGTTCTTCAGGCGCCAGCAGGCGAAGGCGAAGAAGGCGCCCATCAGCGCGATGCCGCCGTAGTAGACGAGGGCCTGGGCCTGCACCCGCTCGCGGCGCATCTCCTTCCAGCGGGCGAAGGGGTCGGTCAGGCGGTTGTCGCGCACGTATTGCATCCGCCCCTCGGCCGCGTGGCCGACGATCGTGCGCCAGCCCATGTGGTTGGTGAGCGGCGTCTTGTTGTGCACGACGATGTGTTGAATGAACTCGGGCCAGGCCCGCGGCCCCGCGATCGCGGCGCTCGCGGGCAAGAGCACGAGCGCGGCGGCGATGGCCCCGGCGGCGAGCTTGCGGTGGTCCGGGTGCAAGAGCTCGCGCAGCGGCAGGGGCCGCCCGCCCTCGCGCCGCTTGAGGGCGCGGTAGGCGTGCGCGGCGGCGACCACGACCCAGCCGGCGAAGAAGAACACCGGGAAGACCCGGAGCAGCGTCGCATACATCAAGAAGGCGCCGCCCCAGAAGAACTTGCGCTTGCGCACGAGGCAGGCGCTCGCGACGGTGTAAAAGAACCAGTCTTGGCGCAAGAAGGCGCCGCCCGTCCAGAAGAAGGGGCTCGCCCCCTGGGTGCCCCAGAAGATGATGGCCAGCGCCGAGGCGCGCCAGCCGAAGGCCCAGGCGATGAAGCCGAAGGTGGCCGTGAAGAGGCCCAGGTCCAGGCCCGAGAGCGCCTTCATGTACCACTTCTCGGCCGGGTTCAGCGACGCGAAGAGCCAGCCCGTGATGCCCCAGACCGGCGGCGGGTTGTAGCCGTGGTCCTTGTTCATGTCGTGCCACCACGACCCGCCGCCCGCCTCCTTCTTGAAGAAGTCGATGTCCTTCTTGAACGCGTCCCAGCGCTCCGACGAGAACGCCGTCTTGCAGATCTCGGGGTGCGCGAGCGCGTCGGACGTGTCGGTGATGAGGTTGGTGCGCCCGAGGTCGCGCAGCTTGCGGGCGCGCACGTCGCGCTGGTAGCCGAGGTCGACCTCGGCGACCGCCGTGCAGCGGTAGAGGTTGTCGTAGCCGAGCTCGCGGAAGTACTTCGCCCCGACGTAGTAATGAAAGAACTCCCACCGGTGGTAGAAGTCTCGATACCCGATCTGGAAGAACTGAAAGTACGCGAGCACCGCCCCGAACGCGAGCAGGCCCGCGACGGTCTTGCGCGTGCCGAGCCGCACGGGGTTGCCCTCCGACTCGCGGCTCGCCTCGTAGAGCAGCGCCACGATGGCCGCCGCCCCGATGAAGAGCTTGATCCAGGCGAGGTTCATCTCCTCGCCGGGCCGATCGAAGAGCGTGCGGAGGGTGACTTGCGGCGCCGTGAGAAGGAAGAGGGGGGCCATGGGGGGCGTCCGCCCGCCCCCGCCGCCGCGACCCGGGGCGCGCGCCGCCACGTGCCGGGGGCCGGGTCGGGCACCTCGCGTGGTACGACCCCCCGCCCGGCCCGTCAAGCCCGCCCGCGGGGGCCGCCGCCCCGCGAAGGCCGCCACGAGCGCCCCGGCCGCCGGGCCCTCGCGCGCGCGTCAGCCGACGGCCCTCGCGCACCCCGTCCGGCCCCGCGCCGTGCCCGCCCCGGCCGCCCGCCGTGCTGGCGCGCCGCGCCAGGGCCGGGCGCGTTCGAGCGGCCGAGCTCGGGCCCGCCCGCCCAAGAAAACACCGTGCCGGTTGCCGCCCCGCCCGGCCCGCGCTCGTGCTAGGCGGGGCTCATGTCGCAACCGCCCTTTCGCCGACGTGACTTCCTCCGCTCGCTCGTCGCCACCGTCGTCGTCGCCGGCCCGATCGCCTGCGAAGGCGGGTCGATGGCGCCCGGCGTGCCCATCGTCCCCGGCGACGGCGGCTCGGGCGGCGGCACCCCACCCCCGCCGCCCTCGACCGACGAGATCTTCCCCCAGAGCGTCGCCTCGGGCGACCCGCAGCCCGCCTCGTTCCTCCTCTGGACGCGCGTCGAGCCCGCGGCCGCGGGCGACGAGGTGCCGGTCGAGTTCGTCGTCGCCACCGACGAGGCCCTGACCTCGGTCGTCGCCCAGGGCAGCCTGACCGCCAAGGCCGAGACCGACCACACCGTCCGGGTGAAGGTGACGGGGCAGCTCAGCCCCGGCACCCATTACTACTACCAGTTCAAAGCCCGCGGCGCGACCTCGCGCGTCGGCCGCACCAAGACCGCCCCCGCGCCCGACGCCGACGCCACCGTCCGCTTCGCCTTCGCCTCCTGCCAAGACTTCATCGGCCGCTACTACCACGCCTGGAAGGCCCTGCTCGACGAGGCCAGCCAGGCGGGCAAAGACCTCGACTTTATCGTCTTCCTCGGCGACTACATCTACGAGACCGACGGCGACCCGTCCTTCCAGACCCCCGGCGCCGCCCGCGGGGTCGACCTGCCCGTGGGCAAGCCGCTCGGCGACTATCGGGCCGCGACCGACGTCGAAGACTACCGCACGCTCTACAAGACGTACCGCGGCGACCGCGACTTGCAGGCGGTGCACGAGCGCTTCCCCTTCATCATCATCTGGGACGATCACGAGTTCGCCAACGACTCGGCCGGCACCCGCTCGTCCGACAAGGGCGACGTCACCGGGCCCGCCGACGAAGAGCGCGAGCCCGCGCGCCGCCTGAACGCCACGCGCGCCTGGTTCGAGTACCAGCCGGTCGACGTCGAGGCCCCCAACGCCGCCGCCGCCCCCGAGCAGTTCAAGATGTACCGCCGCCTGCGCTTCGGCCGGCACGTCGAGCTCTTCATGACCGACGAGCGGCTTTATCGCAGCGGCCCGCTCGTCCCCGAGGGCCCCGCCAACCTCGCCGTCGGCAAGGTCACCACGAACTCGGCGCTCGGCTCGCACAACCTGCTGCTCAAGGCCGGCTACGACCCGATCGAGACCGCGGCCAAGCCCACCATGCTCGGCCAAGAGCAGAAAGACTGGCTCGTCGCGGGCATCGCCGGCAGCACCGCCACCTGGAAGATCTGGGGCAACGAGGTCTGCCTCTGGCAGAGCGTCATCAACCTCGCCGACTTCCCCCAGGTGCCCGCGCCGTTCAACGACCTCTTCTACCTCTCGGTCGACCAGTGGGACGGCTTCCGCACCGAGCGCGCCGAGATCTTCACCCGCCTCGCCGGCGTGCAGAACCTCGTCGCCGTCACCGGCGACGTGCACTCGTTCTACGCCTCCGAGCTGCACGTCGACTTCGACGCCCCCGCCGCCCAGCCCGTCGCCGCCGAGTTCGTCGTCGGCGGCATCAGCTCGCAGCCGCTGCAAGAGGCCATCCGTCTCGTCGTCGAGGGCGACCCGACCTTCAAGCTGCTCGGCCTCGGGCCCCTCGTCCAGAACCTCGACGCCATCCTCGTCGAAGACAACGCGCCCTACCTCAAGCACGCTCGCACCAACGTCACCGGCGTCGCCGTCGTCGAAGTGAAGGCCGGCTCGCTCGAGACCACCTTCTTGCAGCAGCGCGGCGACGTGACCAAGCCGACCTACGAGGGCGACGTCGAGCGCACCGTCTTCCACTGCGTGGCGGGCTCGTCGGCCATCGTGAGCGGCCCCGCGCCCTCGGCCTGAGCGGAGCGGGCGCCGGCCGGGTCGCGGGCGCCGCGGCCGCCCGGGTCGCCCCGGCGTTCGTTCGCGCGGGCCCCCGCCTCAGTCGAGGTCGCCGCCCACCGCGGTCTTCTCGTTCCGCCGCGTGCCCGCGAGCTCGATGGGGGGCGCGCGGCCGATCGAGCGGGTGTCGACGCCCGACTTGAGCACGAAGTCGCGCGCCACCTCGCTCGTGCCCTCGAGCAAGTCGTCGGGCCGCCCCTCGGCCACGACCTGGCCCCGAATCAGCAGAAAGGCCCGGTGCGCGATGCGGAAGGTGCTCGCCATGTCGTGGCTGATGACCAGGTTGGTCACGCCGAAGCGCTGGCGCGTCTCTTCGATGAGGTCGTCGACCATGCGCGAGGTGAGCGGGTCGAGGCCCGAGGTCGGCTCGTCGTAGATCAAGATCTCGGGCTCGAGCATCAGCGCCCGCGCCAGGCCGACGCGCTTGCGCATGCCGCCCGAGAGCTCGGACGGGAAGCGCGACTCGGTGCCGCCGATGCCCAAGATCTCGAGCGTGTGCCGCACCTTGTCGCGAATCTCGCCCTTCGACAGCTTCGTGTGCTCGACGAGCGGGAAGGCCACGTTCTCGAAGATGTTGAGCGAGTCGAGCAGCGCCGAATACTGAAACACCATGCCGAACTTGCGCCGCGCGCGGTTCAGCTCGACCCCCTCGAGCGGCGCGAGATCGAGCCCGTCGACCAAGATGCGCCCGCTCGTCGGCTTCTCGAGCCCGATGAGAATGCGCAAGAGCGTCGTCTTGCCCGCGCCCGAGCCCCCGATGATGACCGCCGTCTCGCCCCGGCGCACCGTCATCGACACCCCGCGCAAGACCTCGGTCTCGCCGAAGCGCTTGATGAGCTTGTCGACGACGACGTGCGTGTCGCCCGGCGGCTTCGGCCCGCCCGCCGCCGCGCCCCCGGCCGCTGCCGCGCCCCCACCTGCCGCCGCGCCCCCGCTCGCCGCCGCCCGGGCCCCCTCGCCGGCCGCGGCCCCCTGCGGGCGCGCCGCTTCGCCGGCCGAGGGCCCGTCGGGGCGCGCCGGGGCCCCGTTCGCGGGGGCTTCGGCGCGGCGCTTGCGGGGGCCGAACACGGGGGGGGCGCGCTCGCGGGGCTAAGCCGATGCGGCCTTCGATCGGGCTCGAGGCCGAGGCGTAGAGCTTGCGCGCGATGCGCCCGGCGAGAAAGGCCTTGCGCCCCGCCGACACCGCCTCGCGCATCGCCTCGGCCATCAAGACGGGCCGCTTCGCGCCCGCGATCGCGGTGTTCATCAGCACGCCGTCGCACCCGAGCTCCATCGCGACGGAGGCGTCGCTGGCGGTGCCGACGCCCGCGTCGACGATGACCGGCACGCGCGCCTGCTCGAGAATGATGGCGAGGTTGTGCGGGTTGCGGATGCCGAGCCCCGACCCGATCGGCGCCGCGAGCGGCATCACGGCCGCGCAGCCGAGGTCTTGCAGCTTGCGGCAGACGATGGGGTCGTCGGTGCAGTAGGGCAGCACGCAGAAGCCCTCGGCGACGAGAACCTTCGCGGCCTCGAGCGTCGCCTCGTTGTCGGGAAAGAGCGTCTTCTCGTCGCCGATGACCTCGAGCTTCACCAGGTCGGACAGGCCGAGCTCGCGGCCGAGGCGGCAGGTGCGCACCGCGTCGTCGGCGGTGTAGCAGCCGGCGGTGTTCGGCAAGAGCGTCCACGTGCGGGCGGGGTCGGTCAGCAGGCCCATCAGCGAGCCCTCGTCGCGCTGGCCGAGGTTGACCCGGCGCAGCGCCACCGTGATCACCTCGGCCCCGCTCGCCTCGAGCGCCGCGCGGGTCTCGGCGACGTCTTTGTACTTGCCGGTGCCGATGAAGAGGCGCGACCGGAAGGTATGCTTGCCGACGCGCAGGAGGTCTTCGCTCATGGCCCGGGGGCACTACCACGCCGCGACGGGCGCGGCCACGAAGCGAGCGGGGCCGGGCCTCGGGGGGCGGGCGCCGGGCGGCCCCGGGGCGCCGCCTTCCAGCGGCGGTGCAGCCAGAGCCACTGCTCGGGCCGCTCGCGCACGAACGCCTCGAGCGCCGCCGACGCCCGCCGCGTCGCCTCGTCGACCCACGCGGGCCCCGCCCCCTCGGCCGGCGGCGTGAGCACCTCGGCCACCTCGAGCCGGTGCGTCCCGTCGCCCTCGCGCCGCGGGAACGCCACCACCAGCGGCCGCCCCGCGCGCGCCGCCAGCGCCGCCGCCAGCCGATCGTGGCGCGCCGGCTGCCCGAGAAACGGGTGCCAGAGCGCGCGCCCCGCGCCCTCGGGCGCCTGATCGATCATGACGGCCACGAGGCGCCCCGCACCGAGCGCCGCCGCCGCCGCCGCGATCGCCCCCCGCCCGCTCACCAGCTCGACCCCGCGGCCCGCCCGCAAGCCCTGCCAGAGCCCGTCGAGCGCGCGCACGCGCAGCCGCTTGGTCACCACCACGAGCGGGTGGCGCTCGGCGAGCGCGCAGGCGGCCAGATCCCAGTTGCCGGTGTGCGCCGACGCGACCACCGCGCCCCGGCCCCCCAGCCCCTCGAGCACCTCGATCGCCCGCGCGCCGAGCCGCACCTCGGCGCCGAGCTCGCGCCCCGGCCGCCCCCCCGCCCAGAGCAGCTCGAAGAGCCCCCGCCCGAGCGAAACGTACATCGCCCGGGCCTTCGCCGACGCGCCGGAAAAGCCCGCGCGCCCGAGCCGCGCGGCCACCTCGGCCCGCCGCACCCGCAGCACCTCGCCCACGAAGAGGCCGACGAGCGCGCCGATCGGGGCGAGCGCCCGGTAGGGCAGGCATGCGACGAGCGCCGCCACGCGCGCGAGCAGCGCGGAGACGAGGCCCGCCGGCGAGCCGAGGCCGGCGCGCGGGCCCCCCTCAACCGTAGCGTGAGGCTGAAGCCCCGAGCCCGCGTCAACCGTAGCCTGAAGCCGAGGCCCCGCGCCTGCGTCGGCCGCGGCGTGAGGCTGGGGCCCCGGGCGCTCGTCAACCGTAACGTGAAGCCGAGGCCCCGAGCCCGCGTCAACCGTAACGTGAAGCCGAGGCCCCGGGCCTGCGTCGGCCGCGGCGTGAGGCCGAGGCCCCGCGCCCGCGCTCACCGCTGGATGAAGCCGGCCGTGCGCGCCGAGGCGGGCGCCGTGCCGTCGACCGCGCCGGCGAAAACGTCATTTATATCAAGGACGAAGGTCTCGCCCTTCATGGTCCTCAGGAAGATGAGCGACCCCTCCGTGCGCACGGCCACGCCGCGCCCGATGGTGAGCCCCACGCCGTTGTGCGCCGCATGCAGCGTCAAGAACTTGCCCTCGGGCAGGTTCGACCAACCCTCGTCGCCTTGCGAAGCCCCGGCCGTCGCCAGAATCACACCCAGATGTCCTCGCTCCATGGGCGCTACCCTGGCATAGCGAGGGCGCGACCGGAAGGCCGGGCGCTGCGATCACCCGCTACCCATTTGGGGGGGTGTGCGTCGGGGCCACGCCTGCCGCGCAGGAGGTGCGACGGTCGAGCAGCGCTTGCCGGAGGGGCAGGGGTCGACCGTTGACCAGGGCCCACGACGGCCTCGGAAACAGGGGTCGACCCCTCACCGAGGTCGAAAACGGACGCACCCCCAGGGTCGGACCGTTCCTTCGAGCCCAAAACGGACCCGACTCAACGGTCGACCCCTGGCCTCGAACCCGAAAACGGGTGCCTCGCCACGGTCGACCCCTGGGGAGGGGTTCAAATTTCGACCTCCGGGTAGGGGTCGACCCCTGACCATGGTCCGTTTTGGGCTCGAGGCCAGGGGTCGACCCCTGACCCCAGGTCGAACCTGGATGCAACCCAAGGGTCGACCCCTGGTGGGAGGCCGCGAACGGGGTCGCGGTAGCGGTCGACCGTTGAATTTCAAGGCAAATTCGAAGGTGCCCCCCCGGTCAGGCGCCCCCCAAGCGTGGGGGCAAGCCGCCACGAAGGCGCGCGCCGCGCCGCCGGTCGGGTAGGGGCGAGGGGCGGGTGTCGGGCTCGACGCGCCGAGTGCTAGCGTCGCTCGCTGTGTGGCGACGCTTCGTGGCGCTGGCGCTGGGCGCGCACCGTCGGGCGCTGCGCTCGCTCGCCCTCGTCGGGGTCGCGCCGCTCTTGGCGCTGGCGCTCGCCTACGCCTGGCTGCTCGGCGAGGCGGCCGATGCGTCGCGCGCCCGCGCGATCGCCGAGCTCGGCACGGCGGCGCTCTCGCTGTTGACGCTCGCCGTCGCGCTCGCGTTGCCTGCCACGCTGCCCCGCTCGGGCGTCGCATCCGCGCTGTCAGCCACGCTGCCCCGCTCGGGCGTCGCGCCCGGGCTAGCTGACACGCTGCCCCGTTCGGGTCTCGCGCCCGCGCTGCCTCGCCCAAGTTTCGGCCGGCGCGTCGTCGAGCAGGCGGCCCGCTGCGCGGGGCTTTGGGCGGGCGCGTTCGTCTTCGTCGCCGCGGGGGCGTCGTCCCTCTTGCTGGCGCTCGGCGTGCTCGGCGGGCGTGGGCTTGCGGCGCCGCTCGCGCTCGCGCTGGGCCTCGGCGCCGGCGCGGCGGCCAGGCGCTTGGGCCTGCCGCCCTGGCCCTCGGGGGCGTCGGCGCTGCTCGCCGCCTCGGCCTGGGTGGCGGCGGCGTTCCCGACCGAGCGGGCGTTGATTGGCGTCGCCGCGCTGCTCGCGGCCGCGGAGGCCGCGCTGGTGCTGGCGGCGGGCCTTTGCTTCCGCGCGCTGACCGGCCCGAGGCTGGCGTTCGCGCTCTGCGTTGCGTGGGTGGTGCTCGGGCGAGAGGCGGGCGTGCTCGCGGCGCTGGCGGGCGGCGAGGGGCCCGCGCCGGGCTGGGCGGCGAGGGCGCTCGCGGCGGCGCTGCCGCGCCTCGATCTGTACGCGGCGCCGGCCGCATTCGTGCCGGGCGCTGCGGGCGCCGGCGCGCGGGTGGGCTGGGCGATCGCGCACACGCTCGTCTGGACGCTCGTGCTGCTCGGAGGGGCGGGCATTTTTGCCCCTCGTCGCGGTCGCGTGTTACGCGTCCGGGCCCGTGAACCCGCTCGACACCGCGACGTCGCCCAGCGCGGCGCCTCCGAACGACGCGGCGGCGTCGCCCGACGCGGCGGCCCCGCAGGGCAAGGCGGCGACGGGCGACGCGGCGGCTCCGCAGGGCAAGGCGGCGACGGGCGACGCGGTGGCCTCGCAGGGCAGGGTGGCTTCGCCCGACGCGGCGGCCCCGCAGGGCAGGGCGGCTTCGGGCGATGTGCCGGCCTCGAACGGCGGGTCGGTGTCGCGAGGGCGTTCGCGGCCGCTCGGGGCTTGCGCGGCCCTCGCGGCGTTGCTCGCGCTGGCGTCTGCGCCCGCGGCGCGCGCGTGGTTCGAGGGGCGGGCCGAGCTCATCGAGACCGACAAGGCGCTGCGGGCGGGCGATCTGCGCGTGGCGCTCGGGCACGCCCGCGACGCGGCCGACTGGTGGCTGCCGGGCTCGCCCTTCGCCGAGGGGGCCTTCGCGCGGATGCGGCACATCGGCCACACGGCCGAAGTGGGCGGCGACGTGCGGGCGGCGATGGGGGCGTGGAGGGCGCTGCTCGCCTCGGCCGCGAGGGTGCGCTGGCCGACGGCGCAGCTCGAGGCCGACGTGGCGCACGCCCGCGCCGCGCTCGCGAGGCTCGAGGCCGCCGAGGAGGCGTCGCCCGAGCCGAAGGGCGGGGCGGCGGCGCCCCCGCGCGAGCCGGGTGTCGGGGCGAAGGCTGCGGCGGCGGGCGGGGCGCGGAGCGGGGCGTCGGCGGGCGGGGCGCGGGGCGGCGCGACGTCGGCCTGGGCGAAGCGGGTGGCGAGCTCGGCCGGGGTCGAGGCGGGGTCGGGGGCGGCGGCGCTCGCGGCGCTCGGGGGCCTTGCGATCTTCGCCCTCGGCGCGGCGGCGTGCGTGCGGCGCGGCGCGGGGGCGCTCGCGGCGCGCTGGCCGCTCGCGCTGGCGGCGTTCGGGCTCGCGCTTTCGGCCGTGGGCCTCGGCTGGGGCTGAGGGCGCCCTTCGGAAAAGGAGGGAGGTCGAAGCGTGGCGGCTTTCGCCCCCGACGGAAGTCGGGGGCAGCGGACGCCCGCTCGTGCCGCGCGAATTCGGCGTCGATTCGGCGCGGGCAAGCCCGCCCCCTTGGCGGGGGCCGGGCTCCCGTGGGCTTTGGCAGGCGGGCGAGCGCGCGAACGCGCCTCGCGACGCGCGAGCCCTGCCTCCGGCAGGGCTTGAAAGGTCGTTTCCGCGGGCGTTCGTTGCCCCCGACTTCCGTCGGGGGCGCCGCCGGGCGGGGGAAGCCTCCCCAAAAAACGGGCTAGCGGCCGGGGGAGGCTGCGTTACCTTGGCGGTTCGGGCCGGCAGGGTCGGGCGCCTGGCCGGGGCGCTGCACCGCCCCGGGGCCCGGGTGTGGTGGCGGGCGCGCCGGGCGCCGGCGGGCCGAGAGGAGCGAGCGGGTAAGATGGGACTATTCGACTTCGTCAAGTCTGGGGTTCGCGAGATGATGATCGCCCGCCCCGACGACAAGAAGCACCTCATCGTCTGGAAGTGGCCCGATCAGAACATACCCATGTTCTCGCAGCTCACGGTCGACTCGGACGAGGCGGCCGTGTTCTTCCGCGACGGCCGGGTGGTGGGGGTCTTGCCGGGCGGCCAGCGGTACACGCTCTCGACGCAGAACCTGCCCTTCTTGAACAACCTCGTGAACCAGTTCACGGGCGGCGACGTGTTCATCGCCGAGGTCTTCTTCGTCAAGACGCAGCCGGTGCGGGGCGTGCCGGTGGGCGGCCCCATCGGCGAGATGATCGACCCGCTGACGGGCGAGATGGTCTGCCCGCGCATGTTCGGCGAGTTCTCGATCGTGGTCACCGACCCGGCGCGCTTCGTCGTCGGCTACGTCGGGCAGGCCTCGGCGGGCGACAACGACGAGGTGCTCAACTGGGTCAAGCAGCTCTTCTTGCTCGGCGTCAAGACGGCGCTCGGCGAGGTGAGCGAGCTCGAGGGCAAGAGCATGCTGCAGGCCGTCGCGCTGACGCAGGCGCTCGCCCAGCGCTTCGTGACGAAGTGCCCGTCGCTCGACGACATCGGCGTGCGCGTCTACCAGATGGGCAACTTCAACATCAACTTCTCGCCCGACGACCGCCGCCGGCTGCAAGAGGCCAACGCCGAGGTCGCCAAGGCCCAGCGCCAGGTGCGCGTGAAAGAGGCCGAGGCGCGCGGCAACCAGTACGCGCTCGACCAGAAGTTCAACCAGGACGCGCGCTACGTGCAGAACCTCGCCGGCAACTGGCAGAACTACGCCGCCGGCAACGCGATGATGGGCGCCGGCGAGGGCATGGCCAAGGGCGGCGGCGGGGGCCTGGCGGGCGCGGGCGCCCAGATGGCCGTCGGCGTCGGGCTCGGCAACGCGCTCGCGAGCAACTTCGCCACCCCCCAGGGCCCCCAGTTCAACCCCGGCCCCCAGTTCAACCCCGCCCAGGCCGCGCCCCAGGGGGCCGAGACGACCTGCGCCAAGTGCAGCGCGAAGAACCCGCCCGGGGCCAAGTTCTGCATGAACTGCGGCACCCCCGCCCCCCAGCCCCAGGCCGCCGGCCCCCGCGTCTGCCCCTCGTGCCAGGCGCAGAACGGCCCGGGCGCGAAGTTCTGCGCCAACTGCGGCACCAACCTCGCGCCGCAGGGCTGAGCCCCGGCGCGCCCGGGCCCCGGGGTGGCGCCTCCTACAAGCGGCGGATGACCTTGCGCGCCCCTCCCCGGACGTCGAGTCCGGGGCCGCGTGCAAGGTCACCCCCCGCCTGGATCAGGCTCAGCGGGCGCACCCCCCGCTGAGCCCGGGGCCGACGCGAAGGGCGGCGAGGCACCCTCAAGCAATGCCCCTTTCTGACCAAGCCCTGCGCGAGGCGCTCGACGCCATCGTCGCCCGCACCGATCGGGCCGGGCGGCTCGCGCGCGATCCGGTGCGGGCGGTGCACCGCTATGCCGACCCGCTCGACCAAGAGCTGGTGGGGCTGCTCGCGGCGAGCCTGGCCTTCGGCAACGCGGGGGTCATCGTCCGCAAGCTCGACGAGGTGCTCGAGCGGCTCGGGCCCCGGCCGTCGCTCGCGGCCGAGGCGCCGGACGAGCTCGGGCGGAGGCTCGGGGGCTTCCGGCATCGAGTCTACCGGGGCGACGAGGTGGCGAGGCTGCTCGGGGGCGCCCGGAGGGTGCAGGCCGAGTCGGGCACGCTCGGCGACCGCTTCGCCCGCGAGCTCGGGCGGGCCGGGGGGCAGCTCAAGCCGGCGCTCGGGGCCTTCGCGGGGGCGGTGCGGCGGGCGGGCGGGCTCGAGGGCCCGGGGCTCGGGCGGGGCGCGCGCCACCTGCTGCCCGACCCCGCGGGGGCGAGCGCGTGCAAGCGCCTCTTGCTCTACCTCCGCTGGATGGTACGCCCCGCCGACGGCGTCGATCTCGGGCTCTGGGCGGACCGGGTGCCGGCGCGGGTGCTGCTCGTGCCGCTCGACGTGCACCTGCACCGGCTGGCGCTGAACCTGGGCCTGACCGAGCGGCGGGCGGCGACGTGGGCGGCGGCCGAAGAGGTGACGGCCCGGCTGGGGCGGCTCGACCCTGCGGACCCGGTTCGCTACGATTTTGCCCTCTGCCACATGGGCATGGCGGGCGACTGCCCCTCGCTCGCCGACCCCCTGCGTTGCGAGGGTTGTGGGGTGAGGCCGCTCTGCCGGCACTGGCGCGGCAGGCGTCCGGGCGTCCGGCCCGGGGCGGGGCGGGCCCGGGCGGCGGGGGGGCCGGGGGCTTCGGGGCCCGCGCGGGGGCCCGGGGCGGCGGTCGCGGCGAGGCGGGGGGCGACGACGGTGCTGCGGGTGATCGGGGCGAAGGGGCCGAGGGGCTGAGGCGGGGGCCCGGGCGGCGGGGGGCCTAAGGGGGTGACAAACGCGCCCGTGGCGTGCGACCGTGAGGGCGGCGAAATTCTATGGCAAGAACCAAGGTGTTCCCGCTCGACGCGGTGCGTGCCGACGGCTGGTTCGAGAGAATCGGCGAGGGCATCGGCAGCTTTCACGCGCTCTGCGAGATCGTGGGCGACCGCTTCGTGGCCTTCTCGCTCATCACGGGCGCGCGCATCACGGCGCTCTCGGTCGACCGGCGCGCGCTCGACAACACCATCGTCGACTTCGTGGTGGGCGGGCGCGACGACGAGGGCGAGCCCGAGCCGCAGCGGCTGACGCTCGGCGACTTCCGGCGGCGGCTGGTGGCGGCGCTCTTGGCCGAAGAGGTGCACGGGCCGCCGCCCGGGCGCGAGAACGACACCGAGGGCATCCAGCTCTTCATCGGCATTCGCACGCTCTTGCTCTCGCCCATCTACGGCTACAGCTTGCGCAAGCTCGTGGTCGAGGGCGACGGGCGGGCGCAGATCGAGGTGTTGCACGACGGGCTCGACGAAGAGTACGACCTGACCTCGTTCCGGGCGCGGCTGCGGGCGCACGTGCGCGACGAGCTCGACCGCGTCAGCTCGAACCACCGGGGCGCGATCGATCTCGGGCGCATCGCCGAGGCCGAGTCGGCGGCCGAGGCGGGCGACTTCGTGAAGGTGCGGCAGTTGTTGGGCACCTGGCCGGCGCCGCTCGCCATCTTCTTGCGCACGCCCGACGGGCAGATGCTGGGGGCCGAGGCGCGGGCGCTCATCGCCAAGGGGCTCGGGCTCTTGGGCTCGGCCTGCGTGCGGCTCGGCGACATCGCGCACGGCGAAGAGATCTTCCGGCTCGGGGTGCAGTACGCCCAGGAGGGCGGGGCGGCGGGCGACGTGTTCCGGCGGCTCGGCGAGGCGCTCCTGCTCGACGGGCGGCCGGGCGAGGCGGTGGCCGCGCTGCGGCGGGCGATCAACCTGGGGGCGCAGGGGCACATGGTCTGGCCGCTCTTGACCCGGGCGTTTCTCTTGCGAAAGCGCTACGTCGCGGCCTACGCCTGCCTGCGCGAGGCGCAGGCGGCGGGCACGCCCGAGGCCGAGCTGGCCGACGATCGGCTGGCGCTCGAGCAGGCGCTCGGGCCGGGGCTGACGGCCTGGCGGGCCAAGATGGTGGCCTCGGGCCGCTCGAACTGAGAGGCGTCCGGGCGTCCGGCCGCCCCCGACTGAAGTCGGGGGCAGCGAATGCGCGCGGAAACGGCCCTCAAAGCCCTGCCGGAGGCAGGGCTCCCGCACCGCGAGCCGCTGGCGCGAGCTCGCCCGCAAGCCCAAAGCCCTTGGGAGCCCGGCCCCCGCCGAGGGGGCGGGCTTTGCAGGCCGAATCGGCTCGATTCCGCGTGGCCCGAGGGGGCGTTCGCTGCCCCTGACTTCAGTCAGGGGCCGCCCGGCGCCCCGATCGGCTCGCGCCCGGGGGCCGCTCGGCGCCCCCCTCGGGCCCCCTTTTGGAACGCCCCCTGCAAGCGCCCTCGTTGACGCGCCGAGGGCCGGAGACTACGTAGCCTGAGCGGCCCGGGGCCCACCCCCGAACCCAAAGCCGACCGAGAGGCACGCATGGTTGCCACGTATACGCCCATCTTCCTGCTGCTCGCCCTGGCGGTGCTGGTCGCGGCCGGCATGTTCGCCGCGAGCCACTACCTCGGCCCGAAGAACATGACGTCCGAGAAGGGCCTGCCCTTCGAGTGCGGCAGCGAGAGCGAGGGCGGCCGCCACACGCGGCTCAGCGTCAAGTTCTACCTGACGGCCATTCTCTTCGTGGTGTTCGATATCGAGGCGGTGTTCGTCTACCCGTGGGCGGTGCAATTCCGCCAGCTCGGCTGGACGGGCTTCGTGACCATGGTGAGCTTCCTCGCGGTGCTCGTCGTGGGCCTCGTCTACTGCTGGAAGAAGGGGGCGCTCGAATGGGAGAGCTGACCACGCGCAAGGTGATCGAGGGGGCCGAGACGGGCTTCGCGACGACGCGCTTCGACGCGCTGCTCGCCTGGGCCCGCAAGTACTCGCTCTTTCAGTACCCGTTCGTGACGGCCTGCTGCGGCATGGAGTTCATGTCGTTCGCGAGCCCGCGCTTCGACATGGCGCGCTTCGGGGCCGAGGCGCCGCGCTTCACGCCGCGGCAGGCCGACTTGCTCTGGGTGGTCGGCACGATCAGCCAGCGGCAGGCGCCGGCGCTCAAGCGGGTCTACGAGCAGATGTGCGAGCCGAAGTGGGTGCTCGCCTTCGGCACCTGCGCGAGCTGCGGCGGCTTCTACGACAACTACGCGACGCTGCCGGGCATCGACAAGGTCATCCCCTGCGACGTGTACGTGCCGGGCTGCCCGCCGCGGCCCGAGGCGGTCATCGACGGGCTCTTGCTCTTGCAAGATAAGATTCAGCGGGGCGACCGCACGCCCGCGGTGGTCAAGCCCCGGACCGACCCGGCGCAGGGCCAGCTCGTGACGCTGCGCGGCCGGCCGCGCGAGCTCGGCGAGGGGCCGGCGGTGTCGGTCGTGCCCCCGGGCGTCGCGACGGTGCCGGCGGGGGCCGCCAAGCGCAAGCGCGCCGAGGGGGAGGGCGAGCGATGAGCAAGGCGCTGCTCGAGGTGGTCAAGCGGGCGCTGGGCCCGGCGGTGCTCGAGACGTCCAGCCAGCACGGCGACGAGACCGTCGTGTTCGAGGCCGCGCGCTGGCTCGACGCGCACCGGTTTCTGCGCGACGAGCCGGCGTGCCAGATGAACTTCTTGATGGACCTGTGCGCGGTCGACTACCCCGACCGCGAGCCCCGCATCGAGGTCGTCTGCCACCTCTACTCGCTGACGAAGAAGCACCGGCTGCGCACCAAGGCGCGCGTCGGCGATCTCGAGGGCGAGGGGGCCGACCTCGACTCGCTGACGCCGCTCTGGCACAGCGCGCTCTGGCTCGAGCGCGAGACGTACGACCTGATGGGGGTGCGCTTCCGCGGCCACCCCGACCTTAGGCGCATTCTGACGTACCCCGAGTTCGAGGGGCACCCCTTGCGCAAAGACTACGACGCGAACCGCACCCAGCCGCTCGTGCCGTACCGCGAGGGCCCGGGGGTGCTCGACAAGCTCGCGCCCTTCGGCCCGAACGAGGGCATGCCCTTCGGCCGCCAGACCTTCGACCCCTCGCGCCGCTTCTCCTGATACCCCCATGGAACCTTTCGACCAAGACCTCGACGAGAGCGAGCTCGAGCTGCCGGCCGAGCCGATGCGGCTGAACATGGGCCCCTCGCACCCGGCGATGCACGGCACGGTGCGCATCGTGCTCGAGCTGTCGGGCGAGACCGTGACGAAGGCGGACGTGCAGGTCGGCTACCTGCACCGGGCCTTCGAGAAGATGTGCGAGCGCGGCACGTGGACGCAGGCCTTCCCCTACGTCGACCGGCTGAATTACGTCTCGCCGATGCTGAACAACAACGCCTTCGCGATGGCGGTCGAGAAGCTCTTGGGCATCAAGGTGCCCGAGCGCTGCGAGTACTACCGCGTCATCCTGGGCGAGCTCGCGCGCATCTGCGACCACCTGACGTGCAACGGCGCCGGCGCGATGGAGCTCGGGGCCTTCACGCCCTTTCTGTGGTTCATCAAGGCGCGCGACTACGCCTGGGACGTCTTCGAGGAGGAGACGGGGGCGCGGCTGACGCACTCGTTCGGCCGGGTGGGGGGCATGGCGCACCCGCCGACGCCCTACTTCAAGGACCACGTGCGCAAGGTCATCGCCTCGATCGGGCGCGTGGTGCTCGAGGGCGAGTCGCTGCTCTTGAAGAACCGCATCTTCCTCGACCGGCTCGAGGGGGTGGGGCGCATCGGGCCCGAGCTCGCGGTCTCGTACGGCTGGACGGGGCCCTGCCTGCGCTCGACCGGCGTCGCCTACGACGTGCGCAAGGCGCACCCGTACTCGGTCTACGACCGCTTCGACTTCGACGTGCCGGTGGGCACGACGGGCGACAACTACGACCGC